>JAFLDV010000030.1 GCA_017302255.1 Gammaproteobacteria bacterium | reverse complement strand
GCTATTTGGTGCGAGATAACGCCTTTTTCGTCGAACGTGCGCCAAATGGCCGCTTACTCATCACTTCGCTAGACCCTAGTTTGCCAACACCCGTTGTGCGTTATGACAGTGGCGATCAGCTAGAACTTTGCCATGTTGGCGCAATGACGTTTTTGCATGGCATCGACCGCGCGGATAACGCCTTTAACTTCATTGGCAATTTGATTGAGCTCAAAACAGTTCGCCAGTTAGTTGCTGTCGGCTTGCAACAAACCGACGCCTTAGTGGAAGTGCAGCTAAGTACTGATGTGGCTGGCAGAGATGAGCTTTTGGTCCGGGTGCTTACCGATAACTTTAGCCACTACGCCAGAGAAACTCAGTCGGTGAACGACGCAGTTCTGCAGCAGTTACTTGGCCATGCCGAAATCAAAGAAGCCTTGGACAAACAAGCTGGCACTGTGCGTGTTGAATTGCATCCAGCCGCTGCTGCGACCTTGTCGGGCCGAAACAAACATCAATCAATCATCGACTTACGTTAAAAGGCTTTGTTATGTCCTCAAATTTCTTAGCGATCTGCGGCCCATTGCAGTTGCAATCAGCCCAGCAAGCATCGGGGCGTCTGGATTTAGCCGCTTACCAAGGTGAACTCAAGATCGACGCAGGCAGTTTGCTGCTCGAAGGCATTCATCAGGCTGCAGTGCGCTTAGGCCGCACTGTGATCCAAGGTGGTACTGCGGCGAATGCCCGCGTACTGCCGGTCGCAGTGCAATCTTTCACGCAATTGCAGCAATTGACCAGCCAACAGTTTGAGGTGATTTGCCAAGCCGAAGCCTTTGGTCACGCAGCACGCGTCAAGGTTTCGGTCAGTCATGCTGGTGCAGCCGTGGCGGCAGCTGAACTCACAGTCGCCTTAATTTAATTCTATGTTTTGCCCACGCAAATTGGAGAACCCGATATGACTATCCACCCAGAACCGGCGTTGTTGTTTAGTACGCCATTTTGTCGACCTGCAGCAGAAGCTGCGGCAGGCAGTTTATTTAGCGGCGGCCGCTGGGCTGACAGCGCTGAATTGAGCGCTGCTAGTCTAGAGCTGGCGAACAGTTCTTTTAGTTTTACTTTTGACCTAAATGCCGAGTGTCCATTACTTGCAGAGCATTTTCCTGGTTTTGCTGTCGCACCAGCCTCATTGATTTTGGGATTAGTGCGTCATTTGTTGGCGGAAAAAGGTTTGTTGGTCGGCGCATGGCAGCTGCGTAATCTGCGTCTGCAAAAGCCGATGTTACCCGGCACCGATTACTGCTGCCAGTTCCAGGCGCATGCCCAAGGGTGGCAATTTAGTATCAGTCAGGGACAAGTTGGCTTGTTGTGCAAAGGCATTATTGCTGCCAGTCAAGCTGGAGCAAGCCATCATGCTGCGTAAATTATTGCTCGGCATTGGGCCTTGGTTTGTCTTTAGTATGGTGCTGCGTTTTGGCAGTTTAGAGCTTATCAATCTTGCTTGGATCAGCTTTTTCCTGCTGCAGACTTGGTTTGGTTGGACTTATCTTAAGGCCGGCAATCCGCTGTCATGGATGTCAACCATTGTGTTTAGCGCTTTGTTTCTAAACAGTTATTTTCAATATTCCTATTACGGCATTGTATATGCCGCCCCTATTTGCTACGGCCTGTTCGCGATTACTGCGCTGCTGACCGTGTTGGTAGGAAAACCCTTTACGTTAACCCATGCCCGACTGCATACCCCGTCGGAATACTGGGAACACCCAATCTTTATGACGATAAATCGCCATATCGCGTTGTTTTGGTGTGCGGGCTTTGCCTTTAACGGCTTGGTCATGCTAGCCGAACATCAATTCCCGTGGCTCAGTCTGGCTTGCACATACTGCTCGTTGGCCTGCGTCATTGTGCTAAGTGATAAATATCCGAACTACTACCGCAGTCAAGCCATGGCGAAAATGGCAACTGCTCAATCTTAAGGAAGCGCTATGAAAACCCTATTGATTTTGGTGCGTGGTGATGCCCGGACCTTCTATGATTTGCAACAAAAATCCATTTTAAGCCAACTGCCTTGCCGTTGTGTGTTGTTGGTCGACCGCGGTAATCGCGCGCAGTTTGAGTCGCTGCCGGGCGCTGAGATTTTGGAAACCGTGCGCTGGAAAGACGATGAGCAACTGAAACAGCAAGTTTTACAACTTCATCAGCAATATCAATTCGATGGTGTCACCACATTGGATGAATCCAACGTCGAGCTAGCCGCCGAGTTGCGCCAGTTGCTAGGGCTTGCAGGCATGCAACCGGAGCAAGCGAGCTGGTTTCGCAACAAAGTGCGGATGAAGCAACAACTGATGGCTGCGGGGATCAGAGTTCCACAATTTGTCTCTTGCAGCGAAACTCAAACTGTTCGTCGTTTGCTGCAACATTATGGTCGCTTAGTGATTAAGCCTGTCGATGGCCTTGGCAGCAAGCAAGTGGTTTTTATCACTCGAGAAGATGAGCTGGCGCTTTGGGAACAGCAACATATGTCCGAACTCGAAGAGTTTGAGGCCGAAGAATTCATTGAAGGGGACTTATATCACGTCAATGCTCTCGTCATTGATGGCATTGCCCAACTGACTGCCGCCGCCGCATATCTGCCAGGAATGAGCAATATTGAGTTCAGTTCAGGTGCGCCATTTGTCAGTGTTATCGTTGAAAATGAAGAGCTTAAACAAAGACTCATTGCCCACTCCAATGAAGTGAACCAAGCGCTACAACTGCAGCAGGGTGTGACCCATTTAGAGTGTTTTGTCACTCCCAAAGGCGAAATTGTGTTTGTTGAAGTCGGGCTGCGCCCAGGCGGTGGTGGCATCGTTTGGATGATTGAATCGCAGTTTGGCATTAACTACAACTTCGCCGCCTTGGCTTTAGCGGCTGAACAGCCAGAATTAATCCCAACACCAAGCTCTAAACCACAACATTTGGCCGGACTTATCGGCATTCGCAGCCATTTATCTGGCTTTGTGGTTAGTTCTGCAGCCCCACAAGATTTTGCCAAGAGCAATATTCAGTTACGCCAAATTGATGTCAGTGCCGGCAAATTCAGCGCTGCGGCAGCCCATTGCACTGACTTCCAAGGCTTATTCATTTTCGACTCAGTCGATGGCGATGACTTTGACCAAAACTGGCGCGAGATTTACCACACTTTTAATCAAAAACTGCAATTAAACTGCATTTAAGGAAGCGATTCATGAACACCATTAAATTAGAAAACTGCGAACACAGCTTAGCATTGTTAAATGTTGACATGTCGGCCAGCCAATTCGACGAAGTCGAAGCGAAAAACTCACAGCTAAATCAGGTAAATTTTGCCGGCTCGGCGTTAACCAAAGTGAATTTAGATGATTCTTCGCTTGAACAAGTTTCCTGCCAAAATTCGCAATTAAAACGGGTTAATTTGGCCGGATCGTCGTTGTCGGAAGCAAACTTGCACAACTTTGCCATCCGCAGCTGCAACTATGAAGGCATGAGCATCGAAGGTATTCCGGTGTTTGCGCTACTTGCTGCTTATCAGCAACAAGCTGCACGCTAAGGACATCGCAATGAAAGTGCTGGTGGTCGGTTGTGGCGCTGTTGGTGGCTACTTTGGTGGACGGATGGCGGCAAATGGCGTCGATGTGACCTTTTTAGTCCGCGCCGCTCGGCAGCAACAACTCAAACAACATGGGTTACAGATCCAAAGTCCCCGTGGCGATGTGCACATCCCTGTTACCAGTTGCACTATTGATCAGCCGCTGCCTGCGGCTGATGTAGTGCTGCTGTGCTGCAAAGCTTATGACTTGGCCGCATGTTTGGAAGTCTTGGCAAAATCGCTGCCCGAACATTGCCTGGTGCTGCCGCTACTTAACGGCCTTGCCCATTATGCTCAATTGCAAAGTGCACTACCGCAAGCGCACTTACTCGCTGGGTATTGCAACATCAGTGCAGTGCTTGGCGAGCGTGGCGAGATCTGCCATCTCAATCAAATCCATGAACTGACGCTCGGTCATTATCAAGGCACGTCAGAGAATACCTCTGACTTGTTGAAGCATGACACGCAATATCAGCAACTGCTGAGCACGCTGCAGCAAGGTGGTTTTGTAGTGCGCGATAGCAGCAACATTGTGCAAGAACTTTGGGAAAAGTTTGTGTTTATTAATACTTTGGCCGGTGCAACTTGTTTGTTGCAAGGCGATATCGGCCAAATCAACCAAACTGCCCAAGGTCAGCAAGTGGTGCAACGCTTGCTCGCCGAATGTCAAAGTGTTGCCGCAGCTTGTGGTTTTGCTGTCAGTCGACGTGCCGACAAACTGGCCAAAGATGCCTTTTTAAATCCGCAATCGCGTTTTAGCGCTTCGATGTACAAAGACATGCAAGCAAAACGGCAGATTGAAGCCGATGCGTTATTTGGCGAAATGCTGCGCCAAGCGAATGCGCAAGATCTCGATGTGCCTTTACTCACTGCGGCCTACAGTCGCGCCGCGGTGTATTTACAGCAAGCGAATCATGCTTGCTAAACCATTTGATATTACTAGGAGTTTATTATGCACAATCAAGAAATGGCGGCAGTGAGATATGTTCAAGGGGTGAAATCTTTTTATTCCCACTTGATCCAGTACGGGGTGATTGTCGGCTTGTTACTAACGGCAAATATTCTGCTATCACCGGGCTATCTGTGGGCATTGTGGCCAGCCGCGGGCTGGGGTATTGGCATCGTGATGCACGGTATTAATACCTTTGATGGCTTTAACCTATTCGGCAAGGAATGGGAGCAACGCCAGGTTGAAAAACGTTTGGCAAAACAACGACGTTAATCATTATTTTTGGCGGGGGTGAGCTGAATAACTTCAGTCTCGCCACTGCCAAAAATATCTAAGGTACAATGCTTTTCACTACACACCAGATTTCTAGCGCTACCTTTGAGTTGAATTTCTCGGATCAACTCACCAGAGTTTGGTTGCATACGATAGATCTGTAACTTGCCAGGTGCGGTATTAATCAGTAGCTCGCCTGCGATAGCCCAGCTGCTTGCCGCATAGCTCTCAAAATCAGCTACATACAATGTTTCTGCGCCTTGTTTTAAGTTATAGCGCCAAAGCCCAGGTTGACGAAACTTGGTGTACAGCAAATCACCTTGCCAAAAATGTGCGGTAAATCCTTGGATCCCAAGCAAATCTAGCTGCTGTTCGGAAATATTGAACTGCTCCAAAAACCAAACTTCATTAAGTTCGTGTGAAAACAATACCTTATCGCGCTGTGGCGATAGCGAAAAACTATCAATTTGCTGGGCTTTATCCGTCAAAAATTGCAATTGCGTGCTGGTTTTGTCGATACGTACTAGCCGTCCATCCAGCAAACCCAATAGGGAATCATCGCTTAAATCTCGTAGGTTTTTTAGTTCACTTCCAACCGGGATTGGCGGTAACTGGCGTAAGCCTTGGGCGTCCAATTGCCAGATCGCGCTGGTCCCTGAGCGGTTCGAAATAAAATAGGTTGAACCGTTATGGCTCGGCGCCGGATCGCGGTCGATATATTGACTATCGGTCAAAGTTTGCAAGGCCCCTGTTGCCAAATCCAATTGCCACAATCGAGCTAAGGTGCTGCGGCCTTGAGTCAGATAGAGATTTTGCTCGCGGATC
Organism: Gammaproteobacteria bacterium; assembly: GCA_017302255.1. GTDB lineage: Bacteria > Pseudomonadota > Gammaproteobacteria > Enterobacterales > Alteromonadaceae > Pararheinheimera. The sequence continues at coordinate 50,970 of JAFLDV010000030.1, read as the reverse complement.
AGCGGGTAATTCACTGGCTCAGCCAAAGTGGCCAGCACTTGGTGCTGATTCACGGCTAAATCAAAGCCATAGACTTTTTGTTCTGGGCTGGTATACACCAGTTGCCGGTCATCGAGCCAGCTTAAGCGGTACATCAGATAAGGCCGTGAAAACAACTGCTTGGTTTCACCACTGGCTAAATGCAGTAGCCAAACGGTCGACGCTTTCCAATGCTCGTTGCGAATAAAGGCTAACTGAGCGCCATCCGGCGATAATGCAAAGGAATAATCTCCGCGACCAGAGGACGATGGCGAAGTGATATTGCGCTCATAACCCGTTTGCAAGTCGCGTCTAAATAAACGAAATGGTTCAGAAACTTTATCATTGCGAGCAAAGATAATACTGGTGCCATCTGGTGAATATGCCAAGGTTGACCAAGCTTCTCCGATGCCACAATCTGTCAGCTTTCTCGCGGAATCAGCAACCACACCCTGTTGATTTAATTGCATTTGCCACACTTCGCAGCCACTTGGCTGATGGCGCTGATATAACAATGTGGTTGCATCTGGAGAAAAGGTTGGCGAGGTGAGCTCAGCCCCAGTTTGCCCTGGCAAATATGATAAATTCCCAGTTGGTAAGTGCTTCAAAATAATCCGTTTTTGATTATTTTGCTCTTGCACATACGCCAACCATTGTTGATTAAAGCTGACATCAAATTCAGCCTCTCGTCCCGGTTCAAAAGTTAGAATGCGTTGTTGCTGATACTGCACTGGCACATTAGCTAAGACTAGATCGGTCTGTTCGTTACTTTTAAAAATGAGTGGCAATGAAAACATTGCAAGCAATAACAAGGTCAGCACGATAGAGAGACCAAACCAGCGGCGTCGTGCTTGGCTCGTTGGATCAAGCAACATGGCAGATGCTAATTGCGAACTGAATATGGGTTGCGCGTCAGCAGCAATTGCCAATTCAGGCCTTAGTTGCAATTCCACAGGCTCTAACAGACTGTTTTTACCTTGATGTGGTATTTCCGAAGCATGTTCTTGGTGTTCAACCCAACTACCAGTGTCATAACCCAAAAAGCGGTAACCTTTTTTTGGCACAGTGACGATAAATTTTTTGTCAGATTGCCCGCAACCCAACAGTTTGCGTAATTCCGAAATTACCGAAGAAATGGTACTAGCATCGCGAAAGGAGGTTCCCCAGACGACTTGCAGCAACTGGTCATAATCAACCGTTTCGCCCTTGGCATCCAACAGAGTTTTTAAACAACGACTCAAGCGAGAGGGTAATTGCCGAACAGTGCCGTCGGCAAAAATAAGCTCTTGATTATTTTCGTTGAAAGTCCAGTTTTCGGTCTTATAAATTCTCATAGTCCGGATACAACTTACAAAGCCCCAGTGGTTGATAAAATCCTGCTTCGCAGGTGATCAGTTGTAGGAATACCGGGACGGACCCTTATTTTGGATCCTGACAGGCGATTGTTAAAAGTTAATGAATTTTATGATTATTCTGTCAATGCTAAATTTTGTTCGCGCTAAAAGCAACCCTTAAACGTTTGCAAGATATTACCAATGTGTAAAGCGCAGCAAACAATGCTTAGTCATTGACGCAAAAAGAAAACGCGGCAGGTCGCCGCGGTTTCTGTGAGATTACTTTGCTTCGTCCTAATTACACATAACTCAGCGCATCAGTGATGGTTTTGTTACACCCTTGCCACGTTGCTTTCAACGCTGCCAGCACGCAGACTAAAGTCAGGATAGCGCTGGTGATCAAAGCTAACGGCCAAGAGAACTCAATCGTTAACGGGTAACCTTGGCTGCTGCCTGGTGGTGGCGGCATTTCCAAACCTAAAACTAACAGTGCCCAAGTGACAATCCCTGCGATAACAACCCCGGCGATAGCGCCGGCAATACCGATAATGCCAGCTTCCATCAGGAAGTTACGAATAATTTCACCACGGTAACAACCCATTGCTGCGATGGTACCAATTTCACGGGTGCGTTCTGTCACAGTCATGCTCATGGTGTTTGAAATCGAGAAGAACACCAGTAACACCATCATCACACCTAACAAACCAAAGATCCGGTTATACAAAGCTTGCACAGATTGGAAGTAAAACGCACGTTGCCACCAAGGAGTCACTGCAACTGTATTATCTAAAGCGGCGACACTTGCTAATTTCTCAGTCGTTTTGTCCAAATCGAACAGATATACCGCAACGCTACTGACTTTCTCGGTGTTGATTAACGATTTCGCACTTGCCAGGTCGATGTACAGTTGACGCTTATCTAAATCAGGCACACCAGTGGTATAAATCCCCTTGACCACAAAATCGAAGGCATTGAGCGCACCATCTGTGGTCGTTGCCATTAGCGTGATGTTGTCACCAACTTTTGCTTTCATGCTCTGCGCTAAACCTTGGGCCAACACGACTTCTGGTACCGCATCATCACTAGTGACTCCGCTTAATGGCGAACCCGCTAACATATTCAAAAATGGCCCTTTCACCTGGAATTCGCTTGCTTCAACACCAAGACCTAAGAAAATCGCAGTCTTTTCGCCGTTGCTGACCAAGCCACTTAAATTGATGCGAGGTAGCACTGCTTTCACTTCATCATCCACCAACAATTCGTCGCGGATATGTTCAAAATTGCTCAGGCCATATTGCATCGGCACATCTTCTTCATCAGTGAAGAATCTTGGGTGCGTGATGGTTAGGTTCCCTTCATCACGCGCCGCTTTTTCTGCCAACGAATGGTAGGTAAACAACGCAAAACCACTACTCACTAAAATCGCGGTCATCGCAATCGCAGTGACCAAAATGGTGAAGAACGACCGACGACCATTCCGTAACACGTTCAAAAAAGCAAAGTGGACCCAACGCATGATTTACCCCCAGGCCAGCTGCAATGCTGGTTTTGTTTGTTCTGTTAAATGGCCGTCGCTCAGTTCAATTACCCGATCGCAGCGGTCTGTCATGCGGTGATCGTGGGTAGCTATAATAAAAGTACTGCCAACTTCTCTGCCTAAATCACGCATTAGATCAATGACTAAATGTGCGGTCGGCGTATCTAAATTCGCGGTTGGTTCATCTGCAATAACTAACCGTGGTTCTTTCACTAACGCTCTGGCGATGGCAACTCGTTGTTGCTGACCACCAGAGAGGCGGTCTGGTCGTTGCTTGGCAAATTTGCCAAGCCCAACCGCGTCAATCATGCGAGCGACCCGCTCATAACGCTCCGCTTTTGAAATGCCTAACATCAGCAGCGGGTATTCAATATTTTCAAAAGCCGACATCACTGGAATTAGGTTATATCTTTGAAAGATAAATCCTATTTTCTCACGGCGGATGGAAGTTAATGCCTGTGCATTTGCCGGAACCAATTCACCACCAAGGTACAATTCGCCTTGATAATCTGGGTCTAATAAGCCGCAGATGTTTAACAAAGTTGACTTACCACTGCCCGATGGACCACACAACGCGACAGTTGATCCTTGTTCAATATGAGCACTCACACCTTTCAGCGCCTGAACTTCTGTGGTCCCGGTCAGGTAGGACTTGGTTAAATTGGCAAAGCGCAGCATCTGATTACTCCCCGATTTTTGCTTTTAGTTGGTCAACCATCGCCAGATGCGGACCTTGCGGTGCCAGCGTCACAATTTGTTGTAAGTATTCAGCCGCTTTTTGTTTATCACCCTGTTGCACCGCTGCTTGTGCTGCACACATATAAGCTTTCACTTGAGCACGTGCTGGTGAGTGTGAGAAACCAGCTGAATTGACTGTGGTTTCTAGTAAACGGTAGCCTTGGTCGAAGCGATTAAACATCGGAGGTACGCTGATAAAAGTGCAACCTGCTGTCACGTTGATCTGCATTTGCACTGCAGCAGAAGCGGCATCCGTCGGTTGCTTTCTAACTAAAATCAGCGACTTATCCAACTTCGCTAAACCCTTTTCGCTGAGCTGCATTTTTTCCCATGGTTGGTCGGCATAACGCGCTCCGGCGGTTTCGCTGCTGCCCAACAAACCAATAGTCAATGCATCTTTTGGCTGCTGTTTTTGCAACTCAGATAAAGCGTTAATTGCCCGAGCATTTGCTGCCGCATCACCTTGTACACCGGCTTGATAATCTGCCATGACCTCAGCAGGGATATCATTTGCGAGAACCGCACCAGACGTGATTAACGCCAGCATTGTGAATGGAAGAATCGTGTTTTTGATTGATGTGTTCATGTTTATTTCCCTTGCAATTAGTAGTTTGCGTCACTTGATGATGAACATAGTAAAAGCAAAAAAACGACTCTGCTGGCCCAGGCGACAATCGGTTGTTTTCGGGAGCAAACTGTCAATTTGGCGGATAAACGGTAGGAGAGAAAAATCGGTTGCTGGCAAAGACTGCTGGCCTAGCAGTTTTCGTATAGGGTATCTAACAGTCGTAGCTGCTAGTCGCAGCTCAACCTGGATGCGGATGGAACCTCAGGTTGTAGGATTTACAGCGGTTTAAAAACAAAAAGGCCAGCCCATCTTGGTCGATGGCTGGCCTAATTTAAACGCAAGCAGACTTAGCTGTTTGCCCGACGTTCCGCGGTGCTCTGTTTACATCCGCAACTGTTAAGGTGCAACAGTCCGCAAGTACGGAACCCTTGTTAGCTTGCCTTCTTTTTGCAAATCTGCGACAAAATTCAACAGCACCTGTTGAATGATAATATCAAAACCGCCATCAACTGTGGTTGGTGTAACATTCGGAAACGGTGCTTCCTTGTTACCAATGGTGGTGTGTAAAGCGTGTTTATAACTCTTTTGCTTTTTCTCACCGGCACCATCAGTGTAACTGATTGATATTTCATAGTAATCGGTTACAACTGAACCCGCAGCACCAAGCGTCAGACCCGTCATAAAGCCTTTACTTGCTGCGTCACCGGTGTCTGCGACGTTATTCACTACGACCATAATGTTAAAATCGCCGGCCGCGCCATCAGTTTCCAGCACGCCCGTATTACGAACTGCCATCACAACTTTAGCGTGCAAAACATCATGCACTGCAGGCTTCAATTCACCATTTGATTTAAATTCAACTTCAACTTTCGATTTGTGTTTCTTCGCTACAGGCTTGATATCAGCTGCGGTAACTTTGACATAATTAGGATCAACATAAGCCTTCGGGGTAACGCACCCAACAAGTAATGCCGCTGTAGCGACAAAAGCGATCATATTTTTTAGCATTCTCAATTCCTTTGCGACTTTTTTAATTTATACAATCTTATTGTGTGACGGGCGACAAAATCCATCACCTACACTAGATTCACAAACGCGTACAATTTAGTCAAGAACGATTAGACTGCGCCAGGCTCGAAACTAGTAGCGATGAGTGAACAACAATCCGCCCATCAGAATTTCTTGTTCGATGTTGACGTTTAATGGGTTTTTCAGCGACAACTCTTCAGTATCTAAATCAATGGTTACGGTATTCACGGCTAAACGCACGCTATCGTTTTTATTGAATTGGTACTGCAAATACACACCGTACACAGGTACAAATTTCAACTGCGATTCATTCAGAGTTTGCAGTATATTCTCTTGATCTTTCAACGCCGGATCAGTGCTGCTAGTTAAAGCCTGTTGCACACTAAAACTTTGTTGAAACATTGAATAGCCAATGCGGGCACCGGCGCTTAAACCTGTATCTTGTTGTGATGTGTGAATATCTAATCCGGTGGATAAATAGAGCTGTTTCCCTTCAATTTCAGTGTAATAGCTTGTCAGGTATTGTTTTTCGCTATCTTCCAATAACACCGTAGATTTGTTGATGTTTTGCCTGCCCGAGCCGCCAAACGAGCCATACACATCAATAAACGAATTCAGACGCACGCTAGTTCCAACTTCAAGGTACCCCGCCGAAATATCAGCATTGCTTGAAGTCAAAATGCCGGGGGTCCTTGCAAAACTTTCCGCTTGCTTGATGTGAAAACGGCCAAACCCGCCTTCAACAGTGACTGAATCTTGGTTTGCAACAGCACCGGCTGACACCAGAGAAAATCCGATTAAAATCAATCCTTTCATTTTCGATCCATAAAAAATTTTTTCAATAATTTACCTTAAATATACTTTTTTGTAAAACATCCAACACTAAGCTACACCAAGCACCAATGAAAAATAGCTGGCATTCACTCAATAAGTCGATGAGCATTATTCCGGTATCACGCAAAGCCAATTATCTATGTTGTTTTCAAGAAACTTGATGTAATTTATTTGCAAACAAGTTGCAGTTCTATTTAACCAAACTGCGATCCTAAATTTCCAAGGAATGTTGAAATGCAGCTAAGTGCAGAGCGACCAGGGATGTCATTGTTACCTCTGATATCACCATTCATAGTCTTATTGATTTTGACTCTCGTTGGCTGCGCCACCAATGCTTCGCGACAATCGGCGTTACCTAAAACACCAACTTCGGTCTTCCAAACAGGCCAAAACATCATCCAACCGGAAAGCTTGCTAACGTTAACTGCTGAACAACGCGCTGAATTTATGAGCTTTTTCGAAAGTGAAGCCCAAGCAGAATATGCACCAAGAGAACGTGTGTTTAATTACCTGGCGCGGGATATTGGACAATTTCGTTTTGACGGTGCCAATTTACCTGCAACAACTGCGTTGGCAACAAAGACGGGCAACTGCGTCAGTTTGGCACTCGTGGTGGCCGCGCTCGCCAAAGCAGTGGATATCGAAGTCGCATATCGAGCCAGTTACAGTGAACCTATGCTTGGCTTTCGCGATGATCTCGCACTAAGTTCAAATCATGTGCAAAGTTATGTGTTAGCCCCGAAAAAAAATGCGAATTCGACCTACAGCCAACGGGATGCTGTCATTATTGATTATTTATCTGATCCGCTCGACCGCGTCGGCGAGATGTTCGACGGCCAGCATTTTCTAGCGGTGGTTTACAACAACTTAGCCGCGGATGCGTTATTGGCCAAAGATCCAAGTAAAGCCTACTGGCTTAGCATGAAAGCATTAGAGCTAGACCCAAATTACAGCCCCAGCGTTAATCTCATCGCGGTGATTTACCGCCAACAGGGCGATTTAGCCAGCGCTCGACAATGGTTCGAACATGGGCTTAAGCAACCGAAAAATTCTGTGCTGATTGTCGGAAATTACCTTCGCCTCGCTGAACAAAAAAAGGATGTCGCTTTACAAAAACGGCTACAGGCATTGATGGAGGTCACCGACGACGACAATCCTTATGCTTGGTATTACTTAGCCGAACAATTCCGCAAAAAGCGCGAATTTACCCAAGCTGCCAAGTTTTATCAAAAGCTAGTCAACGTTGCGCCTTACTTACATCATGTGAATCTGCAGTTGGCAAAACTTTATGTGGAATTGGGACAAGAGCGCAAAGCAGTCGACGTCCTGAAACAGGGCGAACCCTATGCCTATGATGCTAGTAGCCGCGAACGCTATGAGAAAAAATTAAGTATGGTCAGGTAGTTACTAACTTCAGAGCCACGACGATAGCGCTAAATGCCATCGCCGCTGGTGTGTAAACCGCATTCGCGACCAAGGCCGTTGAAGCGGGTATCTTCTTCACTCATACCAAGCTCGAGCGGCCGAGTTGAGTGAGTATCGCCAACGGAAACGTACCCTTGCTCCCATAATGGATGATAAGGCAAGTTATTGTCTTGTAAGTAATAGTGAATGTCTTTATTGCTCCATTCGACAATTGGACAACACTTCACTATCCCACGCTGGATACTGATAATTTGGGTATCGGCGCGTGTCGAACTTTGACTACGACGCAGACCACTAAACCAAGTTTGCACGGCAAGTTCCTGCTGCGCGCGCGCCATTGGTTCAACCTTATTCAATTGGTTGTATTGCTTAAGACCATCTGCGGTGGTCCACAACTGGCCATAACGAGCTTCTTGCCAAGCTGGGCTTAGCTTACTTCGATACACCTGCAAATTCAGCTGTAACTTGTCCTGCAATTCATCAATAAACCGATAAGTTTCTGGGAATAGATACCCAGTATCAGTGAGCACCACCGGCAAATTTGGCGAAACGCGGGTGCACAGATGGAGCATCACAGCCGCTTGAATTCCAAAGCTTGAACTCAGCATATGCGTGCCGGGTAACTCATTGAGCGCAAACTCCACTCGTTGCTGCGCAGTCATTGAGCTAAGCTTTTGATTTAATTCAGTAAGCCAAGCTTGTTGCGTGGCGCTATCTTGAGCTAATAACTGCTGATACTTACTCATAATTGACCTTGGATTGAGCTTGCATTGAACTTGCACCGCCGCGAAATCCTCGAAGTCATGCTCCAAGGATTTCGCGGTAAACCGACTAGGCGTGGAAGTCGGTTTTGCTGACTTTCACTTCGGCAACGACACCAACGCGAATGACGAAATCACCGAAGCATTCACCGGCATTACGCTCAAGCGACCAACGACCGATTAATTGATCTAGGGTTGCTAGAATTTCTGCTTCTGCGACGTTATCCAAATACAACTTCGGAATACGGGTGCCGGCAGTGTTACCACCCAAATACAAGTTGTACTTGCCAGGACCACGACCAACTAAACCAGCTTCAGCCAACATCGCACGGCCACAACCATTCGGGCAGCCGACTACTCGCAGAATAATATGATCTTCAGCAATCCCATGTTTGGCCAAAATGCCTTCCACATGAGTCACTAAGGTTGGCAAATAGCGCTCAGCTTCAGCCATCGCCAGCGGACAAGTTGGCATTGACACACAGGCCATCGAGTTTTTCCGCTGTTCGGTCACGCTGTCTTCTAACAAACCATGCGCTCGCGCCAGCGCTTCAATCTGTGCTTTGTCTTCACGTGCAACGCCAGCAATGATCAGGTTCTGGTTAGCGGTCATGCGGAAATCACCTTTATGGATTTTCGCAATTTCAGACACGCCGGTTTTCAGCGGTTTGCCTGGGTAATCCAACAAGCGACCATTTTCGATAAATAACGTTAAATGATGTTTACCATCAATACCTTCAACCCAACCAAAGCGGTCGCCACGATGGGTAAATTCATAAGGACGGCTTGGCGCAAAAGCAACACCAACGCGTTTTTCTACTTCTTGCTTAAAGCTCTCCACACCAATACGGTCGATGGTGTATTTGGTCTTGGCGTTTTTACGATTGACCCGATCACCATAGTCACGTTGCACTGTGACCACATGCTCAGCCACTTTTAATACGTGCTCAAGGCTAATAAAACCAAAGTCTTCCGCACGACGTGGGTAAGTTGCTTTGTCGCCGTGCGTCATCGCTAAACCGCCACCGACCAACACGTTAAAGCCAACCAGCTGACCATTTTCGGCAATAGCAACAAAGTTTAAGTCGTTCGCATGCACATCGACATCGTTGTGTGGCGGGATCACCACTGTTGTTTTGAACTTGCGCGGCAAGTAGGAATCACCCAATACCGGTTCAGTTTCTGTGGTTTCGACTTTCTCTTCGTCCAACCAGATTTCCGCGTAAGCGCGGGTTTTTGGCAACAAATGTTCGGAGATTTTCGCTGCCCACTCATAAGCTTGCTGATGTAGTACCGATTCAACAGGGTTAGAAGTACATAACACGTTGCGGTTCACGTCACCGGCAGTGGCAATCGAATCAATACCAATGCTATTGAGCATCTGGTGCATCGGTTTGATATTCGGTTTAAAGACCCCATGAAATTGGAAGGTTTGCCGAGTGGTCAAACGAATGCTGCCGTACAGAGTTTTCTCGCTGGCGAACTTGTCGATAGCCAGCCATTGTTCTGGCTTAATGATGCCACCAGGCATCCGCGCCCGCAGCATTACATTATGTAATGGCTCCAGTTTTTGCTCAGCACGTTCAGCGCGAATATCGCGGTCATCTTGTTGATACATGCCGTGAAAACGAATCAATAAGAAGTTATCTCCGGTGAAGCCACCGGTAATTTCGTTTTGTAGATCTGTGGTAATAGTGCCGCGTAAATGCTGACTTTGCGTTTTCAGACGTTCGTTATCAGACAAAGCGCCCTGCACCTGCAGATCTGGATTAATTGGGTATTGCGTTGGCTTTGTCATTAATAAACATCCTTCTGGTAACGTTTGCTCTCGCGCAGTTGTTCAAAATATTCTGCCGCATCTTCGGCACTTAAGCCGCCATGGTTTACGGCAATTTGCACCAACGCCTCGTGGACATCGCGTGCCATCTTGCTGCCATCGCCGCAGATGTATAGATGCGCGCCTTGTTGCAGCCAGTCCCAGACCTCTGGGCCTTTCGCCAACAGTTTGTCTTGGACATACACTTTTTGCGCCTGATCACGGCTAAAAGCCACATCGAGTTTAGCCAGTACGCCACGTTTTAGATAATCTTGTAATTCAACTTGATATAAGAAGTCTTGGGTAAAATGCGGATTGCCGAAAAACAGCCAGTTTTGCCCAGTTGCACCAGCGTTGTCGCGCTCTTGCAAGAAGGCCCGAAACGGAGCAATACCGGTACCAGGACCAACCATGATCACTGGTGTATCGTGATCAGGTAATCGGAAGTTGTCGTTATGCTCGACAAAAACCCGCACGCTTTCGCCTTCCGCTAAACGCTCAGCCAAATAACCCGATGCACCACCTAAATGGCTGGCACCAAAGGCATCGTAACGAACCACGCCAACAGTTAAATGCACTTCTTCACCAACTTCCGCTTGGCTTGAGGCAATTGAATAAAGCCGCGGTTGTTGTTTGCGTAGGCTATCCGCCAGTTGTTGCGCAGTTAAGCTGCCTGGATATTGCAAAATCACATCGAGCGTTTGCCGAGTGGCTAAAAACTCGCGAGCTGCAGTTTTATCGGCAGCGATACTTTGCAGCTCACTATTGCCGGTGTTACTTGCGTATTTTTCCAAGAAACTTGGGTATGACTGCGTCAGCTCTAAACTGTCGATTAACGCGCGCTCAATTGTCACTTCACCAACCGCATCTAAACTCACCACGCTTGTCGGATCTATGCCGGTTGCAGTTAAAATCGCTTGCACTAAGGCTGGGTCATTTTGGAAATACACACCCAAAGCATCGCCAGGTTGATAAGTCAGTCCGGAATCAGCCAGTGAAATCTCGATGTGGCGAACGTCTTTAGTCGAGGTGCGGCCGGTGATTTTTTGATTGACCGAAAGCTCCGCAACTAGTGGCTGCTGCTTGCTGTATGCAGAAGCATGGCCAGAACCTGGCGCCGCAGCAGTTGTCGCCGCTTGTGGTGCACTTTGCAACAGCGGTTGGAACTTGGCCAATACTTCTGCTTGCCAAGTTGCGGCGCCACTGTCGTAATCAACATCGAGTAAAGCTGGCGCTTGCAGGCGGTTTGCGCCCAATTTCGCCAATTGACTGTCAAAATCAACTGCGGTTTGGCAGAAAAATTCGTAAGAGCTATCGCCTAAGCCAAGTACAGCAAAATTCAGCTGCGGTAGAGCAGTCGCTTTTTTACCAAACAAGAACTTATGGAAACTCACAGCTGACTCTGGCGGCTCACCTTCACCATAGGTTGAAGTGACGATAATGAGATGCTGCTCTTTGGCTAAGCCATTAGTTTTATAGCTGGCAATATCTTGCAAATTGACGCTCAGGCCAAGTTGCTCGGCAGCAGCTTTCAATTTGCCAGCCACGCCTTTCGCGTTGCCGGTTTGCGACGCAAACAAGATGGTCAGCACTGAAGGTGCAGCACTTGCCGCGGCAACGCTTGGTAATTGAACACCAGCCGTTTGTGCAGAGCCTGCTAAAAAGCCACTTACCCATGCTTGTTGGATGGGGTTTAATTGACTCACCAGTTTCTGTAAGTCTTGAACCTGTTGAGCACTTAGCGGACTCGTCAGTGCATTCAGTGAAGCAAACGGCATAACCTTACCTATCAATTACTAAATTGCCGACATTTTAGCCGTCTAAACGGATAAAAAAGAAAGAATGGATCGATAGCACATATTCGATTTGGTTATAACAATCTAGGGATTTGCCATAGTGATTATTCACTAAAAGTTAGCGAATTTGACTAACAAAGCTTTAGCACTCCGGATTGAGTTAAGCTTAAATTCATTTAAAATCAAATATTTATTAGTTGGCACGAGCATTGCGAGACATGAACTATCCACCGCAAAAAAGCGGCACAGCACAAAAGGAATAGCACCATGAAAACATTAATAGCCACCACAATTTTTAGTAGCTTGGCAATGAACGCTAACGCTGGCGTCGTTCACGACAATTGTTCCTTGCAGTTTAAAGATGATTTAGTGATTGCCGCTAACGACGTACGGTTACAGCGTGCTAATCAAGATTTATGGCGAATCGATGCCAGCGGCCAATTGTGGTTAGAAGGCAAAAAAGTGAATACCAACGCTAGCACCACCCAAACTTTAAAAGATTACCAACATGGCCTGCGCACGCAAAGTCATGCAGTGGTTGGTTTAGTCGCCGATGCGATGCAAATGGCTGCGACGGCGGTAGATAAAGTAGTGCAAGCACTTGGCGGCGAAAATCCGCAGTTACAAGCATCGGTGGACCAAGCCATCGGCACGCTTAAACAACATGTCGATACCATCGTCGTGCAAAAAGGTGGGGATATCCGCATTAATGGCAGCAAAATCAACAATGCCGACGGCAAGTTCGAACAAGAATTTGAACAAGCGGTTGAGCAGTCAATGATGAAACTGACCGGTGCTTTGATGATGTCGATGGGACAGTCGATGTCGGAAGGTAACGGTGATTTTGAAACAAAAATGGCCGCATTTGGCGAAAAAATGGAAAAATTCGGCAACGATTTAGAAGCCGAAATGAAAGAAAAAGGCGATGGCCTTGAAGCACGTGGTGAGCAAATTTGCACACAACTGCGCGAGCTAGACGTGATTGAACAACAAATCCAAGCACAAGTACCAGCAATGAAAGCTTATGATTTGATTGATACCAGCAAAGAAGGCATCAAAGCACCGAAGCTTGGTCAAGCTGAAGAGCAAGGCCAAGGCTGATTCGGCGGCCAGCCTAAACTTACGTCAAGCGTATTAAGCGCAAACGGTTTGGCGACGGCGCCACAAATTTCAGTTATGCTAATTCCCTGCTTGCCGCGCTTTGCGCGGCTTTTTTGTGCTCAGCATGGAGAATTTCATATGGCAATCACACGCGTACAACCCGGCACTCGTTACTCGGAAGCAGTAGTGGCGGGTGGTTTTATCTTCTGTGCCGGCATGGTCCCTGCGCAAACCAACGGTGACATCGTCGAGCAAACTGTGGATGTGCTGAGCCAAATAGATGCGTTATTAGCAGAATGCGGCGCCAATAAGAGCAATATCGTTGACGCCACAATTTATCTCGCCGATATGGCAGACTATGCGGGTATGAACCTCGCGTGGGATGCTTGGGTTGCCAAAGGACAGGCGCCAGCGCGCGCTACCGTTGAAGCACGATTAGCCGATCCAGCTTGGAAAATTGAAATTAAAGTCACAGCATTTACCGGCTAAACCCAAGTTTGATGGGCGAAGAGCCGCCAGCACGGCCTCAGTCTTTTGATTATGCTATTGCATGGTCTATCTCATCGCTTTGGTCGTATCTAGTGCTGAAAATTACAGTCTTATTCCTCAAACGGAGCATCTAATGATTAGTTATGTAACACTCGGAACCAAAGATTTACAGCAAGCAGCTGATTTTTATACGAATTTGCTTGCAGACTTAGGTGCAAAACGTCTTATCAATATGGATCGTATTGTGTTTATTGGTAAAAGCCCTAAAGAACCAATGGTGGCGGTTTGTGTGCCATTTAACAAAGAAGATCCGCACCCAGGCAATGGCGTGATGTTAGCGCTGGCACCTGGTTCAAAAGAACTGGTCGATCAGCTTTATCATAAAGCGATTGCATTAGGTGCTTCTTGTGATGGCGCACCAGGACAACGTATTCCTGGGGTATTTTACGGCGCATATGTTCGTGATTTAGATGGCAACAAAGTCTGTTTTAATCACTTTGGCTAAGCATTAAATTGCTAGTTACGTATGGCGGCAAAATAATAATTGCCGCCTTCATCTTGATAACTCTCATGAAGCGCTAAGCCAACCTCAGCCATCAGTTGCAGATATCGAGTTGCCCCCAACGACCTCGACTCGCGACCGGTCAATGCGTCAGTCCATCGGCATGCTTGCTCCGGTGCACTAAATAACCATTGCCCGCCTGGTATTAACGCCGCGGCGACTTTCTGAAATAACAACACCTGTTCGGCTTCTGGCAATAAAAACAACAAACCAATACTCAGCACTCCGGCAAATTGACGCTGAAAAAAATCAGCTTCTGCAACCGTCGTTAACGCCAATGTCGCGTTGGGAATTCGCTGTTGATAAGCCTGTAAAAGTGTTGGTGATGAGTCAATACCAAAGAGCAAAAAGCCTCTGTCGCTCAATGCCTTGCCAAGCGGTAAGCCACTACCACAGCCGAGATCAAGTAACTCGCAGCCTCTCGGCAGTCCCTGCGCCCACAGCAACACTGTCGTCAAACCAATAGTGCTGCGTTCTCGCCAAAAAACAAATTCCGCGGCATGTTCATGATAACCATTGGCGCGATCCGGCAATTCAGCAGTTTGCGCCAGCACCTGCCTAACAAACGTATCTTTGCCGGCTTGGTAGCGCACAGTGTCGTTGTTAAATTGCTTCGCAAGTCCCAGTTTTAACGCTGAATATGCTGCGACCAGTTGCGGATTGGAGCGAAGGTTGTCGCGGAATCTTAAATGTGCGGCTATCTGTGGCGCACCTTGGACAAAAGCATGCAAATGATGCGTGCGCATCTGCCCACCTTTTTGAAAATAACGTCGGCCAATAATGCCATTTTCGCCTTTCGCCACGTAGCCAAGCTCCACCATTTTTAGGGTGCGGGCATCCAATTCGGCCAAATCAGTGACGATCATTAACATATCGATAATTGGTTTGGCCGCAAGACCAACCACTGCTGTGCTGCCGATATGCTGTACGCTAAGAGCAATCTCACCCAAAGCTGAAAGAAGAGCAGTTTGCTCTGTGGCAAAAGTGGCAGGCCAGTTGGTTTGATACGGCAGCACCGTTACGGTCCGGCTTGATGGTGACTTGGCTGCTTTATCCATGACTAAACAGGCTCGATGCTTGCAGGCAATGTTGGGTTGACGACTACTTCAGTGTTGACGACAAGTTCCGCGCTCGCAACTAACTCAGCACTCAACCACTGCGCAAACTCACGCATAGCGCTGGTTTCCACCCGAGATTGCAAACGGGTCAACCAATAACTGCCAAGGCTGATTTCACTGGCAAAAGGCCGCCAGATTTGGCCGCTATCGATTAAACGACTAAACATTCGTGCCGGCGCAATGGCCACGCCAACTCCCGCTAGAGCGGCTTCGAGCATAGTGACGCTAGAATCAAACACTATCACCGGATGTGTCGGCGGCAGCTGCGGCCCGCCCGCTTGTTGTAACCATGCAGTCCATTCATCCCGTCGATAAGATCGTAGCAAGGTAAAATTCAACAAATCAGACGGCTGCTGTAACGCTTTGGCAATCTCGGGTGTGCATAAAGCTGTCAGTGGGCTGTCGCATAGATATAAGGCAGAAGTCCCATGCCAAGCGCCACTGCCAAAACGGATCGCATAATCAAGCCCTTCAGCTGCGACGTCGACCCGATTATTGTTGGTGGAGATCTGTAACTCAATATGCGGAAATTTCTGATAAAAAGCGCTGAGCCGTGGCAATAAAAATCCGGTGGCGAAAGTACCCACCACCCCAATTTTCAATTTTTCCTGCACTTTACGACCAGCAAAATATTCTAACAGCTGAGCGATGCGATCAAAGGATTCGTTCAGTACCGGCAATAAGTGCTCGCCTTCGGGGGTCAGCATCAACCCCCGCGGTACCCGCAGAAATAATGGGCAATTCAGCTGATCTTCCAGTAGTTTCACCTGCTGACTTACCGCCGAGTGCGTCACATTTAATTCAATGGCGGCATGAGTAAAACTTAAATGCCTTGCCGCCGCTTCAAAGGCTCGCAAAGATTTTAGCGGAATGTATCTGCGCGTCATTTAACCCCTCATATCCGTAAGATTTTCTAACAGCTGCTATGCAAATTAACCGTTTGTCGCACAAAGTCAACTGACGCATGCTAGCAGTCGCCGGCCAACTAAACGCTTAGTCATTGAAGTTTCGGCGGAGTTCGCTGCACGCTCTCGCCACAGTCACATAGTTCACTATGCTGCTGTGGACAGGTTCAGTTGCAGCCTCCGCAAGTTTCATTGGTTTTGCGAATTTACACTCAACTCAATCAGCCAAGGAATTTTTATGATTTTCAGCAGGATCCGAACGGCGCTATTAGTCTGTGCGCTGCCATTCACGTTATTACCAGTAGGCCTTGTATCGGCAGAAACCGTCGCTATCAAAAACGAAGCGACACTTAAGACGCAAGTGAGTAAGCAAGTCAGTCAGCTGATGCAACAACAGCAAATCCCAGGGATGGCCGTGGCAGTCATTTGGCAGGGCAAAATATACCATTACAGTTTCGGCCAAGCAGACGTCGCGCAGCAACGCGCCGTAACAGCAGATACCCTCTTCGAGCTTGGCTCCATCAGCAAAACCTTCGCGGGCGTTATCGGCGCAATGGCGCTGGAACGTGGGGAGATCCAGCTGACGGATCCAGTGGCAAAACATTGGCCGTTACTGACCGCTCCACAGTGGCAACAAATCAATATGCAGCACTTGGCAACTTATACTGCCGGTGGTTTGCCATTGATGATGCCCAACAATATTACCGATGAAGCGAGTTTGCTCAGTTTTTATCAGCAGTGGCAACCGCAATATAAGCCAGGCAATCAGCGAGTCTATGCCAATAGCAGTATTGGTCTATTTGCGCACTTGGCGGTTGCCGCAGGGAATAAGCCCTATGCCGAGCAATTTAGCAAACTGACCACAGCATTGCAGTTACCACACGTCTATTTGCAAGTTCCCAAAACTGCAGAAGCGCAATACGCATGGGGCTATAACGAAGGGAAAGCGGTACGAATTGGCAATGGTATGTTGCTCGATGAAGCGGGTGGCGCTAAGGCCAGTGTTCGTGATTTAGCAAAATGGGTGCAGGCCAATATGCAGCCAGAGCAAGTCACTGACAAAACGCTGCAGGCGGCACTTTTACGTGCTCAGCAACAGTACGCAAAAGCTGGGCTGATATATCAGGGCCTCGGCTGGGAAATGCTCGACTACCCACTGCAATTGTCCTCGCTTAAAGCCATGACAGATCCGAGTTTTGTCGCAGGAAGCAGCGCGAGCATCATTTACCCACCTGCAGCAGTGCGCAGCAGTAGCTGGGTGCATAAAACTGGGTCGACTGGTGGCTTTGGTGCCTATGCCGCCTTCATTCCATCCAAGCAAGTCGGGATAGTGCTGCTGGCGAATAAACGTTACCCAAATGCTTTACGGGTCGAGCTGGCGTATGAATTGTTGGAAGGTCTGCAGTAACGAGATCTGCCGGGTAACCGCGATGGTTGCGGTTACCCATTTCACTAACCATTTGTTCGTTTTAGATCTTAATAGCCTTCCACAAAGTGGCTAAAAGCTTTATTAAATTAATCGGAATAAGCACCAGCAAAGCGTTGCCGTCAGCTAAATTCGGATTGATCTGACCATCAAAGCAAACAGTTCAGCGGGCTGCTTTTTACAAGCCAATCGTTGTGACTTGTTTTATCAATTTGCTGACATTGCATGTTGAGCCTTCAACAACATATGTAATCAAAAGAGGTAGAGGGGAGCTTTGCAGAAAGGCGATTGGCCACCAAACGTCGCGCAATCACACGACGCTTGGCGCTGAATATTTAGATCTTGCAGGCGCCGCCAGCGCAATCATCTTCGTCTGGTAAAGCGGCAGCATCAGCGGCGGCTTGGTCAGCTAATGCCAGCTTTTGGGCATTTTTCTCTGCTGCGGCATCAAAGTCTAAATGGTCTAAATCAAAATCAAATTCGTTCATGGTTGCCCCTCTATTAGTTATGGTTTTATGCCCAGCACTGCTATTCAGTTGGTGGGTTTTTCTCGGCCAATAATTGTTGTACTTGCGCTTCAAGCGCTTCTAGTTTTTCACGTGTGCGTTGCAGCACTTGGCGCTGCACATCAAATTCTTCTCTGCTGACAAAGTCCAATTGACTGAGTTTGGCTTGCAAAACCGCTTTCACTTTCGCCTCAACGTCATCGGCCACTTCCCGAAACTTAGGCGGGATGGCTGAACCAATTTGCCGTGCCATTTCTTCGATTTTTTTCGGATCCAACATATCAATTGTCCTAATGTCTTTTGCTTAGATGCTGTCAACATTCTACGAGTGTTAGCCAGTGGATGCGACAGGTTTTTTCTCAGATCTCGGCAATTTTTCCAGTTACTTCCGATGCAGCTTGTTAGCAACAGCTGACAGCCTGACAAAGCGTGCGCAGTCGTAAACGGCTGTCGTAATAGCCGAGATTCAGCTAAACTGTGCGCCGCTTGCGATGTCGCTGCAAGCGGCCATTTTTTTGCGATTGCGGGTTATGAATACCGCCAGTGGTGTCAAGTAAGCGGCAACTGATTGCATCGAAATGCCAGTCCGAGTACATAGTCAGCAACTCCCAAATCTTTAAGGAATATGGGTACACATCGATGAAACTAAACCCCCAACAAAACGCTGCAGTGAAATATATCTCGGGACCATGCTTGGTACTCGCGGGCGCAGGGTCAGGGAAAACTCGGGTGATCACCAATAAGATCGCCTACCTCATCGAAGAATGTGGTGTTGCAGCTCGACATATCGCCGCGGTCACTTTTACCAACAAAGCCGCCAAAGAAATGCGTGAACGGATCGGCCATCAACTTGATCGCAGTAAATTGCGCGGGCTTACCGTCTCGACTTTTCACACCTTAGGTCTTGATATCATTAAAAAAGAACATAAAGCGATCGGTTATAAAGCCAACTTCACTTTGTTCGATGACCAAGACAGCATGAGCTTGCTTAAAGAACTCACTGAAGCAGAGTTACAAGGTGATAAAGACTTATTACGCGCCTTACAAAGCAAAATCTCCAGTTGGAAAAACGATTTGCTGTTGCCGCAACAAGCCATGGCAGCCGCGAGCGACGCGCAAAGTATTAGCTTTGCCAATTTTTATGCACAGTACGCCCAGCAACTTCGCGCTTATAACGCGCTAGATTTTGATGATTTGATTATGGTGCCGACTCTGTTGTTTGCTAGCAACACTGAGGTACGCGCGCGTTGGCAGCAAAAAATTCAATATTTGCTGGTCGATGAATATCAAGATACCAACACCAGCCAATATGAGTTGGTGAAATGGTTAGTTGGTGAGCGGCAACGTTTCACTGTCGTGGGTGACGACGACCAATCAATTTACTCTTGGCGCGGCGCCCGTCCGCAAAACTTGGTGTTATTAGGCAAAGATTTCCCGTCATTGCGGGTTATCAAATTAGAACAGAACTATCGCTCTTGCGAACGCATCCTTAAAGCCGCCAATATTTTAATAGCGAACAATCCGCACGAATACGACAAAGCACTTTTTAGCGAAATGGGTTATGGCGTGCCGCTGCGGGTGCTTCCGACCAAAAGCGAAGAAGATGAAGCGGAAAAAGTGGTTGCCGAAATCATTTCTCATCGCTTTTTAAACAGAACTCAGTATAAAGACTATGCGCTTTTGTACCGAGGTAATCATCAAGCGCGAGTCTTTGAAAAAGCCTTGATGACCAACCGCATCCCGTACCGCATTTCTGGTGGCACCTCATTTTTTTCGCGGCCAGAAATTAAAGACGTGATGGCGTATTTGCGGTTATTGGTCAATCAAGATGACGACAATGCGCTACTACGTATCATCAATACACCGAAACGCGAAATTGGCGCTGCGACCTTAGAAAAAGTCGGAAGTCTAGCTAACCGCCTACATATAAGTTTGTTTGAGGCTTGTTGTGCGCCAGAATTATCCGATGAATTATCGGCGAAGAGTTTGGCTGCAGTTCGTCATTTTGCTAATTGGATGGTGGCACTGGCAGATAACGCAGTGCGGGCAGAACCAGCAGAAGCCGTGCGCGATATGATCCGCGAAAGCCGCTATGAAGCCTATCTGTTTGAGAGTAGCGCCAGTCCAAAGGCCGCGGAAATGGCGCTAAAAAACGTCAATGAGTTATACCGCTGGATCACCGAAATGCTTAAAGGCGACGCTGAACACGAGCCGCTGACACTGAGCGAAGTTGTCACCAAACTTACCTTGCGTGACATGATGGAACGTAATGAACAAGAAGATGATGCCGACCAGGTGCAACTGCTGACTTTGCATGCGTCAAAAGGCTTAGAATTCCCGATTGTGTTTATGGTCGGCATGGAAGAAGGCATATTGCCGCATCAAACCAGTATTGACG
Organism: Gammaproteobacteria bacterium; assembly: GCA_017302255.1. GTDB lineage: Bacteria > Pseudomonadota > Gammaproteobacteria > Enterobacterales > Alteromonadaceae > Pararheinheimera. Next base: position 30,609 of record JAFLDV010000030.1, on the reverse strand, counting down.
AAGATAACGTCGAAGAAGAGCGCCGCTTAGCCTATGTAGGTATTACCCGAGCGCAGCGCGAACTTATTTTCACTTATGCCCGCGAACGTCGGCAGTATGGCGAGACAATAAAACCTGAACCTAGTCGTTTTCTCGAAGAACTACCGCAGGATGATTTGGAGTGGCAGCAAGCAGTTGCTGCGGTGAAAACTGAAGCCCAACGCCAACAGACTGGGCTGGCGCATCTTGAACGGTTACGCCAACTGTTGAAGAAAGACTGACGGCTCTTTGGCTGCTTGTTGTTTTTCGACAAGCGGCCCTTGCATATAGCAACAGCCATGCTCAACAAGCAGTGCTTGAATTGCAGCATCATCAACACCGTCCGCGATCAGCCGGAATTTAAACTGATGCGACAAGGTTAGTAACACGTCCAGCAGTTGGCGTTTTTGCGGTTGTTTAATTAAGCCGCGGCAAAACAACGGTTCTAATCGCGCAAAATCAAATGGATATTGGCTGAGCAAACCTAGCGGCATAAATTCAGCACCGAAATTGTCTAGTGATAGCCGCACACCAAGCCGTTTGAGCTGATGCAAATGGCTAAGTGCCGAACCCGACAACTTCAGTAAATCATATTCAGCAAAGCCTAAACACAAACGATGCAGCACGCTGTGATGCTGTTGTAATAACTTAGACAGTCGTTCGAACTGCACAGGACTTTGTAAATGTTGGCTTGATAAGCGCATGCTAATTAATGCCGGTTGCGGTTCGGCTAACAACTGATCAATCAGCTGCTCAATGATCTGCAACTCGATTTGTGGCAAAACCCCAGCTTCACTGGCATAACGGTCAAATTCTTCCTGCGAGCCAAGTTGCGGATGCGACCAACACATCGCTGCTGAATAACCCAGAATATGAGTTTTCTCACTACAGACAATCGGTTGATATTGCACACTAAATTGCCTATCTTGTACTGCTTGATGTAAAGCTTGTTCCAGCGACAATTCTTGGAGTAATTGCATCCGCATGGAATCAGTAAAGATCACAAAACGGTTACGACCAAGCGCTTTGGCTTGATACATGGCAGCGTCGGCATCGCGTAACAACGCATCGGCACTGGTGTAATCAGGATGATAATTGGCAATCCCAACAGAGGCGCCTGAATACAGTTGCTGCCCTTGTAATTGCATCGGTTGGCGGACAGCTTCGATGATCCGATCCGCGACATCTTCAGCATCAGCATTGCGAGTAAGCTGAGTCAGTAACACTACAAATTCATCACCACCTAACCGAGCGACTAAATCGTGTTCACGAACTGTGGCGACAATCCGCTTACTAATTTCAATCAAAAAAGCATCACCCGCATGGTGACCCATGGTGTCGTTTATCAGCTTAAATCTATCTAAATCAATAAATAACAAAGAGAAATTCAAATTGCTTTCGCGGTTACGCAGCGCAAATTGCTGACGCAGCTGCACCATAAATAACTGCCGATTAGCAAGGCCGGTGAGCATGTCATGGTTGGCTTCATGAAATAGCTTCTCTTCGGCTTTCTTACGTTCTTCAACTTGCAGACGTAAAAATAAATTGGTTTGACGCAGTTCACGAGTGCGTTCGAAGATTTTCCGCTCTAAATCTTCTTGATGTTGTTTCTGTTGATCAATATTGAGTTTGCGCTGGATTGCAACCGCGATGTGCTGTGAGACAAACTTCAGCACATTGAGCTCGTTATCGCTGTACAAATAGCTATCGTCATATGACTGTACGGCAATAACACCAAGGGCTTGTTGATCAATCAATAGTGGTGCCCCCAACCAACTGCGAGAAAATGGTGCAGTCGACGGACTTTGATCAGGCACGATTCTTAAGACTTCCCCCAAGGCGACCAACTGATCGGATAATTCTCCATTAATCAATCGCGCTTCGCCAACACGTAACACATACTCGGTGAAACCTTTGCGTAAGGTGCGCTCTTGTGGCGGCGGTGAAAACTGGTCGACGTAAAACGGGAAACTTAATTTTTTGCCACTGTCATCTAACAGCGCAATGTAGCAGTTTTCGGCAGGCATCAAACTGCACAAGATACGGTGGACTTGTCGATAGAAACTTGCGGTATCGCTGTTATTGGATGTTAGTTCGGAAATCTCGTAAAGGGCTGCTTGCAGCTTTTCCGCGTTAACCCGTTCACGAATTTCTCGTTGCAACGATTGATTGGTATTTTGCAATTGCTTGGTGCGTTCGCGCACGGTCTGCTCGAGCAACTCACGACTTTTGACCCGATCAAGCGCGACTACTGTATGCATGGCGATTGCGCGTAGCAGTTCTAAATCTTTTCGTGAATAGTCACGACTGTTGTCATAAAGCTGAGCGACCATCACGCCAATTAATTGATCACCTCGAGTCAGCGGCACACCAAGCCAGTGATGGCTTAAAGTGCCCTGAACTTCAATTTCACCTTTAGCCAATAGGTCCGCAAACATTTGTTCATCGCACAATAGCGCTTGTTTAGTGCGCGCAACATAACCAGTCAAACCATGTAAAAACACTTCAGAGGCAAAGCCAGAACCCTCGATAGGATCTTTTTCATCGGCATAGTATTCGACACTGAAATGATTATATTGCGCGTCATAAAGCACAACGTAAAAGTTGTCTGCTGCCAGATGTTTGTTAACCAGACTATGGATGGCGGGGTAAAACTCGTTCATATCGGACAAGGTGCCCGCGAGTTCCGACAAATTCAATAAAGCCAGTTGCACCGATTGCGCCAACCGATAGCGTTCAATAAGCTGTTCAAGACGACGAAGACGGTTCTGACCGTTTTTCATCAAGAATGTGGCGGTGGTTTTTGTCAACTGAAGCTCTTTTATTAGTATATCGCCCGCTGGTCGGACTTTTTGCTTAACCTGCTTATTATGCACAAAGTTTCGCCAGTTTAAAGATTTATCTTGAAGAGAAAGGCGGCCTTTTTAGACCTTTTTGTTCTTGATCAACGATCTGTTTATCTAATGGAAATTGAATCAGTGAGTTAGTGAGATGATGGGCGTTTGTAGGCGTTTACTGAACACCAAACAATAGGCAAAAAGCTGGGGAATCTTCTAGAAAACGGCAATAAAAAAGCCCGCATTGCGGGCTTCTTTGCAGCTGAACTAGCGTCGTTATACGCCTTCAGTCATGAATTTAATCGCCGCTAAAATTTCGTCATCGCTACAATCAGCACAAGTACCACGTGCAGGCATAGTACGGATACCTTCAAGAGCGTGCTTATGCAAAACTTCTAAACCTTGCGCCAAACGTGGTTTCCAATCTGCAGTTTGTTTGCCTGGAGCACCCAGAGCATTACCTGGCGTGTGGCACGCAAAGCAGGCTGCATTATAAACTTGTTCGCCAGTACGCGGCTCTTTCGGGCCCGCGTTCTCAACAACTGCACCAGCCAAGTACACTTGACCGACCGGCGCGATCCGCGCTTTTAATTCATCTTGTGATTTATCGTCGCTGGTTTGGGCAACCAAGGCACAACTGAACAGCGCTAAGGCAACAGTGATTTTTTTCATTGAGCGGGATCCCCGGATTTAATAAGCCGTACAAAATTTAAGGCATTATAGCGCTGCCTCTGGCTTTTGGGAAAGCCCCGCCTACATGTTCTGTGCTGATTTGCATCAGGAAATTAGTAATAGAGGATCTGAGAGATCATTTTCATCGATCCAATGGATCGTGAGTTGCTCTGCTTAATCGAAAAGTCCACTAAAAACTTTGCCAATTCAGCAAATTTTTTTTGATTTTTCCACTTTGCAATTGCCGACTTTGTGGTAGTCTATTCACCCACTCAGCTTGCAGCGCGTTTAATTTTGGTCTGCGTTCGAGTGGTTGGAAAAAACACTTTCCACAACAGGAAGTAAAAAAATAATAACAAGGGCTTCTGCGGTTTCCCCTTCGTTTTTTATAACACAATCAATCAGTTACACCCAAGCATTATGCCCTTAAAACCCAGGTAGGCGTAGCCATGCCTGATGGTTTTTCACAAACATATCCACAGGTTGTCCACATGTACATAGCTGAAGTGTCGCTGGTTTCAGCGCTTGGGTTATGGCATGCTGCAACAAATATCTTTGGAGTGACTCGCATGGTACAGATTCCTGCAGATCCGCTGATCCTCGTTGATGGATCTTCATACCTTTTTCGCGCTTATCATTCGCCTCCGCACCTAACAAATTCTCGTGGTGAGTCTACTGGCGCCATTTATGGCGTGGTCAACATGCTGAAAAGTCTGTTGCGCCAATACAATCCAAGCCAAATGGTGGTGGTATTTGATGCGAAGGGACCAACCTTCCGCAATGAGATGTACAGTGAGTACAAAGCACATCGTCCGCCAATGCCCGATGATTTGCGCTACCAAATAGAACCATTGCACCAAATTATCAAAGCCATGGGTTTGCCATTGTTGTGCATTTCCGGCGTCGAAGCGGACGATGTGATCGGCACTTTAGCGACACAAGCGAGCAGCGCAGGCCGACATGTGCTGATTTCCACTGGCGATAAAGACATGGCCCAGTTAGTCAACCAACATGTCACCTTAATTAATACCATGACCGACACTCTGCTAGACCCTGTCGGTGTTCGTGAAAAATTTGGCGTTGGTCCTGAGCTCATCATCGACTTTTTAGCTCTGATGGGCGACAAAGCCGATAACATCCCAGGTTTACCGGGCGTTGGTGAGAAAACCGCACAAGCAATGCTGCAAGGTATTGGTGCAATTAGCGATTTGTACCAACGTATTGATGAAATTGCGGCCTTAGGTTTTCGTGGAAGTAAAACCATTGCCGATAAATTACGTGAATTTGAGCCGCAGTTAATGCTGTCTTATCAATTAGCGACAATTAAAATTGACGTCGAGCTGCCAATGCAGTTCCACGAACTGAGCATTACTACGCCAAACTATCCAGAACTTGCCGCCTTATTTGCCCAATGCGAATTCAAACGCTGGCATGCCGAAGTTAATGCACAAGGGGTAGTTGCAAACAACTTGCAAGCAGCCCCTGCGTTGGCGACTTCGCCAGAACAAGCTAAAGCTCCTGAGCCCGCAATCAATCATGAACCAATCGACCGCTCTGGTTACCAAACCATTTTTGATGAAGCGGCTTTCGCGCAATTACTCACGACTATAACCGAAGCGCCGTTGGTTTCATTCGATACCGAGACCACTAGCTTGGACTATATGCAAGCCGAACTGGTTGGTATGTCGTTTGCCACGGCACCGGGCCAAGCTTGGTACTTGCCGGTTGGACACGATTATCTGGGTGCACCGGAACAACTGTCATTGAGCTTTGTCCTTGCGCAATTAAAGCCGTGGCTTGAAAACCCAGCTTGCGCCAAGGTTGGCCAGAATCTGAAATACGATCAAAGCGTATTGGCTCGCTATGATATTGCGCTTAAAGGGATCCAGTTTGACACTATGCTGGAATCTTATGTGCTGAACAGCGTGGCCACTCGCCACGATATGGATAGCCTCGCCGAGAAATATCTTGGCCACAAAACTATTAGCTTTGAAGATATCGCCGGTAAAGGCAGTAAACAGCTGACGTTTAATCAAATTGAATTAGAAAAAGCCGCTGAGTATGCAGCTGAAGATGCGGATGTGACTTTGCGCTTACATCAAGCGCTTTGGCCACAGCTGCAGGCCAATGCGGACCTTGCCAGCGTACTGACCGATCTTGAAGTGCCATTATTGTCAGTGTTATCGCGGATGGAACGCACAGGGGTGTTGGTTGATGCCAAGTTGCTGGCCGTGCAAAGCGAATACTTAGCTGGTCGCATCGCAGAACTTGAGCAACAAGCGCACGCCGAAGCTGGCAAAGCCTTTAATCTTTCGTCGCCGAAACAGCTACAAGAAATTTTGTTTGATAATCTTGGTTTACCGGTATTGAAGAAAACACCAACTGGTGTGCCTTCAACAGCTGAAGAGGTATTGACTGAGCTTGCCCACAATTACCTGTTACCGCGGATCATTATCGAGCATCGCAGTTTAAGTAAGTTGAAATCGACCTATACCGACAAATTGCCGCAGAGCGTGAATGCCAAAACAGGCCGCGTACATACCTCGTACCACCAAGCGGTAGCGGCAACTGGCCGTTTAAGTTCAACTGAGCCCAATTTGCAAAACATCCCAATCCGCACCGAAGAGGGGCGTCGGATCCGCCAAGCCTTTATTGCTGCGCCTGGCAAAAAGATTTTAGCGGTCGACTACTCACAAATTGAACTGCGGATCATGGCGCATTTATCGCAGGATGAAGCGTTACTGACGGCCTTTGCCCAAGGCCTCGACATTCACCGAGCGACCGCGGCAGAAGTTTTCGGCGTCTCACTCGCAGAAGTGACCACTGAACAACGTCGTCGCGCCAAAGCCGTCAACTTCGGGCTGATTTACGGCATGTCAGCGTTTGGTTTAGCGCAACAGCTCGATATCAGCCGCGGTGAAGCTCAGCATTATGTTGATACTTACTTCGCGCGCTTCCCAGGTGTGTTGGACTATATGGAACGCACTCGTCAACAAGCGCATGAGCAAGGTTTTGTTGAAACGTTATTCGGTCGTCGTTTGTATTTACTGGAAATTCGCAGCAGTAATGCAGCTCGTCGCAAAGGTGCTGAACGAGCAGCGATTAACGCGCCGATGCAAGGTACTGCCGCTGATATCATTAAAAAAGCCATGTTAGCGGTGGACGCTTGGTTATTAACCCAAGATGCGAATGAAATCAGCATGATCATGCAGGTACACGATGAACTGGTGTTTGAAGTACAAGCAGATAAGCTCGATTTCTACCAGCAGCACTTGGTTGACCTGATGCAAAATGCGGTGAAACTCGACGTGCCATTGCTCGCTGAAGCCGGTAGCGGCAACAATTGGGATGAAGCGCATTAATTATTTTGCAAGGCGGCTGAACTTTCTCCGCCTTTGCCTATCTGATTAAGCAGTGAACATCCCCATTCCTGGTAGTCCACATTCTCGCCTCTGCAATGCAGGGGCTTTTTTTTGACTAAAACACCATTAGATAACGCTGACTCAACTTGGTTGGACAACACCCGAAATTAACGCAGAGCCAACTTTACTCGCCCGCTGCCACAGTTCGAGATTTAGATGCGACTTCTCACTTAACTGTCTCGCCGAATGGAGCCTTGTCGTTTAACGCTTTTTCCCTTGAATGGGTAACAATATTGCATGCCGACTCGTTCCCACTTTGGTGATTTATCGTCACTAAATCACTGCGAATTTGGTAAAAATCTGGTTATAAAATTACGATAAATAGCAAACAGCAGAATAAATGAACGTTTTTTGTAGTTTTATTACAAAATTCGCTTGCTTTTTAAACCGGTTTCATTACAATCAAAAACGTAGGGTACAGAGGTAAGATGTTCTATCTTTCAACGAAATCGCTGCTTAGCAGTTGATTTTAAATGGAAAGTAGGCTTATTTAGCCGCCCCACTGCTTGCAGTGGGGCGTTTTTTTTTGTCGAAAACAAACTAATTCTGAAATTTTATTAGATTTTCTAGAGTAAATACTTTAAACGCTAAAAATTCTGTGTATAATGGCCAGGTCTTCATATGCAAGACACCCTGTTGATTTGAAATTATTTGATAGCTTCTCCCCGTTTGCTATGCCGGCTGTTCTTTGAACAGTCGGTTTTTCTTTTTTAGCCCCCATGTTTTTGCCAATTCCCACACGCCTCATTGCTCGTTTGCGTTATCATCAAGCCTGATCCCATGCTTTTGCCGTTAGCCACCTAAGGTCTCTCGCTGATCTTTGGCTGATGATACGCAGCTTTGCCACTAAGGAATGTAAATGCCATCCATGCTCTATCGCTCACGCAAGACCACACTTTTGGGTCGTCTGACATTTGGTATAGTGATGGCAAGTTTGCTGACAATCCTTGGGCAATCTGCACTGGCAACTGAACTAACTACCGATGAAAAAGCGCTGATTAGTGCTATTCAAAAGCGGCAACCGGCCGCACTTTCATTGTTAGAGCAAAGTGTGCGTATTAATAGCGGGACTATGAATTTGCCCGGAGTCCGTGCCGTTGGCGCTTTGTATGAAAAAGAACTGACAGCATTAGGCTTTGCTTGCCGCTGGGTAGAAATGCCTAAGACGATGGGACGTGCAGGTCATTTAATTGCTGAGCGCAAAGGCTCGCGGGGCAAGCGGATTTTACTTATCGGCCATTTAGACACAGTGTTCGAGCCCGATAGTCCGGTCGTGCCTTGGTCACGCCAAGGGCAACAAGTGTTTGGTCAAGGTGTGGCCGATATGAAAGGGGGCAATTTAGTCATCATTGAGGCTTTAAGAGCATTGTCCGCGATCGGTGCTTTGGATGGTGCGCAAATCCAAGTGGTATTCAGTGGTGATGAGGAATTAGTCGGTGAACCAATTGCCGTAGCTCGAGCCGAACTAATTGCCGCGGCTAAACGCAGTGACGTTGCATTAGCTTTTGAAATCAGTGTGAAAAATTCCCAAGGCCAAGACACTGGCACCATTGGCCGGCGTGCCGCAGGTGGTTTTGTGTTAGAAGTCGCCGGCGAGCAAGGGCATTCCTCGACTATTTTTGGCAAAGGCGGTTATGGTGCGGTTTTTGAGGCCGCGCGAATCATCGATAGTTTTCGCAAGCAATTAATTGAACCGGACCTCACATTTAATCCGGCACTGATTTTAGCCGGCACCGAAATCGAGGTTGCACAAACCAGTGGCTCGGCAGCGGGTAAAGACAATGTGATCCCGCGCACCGCAGTGATAAAAAGTGATTTGCGTTATTTAACCGCCGAACAACGTGAGCGCACCCAGCAGAAGATGCGGGAAATTGTCGCCGATCATCTACCCGGAACCAAAGCCAGCATTCAATTTGACGAAGCTTACCCACCCATGGCTCCCACCGCAGGCAATCAAGCCTTGTTAGCGTTGTACTCAACCGCTAGCGAACAAGCAGGCTTAGGTGCAGTGCCAGCACTGCCGCCAGGACAGCGTGGCGCAGGTGATGTGCAATTTGTCGCACCCTATGTCGATAGTTTAGACGGACTTGGGGTTAACGGCGCAGGCTCACACTCACCAGATGAAGTTCTTGATATCCCTTCTATCGAAAAATCGACGATTCGTGCGGCATTAGTCATTTATCGACTGAGTAAAGTTGAGCTCAAATAGAACTGCGGGGTATTGCAGGGTGTCAGGAAAGATTTATCCATACGTTCAAACAAAAACTGCGCAGTTTTCGCTGCGCAGTCAATTAATCCATCTTCATTGCTGTCGATAGTGAATTACGCCTCGCGGCTATACCAATCGTCTAATACTTCTTCAAGTTCCGGCAAGCCTTGTTTGCTCAGCGAGCTAAACACATGCACTGTAACATCACCCATAAAGGCCAATGAAGCTTCACGAACTTCCAATAACGTCTTTTTCCGCGGACCTGGACTTAACTTGTCGGCTTTAGTCAGTAGCAATAAAACTGACAAATTGCTTTGCACAGCCCAATGGATGAGCTGTTGATCCAAATCTTTTAACGGATGACGAATATCCATCAACACCACCAACCCTTTTAGGCTTTGGCGTTTCATCAGATACTCACCCAACGATTTTTGCCATTTTTCTTTGACCGCTAAAGGCACCTTGGCAAAGCCATATCCTGGTAAATCGATGAGCCGTTTTTCTTCGCCCAACGTAAAGGTATTAATTAGCTGAGTTCGTCCCGGTGTTTTACTGGTTCGTGCTAAGCTATTTTGGCGAGTTAGTGTATTGAGAGCGCTCGATTTGCCAGCATTGGAGCGGCCTGCAAACGCCACTTCGATACCGGTATCGGCCGGCAATGCGGAAATATCCGGGGCGCTGGTCAGGAAACTTGTTTGCTGATAATTGAATTTTGCCTTGTACACATCTTACTCCGACGTCAAATTTGACTATAGTTTAGCGGAAATCAATGATATGCAGAAGCATTGGGATTTTATCTCTGCAAGAATCGTGTAAAATAGGCATAAAAACTAGGGTTATTATCCATTGCACCTGCTAAATTGCAGGTTCAAGCCGAACAGAGACGGAACAAGATGAGAAAATTAGCACTTCCAGTCATGCTTTTAGTTGGGTTAATCGGTCAAGCCGCTGCCGTAGAAGGTAACGCCGAGGCCGGTAAAGCAAAATCAGCAACCTGTGCCGCCTGTCACGGTCCTGATGGCAATAGCCCAGCCGATATGTATCCAAAAATCGCCGGCCAACATGCTGGTTATATTGTGAAACAGTTAAAAGAATTTAAGCTGGGTATGACCAGCGGCGGTAAAGAAGGTCGTAATAATGCCATCATGGGTGGTATGGTTGCGGCACTTACCGAGCAAGATATGTATGATCTGGCGGCTTATTTTGCTTCGCAAAAAATGACACCAGGCACGACTCCAGAAGACGTAGTGGCGAAAGCCGAAAAATTATATCGTGGCGGTGACATGGTGCGCGGCATTCCAGCCTGTATCGCCTGCCATGGCCCACGTGGTGTAGGTCATAGCTTAGCGGGCTTCCCTAAGATTTCTTTCCAACATGGCGCATATATCAAAACGCAGCTGGAAAGTTTCCGTGCTGGCACTCGTGCTAACGATATGAACGGTATGATGCGTGACGTTGCGAAAAAATTATCTGATGATGACATTGCAGCGTTATCAAAATATTTAGGCGGTTTACATTAATTCTCGCCGTTGCAAAAAAAAACCGGAGCTCATACTCCGGTTTTTTTTGCCTTAAATATTTAAAGCCAATAGCTCAAAGCAAATTTATCGCTGCCACAATTTTGAACGATTCGGTACGGAACTATCAGACCAAAGTTGCATAGCCAACCACCAAGTTTTCTGTCAGACCATTAACCTTTCTTGTGAGATATATCTCACAAATGCTGTAGGATATTCAGCATAATTCTATCGTGCAAAGTTGTTATTTCACCGCAAAATATTCGTAACCCATTGAATTAAAACACGGTAAAAAATTGGTTCAGTTTTTTAGTGATTTTTTTTTGTACGCCGTATTGCCATTCTGCCAGAACGGAGTAAATTAAACCCCGTTACGTTTAGTAACAACTCAAACAAAACGGATGTTTTGGCACGGAAAGCACGGTGCTTAGGTACAATTAGAATAAGACATCAAGCATGATGTCGGCGTTTTTAACGCGAGCGACAAGGACGATATAAAAAGTATCAGGACGATCGCGAATAATTATTTCTATAGGGAAGTGACGCAAAAATATACGGAAACTGACCAGACAGGGTGTCATAAACAGGTTAGGACGACGTGAAAAAAATTTAGTGCTGATTGGCACAACCTTTGACGGCGACAAGGCAACTTGTCGCCGTTTTGTTTTATAGCGCATCACAGATCCAATTGGCGATTAGTTCGGTAAAACAACAGTCTGCGGTGCGCATCCATTTAATTGCGATCACAGTGTTATCCGACAGAAACGACTACACTGATACCAAGTCCGAGCACAAAGTTGCCGACTTAAACAGGATATCGTTGCGCTGACAAACCGCGCTAAGGCGAAATACGTATGCAGATCATAAAAATGTGGTTAAAATACGCGCCCTTTTCTATAGGTAGAACCCATGACACGTATTAAAAAATCCCGCACCTCAGGCCAAATTGGCATTCGACATAAACCGGCAACAGAAGCACGGCAAGAGCGGGATCGTCCGGTCGAAACCAAGAAAAAAGGTGCTGGTTTAAAATCTGGTAGCCGCAACAGCCAAGTAATTGCTGCAGAGCAAAACTCAGCTGGCAATAAGAATAAAGATCCACGTCATGGCAGCAAAAAACCAATCGCCTTGGTGTTAGATGCCAATGAACAAAAACTGCTGCAAAAACCGGCCAACATCCAGCCGAAGGCCCAGTTAGCCAAAGCTAAGCCGGTAGAGATTGCGCCGGAACAAGAGCTTGCGGCACTTGAGCAAGACGAGAAGTTATTAGATTTAGTAGAACGCGTTGAAAATGGGGAAATCCTCACAGGTAAAGACGCGAAATACTTTAATACGAAGACTGCGCGCCATGCCGAATTAATCGAATTGCTTGGTCTTGATGAAGATTACGCTGAAGAAGACACTGAAGAAGACGCCGAGTTAGATCCACTGAGCAAATTGGAACAAACCGACTGGCGTAAAGATTTATTAGGAGAATAAGTGCTGTTACTCAATGATTGGTGGCCACTGCTGGCAGTGGCCATTTTGATTGTCGCCGGCTTGGCGTTTTATCTGGGCCAATTGTTGTTTCAAATAAAGCATCAGCAGCAAGCGCAACAAAAAGCCTTGGCTGATGCTCAGCACAAATGGGCTGAGCGGCAACAATATTTGCTCGATAGCATTACGTTGATTGCCAAGGCCGCGTTAGAACAACAGTGTGAATATTCAGAAGCAGCGCTGCGGATTTGGGTGTTGCTCGAGAATTATCAGCCAGAACTGGCACAAGCATGTCGGTTCCCTGGCCTGTTTGCGATGTATGATTGTGTGAAGGCGATGCCAACCCACGACGCTCGTAATCAACTCGATAAAAAAGAACTACGCCATCTCGACCATGTGCGGGAGCAGGCTGAAATTCAACTGCATGATTCGATGACTAAAGATTTGCAGGAATTACTGAACCAACTGCAAGCCCGTCATTAATCAATTGGTAAGCACCAGCCCAAAACCGAAGCTGGTGCTTGATCCTCAAAACTTAGCGCTTATAGACAACACCGGCTTTCATCACGAAATTTACTTTCCCCATCAACTGGATATCTTGCAGCGGATCACCCGGCACTGCGACTAAATCGGCAATTTTACCGACTTTGATGCTTCCCAAATCCTTGTCTTGATTGAGCACTTTTGCCCCTTCGATAGTCGCGCTTAAAATGGCTTCATGGGCAGGCATGCCGGCTTCCGTCATAAAGACAAACTCACGCCAGTTATCACCATGCATGCCAACACCTGCGTCAGTACCAAAGGCAATTTTGACACCCGCTTTATAAGCTCTGGTAAAGGTTTGTTGGATCAGCGGCCCAATGGCTTGGGCTTTTAAACGCACCATTTCAGGGAAGTAGCCCGGGGTTTTCGCCTTTTCCGCGACATGTTTGCCAGCACTGATAGTCGGCACATAATAAGTGCCATAGGTTTTCATCAGTTTCATGGTGTCATTGTCCATGAATGTGCCGTGTTCAATCGAGGTGACACCAGCCTTGATTGCGCGTTCCATGCCCTCTTTTCCATGTGCATGCACAGCCACAGTGAAACCATAATCTTTGGCGGTCTCAACAATAGCTGCGAGCTCTTCATCGCGAAATTGCGAATTCATGCCGCTTTTCGCCACACTCAACACCCCACCGGTTGCCGTGATTTTGATTAAATCAGCACCTTCTTTGTATCGCTGACGCACGGCTTTCCGTGCTTCAGCGGGACCATTGATCACCCCTTGCTCTGGTGTCGGTGAGCCCATTCGGTCGAAAGAGACACCGTTAGTCGGATCAGCATGGCCGCCTGTGGTCGCAATGCTGGTTCCAGCGGCAAAGATCCGTGGTCCTTTGACGAAACCAGCATCAATGGCCTTACGCAACGCAGTGCTCACATGATAGGTATCTCCAAGTTCACGGACTGTAGTAAAGCCAGACAACAAGGTCTTTTCAGCAAACGTAGCACCACGCAGGGCATAATCCGCTTCGTTCATACTGAAACCTTCGCTATAGGACTGTGGGCTGCTTTGATAGGAAAAATGGGTGTGCATATCCATCAACCCAGGCAGTACAGTCGCGGACTTTAGATCGATAACGGTATCGCCAGCACTTGCTTGCCGATAACCCGCTTCAACGCCAATAATTCGATCTTTCTCCACCACTATGGTTTGCTGGTGGAGAACTTGTTTGCCTTCAGCTGTGATGATATTGCCTGCATGGATCAAGGTCGCACCCTGCGCGATAGCAGGGGCAATCATTAACGATGCAAAGGTTAATTGGACTGTTTTCATGTTGATTCCTGGGTCATAGCAATTCTTGGTTTGCTGTTGTTATTCATTTCATTGTGTTGGATCAAATCGCACTGCACCATAGACTTTATACTGTTGCCAGTTCAACAACGGCGAATGCGATATGATGACCACATTTTGGGACGAAGCACTGATAGCAAAATACAACGTTAAAGGCCCTCGGTATACTTCATACCCAACAGCCTTGTTGCTCCGCTCAGGTTATTCCGCAGAGAGCGTATTTAGTGCGCTTAAAAAAGCTGGTAGCGCCTTAAGCCTTTATTTGCATGTGCCGTTTTGTCGCGAGCTTTGTTATTACTGCGGTTGTAACAAGGTGATCAGCCGGGATACCAGCAAGGCCGACCGGTATTTAGATAACCTCGCTGTTGAAATGCGCAGTTATCAAGATGCCACTCGGCATCAAACCGTTCGCCAGCTGCATTTTGGTGGTGGAACTCCGACATTTTTAGATGAAAATCAGCTTTTGCGGTTGATGGATTTATTGCATCAGCATTTTCATTTCGCCGAAGATGCTGAACTTAGCATCGAAATCGACCCTCGCAGCTGCTCGCTGGAAAAGTTGCGGTTATTGCGTAACTTAGGCTTTAGCCGCGTGAGTTTTGGTGTGCAAGATTTTGACCCTGCAGTACAAGAAGCCATCCATCGTGTGCAAAGCGTTGAGTTAGTTGAGTCTTTGGTCAATGAAGCTCGGCGCTTAGGTTTCACATCGGTCAACCTCGATCTGGTCTATGGATTGCCGCATCAGCACTGCGAAAGTTTCGCCAACACTCTGCAAGAAGTAATTCGTCTAGATCCTGACCGCATTTCCTTGTTTAGTTATGCCCATTTGCCTGAACGTTTCGCCGCGCAGCGGAAAATTCCGGAAGATGCGTTGCCAGATGCCAAGGAAAAACTAGCGCTGTTAGCATTGTCCGTGCAGACCTTACAAGAAGCCGGCTTCAACGCCATCGGCATGGACCATTTTGCTAAGGCAACAGATCCTTTGACTATTGCTCAACTTGGCCAGAAGTTAACCAGAAACTTTCAAGGGTATAGTGTAGACCCGTGCGACGCATTATTGGGCTTAGGCGTATCAGCCATAAGCCAAGTAGGTGACCAAATTTGGCAACACCAGAAAGACTTAAATGACTATTATCGGGCTGTAGCCGCAAATCAATTGGCGGTTGATAAAGGCCTGTTGTTAAGTCGTGACGACCAAATCCGCGCCGACGTTATTTCCAGTTTGATGTGCAATTTTGTGTTGGACAGTGCTGCCATCGCTAAACGCTGGGACATCGATTTTGATCAGTATTTCGCGCAAAGCTTGGAATCGCTGCAAAGTTGTCTCGATGATCAACTAGTAAAATGGCAAGGTTCAAAGTTGAAAGTTACCGCGCGCGGTCGGCCATGGGTGCGAGTCGTGAGTGCGTGTTTTGACGCGTACTTACTGCCGCAGCAGCAAAACTATTCAAAAGTGGTTTAAACACTTTCAATCAAAGCAGATGCCTTCTCATAACGCCGTTATCCTCAGCAAGATAGCGGCGTTTTTATTCCTCGCTAATGGTCCCCAAGCTAAAGCTATAATCACCACTGGCTAAACAGAGACTCGATTCATCCGACTGCGGTCGACTCAAGGCAACTTCGACCAACTCATAATATAAACTGCGAGCAAATTTTGCGTGCAAGCCGCGCGGTAACTGCAGATATGGCAGGTTATCACCAGTCAGCGGATCAGTTTGCAGCTGTACCGGTAATTCAGCCGAAATTAAGTAACTTTCGCCGACACTACTCGTCACTTGCAGTTGCGCTGGTCCATTTGGCTGTTGAAGCCATTGGCAGGCAACTAACATAAATGGCGCATCAGCAACGGTGATCTCAACTTTTTCCGCTGGCGTGGTCAGAAAATAACGACCTTGCTGACAACTGAGTATTGCTGCAAACAGCCTCACCAATTCAATTCGGTTGATGGCGCTTTGTTGATACAACCATTGACCATCACGATCGATGTGCATGGGGAGGCTGCCACAAAATGGCGGATGCCATTGCTCAATAGGGTAATGCTTCAGCCCAGATAATTGGGTTTGTAAACCAGATAAATCCATAATGGTTCCGTGTTCGCAACGTTTTTGCTGTAGCGAAGCCAGTTTTTAAACGATTGGTTACAAGTTTGGTTTATCATAGTTTACGAACTTTCGGGATATACATCGAGCAGAAAGCGTAGAAGGAGGTTTTCAATGGATCAAATGCTGCAATATTTACAGAAAAATCAGGACCTCATCTTAAGTTATGGCTTGAAGCTGTTGGCCGCAATCGTCATTTTCTATATCGGACGCTGGATTGCTTTTGGGGTTTCACGCTTAGTCGGAAAGGCCTTATTACTGCGAAAAGTTGATAAAGCGGTTGTGTCGTTTTTATCCAGTATTGTGTATGCCGCCGCTTTAATAGCCTGTACTTTAGTGGCCCTTTCGCAACTGGGAATTCAAACCGCGTCATTTTTGGCCATCTTAGGCGCCGCCGGTCTTGCGATAGCTTTAGCCTTGCAAGGCTCACTGTCAAACTTCGCCTCTGGAGTGCTGATTATAATCTTCCGGCCGTTCAAATCTGGCGATTTAGTGGAAGTCGCAGGTATTACCGGCGTGGTTCAGCGCATTGATATTTTCCAAACCATCTTTAAAACCGGCGACAACAAAAAAATCATTGTACCCAATTCACAAATCACTGGTGGTGCTATCACCAACTATTCCGCCGAAGCATTGCGCCGCGTCGATTTGATTATCGGCATTAGCTACGACTCGGATTTACTGAAAGCCAAAACGCTTTTACAGCAAATTCTGGCTGAAGACCAACGCATTCTGAAAGAACCAGCACCAGTGGTCGCCGTCGGTGCTCTGGCTGATTCATCGGTGCAGCTGATAGTGCGTCCTTGGGTTGAAGTCGACCAATATTGGCCAGTTTACTGGGATGTTTTAGAACAAATTAAATTACGCTTCGATGCCGAAGGCATTGAAATTCCATTTCCACAAATGTCATTACACGTCAAACCTCACACAAAGGATGAAGTATGAAATTGAAATCAGGACTGTTGGTATCTGCTTTATTGGCTGCCAGCGCACAAGCGGCTGATGAGCCAAAAGTATGGACTACAGCTGCTGAATTAGGCGCAATCACTACCTCTGGCAACACCAGCGGCACATCAGTGACTGGCAAAATCGATGCAAAACAAGAGTTAACATCTTGGAGCAATGAGTACGTCATCAGTGCGTTCTTTAAAGAAGATGAAAAGCTTGATGTTAACGGCGAACCATATAATGAAAAATCAGCCGAACGCTATTTCGTCTCAGGTAAAGGCGGTTACAAGCTAGATAATGACAATGCAAAATTGTTTGTATTTGGTTCGCACACCAAAGATGAATTTGGCTCGTATCTGGATTACAGCCTGCTCTCTATTGGTTATGGCGATCGCTTGTATCAAAATGACACTATGACTCTTGATGTCGAAATCGGTCCTGGTTATTTCCGAGGTAAGACCGCGCTTGATACCACAGAAAAAGGTGTAATGTTGCGTACTGCAGCGAACTTCGATTGGGCGGTCTCGGAAAACGCAGCCTTCCGTCAAACGCTGAGTATCGACAAAGGTGCGGACAATACCCGTACTGCGTCTGAGACTTCGTTAAGTGCCAAAATTAACGGCCGCATGCAAATGAAAGCGGCATTTATTGTGCAGAATGACTCCCAAGTACCTGCCGGCAAAAAAGCGACAGACACCCAAACGTCGTTAACTTTAGTTTACTCTTTCTAAAAATTTCGAGCCTGTTGCGGATTTCGTTCCAACAGGCTCGCCTTTCGTTTTTGATCGGCTATGCTTGGATCTAAATCGATCGCAGCAGCATAACAATAACAAGATGGCAAACATTTGCTCATGCCCTTTGCGCTGAGTAACGTCCACTTGCTGGGTCACAGTTTCATCCTATTTTGACAATGGATCGCAACCGATGGCTGATGCTGGTAGTTTGATTTCTGCTCACTCGAAAAAAGGAAATGCAGTGCCACTGGCAGCTCTAATGCTGCTTATTATTGCTGGTTTAGCTTGGGCGCTTGAGTTCGATCTGGCTGTTTTCAATCTTTTCTTAGCAAACGATGACGCTGCCACAGCCCATTATGGCTTGGGCTGGCTGTTATGCATTTTTCTTGGCTTGATGCTCGCTTGGTTGTTTTGGCAACGCGCTGAATATTTGCAACTTGCCGAGCAAATTAGTCAGGATTTTCTCAGCACTTTTGACCAATCTGCCGTCGGCATGGCTCATGTGGCCCCTAATGGCACCTTTATTCGCATCAACCCAAGATTTGCCCAAATGCTGCAATACGAGCCAGACGAATTAGTTGGCCGCAGTTTCCATGATATTACCTACCCTGACGACCTAGCAGATGATGTGCAGTTGGTGCAAAAACTCGCACTTGGTGAAATTGACCACTATGAACTGGAAAAACGCTACCGCCGGCGAGACGGTTCAAATTTTTGGGCCAATTTATCGGTATCATTTCATCGTGGCCCTACACCTAAAGACAGTTATTTTGTCTCGGTGATTGAAGATATCGATGCGAAAAAACAAGCGGTATTGGCACTGCAAGCAAGCGCGGCGCAAGTGCAGCTGTTACTCGATGCCACGGGAGATGCCATTATCGGCATTAGCCGCAATAGTGACATTACCTTTGTCAATCAAACGGCCTTACAGCAACTCGGCTTTGCCCGCTCTGAACAGTTACTTGGGCTGCCAATTCTAACGCTTATCGCCAAGCAAAAATATGCACTGGCAGTTTGGCGGGATATCAGTCGAGCCCTTGAAACTTCAGGGGCAACGCAGGGCGAAGCGGAATTATTTATCGACCAAGAGGGCGCAATTCTGCCAAGCGCCTATCGCGCGATTTCCGTACCAGAGGCAGATGATGGCACTGTCATGGTGATCAGTTGGCAAAATATTCGAGAGCGCAAACAGCAGCAATATCGCCAACATGCGCAGAGCCATTTGCTGCATCGCTTGTTGGATAATGCTGAACTCGGTGATTTATTGACTGAGTTGGTAAATTTTATCGAACAACAACGTCCGAGCCTAAAGTGCTCCATTTTGTTGGCTGACACTCATACTGGCACCTTGCATATCGGCGCAGGGCCAAGTTTACCCAGTGAATACAATGACAAAGTAGAAGGACTTGCCATTCGTTATGGCAACGGTTCTTGTGGTACTGCTGCAGCAACCGGACAACCCGTCGTGGTCAGTGACGTACATAACGATATGTTGTGGATTAATTTTCAAGACCTTATTGCGCCTTATGACTGGCTGCAGGCGTGTTGGTCGACACCATTTTTCGATGCAAATCACAAACTACTGGGCACCTTTGCTTTGTATGCTGCAGAGCGTCGGGAGCCAACAGCCGAAGAGCGCGAATTAATCCAATTCACTGTCAGTTTGGCGGCATTTTTGGTTGAACGCAGTGACGCGAAAAGTCGTTTTGATTTGTTATCCAAGGCGGTCGAACAAAGCCCGGTGGCAATTTTAATTGCTGGCGCTGATGGCCAAGTGGATTACAACAACCAAAGATTTGAATTACTTACTGGGCAAAGTGCAAACTCGGTGGTCGAACGTCATTTGTCGACAGTGTTTCCGCATAATCTGCAGCCTGAAATCCAACAAGCAATAGCCGCAATCCTTGCCGGAGAGCTGCCTGTTGTGCGTCGGCAAGATCATTTACAGCGCCCTGATGGCACTCGCTATTGGCAGGAAAGCTGCTTCTACCCTATTGTTGGCCGCCGCGCTGAAATTAGCCATGTCCTGCTGGAACTTGAAGACATTACCCCGCAAAAGCTCGCTGAGCAGCAATGGATGGAAAGCGAACTGCGTTTTCGAACCTTATTAGACAACACTCCGGAAATTTCTGTGCAAGGTTACGAAGCAGATGGCACTACCTTCTATTGGAACAAAGCCAGTGAAACCATGTACGGCTATTCGTCGGATGAGGCTATTGGCCAGAATTTAGTAGACCTAATAATTCCAAGCGAAATGCACCCAGCGGTGCGGGAAGCTATGCATTTTATGGCTGACAGCAAAACACCGATCCCGTCCGACGAACTGCAATTAAAACGCAAAGATGGCTCCTTGGTTGAGGTGTATTCCGGCCATGCCGTGGTGAATCTACCGGGGCGGGCTCCGCAAATATTCTGTATGGATATTGATTTAACCGAACGTAAACGTCAGGAATCAGGGCTGCGCTTGGCTGATGCCGTGTTTAACTCAAGTCAAGAAGGCATCTTAATCACCGACACCCAAAAAAATATCATTTCAGTGAATCCAGCGCTTGAACGGTTGTTTGGTTATACCGAAGCCGAATTGATTGGCCAAACACCGACGTTATTGCGCTCTGGACGACACTCTGAGGATTTCTATCAGCACATGTGGCGCGACCTTACCGAGCATCATCATTGGCAGGGCGAGGTTTATAACAAGCATAAAGACGGCACTGTGGTACCGCTGCAACTGAGTATTAGTGCGGTCTTCAATGAAAAACATGAAGTCAGTCATTATGCTGCAGTCTTCACTGACTTATCGAAAATCCGCGCGACTGAAGCCGAAATGATGTTCTTGAGTGAACATGACGAGCTGACTAATTTGCCAAATCGGCAGTTGTTTATGTCGCAAGTTGACCAAGCCATCAAACATGCCGTGCGGGAAAACGGGCAACTTGCGGTCTTAATGCTCGATTTAGACCATTTTAAAGACGTAAATGAGTCTTTCGGCCATCAACATGGCGACCAGCTTTTGACCTTAGTAGCCCAGACCTTAAAACGTAAATTACGCGATACCGACGTGATTGCGCGACTGGGTGGTGATGAATTTGCCATTCTACTCAATGCGATGCCGCAACCTGAAGATGCGGCGATGGTCGCCAACAAATTGATAGCATTAATGGCGGAGCCTTGGAACCTCGGCGAAAAAATGGAAGTGACACTAGGTGCGTCGGTTGGTATTAGCATCTTCCCAGAACATGGCACCAATACTGCGGCTTTGTTACAGGGTGCAGATGCAGCGTTGTACAAAGCCAAAGCGGCAGGTCGCAACACCTTTACTTTCTATTCTGACGAATACACTCAGGCCGCTCGGCAACGCATCACCCTTGAAGCGCAATTGCGTAAAGCGATCAAACAGGGGCATCTGCGGGTGTTTTATCAGCCACAAATTGAAATTTATAGTGGCCGCATCATCGGGGCTGAAGCCTTAGTGCGCTGGCTAGACCCAGAGAAGGGATTAATTCCGCCAGGCTGTTTTATTCCAGTGGCTGAGGCCTGTGGACTTATTCACGAAGTGGGCGAATTTGTCTTAGCAGAAACCTGTCGCCAAGGTCAGCAATGGCTGGAATTAGGCTTACCGCGTTTAACCTTAGCGGTCAACGTGTCACCCCAACAATTTAAACGCAACGACATGCGAAAAATGGTGACCGATGTGCTCAATAACAGCGGCTTCCCAGCCTATGCACTGGAGCTTGAATTAACCGAAAGTGCCTTGATGGAAAATGAAGAATCGGTGGTAAATACCCTCAACGAGCTGCGGGGTCTTGGGATCCGCTTGGCAATCGATGACTTTGGCACAGGTTATTCGTCGTTAGCTTATTTAAAACGCTTCCCATTGGACGTTTTGAAAATCGACAAGAAATTTATCGATGATATTCCACACAGCAAAGATGACATGGCAATCGCAAATGCAATCATAGGCTTAGCTCACACCTTAGGCTTTAAAGTGTTGGCTGAAGGGGTGGAAACATCGGCACAACTGGAGTTCTTGCAACAGCAACGTTGTGATCACTACCAAGGGTATTTATGCAGTCCGCCGGTCCCAGCTGAGAAATTCCAGGCAATGCTGGAGCAGCAATTGCGTCATTAGCTCAAGGTTGGATTTTTCGTTGAATTAATCACTGAGAAGTAGATCCCCCCGGCAGGACAACTTTGCCGGAGGGGTTATTTGTGCGCTAAGTTGTTAGCGACGCAGTCGGCGTAACAAACCAAGCGGTAATAACATCAGCAGCAGATAATGCACAGCACCGCCTGACTTTTTGCTTTCCGTTGGTGTTGGCGTTGGTGGCACCACCACTGGCGGCGGCGCGGTCACTGTCACCGATGCGCTCACAGTTTTTTGTTGCTGCGCGCTGTCAGTCACCCGAAGTTCCACCGGATAAGTACCAGCTTGTGGGAAAGTGACACTTTGCTCAGCTCCAGAGTAACTGGTGCTGTTGATAGTCCATGCGAATTGGTTAATAGCACCATTGACACTGCTGGCATTACTCTTAAAGGCACAGGTGAGGTTAGTGCAGCTAAATTCAATTGCTGCAGTAGGCTCTGCGAACACTTGCACTTGTTGAATTAACTCTGTCGTTTCCACACCATCATTCACTTGTAACTTCACCGGATAGCTGCCAGCGGCGGCAAAAGTAACTTGTGGGTTGGTGCTAGTGCTCGTTTGACCACCACCAAAATCCCAGTTGTAGGTCAGAGTTTCATTGCCCAGTTTTTCCGTTAGATTGGTGAAACTGCATTGTAAGAACTTGCACTGCTTAGTAAAACCGAGAGTCCGGGCAACTGGCGCCACAACTTCGACATACTTGGCATACAGTGGACCAGTTTGATTATTGGCATCTTTTGCCTGCAAATACAGCGTATGCCGACCCAAACTTAAATCCGCGCCAGCAAGAGTCAGCGCAATGGCTTCGTTGGCACTGTCAAATTGACCATCTTTGGCAGTTAACAACTGAGGTGTCGCGCCGACATCGGTTGGCAGTTGATCGATGTAGAGTTCTACTTGGCGGATATTATGCGTTTGCTCTATGCCATTCAGTTGATTAAATCGTTGATCTGAAACATTAAAATTAACAGTGATTTGTCGGTTTTTAGCAACAGTCAAGGCTGTGCTGGGTAGGCCAGTCACATCAGGACCTGCCGGTAACAGATACGGGGCTTTCACTACCCGTAATGCGTACCGTAATGCAGGTAAGTTGCGCGGTAAGATATTTTCTTGGAAAACACTGCATGACTGGAAAAATGCCGTGCCCATTTCAAAAGTAAAAGCAGCGACGCCAAGTTCGCCATAACTGATGCCATCACTGGTGCCGTCCGTTGGATATAAACCGACAGATTGGGTCGGCGTGTAGTCGTTAAAAAAGGCAAATTTACGACCCAAGGTTTGCAGTGCCGTGCCGTTTGGCGCCACACTGTCATCCTCCCCCCAAGGCCATAACACCAATTCGCTATAACTGTGCAAATCGATGTGGATGCCTGAAGTATCAGCAGGCGCAGCATCGCTGCGCGCCGGTCCGCGTTTATCGGCAAATAAAGTACGCGCATAAGCTTCAAGGGCTTTCACTTCTGGCTCTGAGCCTGCCGTCAAACCACGATAGGTAATATTGCAGCTGTTACTGCTGCTACCGCCATCGTTTGGTACATTATTCCAACCAAAACTAAAGTTACGGTTTAGGTCAACACCATAAGTGCTGCTCGCACATTGCTGGTCGTTGATATTCTTGCGCCAAGACACGCCTGTTTCAGCGATTTTTCGCCCTTCAGGATTGGTGTGTAGCACCAAATGCACTTCATTTTGTTCAAGCATCCAATCGACATCAGCATCTTTACCAGTGCTGTTGAGTAACTCGCGAGCGAACTGCAAGGCAGTTGCCGCCGTGGTGTATTCTCGGGCATGAATGGCGCTATTGATTAACAGTTTCGGCTTGTCGGTTTTACCATTATTTTTGGTGATTTTAAGTACAAAGACATCAAAGCCATCACGCCCTTTACTTTTCGCCCAAGCCGGACCAATTGATTGAAAAGTTGCGTACTGCGGATAGGTGGTGACTAGTTGCTGTGCTGCCGCAAAAGTTTCTTCGACAGTTTCGTAACAGCTGTAACCTGGAATGCCTTGAGCAGTGACATCTAGACTATGTTGCTCAGCTTGCTGCTGTTGCCATGCTTGCAATTGTTGCTGTTGCCACTCGGTCGCTGGTGCCATGCTTGTGGCAAATGGCAGCAACTTTTTCTGCTCGGTTTCATCCAACTGCAATATCAATTGGCCGCTTTTCCAATCCCCAGCCAATAACAAATGATGCAAGCCAATTGCAGCAGCGCGCGCCTGTTCTGGCGAGCGAAACGTCACTACAGTGGCAGCTTCGATACTTTGCTGTTGAAAAGTCGCCAATTGTGCTGGCGAGGCCAAATTTGATGAATGTAATGCAGTGATAAGTGCGAGTGCAGACAAAGCCATGATGCAGTCCGTTTAATAATATTTAACCGCATAATAACAATCATCGACATAAAATACCAGTTGCTATAACCAGCCTTTCTGCTGGGCAATCCGGGCAGCATCGATGCGATTTGCGGCATTAAGTTTCGACATCGCCTCTGATAAATAATTGCGCACAGTGCCTTCAGCAATGAACAACAGCTGCGAGATCTCGGCGGTAGATTTGCCTTCGCCAGCCAATCGCAACGCACGCCGCTCTTTGTCATTGAGTGGATCTTGCTCACCAAGCGCCAATAACGCCAGCTCACTGTCGATCACCCTTTTACCAGCCTGCACTTTCTCAAGCGCAGCCAATAAATCTTGTACTGGCGCATCTTTGAGTAAAAAGCCACTGACTCCGCAGTCGAGCGCTCTGCGTATATAACCGCTGCGACCAAAAGTCGTGATAATCACCACTTTGGTCGGGCTTTGTTGATGCTGCAACCAAGCAGCGAGTTCTAAGCCGCTTCGCCCCGGCATTTCAATATCGGTGAGCAACATATCAAAGGATTGTTGTTTTAACAGCGCTAATGCCGCGTCACCATCGGCAGCTTCTACCAATTCATGCTGACTACTTAAGCGTAATAAAGAGGCAAGTGCACCGCGCACCATCGCTTGGTCTTCCGCCAATAGAATTTTCATACTTAGGTCCTTTTTGGTAACCAGATGGAGAGATGGCAGCCGTGATCTAATTGGTAATCCAGCTTGGCTTGTAAGGCGCTTAAACGCTCTTGAATGCCGGTTAAACCATTGCCAAAGCCAAAGCTGGCTACTTCACCATTATCGCTGACTTCAACCTTAAAGCCCTGATTATCTTCACTAAATTTAATCTGGCAACTATTGCCTTTGCTATGGCGCAGGATATTGGTTACCAGCTCAGTTAGCACCAAAATCACTGCAGATTCTTCGCGTGCCGCTAAAGTCGGCACATCTCCTTCGAGCGACACGGCAAAGCCATGTTCGCGTAAACGCTGGGCTAAGGTACTGATTTCTGCTAATAAACCTTTGTGTTTATAGCCCGACACAGTCTGCCGGACTTGCGATAGCGAATCACGAGCTACTTGCGATAATTCTGTGAGATGCTGCGCCGCTTGCTCGGTTTGACCAGCTTTTAGCAACATCGCGGCTAAATCGGCTTTGAGAATAATGCTCGATAAGCTATGCCCCATAATATCGTGCAAATCACGGGCAATACGTTCGCGTTCAACCATTTGCGCGAGTTGTTTAATTTCAGCTTGGCTTTGCTCTTTTTGTCGCTGATTCAGCTGCCGATTGCGCTCGAGCATACCGAATAACGTCACACCCAGTGTCAATACACTGCCATACATCAGAAAATATGGGCCGGTAAAATCATTCCACCACTGCAAGATGGCGAGCCATGCCATGAGCGCGCTAAGCGACAAAATAATGGTACGCTTTTCATAAGCAAAACCGATAAAAAAGCCAGCGTAACCGAACAGCGCTATGGTGCCCGGATGCCAAGGCGTCGCAATCGAGGCGATACTCAGCATTAGCGCGATTGGCCGCCACATGGTGGCTGGTGTCGAGCTATAGGCCCAGAAATAACCGGCAATAAAAGGCGGTAATGCTGCTAGTAGCGCGATGATGGTCAGCGTCGAATAATTACCAAAAAATAGCGGAACTATATAAAAACTTAGGTTAATCAAGTAGATCCAAGCCCAACGTCGCTCCAATGCCAACTGTGTCATTACCAACTCCATCGCAAAAACCAGAACCAAAGCTTAATCTCTAACACTAGGCTTGGCTACGGCAAATGTCAGCCGAAGAGCATGACATTTGTCATGTTTTGGGGGGGGAATATGTTCGGGCAACTTTCATTTTGACAAACTAAGTTAACAAAATAGTGATTGCAGGCATCTGTTCTGCGCGCGCTAGCGTACTGAACTTACACAAACGCCGGTGTATAGTGCTGTGCTGGCAACGACAATTTAGGACTCTGACTAATGCAAAACTTAATTGATGCCAAACTGCTGATGAAAGTATTTGGCAAAATTGAACAACGGGGTGATCCCGCGAAGACACCTGTTGGCAATGGTTTTGAGCTCGCAGGCATGCAAGTAGCTACCGGTTTTGATGGTTACGATTTGTATTTCTTTGCCGATGGCGTGAGCCTGACCCTAGGATTTCATCAGAAATATCATATTGATGCGCAAAATGAAGAGCAAATCGATGCGTTTATGCAGCGCTTAAAGCAGATTGATAGTCGGCATTGAGTAAAGTTGCTGATGGCGTTCCAACTCAAGCGGGATCTGCCGGTCCCGCTATAAGCTCTGTTGCTACAGATTAGAAAGCTTAGACAAATCTCCTACCTGTATTCTCATCGAACCTAAACACCATCCCCTGGTAATACCAAACGGCTCCAGCCGGAACCTGCTTGTTTTAACACTTTAATTTGTACTGGAATCCGTTCTTTCAGAGCTTCGACATGGCTGATAATCCCAATCATTTTGCCGCTACTTTGCAGCGCATCGAGTGCGCTTAAGGCGGTTTCGAGCGTATCTGGATCTAAGGTGCCGAAGCCTTCATCAAGAAACAGTGACTCGATGCGAGTTTTGTGGCTGACCAGATCTGAGAGTGCTAAAGCCAGCGCCAAACTCACCAAGAAACTTTCGCCGCCTGATAAGGTTTTGGTGTCACGCAGTGCATCCCCTTGCCAGCTGTCGACCACTAGCAATTCTAGTTCTGCATCAGGTTTTCGCGCTAATTGATAGCGGCTATGCAGCTGCTGTAACTGCCGATTCGCTAGCACAATCAATTGCTGCAGCGTCAGGCCTTGCGCGTAACGACGATACTTAGCGCCGTCGGCCGAGCCAATCAATTGATTGAGTTTTTGCCAGTCCTGATACTCTGCCTGCTGCGCCTGTAATGCCAAGTACAAGGCTTGTTGCGTGCTAGCAAGCTCTTGTTGTTGCTTGAGTTGTTGACGTAACTGTCCTAGCTGCTCACTACAGATTTGCTGCTGTTGTTGTAACGATGCAAGCATGGTCTGCAAAGTGTTTAAGTCTTCATTTGCGAGTGGCGCCGCGTCTAAGTCAGCAATTTGCTGGCTCGCTTGTTGTTGTAATGCTTCGGCAGAAGCAATGGCAGCAAGTAACTGCTGTTTAAATTGCTCTAAACGCAGCCGCTCGGTTTCGTCCAAATTCGCCAATAAAAAATCAGATTCGCGGGCAAATGGGCTGTCGGCCAAGGCTTGTTGCCAGCGCTGCTGCTGAACTTCCAAGGCTTGTTGTAACTGCTGTTGTTGCTGCTGCAGTTGTAGTAATCGCCCAGAGGCCGCATCTATTTGCTGCGCTTGGTCGCTAATGGTACTGGGCAAACTTGCTAATAGCGCTTGTGCACTTGCTAAGTCTTCAATTGGCGAAAGCTCTGGATGACTGTGCTGAATTGTCGGTTGCAGCGATTGTGTCTGCCAGAGTTTTTCGGCATGGGTCAATTGCTGGGCCGCTTGCAGTAAGTCGTTTTGCAGTAACAACAGTTGGTGCTGCAATTGCTGCATATCAGTCTCTTGCTGTTGCCAGTGCTTCTGTTGTTGCTGCAACGATTGCAGCCGCAAAGCCACTTCGCTCAGCGGCAATTGGACTGGCTCGCCAACTTGTTGCAACAGCTGATCCAAGGCTTGGCGCAACTCCGCACTTTGTGCTGCGAGTTGAGTCGACTGTTGCTCCGCTGTTTTCAAATCCTTTTGCAGCTGCGCGTAACGCTGGCGATGCAGCGCTAACTGCTCTGCAGCTTGCTGCAACGCTTGATTGCGACTTTGCAAATCGCGTTGCGCTTGCAGTAGTTGCTGTTGTAATGCTTGCAATGCACTGCTTTGTTGCTGTAATTGCGCCTGCGCCGCGACACTTTGTTGTTGTTGCACCAATAACTGCGCACGGTCACGCAGCTGATATAACTGCCATGCATTTGCAAACCACTGACTATGCACATTTGTATCGGTTGGGTGGCTGTCCATCTGCAAAGAGCCCAGCGCTTGCAGTTGTTGTTCGGTACTGGCAAGTTGCTGTTGCAGCGTTTGCTGCTGCTTCGCGATTTGTTGCTGTTGAGCCTGCAGCACACTCTTTTGCTCACTGAGTGTCGCACCTTGTTGCCGCAAACTTTCTTGTTGCGCGCGAGCGTGTTGCACCGCTTGCTCGGCTTCATTCGCGTCGACCTGCAAATAATCGGCAAATGGATGCTCGAGACTGCCACACAGTGGGCACTGCTGCTGAGGTTGCAGCTGCTCACGAAGCGCGGTGAGCTCGGTAATTTTCAGTTGTTGCTGCCAAATCAACTCTTTATCTTTAAGCGTTGCCGTTTGCACCCGGAACTGCTCGCGACATTGGTTAAGTTGCGCGTCCAAATTCAGCAAAGTTGGCGGAATGTGACTTGATTGCTGCGTTAGTGCCAGTAGCTCGTCCTGCACTTGCCAGCCGCGATCGGCCAATAAGCCAAATTGACTCAATTGCTGCTGGATGTTTTGCGCTTGCAAAAGTGCAGCCGTCAGAGCTTCATTATCTTGCTGTGCTATCGCCTGCTGTAATTGCAGTTGCGTTTGCTCTGCGCTTTTTTGCGCAGCATCCAAGGTTTTCACCTGTTGATTGAGCTCGACACCTTGTTGTTGGCACGCAGTTAATTCCGCCGCCAGTTGCGTGCACTGCTGCTGTTGCGCCTGTTGCTGCTGTTCAGCTTGCTTCGCTTGTTGCCACACGGGTTTTAACGTAGCGAGTAACTCGGCTAACGCAGATGCCGACAGCCGCTGGCTGATTTGCTGTTCAAGAATTTGGCTTTGCTGCTGCCACTGGTTTTGCTTGTGCAGCAATGCCTGTTGCACACCGGCGGCGAGACTGTGGTAGTGCCAAATCTGTTGGTACTGTTGTTGTTGGAGCGGCAGCAATTGCTGCTGCATTTGCAGGCTCTGCGTTTCAAGATCGCTGCGACGTTGTCGATCCGCGACTAACAGTTGGTAATCCGGTAACAAGCGTGCGACTAAAGGGAAAGTATCGAGTTTGGCCAGTCCAGCTCTAGCCTGTTGCATCGCCTGCTGCGCTTGCGCGAGCTGAGCTATCGCTTGTTGCTGTTGCGATAGTGCTTGGTCACGTTGTTGCCACCATTGAATGGCCGGTTGCAACTGCTGCTGATCTATTTGCAATTGCTGCTGTTGCTGCTGCAATTGTTGTTCTTGTTCGCTAAGGAGCGCCATTTGCTCTTGGCTTAACAGCGATAAACCTTGAATTTGCGCTTGTTTTATCTCTTGCTGTTGCTTGAGCTCTCGACATTGCTCAAATACCCGCATGGAAATTTGGCCGTAAATTTCGGTGCCAGTCAGCTCTTCTAATAATTCCGCACGCTCATTAGCATCAGCATTTAAGAACGCGGCGAAATTGCCTTGGGATAACAACATTGAACGAGTGAACCTGGCAAAGTCTAAACCGGTCAGTTGTTCGGTTATTCGCAGTTTTTCATTGCTTTTGTCAGTGAGAATTTCGCCATCCAAGGTCGCTAATTCAACTTTTGCCGCCTGCAGTTTGCCATCCAAAGCGCCACGCGAGCGCCGCTGCGACCAAAAGGCGCGATAGCACTTGTCACGCACCGCAAACTCAACTTCCGCCAAACATTCGCTGCTGTGGCGACTCATCAATTCATTGCTGGTTTGCGATAACGTTTTGAGTCGTGGCGTTTGATGATAAAGCGCCAAGCAAATTGCATCTAACAAAGTGCTTTTACCCGCTCCGGTAGGTCCGGTGATGGCAAACAAGTTACTTTGAGCAAAAGCCTCGTCACGAAAATCTACTTTCCATTCACCACGCAGTGAATTGAGGTTTTGCAGGCGAACCGACAGAATTTTCATAAAGACGCTCCACTGTCGGTTTGTACTTGCTCAAGCGCTTGGTCATGCAAAATCGTTAAGCGGGCGCTGAGCTCCGCGCTCAAATCTTCATCGGCAAACCTGGCAGTCAGCACTTCAACAGGCGTCAGTGTTTGCAGATCTGGGGCGGCTTGCGTCAGGCTATTATTGGCACCAAGCGGCCGCGCTTTGCGCAGTCGTAGCAATTCGACAGGCAAATCCGCCAACAATTGCTGCAACGGCAAGCTGATATCGGTCAATAGCGCATCTTCACCATTTAACACCAATTCCAGCCACAAGCTTTGCTCGCTGCTGAGCTGGTCACAAGCGGTTTTCAGCATCGCCGGTAGGCTCGCTAAATCCGTGGTTAAACTCAGCAGCGGCTGAAAACAAGGCACGGCAATACTTTGGACAAGCGGCGAGCATGGATGCACGGCATCTTCGGCAAATTCAAGCAATAACACCTGCTTTTGCTGACGAACTTCGT
>JAFLDV010000003.1 GCA_017302255.1 Gammaproteobacteria bacterium | reverse complement strand
CTGTGAAATCGAGTTGCGAGCTTTCGCTAATTGCAGGCGAAGGCGACCCGCTAAATGGGCAATGAGTAGGCCAAGCGACATCATTACGGCCAAGGTAATTAAGTAGTTGGCATTATGCACTTGCAAAGTGAAGTAGGGCGGTACAAAAAACCAATTGAGCCATAACACGCTGCATAAGGTTGCTAAACTTGCCCAACTTTTCGAATATTGCTGGGCAACCCATGTTGTCCACAATAAAAGTAGCATTGCCGCATCTGTACTGTTAATCCACTGGCGAAGCGGGTGCAACAATGCGGCCAAGAGAAAAGGCATCAGCACTGCCATAAAGAGCGCCCGCCAAAGTTTGATGGCTTTTTGCGCAGTGACCTTTTGCGGGAACATATTCAACAAAAATTTGCCCTTCTCTAAAGCTATGAAGTTAATAACGCCAATATGAAGGCGATAACAATAACAGAATTGTCAGAATTTCTAAGCGGCCAAGCAACATGCCAAAGCTCAACCACCATTTGGCGCCATCTGGCAATGTCGAGAAATTGCCTGCTGGGCCAATAATATTGCCAAGACCGGGACCTACGTTCGCAACGGCAGTGGCTGCACCTGTTAGTGCTGTCACTAAATCAAGCTCATAAAAGGATAATGCTAAGGCGATAGCACCGATAGTGGCGAAGTAAATAAAACAAAAAGCCAAAACGTTACCAAGCAGCTCATCGTTAACCTTTTTGCCACCGTATTTTTGCACCCAGACGGCATTAGGATGGATCAGTAACTTCACCTGCTTCATCAACAGCAATGCAGCCAATTGTATGCGGAAGATTTTAAGTCCTCCAGAGGTTGAACCTGAGCAAGCTCCGGAAAACGTAAGATAGAAAAACAGCATGATCGGCAGGTTTCCCCAGAGCGTGTAATCTTCTGATGCATAGCCGCAGGTGGTAATAATGGACACAACATTAAACAGACTGTGAGTGAGGGCGTCGAACAGTTCCCGATTGTTATGCGTGACTTGCTGCCAAGTCAGTAACGCAGTACAAAAGCCAATAATCAGTAAAAAAGCCCGCACTTGCGGATCCTTTATGAGCGCTTGCCGATTGCCTTTCACCGTGCTGACAAAAAGCACAAAAGGAAGAGCCGCTAAAATCATGCACAGGCTACTTATCCAGAAAATTAAAGGCATTGATTTATATTGACCAAAGGATGAGTCGTAATTGGCAAAGCCACCAGTTGCCACTGTAGTCATGCCGTGAGTAATTGCATCAAAGCCGTTCATACCCGCAAGGTAATAACCGAGCATGGTGACAGCACTTAAAACCAAATACACGAGACCGATAGATGCCGACATGGTTGAACTTTTTGGTAGAATTTTTTCAGAGATATCAGAGCTTTCGGTTTTAAAGAGTTTCATACCGCCGATTTTAAGCGCGGGCAAAATGGCAATTGCCATCACGATAATGCCGATGCCACCAACCCAGTTCATGATGCAGCGCCAAAACAGCACTGATTTTGGCAGCTTTTCTAAGCCGGCAAAGACTGTTGAACCTGTGGTAGTCAGCGCTGAAACGGTTTCAAACCAGGCGTCGGTAAAGGTGCAATTAGGGATCAACCAATACAATGGTAATGAACCGAATAAGCAAATGATTAACCAGCTAAGGGTTGTCAGCAAAAACAGTTGTCGGTTTTTGAGACGGAACTGATGGCGACCTTTATAAACCAAGAAATACCCGCAACTACAGGTAAACACCGCGCAGGCCAAAAAAGTCCAAAGCCCTTTTTCGCCAAAGCCCACAGCGACCCCGCAGCCAATCAACATAATGCCAGACAACATCACTAACAAATAACCCAAAACACGGTAAAACAGATAGCGGCTTGAAGGGGCGCGAGCAACTCGATACGACTGATTCATATTCATAACGACTGAAGAGTAGAAGCCACTATTTTAATAAAATCAGCTATCAATCATTCTTAAGAAAGCATCAAGAGCCTTGATTGCCGTATAAAGATTTTATAAAGATGCAGTGTTTGTGCCTCGGAATTTCGTGTTGTGTGGAAATTTGCTAGACTAGCGGTCGCGTTCAAGCAGCTGTTTGCTGAGTAACTACTAACGAACAAAGTATTAGTTCTTCCAGTTGCCTAGCGTGCTTTTTAGAATTCGAGATGTTTTGCGTCGGTCAAGCGAATCGATATTGTTGGATGATAGGTGCCAAATCGAGGCGCTATGGTTGGAGTTGGTTACTTACATGCACTGCGAATATTTTGCTGCCGGGCAATGCCGGTCTTGTCGCGATATACCAACGCCTTATCATCAACAACTTGCGGCGAAACAACAGCGTTTATTAATGCAGTTGTCGGCGCTGCCTAGTTTTGCCGAAGTTGATTTATTGCCGCCTTTTGCCAGTGCCGAGGCTGGATTTCGTAACAAAGCCAAAATGGTTGTGCAGGGAAGTGTTGAAAATCCGATCTTGGGTATTATCGAGGACCAGCAAGCCATTGATTTAACGGCTTGTGGCCTCTACCCAGCAGAGTTTCAGCAAGCGTTCTCCCATATTCGGGATTTTATTCGTCAAGCCAAACTGCAACCTTACGATGTTGAAACTCGCAAAGGTGAATTGAAATATGTGTTGTTGACAAGTAATGGTGCCGGTTGGCTGTTGCGCTTTGTCATGCGCTCGCAAAATCATATAGCGGCTATTAAGAAGTATCTTGGGCAGTGGCAACAACAATGGCCTGAACTTGAAGTCTGTTCGGTGAATATTCAAAGTGAGCACAAAGCGATCCTGGAAGGAGAGCAGGAATTTGTGCTGAGCAGCCAAACTAAATTATGCCATCGCCTCAATGGCATTAATTTGTATGTGCAGCCGCAAAGTTTTTTTCAAACCAATACCGACGTTGCGGCAGCGCTTTATCAAACAGCCCGAGATTGGACTGCGGACTTACCTGTGCAGCGAGTTTGGGATCTGTTTTGTGGTGTAGGCGGTTTTGCCCTGCATTTGGCGAGTCCACAGCGGCAAGTGACCGGCATCGAAATTTCAGCGCCAGCTATCGAGTGTGCTTTGCAAAGTGCGCAGGAACTTGGCGCGCACATTGATTTTCGGGCTTTAGATGCCGATGCCTTTGCCAAGGCTGCTAGTGAAGGGCCTGAACTTTTAGTGGTGAATCCACCTCGCCGCGGCCTTGGCGCTGGTTTGTGCGAGCAGATTGAATTACTAAAACCAGCATTTCTACTGTATTCCAGCTGTAACCCGGACACTATGCAGCAAGATCTATTACGGCTTAGCCGGTATGCAGTTCGTAAAGCGCAACTATTCGATATGTTTCCGCATACGGCACATGCTGAAGCGTTATGTCTACTCGAGCGGATCTCATCCTGATTAGGCAGCGTCTAGGAACTTTTGTCTAAGAAATTGCGATGTTCTTTAGGGTCTTAAAAAATAATTTAAAAATTAAAGAAAAATTTCACCCCTTTGTTGTTGCTGGTTCGTCCAATAGCTAACGACAACAAAGGAGTTCTGTTATGAGCACAATGTCTATTGCCAATAATTCAACGAACAGCGGCAGCACAGCAAAAAAGACGCTATTAATACTGCCGGCGGCAGGGATCACTTTGGCGCTGTTTTACGGGATGGCCGCGTTAATTAGTAGTGGCCCATTAACGAGTAAAGCACCGTTACCGGTGATTGATATTAGTTTTACGGCGTCTCCGCCGCCATCAACAGTTCATGAAAAACCTAAACTGCAGCCGCCACCGCCGATTGTCGAGGCTCAACCGCCAAGACCAATAACCACCGACCTTGGTGGAGGAGATGGTCTTGCTACGGTTGGCATCGAAGCTCCGCCGACAGTTGATGTTGGTCCAGGTGAATTTGGCTTTACTGGCCCAACAGATCGGGGCGCAACACCAATTGTCCGCATCAACCCAAAATATCCGCCTGATGCGGCGCGAGATGGAGTGAATGGTTGGGTCAAATTGCGTTTTACCATCAATGAAGTTGGCCAAGTTGTTGATGTTGAAGTTGTCGAAGCGCAACCGAAACGAATATTCGACCGCGAGGCAATGAGGGCATTAAAAGGCTGGAAATATCAGCCACAAATTGAAAACGGTGTAGCGGTGAAACAAACTGGCATGCAAGTGCAGTTGGATTTTAATCTAGATACCGAGGCATAATGAGGTAGGCGCTGCTGGCCCTAGTCACGCAGCGCAACCCCAAGCAGGAGCGCCTATGGGATGGAAGTTGTTTGGCAGTAAGGCGACCCTTGGTGTGGTTGCCAGTAGTTTGTTGCTACAGCAGTATCGAGACAGTGCTGATCCTCAGCTATTGACCCAACTATTTCGTCGATATGCCGATGCGCTTTATCATTTTTTACTCCGACAAAGTGATGCGGAATTAGCGCAGGACCTCAGTCAACAATGTTGGCTAAATTTGATGCAGTACGCCAGTGGTTATCAAGGGCAAAGTAGTGTCAAAACCTGGCTGTTTGCGATAGGGCGTAATTTGCTGATTGATGAATTTCGGCGGCAACAACGTTGGCAGCAAGTCGATGAAACTGAAAGTCTGCCAGATTTGCAACCTTCAGTATTGGCGATATTGCAACGATGTGAAGCGCGACAACGCTTGGACAGTGCGATCGCTTTATTACCCTATGTGCAACGTGAAGCGTTGATGTTGCAACTGGAGGAGTTTTCGCTCGAGCAAATCAGTGAAATTACCGGCAGTGTGGTAGAAACAGTGAAAACTCGGTTGCGTTATGCGCGGCAAAATTTAAAAACTTTGTTGGAGACGGTCGATGTCATCGAATAAGCCTCAAGAGTTGCACTCTGAAAAGCAACAGATCGACGACCATCAGTTGGATCTGCAGTTGCAACAATGGTATCAGCAAAGTAAGTCGACTCACCCAATGCCAGAGGCATTTAAACAGCAATTTAATACCACCGAACCGACAAAAAACGTCATTAATCTGGAGAAATGGCGGCGCCGCAGTACCGAATGGCTGGCTTTGGCTGCATGTGCGTTGATGGTTATATTTTGGCAAAAACCAGAATTACTGCTGTACAAAATTGATCAAGTACAACAACAAGATACGATGATTGTTGTGCATTATTTGGGTGCCGATAATGCCAGTGCAGAGGAGCAAGTCGTTAGTTCAAATACCAAGCGGCAGCATCTATATCAGCAAGCTTATCGCGATTACTTACAGAGCAGCCAATTGACTGCAGCGCAGCACGAGCAAGTGTTTTGGCGCGAGAATGTCGATGCAGGTTGGCAGTTGAAAAGTTGCGATGCAATTGTGCTGCAAATCAATCATGATTTGCTCAAGCGTATGCAACAAGAGCAACCTGAACAATGGCAGCAGCTAGAACAAAGTCAGTTTGTGGCATTAAAGTTTGGGCAACAAGGCCAAATTTTGGCGATAAAGCACAGTGTTGCGGCACCTAATTGCACAGCAATTTAGTGGCTTCTTGCAATTTAAATGAAGGCGCAGCAAACTGCGCCTGATTTGCTCTGAACTAGGACTTTGTTGTGTTACCTGCTGATTTACCCTATTTACGCCATTATCCAGAATCGATATTGCAGCAGGTGCGGTTATTGTTAGCTGAGCGCCGACTTGGTGCTTCGCTGAAAAAACGCTATCCAGATTTTTCCCATGATATCCAAAGTGACGCAGCACTTTATCAATATTGCCAAGAAATTAAGCAGCAATATATGAAAAGTTCGGGGCCAATTGCCAAGGTCGGTTTTGATGCGAAAATCCATATTATCGATAATGCGCTTGGAACTCATCGTCAGGTCAGTCGAGTTCAGGGTGGCAAGCTGAAAAGTAAAAATGAAATACGAGTTGCTAGCCTGTTAAAACAATTACCATTGCCTATACTGCGAATGGTAGTTGTGCATGAATTAGCCCATTTACGGGAAAAAGATCACAACAAAGCGTTTTATCAATTGTGTCAGTATATGGAACCCCAGTATCATCAACTGGAACTCGACTTGCGATTATTCCTGACCTGGCGCGACAGTACTGAGGAAGATGCCGATGTCTAACCCTGTGAATGTGTTTGTTTATGGTTTATTGATGTTCCCTGAAATTGTGACTGCGATAACTGGTCAGCAATATCGGGCGCTATCGGCAGTATTGCCACACCATCAACGACGTGGCCTCAGCCAAAGTCCAGGGACTGCACCGCTTCCGGTATTGGTTGATAATCAGGATTTTGATCAGGACGGCAGCCTGTTGCTTGAGGTTGATGCAACCGCAATGGCAAAACTAGACTTTTTCGAAGAGCTTGATTCGGGGCTCTACGTGAAGAAAGAGGTTAGGGTGCTTGCCGATGGTCAATGGTATTGTGCGATTTGTTATGCTGCTGGTCCGGCATTACTGCCTTATGTCAGTGGGGATTGGACGCCAACGCTGATTAGTGCAGAACAAAAAGCTTATTTTATTCAGACAGTAATCCCAGATATGCTCCGGGCAATGCAGGCGCAGTCGTCAACCTAAGACGCGTCTGATTGCGAGTGATTTAGCAGGCCTTTGCTGCAACGCCGGAACGACTGGGAAACCAGGATTTTGATATGCTAAAAATTAGCTGGCTAGCCGCCATTTGTCTTTTTGCTAGCAGTGTAACCAGCACTGCTCAGGCAGCTCCTCCACTCGCTCAGTTTACCGAAGAATTTCACCAAGAATTTTTGAAAAAGATGCAAAAGGCGAAAATACCCGGTGGTGTTTATGTCATTGTGCATGGCGATAAAATTGTTCGAGTTGGTGCTTACGGCGTTCGAGAAGTTGGCTCCAAATCCAAAGTCGACGCCAATACCATTTTCCGTTTAGCTTCGGTATCGAAAACTTTTGCTGGCGGTCTTGCCGCGCAAGTGGAGCATGAAGGCCGCTTTCGCTGGGATGATAAAGTGACGAAGTATGTGCCAGGGCTTGCCTTTCGCAGTCCGAAAATGACTTCGCAGCTTACAGTCGAGCACTTATTGGCGCAAAACGCTGGGCTCAGTGCAAATTCCTTTGATGATTTAATCGAAGACAACATGACGCAAGCGCAGATCTTGCCAAAGTTTCGTGAAATCAATCCGCGCTGCCAACCCGGCAAATGCTACGGTTATCAAAATGTGTTGTTTAGCATGATTGAAACAGTCTTGCTCAAGACCACTGGCATGACTTACGAACGCCTTTTAGAGCAGCGTATTTTCAAACCACTGCAAATGCATACGGCCTCTGTGGGCTACTCCGCATTCCTCGCCAATAAAAACCGCGCCATGCCACATACCAGTACCAAGCGTGGTTGGGTAGAAACCAAAGTATTGCCAGCCTACTACCGGGTGAATCCTGCTGCTGGCGTTAATGCCAGCGCGATGGACATGGGCAAATGGTTGATTGCGCGGTTAGGCCATAGACCAGCAGTATTATCCCCGGCGGTATTGAATGATCTGCATCGGCCAAGGATCCAAACTGCTGAAAATTTACAGGGAAGGACCTTTGGCGCTTTTGTCGACCAAGCCGAGTACAGTCTGGGTTTACGAGTATATCAATTTGGCAAACATCAACTGTACCACCATGGCGGTTTAGTGAAGGGATACCGTACGGATCTTTCCTACTCAGTGGAAAAAGATATGGGGATTGTGGTGTTGGTCAATGCCCAAAGTAATATTGTGGCAGAGTTGTCTAGTTTCTTCTGGTCGAGAATGCTTAATGTCGCTGCGGAAGTGCCGCCACCGGTGAAAAAACGCACGCCAGCGAAAAAGAAAAAAGTAGTGAAGAAAAAGCCGAAGAAAACCAATAACTAGTTTATCTATCTCTATAAACTGAGAATTAACCAGCTGTTGCTGCCATTTTTGCCGGTGCAATCATCATGAAAATCGAAACGCCAAGCTTAAGCGCTTGGCGTTTCACTTTGATACAGATCGAGATAGAAATCCAAACTTAATATTGGCAGTTCCTGACATAGTATCTCGCGCATGGCCGGCGTTAAGCGATAACTGAGTGGGATCATGTCCATCAACAAAGTCAAAGTCGCAGCATCTGGCGCTTGCCACTGCCATTGCAGGCGTTGCCGCTCCCGATGGGTAAAGCCCTGTTCTGCGGCGATTTCATCGCTATGTAGCCGCACATCGCTATAAACCTTGGCTTTGAGTTCAACTAAGTGCTGCGGGGCAGGAGTCACAGTACATAACCAGCCATGAGGTTTTAGAATCCGCTGCATTTCAGCGGCTGATGAAGGCGCATAAATTCGTAAAATTGCGTCAAAACTGGCGTCAGCAAACGGCAGTTGATAGCTGCTTGCGACACAACAATTCACATGGGGATACTTTTTGGCGGCGTAGCGGATGGCAGCTTTGGAGATATCGAGACCATAAACTGCGCTAGAAAGCTTGGTTAATTGCTGAGTGTACCAACCTTCACC
Source organism: Gammaproteobacteria bacterium (assembly GCA_017302255.1). GTDB lineage: Bacteria > Pseudomonadota > Gammaproteobacteria > Enterobacterales > Alteromonadaceae > Pararheinheimera. The sequence continues at coordinate 131,489 of JAFLDV010000003.1, read as the reverse complement.
GCAGCCTATATCTAAGATGGTAGCACTTTGGGGGAGTTGTTTGGCAAGCTTGGATAACATGGCTGTGGCGAGTTGCTGATAATGACCCGCTTCAAGAAATTGTCGGCGAGCCTGCATCATCTCAACGTTATCGCCGGGATCTTTTGATTTTTTATGCTGCACAGGCAATAAATTCACATAGCCTTCTTTCGCGCAATCAAACTGATGGCGGTTAGCGCAGGTGTAGCTTTTGGGCTGTGGTGTTAATGCTTGGTTTTGCTGCAAAGTAAGCGGTAAATGGCAGAGGGGGCATTGATACATGAAAAGATCCGCAGCAAAAACTCAATAAGGCCGGCGAGTATAGCAAAATGCCAGTTCGCTCGCGACCACAGCTTGTTTGTCACTTCTGAGTGTTGTTAGGCGTTTCGCTGCAATAAATCCCATTTATTTCCATACAAATCAGCGAAAACCACCACGGTGGCATAACTTTCTACCCGAGGTTGTTCTAAAAACTCGACCCCGGCGCGTTGCATTTGCAAATAATCGGCCCAGAAATCATCGGTTGTTAAAAATAACCATACGCGGCCAGCCCCTTGCTGCCCAATGCTGGCTAGTTGTTCGTTACCCTTCGCTTTTGCTAACAATAGAGCGCAGCCGTTACTATCGCGGGGTTTGACTACAACCCAGCGTTTATCTCCCATCGGAGTGTCTTCAACAAGGCTAAATCCAAGTTTTTTGGTATAAAACTCAATTGCTTCGTCGTAATCATTAACGATTAACGACACCAAAGATAACTGTTGGGCCATGGTTACTCCTGTTACTGTAATAATCCTAAATCAATGGCTTTTAACACCGCTTTGGTGCGATCCCTGACACCAAGTTTACTTAAGATAGCAGACACTTGGTTCTTTACTGTGCCTTCGGATTTAAAGACGGCATCAGCAATTTCACGATTACTAAAACCTGCCGCCATCAGTCGCAAGACTTCGAGCTCCTTGCTTGAAAGCGAGTCATGCAAGTTGAATGCTGCAGTTTGCTGCTCGGGCTTGTCCGTTGTTGGATGCATGTCGTGATTGAGCGTCGGACTTAAAAACGCCTGCAGAATGCGATCGGTAATTGCTGGCTGATGCAGTCGACCTCCTGCCGCCACTTGTTCAATGGCATTAACGAGCGTGGTTAAGGCGACATCTTTTAATAAATAGCCATTGGCGCCAGCTTGCATCGCTTGCAGCACTTGTTGGTTGTCGTCAAAAGTGGTGAGAATGATCACCGGTGTTAGCAGGTTTGCCTGTCGAAGCAGCTTTAGTGCTTCGATGCCGTTTACCTGCGGCATCTGAATATCCATCAGCACCACATCCACTTGATGCTGCTGAACTAAAGTCACAATATTCGCACCGTTGGCAGCCTCAGCCACGACTTGTAACTCCGGCGCTAGACTAAGCAGGCTGATGATGCCTTGGCGAACCAGCGTTTGGTCATCGATGACTAATATTTTATGTGGTTTTGGCATTGGAGAACTCAACTTGCGGTAATTCAACATCAATTTGTAGCGCGTGTTGCACTTTGCCAAGCGTCGAATGGGTCAGTTCGTGTTGGCTGAAAAAAAGTTTTCCAGCGGCTTCTTCGATGCGTTCTCGCATCCCAGTTAAACCGTTTCCTTCCACGAGCGGCCAATGTCCGAGCACACCGTTATCGACATAACGATAGTAGATCTTGCCAGCATGCTGCCATAAGGTCACTTGCGCTTTGTTGGCATTGCCATGGCGCGCGCTATTAGTTACGGCTTCTTGTGTGACTTTAGCTAACAGGGCGGTACTCACTGGATCTAACGCTAGCTCGGTTGGAATGCTGCATTGCAGCGCCAATTGTGGAAAGTTGCCTGCTAGAATTCGGCATTGTTCAGCGAGGTTTGGCTGTAAAGGCTGGCGTAAATGTGACACAGCATGACGAATTTCATGCAGCAATTGTTTGGCAAGCTGATGACAATGTGCCAATTGTGGTTTTTGCGCGTCAGCTGCTTGATATTCAGCAACTTGCAGTTGAATAACCAAAGCGGTTAGGTGATGCCCGAGGCTATCATGCAGGTCTCTGGCGATACGCAGTCGCTCATCGTCTGCGGCTTGGATGCTTAAACGACTTTGGGCGGCAATCAGTTGTTGGTGGGTTGTCGCTAGTGCTTCTCTGGCAATAGACTCAGAACGAGCTTTGCTCATGGCAAAAATGGCAAAAAATTGGAAAGTGCCGCACACCACCAACATTAATACCGCATTTTGATTAAATCCTTTATAAGCCATCATCAGAGTATATGGCAGCATGGCGGGAACCAAGCTCCAAAACACCCAGCGTTCAGGGATAAACCAAGGCAGCAAAGCAACCCATAACACAGCTAAACCTGGCGAAAATCCATTGGGGACTAAGACATCGTTGATGGCAATAGTCAGCCACATCAAGCCAAGGCGCAGATAATTATTGCGATTTTGTTGTCCGCTCTGGGCTTGCAGAAAAAACACAATAAACCACAGCAAACTTAAGGCAATACAGATTGTTTCGAGGCTAAAATTTCCGTGCGAATTGCTGCTCGCGCGTAACTGGACAAAACTAAAAGCTAGCCAGGTAATCATGGCTGCCCAATTTTCCTTATCAAACCAACGCGGTTGGTAGGGTCTAGCGGCCGCAATATTCATGCAAAATCCCTGTAATTTCAAAAGGCTTAGATTTTGAAGCTCTGTAGTATCTAGGATCCTAGGCACAACAGCAATAGGCCGGAAGTCACGATGACTAGGCATTAAAATCGTGACTTTCGGCACTACGCCAAAAGTTTCCTGGCTTGCATTATGAACTCAGTTCAACGACGACATCGTTCAAGGAGAGTCGATTATGCATACCCTACATCAAACTTTACTGGCTGTTCATGTGATTTGCGGCGCAATACTGCTGTTTTTATTCTGGGTGCCGATGTTGGCGAAAAAGGGGAGTCCGCTACACATTAAATCTGGTCAATACTTTGGCTGGTTAATGTATTTTGTCACTATTCCTGGTTTTCTGATGAGTATGTTAGTGCTGTGGGATCCGGTGGCAACCCGCGGAGTGGACGTCGCAGCCATTGCCAATCTCGATAAGTTTTTAGCCATGAACCGTGCATTCGCTTTTTTCTTAGCAGTACTTAGTTTGTTGGGATTTGTACAACTGCGTCATGCAATCTTGGTGTTACGCGATGGTCCTGCGCGTAGCCAAGTGCGTCGCCCACAACACTATGTGCCGATAGTGATGTTATTGCTTGGTGGTATTTTACTGTTGCCACTAGGCTTAGTGTTTAGCATCCCGCTCTTTAGCATTTTTGGCGTGATCTCAACTGTTTCGGCAATCCGGACCTTCAAGTTTTTATTGGCGAAAACCGTCGACCGAAGTGCCATTCTGCGCGAACACATCGGCAATATGATTGCCTGTGGTATTGCCATCTACACCGCGTTCACTGCTTTTGGCGGCCGTCGGTTGTTTGAATTAAGCTGGCAGTGGGAATTAGTCACTTGGGTTGCTCCAGGCGTTATTGGCACTATCGCTATCGCTATGTATAACCGTAAATACACCGCCAAAAAAGCTAAAGCGAGCGTGGTATCAGCATTGCCGACCGAACAGCTTTAAAATCTATAGCGAAGAGGCACCAACATTATCGATTTAGACGGTTAGACTTCACTTTGTTATACTGGCTCTTCAGCAATTGGAGAGCCTTTGATGTCAGAGCATGATTTAGAGTTATGGACCTTGGATGAGTTGTGTGAACACGCATTCAGCATTTTTGAAGAATTGGCCGAAGAGAACTTGGCCGAAGGCGACTACCAGTTATATCAAAGTTTTGCGGAAACCCGCGCTTATGTAGACCTAGTGCCGCCTAGTGATGATTGGGTTGAGTTAATTCAAGCAGAATTAGATGCCGAGTTACATTATGAGGCCCATATCGGCATTGCCGGTGATGGCGCTGGCGACGATGTGGTGTTAGCTCGTATTTTGTTAAGCCGAGAAAAGCACGATACCCTGTGTCATGCCCAGTGGCGTGGTCAGTAAGACATCGTTGCAAATGTCTTATCAAATCATCACCAAAGCTCAGCAGCAGCGCAGTGAATGGGCTGGCGGCAGTACCTTACAGTTACAGATCCATCCGGCCGACGCCACCTTAGCTGAGCGCAACTTTGCTTGGCGATTAAGTTCAGCTACGGTGAATCAAGGCGGCGCTTTTAGTCAGTTTGCCGGCTTTGGCCGTTGGCTTGGCATCCGCCAAGGTGCTGGTTTGACGCTACAAATTGATGATCATCGCCTAGCGCTGAGTCAGCGATCTCATCTGATTTGGTTCAGTGGTGATGCCAAAACCTCGGCGGAATTAATCGATGGGCCGGTAGTGGATATCAATCTGATCTTAGGCCCAGGTTGGCAAGGTGGTATGCAAGCGCTTGAGTTTAGTGCCGACCAGCAGCAGCTGATGCTGACTTCGGTGGCTGAAGAATTTTTGTTATATGTTGATTTCGGAAAGCTGTTGCTGAATATCGGTGAGCAGCAATTTAGCCTAGAAACTGGTGAAGTGTTACGCTGCAAAGTAACGGAATTAGATCCTAGTAAGCTCTTCGCCAGAGCCAGCTCCAGTAATGCCGCTGCCGTGCTTGCTTGGGTTGCTCAGTGCTAAGCAACACCCGCCAATTCCATAGCTGGTATTGGCGTAGAAATCCCACCAACAATCCGCGTGTTTTTGCTGATATTTGTCAACGTAATGCCTAAGCTGAGCATTTACGCTGAAGGTGTTATGCGCAGGATCTGCTGTTTTAAATTGCTAGTTTTAGTCATGCTGCTTAAGGTGTTTAGCGGTAGCGCAGCCGCTGAGTCAACATCAGGGCAATTGTCTGCCCAATCGCCTCAACAAGTCTCTCAACTTCCGGAATTGAATTACCTCCGAGCGCACAGCGCTTTCCAAGCTCAGTGGCAGCCAAAGCAGAACTTTCAAAGCTGGCAGCAGCAAGCTCGGCAACTGCTGCGACAAAGTTACTTAGGTCCAAGCGAATTACCGGCAATTAAAGCAGAATTACAAAGTCGTGAAGATATGGGGCAGTGGTTACGTGAACGCTGGCGTGTGCAATTGGTATTACCGGTTTGGCAGGAAGTTTGGTTATTGCGGCCTAAGGCTAAGACCGGAAAGCAGGCCGTTGCGCTTGTTGATTCAATTGCAGCTGCACCAATTCAACAATATCCGGCCGTTTTACTGCTGCATGACCATGGTGCTGAATTTCGCATCGGTAAAGAAAAGTGGTTTAGTCACAGTGAAAAAATGGCGATAAGCCAGCCGTGGAGTCAACGATACTTTGAAGGCGAGTTCTTTGCCGACAAGTTAGCCGCAGCCGGTTTTATCGTGCTGGCGGGGGATGCACCTGGATTTGGGCAGCGTGGACCACTGCATTTTGACCAGCAACAACAATTGGCTGCGAATATGCAGGCGCAAGGCTACTCACTGGCGGGATTGATCGCGCTCGAGGATCTGCAAATGGCGCAGTTTTTAAAAGGCCAAGCAGACGTTGATCCGCAGCGAGTTAGTGCGGTTGGTTTTTCTTTTGGCGCCTATCGGGTCTGGCAGTTGGCTGCGCTATCTTCAGTGATCCAAAAAGCGGTTGGGGTGGGCTGGTTTAACGAGTTAAATGCCTTGCGAACAGCAGATGGCAACTTTAGTAAAGGCCAATCATCCTGGCTAATGATCCACCCTGGGCTTTTTAAATTGCTCGATATTGCCGATATTGCTGCCTTAGCCATTCCCAAGCCGTTACTGATTATCAACGGTGCAAAAGATCCATTGATGCCTACAGCAGGCTGGTTGAGGGCAACGCGGCGACTGTGTGATCTTTATAACGAAGCGCAGAAAAATGGCTGCCAGCAGCTTGAAACCAAGTTCTGGCAGGATGAGGGGCATGTCTTTTCTTTGGCAACGCAGCAGCTGGTTATCGCGTTTTTAAAGCGCTAACTAGCTGAGTGTCTTAGCGCGCAGGCGCAGCACTTAAACTCGGGCACATTTTCCGGCAGGTGCTTCACTTTTACTGGCAAATGCAGCCTTGCTGGAAAGCAAGCACAGTTGTATTCCGCACTGTCGAAAAAACTTTCGATAATTATTCAGCAACTTCTTGCTGGACTGTCCATGTGGCGTTAGCACTCAAAATTGGCGCTAGTTCAGCAAGGGCATCGCGCATATCGTATGCGAGGGTAAATGGTGGGTTAATTACCCACATCCCTGCGCCTGTCATGCCAAATCCTTCGCTATCAGGCAGCGGACACATCTCGATGCGCAGTTGATTGCGGATCCCTGTATCTACAATAGCTTGCAGTACAGCTTCGATACTTGCGCGCTCAATCACTGGATACCAAATTGCGTAGGTGGCTTGCGGAAACCGTTGCACTGCTTGTTGCAGTCCTTTGATTAGATCTTGGTATTCGGTTTTGAGTTCATAAGGTGGATCAATAAGCACCAAGCCCCGTTTGTGTAGCGGCGGCAACATAGCCCGAATACCCGCGTAAGCGTCTAATTGTTCAATGCGACAATGCCGACGGCCATGAAATTGCGCAGCCAACAGCGGATAGTCGGTAGGATGTAATTCCGTCGCTTGAATGCTGTCGTCTTTGCGTAGTAGCGTCTTGGCTATCACTGGCGAGCCCGGATAGAACTGCAAAGTTCCAGTGGGATTTAGTTGCTGCACTAATTTGATATAGCTGTTTAAGCTGCTGTTTTTAGCTTGATATTGAAACAGTTTGCCAATGCCACCAGCATATTCAGAGGTTTTTTGCGCATGTTCGCTCTGCAAGCTATAAAGACCAGCGCCAGCGTGGGTATCGTGATAGCAAAATGGTTTATCTTTTTTCTTTAAATATTCCAAAATGGCCACTTCCACCAGATGTTTGACAACATCGGCGTGATTGCCGGCATGATAACTATGGCGATAACTCAACATGGGCTCAAATCCAAACTGGGTGAATGGGCGCAAGCTTACTGCGGATTTTTACAAACTCAAGTCCAATCTTCGCCCGAGCCGGTTTTTAGGCTAAACTAGCGGTTTTTCGGCGGTCAACACGCTGGCAATCGACTCTTGAGGATTTAACGTGGCTTACCCTGCAAAACCAAATAACAAATCTCGTTCCCAATCAGCACCACGCAGTGAAGCAGGGCGTTCAGAGGAAAATCGTTCGCGGCCAGCGAAATCGAATCGGGCAGGCAGCGATAAAAGCGCAGGCAGTAAAGGCCGTGATGATCGCCAAGGCCCGGCGCGTGATTTATTGCAAAAGCCATGGAAATCAGCAAAACCTAAAGCCAACGTCCATACCAGCGACAAAACCGAAAAGCCAACTGCAAATAAACCAATTTCAGCCGGTCTTCTGAAACAACAGGAGCAACAAGAAAGTCGGGTGCACGGCGAAAATGCTTGTCGGGTTTGTTTTACTGAGCGTCCGGAAGCTGTGGTGAAAATGTACTTGCAGCCTGAATATGCTGGGCGTTTTGCCGATGTAATGAAGTACTTGGCTGCCAATAAAAAGGCTTACCACTTAGTCGATGCTGCGGAACTTGAGAAAATTGCCGGTAGTCAACATCATGGCGGTGTGGTTCTAGTCGTGAAAAAACGCGAAAATCTGAATATTGCCAGTTACTTAACGCTTAATCGCAAACATAAAAAGGATTGCTTGTTAGCACTGGATGGTGTCGGTAATCCGCATAACTTAGGCGCAATAGCGCGCAGCTGTGCGCATTTTGGTGTCTCTGGAATTTTGATGACGGAACCTGATTTATTGCAATCCGGCGCCGCAGCACGCACCGCCGAAGGTGGTCTTGAGTTTGTGCAAGGGCTGTCCTGTGAGAGTTTGCCGCTGGCGTTACAGCTTTGCAAACAAGCAGGCTATACCTTGATTACCACCTCCAGTCATGCTGGCAAATCTTTGTATCAAACAACATTGCCCGCTAAGGTGGTGATTGTGTTTGGCGAGGAAATGGACGGCGTGTCACAAGCCGTAGCCAATAATGCTGAAATTGCTCTACAAATCCCAGGCTCCGGCAAGGTCGAATCATTAAACGTCAGCGTTGCCGCCTCATTAATCCTCGGCGAATGGTATCGCCAGCAGCAAAACTAGCACCGTCACAACTGAGAGTCGGCTGTGTGCCAGCGTGAAAAAGTAAATGTTCATACTGGCACTGTGCGATTGGCTTGCTATAACTTTGATAGTTGCCGAATTTTATCAAGGCAATTGAGAACAAGCGCAGATTAATCATTTGATGGGGAGTTGTTATGTTAGACCAAACTGGGTTATTGCTGTTGATCAAAGCTTTTAAAGACAATCAAATCGATAGCGATGATTTTTATCGACAACTGACCGAAACAATCACGCTCCAGTTAAAGTGCTCGAGAGCGAGTCTGTGGCTTTATTCAGATTCATTACTGCAAGAAATTGTGGCAATTGATTTGTATGATTCGAATAAAAATGAGCATTATCATGGGATTGCCTTGCATGAGGACGACTTTGCTCCTTATTTCGAGGCGATGCGTGATGACGGCGGCATTAACGCTCCGCACGCCGCTGAACATCCCGCGACCGCTTGTTTTAACGAGCCATATTTCGAACCTAACGACATCTATTCGTTGTTAGATGTTGGTATTCGCTACAATGGTCAATTAGTTGGGGTGTTTTGTTGTGAGCATGTCGGGGAAGTGATGAACTGGAATGCTCAGCAAATTGCCTTTTTGGAGCAAGCCGGCAAACTTATTACATTTGCGCTTAAGCCATTGCTGCAGCATAAGTTTTCCGCATTATTTGCCTAATGCTATTGTGGTGCCAGAGTGTCGATAGACACACAATTTCGATGTTTATAAATTACTGACCTTGCTTATAAATTTCCCAGTTCTGGCGGCTACTTTTTCGGTGGTTCGCCAGATTCTTCTTTTTGCTTCACCTGTTCTTGCTTGATCCTCTCTATTTTCTTGATTTCAGTTGGTGGTATCGGGAATAACGAAATTAGCGGAAAGATCGCAAGGGTGAGGTAGGCTCCAGTTGACATGCCTTTTGCCCAAGCGATTATTTTAATCATCGCCCACATTCCTAAAACCGCCGCAACGGCCGCGCCCGCATATGCCAAAAGCTGCACAGCCAAAGAGTCCATGTTCAATTCCTAATTTATTACACAGTTCGATTAATTGGGTACGTGCGTTTAAAAATCAAGCTAATCGCTTTGGACAAATAAATGTTGAAGGCATTAAGTAGAGCGCGTTTTGCGTTTTGGTTTGAGTAGAAGCTGCTGTGAATACACTTAAGCATGAACCCTCGGCGTCATGATGAAATCGGCTAATGCTCAAAGCTTCCGCGTGAGTTTTTAACTGAGAAGGGGAAGTGTAATAGCTTGCAAACCGCGAAATTGCCGACCAATAAGTTAATATTTGCCGGCAAAAGCTAGTTTAAAGGGGCAATTTAATATTTAGTTTAGTTTCACTAATGAGGTGAGACTGCAGCGAACCGCGCGGTGACCGTCAACCGTAGTGATTTCAGAGCGCTGGTCGAAAAGTTGTGGCTTAACTTTTGAAGCGCTGTTCGCGAGTTCTTTCAGTTTAGCAAAGCATTGTTCAGTTGCAGTTACGTCGTTTTCTGGCACTTCATTCGCAACGACATAAGTGTAAACTCGCTCCTCCATATCCTTAGATTTTGCCTTAACGGTTCTATAGAGGTCCTTACTCGCCTTCACGGTATCGTCTACTATACCTTTAGGTTCGACTTTTATATTCACGCAAGCGGTCAGAACAAAGGGTAACAACATAGCGGTTAAAAACAGGCGCATAAAAATCCTTTTAAATTTATATGTTACGTAAAAAATTAATCAAAAGTCGCTGAACTCTGTGCTCCATCTGATTAAATAAACTTTCAATAAAGACATTAGTTAGGTTTTTGAGTCAATAAATAACCCGTCAAAACATCAAAACTAATGATATCAAACAACTAGACTATTAATTTTGTGATTTCGTAATTAAGTAGCTGCGAGATAATCACGGATCCTATCAACAAACTTGGCCGACTAACAAAAGATAAAAACGTGCCCATGCAAATAAAGCAGGTCCAAAATCGCTAAAAATTGGCCGGTTTGCCAGTTGATAAACAAAAATTAATAGACGCAAAATAACGTTTTGGTCACACAAAAGCAACCTAATTCAAGTGATAGGCGGTCAGCTTTCAAAAGTATTACTCATCCTGTGTAGCAATAATTCGATGAGATGCAGTGACATATTGCCGACTACCTCCGATTGCGTTTTGCATACTAAAAATGCATTCAACTATGTGCGCCAGTTATTTGGAAATTCCAGTTGGCAGCTGATCAATGAGGGGAAACATTAACTCTGGGCACTCCAAAGATAGTTGCATTTCTGGTTGCCAAGTGAGGGGCTTATCTAGCTGAACTTCCTGAACTGCAATCGACGAAAATTTTATGAGCGCTGGCTCATTGTGCAATTGATAAGCCTGAGTCAAATCAAGTAATTCAGTGTGTTCGGAATTGGGTAGTAACAATAACAAATCGTCTTCAGACGGGGCGCCACGCTTGGCTTTGGCACCCATATAAGGAATTGGCTGGCCAAGTTGTTCAATTGACAAAAACTCACTAAACCAAGCATCTAATGGACTGTGCCAACGTAAAATAACAAAAGGAGCAGGTCCGCGATTATGAAAAGTTACCTTTAGCTGCCATGGTTTATCGCCGGGGCTTGCATTACAGGCAAGCGGCAAGCGCTCTGCTGAGTGGCCAGTGGCAGGCATAATCATTCCTAGAATTAAACAAACAACAATGAATTTGTGCATGAAAAAAAACGGATAATGGTGTTGTGTTTACCATAACCCGTTCTTAGCTCAAACTCTAGATAGGCAGTCAAATTAGCCTAAGGTCTGATTAATTTTGCGAAGGTGTATTTTCAGCAAAATATTCATGACTGTCAGCATTTTGAATTGCATTTGCTGGGTTGCTGATTGCAAGTGATTTGGCCGCGGTCTGACCATAGGCAATATCGTCTGTGCCTGCAACTACGTTAAAATGGCTCATCTCATGCACTATTGTGCCGCCTTTTGAATCAGTACCGCTAGTTGGTGCAGTCCAGAAGGCATTACATAAATAGACTTTATATGGCTGAGTTGGGTATACATAAGCAAAATAAGACTTTTTGCAGCTGCAATCAAAGGTCAGCGGCTGAGTATTTAAAGCACTGTCGATATTAGTAAAATTACTTCGAACTGTACTCCAACGACCTGCATCGTAGTTGCCAAACCATGTGTTATATCGAACTGAATTGCTAGGAGTCGCGTAGCTCATCAAATAGCTTTTAGCATCAGCGGACATAGTTTTTGCAGCTGCTAAACCGGCGAGAACTGATGTTTGTTGAGTGTTACTGCAACGACCGCTAAATGTAACTCCGCCTACGGTAGTACCGCCACCATCACCAGGTTTAGCTGCGGTAACAATGCCACCTTGCTTTGCTTCTAAGTAAAAACTTACAGGACTGGAACTGATGCCAGTAATCCCAAGGCGAGCAAGTTTTTTATCCTGCCCCGGGTGTTGGTAAATAAAGTATAAGATTCCGCGTGATAGCTAATTTCATACTGGCCTGTTTTACTTAAATCGTAGAGCGATGACAGCTCAACTTCATAACTGACACTTTGCCCACTTTTGAGTTGGATATAGTCTTTAGGTTGTGCCGCAGGACGCTTATAGTGGGCGCCAAGGTACTCGGTGTCTACGCCATTAACGGACACTTTAAATAATGCTTCTTCCACTCCATCTGCTGGCGTGTACCATTTTAAAACTCGCACCGGGACCGCTTCTTCATTGGTCATTGTGACTAAAACTTTAATGTCTTCGGCTGAGGTAAAATTTGTTTTGTTTAATGTCAGACTCGCACGGATGCCATCAGCCATTGCTTGCGTGCTGAATAGGCCAGCAACAAGGAGTGTACCGAGCAGGTAATTAGAGTTTTTCATGATGTTCCTTTTTTATTAACTGTCTTATTGTAATGTTGCACATTTAATGCACTTTCATTAAAGGCTAATAAACTAAATTCATCAATTAAATCTATTCACATCTGTGTAATTTTGTAATCGTACAGCCTCGGCAGTGCTTGAAGCCATTAAATGGTTTGAATTGATCGAGGCAGGGGCTTAACTTCTTTGTCTTACAAGATTTGTCGGGCAATGAAGGTAAATGGTGAACTCTAAGGCTAGTTGAGATATTTGACAGATAATCGCTATTAATTTACTTATACAATTGATTTATATTAATTTTATTGCATGAGTGAGCCCCAAATATTTACGAGATTTGGGGCCTGATTTACCTATCGAGTATTCAAATAACGGCTTGGATCACAGCTCGTTGCTTTTTGCTGGTGCAGTGGTTGCTTCAGGCAATTTGTTGGAAAATTTATTGGCAAATTTTTGCGATACCTTACCACCGACCGCCCAAACAATCAGTGCGCCCCAGGCGATAAACGACATGCCAGCCGGAATGTTGGCGATTGCGATGTACTTGAGATGAGGTCGATTTAAGAACAACGCTAACAAGGTTGGCACAAACCAAATAAACAGTACTAAAGGAATAAGCGTCAGCCAAAACATAGGGCTTGCGTTGGTGGTCATAGCGATAAATTCGTTCATAGTAAGCTCCGTTTTTTAAGTAATGGCCGAGTTGCTGATGCGCAGGTTACGCTTGAGACATCACCTTGTGGCCGACGGTTAAATATTAAAAGGCAGGCGTAAGTATTGGTGAAGAAAAGTGATATTCGGCTTATTTAAAGGCTAAACGGTTAAACGGCCGCGGTTCTGGTGTATTGGTGCCTTGGCATAAGGCAAGTGTTCTTACGATTTTTTGCTTTGAACTGGCAAATTAAATGCACTTGTTGCTAATACCCGTTGCGTTAGTATGCAACGCAGCATGATGCTGTTTGCTTGCCTAAACAAAACACCAAGTGAGCAATAAGCGAAATTATCATTTGAACCAGTTACTTACTCAATTATGAGGATTAAACATCCATGGCTGATCCTATGGCATTGATGCCGGTGCTATTTGTTGCGCACGGCGGCGGACCTCTACCGCTGCTTAATGATCCGTCACATCAGCATCACCGAGCCTTTTTGACCACCATCGCTGCGCAGTTGCCTGTTCCAAAGGCCATTTTGTTGATCACTGCACATTGGGAATCCAATGAAGTCGCATTAGCCAGTAGTCAAGCGCCAGGGATGTTGTATGACTATTCCGGTTTTCCGCCGGAGACATATCATTATCGTTATACCGCACCCGGAGCGCCTGCGCTTGCAGTAGAAGTGCAAAATCTGCTGCACGCGCGCGATATTCCATGTCGGCTTGATGGCGAGCGGGCTTTTGATCATGGCACCTTCGTGCCCTTGATGTTGATGTTCCCTAAGGGCGATGTGCCTGTGCTGCAAATGTCCTTGTTGCGAAATTTAGATGCTGCAGCCCATATTAAAGTCGGCGAAGCGCTGGCCGAATTGCGAGCTCAAGGAGTCCTGATTGTTGGCTCGGGTATGTCTTTTCATAATCTACGAGCGCTGATGTCGGGTGATCCAAGAACTCAAAGCCTAAGTGCGCAATTTGATCAATGGTTAACTCAAGCTGTGACCGCAGAGCCGACACAAGCGCTGACAATGCTGGCAAATTGGCAACAGGCGCCTGCTGCGCTGTTTTCACATCCGCGAGCAGAGCATCTATTACCATTGCATGTCTGTGCAGGCGCGGCAGCAGCTGCTGGGCGCGCAGCTGAGTGCAATTATCAGGATTGGTTATTTAACGGCAAGGTTTCTGGATTTATTTGGCACTAAGAGCAAGTTAGCGAACTAGAAAGTTTTGTTTGCCACCTACCGAAAAACACTCATTAATTAAACAGCTTTTCATAAATTGGTTTTTGCTACTTCGAATGGCTAAATGCTTCCTGAGGCGAAGTGGTGAACGGATGGTATCGAGCGACCCAACCAAAGCGCCGCTAATCAATGCATTGCTGTGGTTATCTTGAACTTGTTCCAATGTATTGTCGCGAGGCGCGCTACTGATATAACCGCGACTGCTTTGCTTTGAAGTCGATTGCGGATTAGCGTGAGCTTGCTTTAAGGAATCAGGATCTTGTTTAGTCTGAGCATTTGGCTGGTGACGGCTGTTCGGTAGATTGTTGCTTTGGCGAGTCGATGACACTTTGAGTGCACGCGGCTCGATGTGCGTCGATGAATAGTTAGATTGCTTACCGGTGATCACCAACTCTGGTAATTCATAATCGATCGCTTTTACCCTATTTGCATAAATGGCGAGCGTACAAAACATTAGCGTATAAACAAAGAACGCAGTTCGCTGATAAATTGCTGTAAAAAAGGTAGTTGGCATAAACTTTGGTAACTTTCTATTCATTGTCATTGCCCTCCATGGTTACATCTATCTCGATAAGTCCATTGATTTAAAACTTTTTTTTATATTCAGCATAAGCCTGATTCGTTTAGCGAATCGCCAATTTGATGAATGTTAATTTGGTTAACAGAAAGTAAGTTAGATGACTTTGATAAGGAATGCAAAATAAATGTAAATTTATTTTGCATTCCTGGCTGAATTGCCAAGGTAAAAGCTAAGATTTTTATTTTTGAGCCATCGCGGTGACGCGCGAAGGGCGTATTAAGAATGCTTCCTTTCGTAAAATTTAACTCAAATCATCCTACTCAAAGCGCACTAAAAAGTTGTTTAAGCACCTGTACTTGGCGGCGGCTGACTTCAACTTGTTGGCCGTCTTGCATGATTGCCAGCATGCTGCCTACTGCGACGCCATTTTCCAGTTGTTCGATGGCACTAACGCGAATAATGTCAGCGCGGCTTGCTTTGAAAAACTGTTGTGGGTCAAGTCGTTGTTCGATTTTAGATAACGAACTATGTAAAAAGCTCTTACCAAAGCTGGTGTAGACAGCGCTGTGATTGCCGATGCTTTCAAAGCGGGTGATATCACTTAAACGCACGATGCGACTACTCTCGGCAAATTTCAATAATAAGCCATGGTTTTCAGGAAGATAGTTGCGCTGTGGTTCATCATTTTGTTTGGTTTGAAAGCGGGCGAGGGCCTTAGCTAGCCGCTCAGGATTAATAGGTTTAAGTAAGTAGTCGAGCGCATTTAAGCCAAATGCATCCAAGGCATAACTATCAAAGGCGGTACAGAAAATAAACTGCAGATCGGCATCTAATTGCGCAGCGAGTTCCAAACCGCTCAGACCAGGCATTTGGATATCCAAAAAAACTAAGTCAACATCAAGCTGACTCAACAGGGCCAAAGCTTCGTCGGCGTTAGCGGCTTGGCCGACGATGTCTATTTGTGGATGGGCTTGTAGCAGCCGACTTAGTTCGGCGCGGGCTAAGCGTTCATCATCAACGAGTAGGGTTTTGATCATCATCGAGCTCCATGCATAATTCAAAGCGTTCGTCAGTTTTACGCCAGGTTAATTCGTGGTTAGGGGAACTGAGCGCCAAGCGTTGGCGCAAATTAGCTAAGCCGGTTTTGGTGGAGTGGATGGCTTGCGAGCTACCCACACTGTTGTTGACTTGCAACTGCCAGCGGCCTTGCCGTGGTCGGCAACTTATAATTTGTAAAGTACCACCCTGTGGGTTAGGGCTAATGCCGTGTTTAATGGCGTTTTCTACCAGCATCAACAAGCTTAGCGTTGGTAGTTGCTGTTGCCATAAGCTGTCGTCAAACTGCAAATCGATGGTTAGCCGCTGTTCCAAACGGATCTGTTCAATATCCAAGTAGTGTTTGGCAATCAGCCATTCGTCCGCCAAGCTTGAGCTGGGTTTTAAATGCGCTTGCAGGTGGATCCGAAATAGCTCAGAAAGTTGTGTCACCGCATGGGCTGCTTTGTCTTTGTCTTCATAAATGAGTGCACGTATGCTGTTGAGTGCATTAAACAAAAAGTGCGGGTTTAGCTGATTAGTCAGCTGTTGCAACTGTGCTTCATGCATTTGCTTTTGTACTTGGCGCTTGCTAACGAGCGTCTGCCAAAAGCAATAACTTAGCGCGAAAATCCAATACATAATGCTTTGATTGATGCCTGCTACCAATACCATCATCGGCCGACTCATGCTGACGGTGAGATTACCGCCTTCGTGTTTGGGGCTTTCCACCTTAATTTCATTGAAATCTAACTTACCCAACGCATCGAATTTAGCCCATTGCAGTGATATCGAGACGACCACTAAACTCAGCAGAAAACTGGCGAACATAAACTTAATGACTGGCCAACCAAATTGGTTATGCTTGAGTAAGTTGAGCTTTAAATAGGGCCGGACAAAAAAGTGGCTAGAGCCAAAAAACAACACCGAATCGGCTAAACTGCGCAGAACTATTTTGAAGATATGCATCGGATCTGTTGATTTAAACATGGTGACGGTAATCAGCACATAACTTAAAAAAAACAGCACAAACATGATGCTATAGACGATTTTGTAGCTGCGACTGCATTGGAAGCTGATCGCCCAATATGGCTGTAACTGTTGCCAAATTTTATTCACGTTAAGCTCCTAAGGTCCGCATATATTTTTTTGTCAAAGCCGATTATTTAAGGTCAATTATTCAAATCGCAGCGCATCAATTGGGTTTAATCTTGAGGCTTTGATCGCAGGTGCTAAGCCGAACACTATACCTATGACACTGGTAAAACCGATGGCTAACACCACAGCCCAAAGCGGTACTAAAGCATCCGGCATGCCAGGCATCAGCAAACTCATTAATGCAGCAAAACCGTAACCCAAAATCAGACCGATCAAACCACCAAACAGTGATAATACAATAGCTTCCACTAAAAATTGCAACAGAATAAATTGTGGCGTTGCGCCAAGCGCTTTGACGATGCCAATCTCTTTGGTGCGTTCTGTGACCGAGACCAACATAATATTCATTACACCGATGCCGCCAACTAACAAGCTGATGCCTACAACACCGGCCGCAACCCAAGTGACTGAATCTAATACTTTATCAAATTGCGCTTTGGTTTTTTCCGAGCTGACTAATTCAAAATGATCGGGCTCACTGGCGCTAAGTCCGGCTTTGGCGCGCAATAAACTGCGCACTTGTCGTTCGATTTGTGCCGCGTCAGCACCTGGTTTTGGCCGGTAGCTAATTTCAACCTGCAGATTATCTGGGCCGTTTATGGCGGTAGCTGTGCTAAATGGGGTAATGATGTAATTGTCTTGGTCAAAACCAAATAAACTACCGCGTTTTTCGGCGACACCAATAATGCGAAACCAATCCCCGGAAAGACTGATGTAATGGCCTACAGGGTTTGCTGGCAGTTGTAATTTCTGAATTAAAGAATGGCCAATGAAGGCAACCCGGCGGCGTTTTAAATCATCTTGGGCGGTGAGAAAACGGCCCTGTTGCGGATAAATGCGAACGACGTTTTGATAAGCGCTATCGGCGCCTAGCAACTGGGTTTGTGTGCTGCTTCGGCCATAACTGACCGATAAGCCCAAACTAAACGCAGGCATCATCCGGCTGATTTGTTCAACTTGGCCAAGTTTGGACTGTAATAAACGAAAATCACTGTCGCTCAGTTTATTACGAAAGCCTAATAGCTCTTGATCTGGCGTGGTATAAGCGCGAATAGTCACCATATCCGAGCCTAAATCATCGAGCTGACCACGAATATTGCTACTTAACCCATTCATTATCGCCACCACAGTGATAACCGAGGCGACGCCGATGATGATACCGAGCGTGGTTAAAAAACTGCGAAGACCATGCGCGCGAATGGATAAAAACGCCGCGCGACTACCTTCAATAAGCGCATGTAGAAAATGCATGGTGACTCCTTATACCAAAAGCCGTGTTGCTGAGGCGAGATTGTTTGTGTGCTGCAGCATCGATTGTTCTGCAGACTCAAGAACGCCAGCATGGGATTGCTTGCGCTGATCGGCAACCAAACGACCATCAACCATGCGCAGCACTCGTTGGCAGTGGTCGGCAATCTCTTGCTCGTGGGTCACCAAAATGATGGTGTGGCCTTGACGATGCAGTTCATCAAATAACTGCATGATGTCGGCAGTGGTTTTGCTATCCAAGTTACCGGTCGGTTCGTCGCCGAGCAAAATCGCTGGCTCTGTGACTAGTGCTCGGGCTATGGCGACGCGCTGCCGCTGTCCACCAGATAATTGATTCGGCAAATGGTGTTTTTTCTCGAATAACCCGACGCGTTGCAGTGCTGCAAGCGCTCGACGTTCCCGTTCAGCCGCACTCATCAAACGGTATACCAAGGGCTGCATAACATTTTGCAGAACACTATGGCGTGGCAATAAATTAAAGCTCTGAAAAATAAAGCCAACCTGCTGATTTCTCAGTGTCGCTAATTGGTTTTCCGCCATACTGGCGACGGCGTTGCCGCTCAATAAATAACTGCCACTATCGGCGGTATCCAAACAGCCCAAAATATTCAGTAAAGTTGACTTGCCGGAACCACTAGGCCCAATAATCGCAACATATTCATTGGCATGGATATCAAGCGAAACATCGGATAAGGCATGGAAAGTTTCCCCAGCCATTTCATATTGTTTGCCAACTTGCTGCAGTTGTATCACTGGAACTGTCATGGTTTCACTTCCTCGGCTTGCACTTTTTGCCCGACTTTTAGGCTCAACATAGTTCGAGCTGGACCGACAATCACTTGCTCATCACCTTGCAGACCTTCGCTGATGACTTGTGAAGTATCGTTGGCAAGTCCGACTTTGACGCGCATTTGCTCGGCAACGCCGGCCTTTGCCACCCAGATAAAGTGGCCTTGCGCATCTTTTTGCACCGCAGCAACCGGCACATTCATTTTGTTTTCAAGGGTTTGGGTAATGAGCTCAGCGCGGCAGCTCATGCCTGGATATAAAGCGATAGCTGCGCTGTCGAGCAATACTTTCACCCGAAATGACAGGGCTTGCGAGCTGCCTAATAAGCGCGCTGAACTGCCGATACTCAGCACTTTGCCAGTCAATGCTGTTTCTGGCGCGGCAGCTGCAAACACCGTTGCTGCTTGGCCAAGTTTGATGGCGTGAATGTCGGCTTCATCGACCCGCAGCTCCGCCAAAATTGCACTGGTGTCGGCGAGGGTCATCAGATCGGAACCAATTATATTGATGGTGCCGGGGATCACAGTTTCGCCCGCTTTGACATCGACCGATACCATCACGCCATCTATCGGCGCGCGGAATTCTGTTTTGGCCAAAGTTTCAGTAACTTGTTGCTGCTGCGCTTGGCTTTGCTGCAACTGCAAATTGGCTGCTCGCACATTGATTTTCGCCACTGCAACCTGGCTCGCTAACAGATCCACAGTTTCTTGTTGCACCAGTTTTTGTGAAAGCAAACGTTGCTGACGGTTAAGTTGACGCTCTAAATTGGCCAGCTCAGCTTCGGCGCTTAAAATCGCCACTGTGGCTTTAGCGACCACAGCCTCAATTTGGGTCAGTTCCGCTTGATAGCTGGCGGGGTCAAGCTGCATCAGCAGCTGTCCCTGTTTAACTTGCTGGCCTTCGGTCACTAATACTTGTTGCACCCGGCCCATTAGTTCTGAGCGAAATTGGATCTGGGTGTTATAGACCAAATTGCCTGATGCCAAAATGCTATCGGTTAACGCGCCTTGTTGGACTGAGCTCAGTTGCACTGGCGTTTGTTGGCGTTGGTCTTTAAAGACTTTTAACCCTACTAAGCCGCCTAGTGCAGCAATTAACAATATTGATTTTGTCAGGTTATTCATCTGGCGTCCTTACGCAACTAGCGCCCAAATACCATAAACCAGCGCAAAAGGTGCAGCGGCAATTGCCAAGGACTTGCCGAAGCTTTGCGCAGTCCATTGTTGAAGACCCACAGCCATTAAGCCGATTTGCCAGAAGGTAAACAATGAGATGCTTTCAAGTAGGGTGTAATACTGATCGCCAATCACTTGACCAAAGATCAGCTGGTTTAATGAGGCATAATTAATTGTGCTTAGCGGCATATCAGCGGTGTTGCTGGCAAGGATCAGCAAGGCAAACCCTAGCATATTTGGCAGCAGTGGCATTTGGCTCCACACGGTTAAGCTAAACCAACGACCATAACCTTGGTTGTGGCCGGCCATCTTGCCGTAAATGTGCAGGTAAAAAGCATTTAATGCCATAACGATGACTAAAGTGATTGCGCCTAACAATGGGGCAACCATCGGCATGGCGCTCGCCATCTGACCTAACACTGCTTTGCTTTGTTCTATTTCAGCAGGGGTGAGTTCAGGCGAGTGCAGCAGCTGCTGTTCTACGATCCACTGCGGAGTTAATCCTTGATAAAACCAAAATAAAATACCGGCGAAGGTGATCAGTTGCAGTGCTAGCGCCAGCCAACTCCAGCTGAAGTTAAGTTTTATCGCTTCAACGGCTTGTTTTGGATTTACAAAAATTTCGATGAGGGTTTTGCTTATTGATGTGTTGCCAATTACTTGAGACATGGTCGAGCTCCTTGTTGTTGATGAGCTCACCTTAAAAAAAATAGCTTGGATTGCGGTGAAAAAAGTGAATTTCGGTTATTGCTCGGGATAAACGGTTAATTGCTTGGGTAATTTGGACTTGGAGAATTCACCGCAATCCATCGAAGGCGCGAAGTGCTGTGTTTTTTGGGGGGAAGTACGAAAATCTAAAGGTTCTGTCGGTGCATAACCAAACTAACTACTTGCTGCACTTAAGATTTCGGTATTTTGCATGCGGCGACGCTGTGCTTGGTAGCGCTTAAATAATGAATTTACCCGAGCCACGTAAGCCTTGGTTTCAGGGTAGGGGGGCACACCGCCATATTTACTGACGGTACCAGGCCCAGCGTTATAAGCTGCGGTAGCTAAGCGTAAATCACCGTTATATTTTTTCAGTAGCCAAGCCAAATAAGCACTGCCGCCCATGATGTTCTGGCTAGGCTGGAACACGTCTGTCACTGCCATATCTTTAGCTGTGCCTGGCATCAATTGCATTAAACCTTGGGCGCCACTTTTCGAAACCACTTTCGGTCTAAAGCCTGATTCTGCATGGATCACCGCTTGGATCAAGGCTGGATCAACTTGGTGTTGTCTGGCTGCTAATTCAATTTCACGCAAATAATGTTTAGGAAATAACGGGATGCGATCCCAGTCTGTCGTCGAATGCACATTACAGGCAAAACAATCGAATTTAACTAAAGTGAATGGCACATCTAGTGGCTGGCGGTCAGAAAAGGACACATTGCCTTTTTTATCAGTATATTGAAAAACTTTGACATTACCGTTGGCATAAACGGTTGATAGCAAACTAGAGGTAGCAAGCAACGACGCAACGAATGCACTACGAAGGGAACGCCGAGAAATCCGAGTTAAACCTTTGCTCATGCCAAAAAACCAATGTGTGTAGCACTTGGCATTGGCAAATTAAGACAACTATCAAGTTGCCGACTTAGCTGGATTTTTTCGCGCATACTGCACTCTGCGTTAGAAAATGAGCTCCGAGTATAGGAAATGCACGGACGCGATACAAGCGTTAAGTTGCGGCAATTTTGCGCTGAATATTACAGACTCGCCACAATTTAATAACTTGCTAAAGGCATGGCTCTCGTTAGGAGAACTTGGTCACCGCAGTTGGATAAAGGGTGCGCAGGTACAAAATTGGCCGACGCTATCTCGCCTCGACCAAACTGCTTTGCGCTTGATATGATAAAACTTTGCATCTTTTAGGAATTTTTAATGAGTGAGCAATTAGTCGGACCGCATTTCAACCTAGCATTAATGCAGAAAGCCCAGCAGCAAGGCCTATCTGCTTTAGCCGCCATCGCCAAGCAAATTCGTGTCGGCATGTCCGAGGCTGAAGCAAACGCTTTGGCGCTTGCGGTGCTCTCTGATTTTGGTGCGGAAACTAATTGGCATCCACCGATCATTCGATTTGGTGCAAATTCTTGCAAAATTTACAGTGAGGCTTCGGATCCTGCGGTTCGTCTGCAAAAAAGCGATATATTTTTCATCGATTTAGGTCCGGTCTTTGAAGGTCATGAAGCTGATATCGGCGCCACTTTTGTGGTCGGGGATGCGCCTGAGCACCAAGCTTGTGCTGCTGCTGTCGCGACAATTTTTCAACAAGTGGCAATGCATTGGCAAAAAACTGGCTGTCATGGCGACGAGCTTTACGCTTTTGCTGAGCAACAAGCCTTAGCCTTGGGTTATCAATTTAACCAAGAGATCAAAGGCCATCGCTTAGGTGATTTTCCGCATCGACTGTATGCCAATGGTCGCTTGGGCGATTTAACTGGGCCTGTGCGTGACGGTATTTGGGTGTTGGAGATCCAAATACGGCATCCGAAGTTGCCAATAGGCGGGTTTATGGAGCAAGTTTTGTTTATTGCGGCTGAGGCGGCACAATGATGCCTCGAAAACGTGGCAGCCCCATTTGTCTGAGTAAACTGTAAAGCCGTTGTTGTAGTTCATGATCTCCCGGTTTTAGTTGCCATGCGGACAACAGCATCTTCGCAGCTAGCATCTTTTCGTTAAAGCTTAAATGCTGCTCGGCAAAACGGATATATGTGTCAGCGCGTTTTTCTGCTGGCACCACCCGTTGAAACGCATATTGATGGATGCAACTGCAAAAGACTCGGTGGCTATTATCTAATTGGTGTGAAAAGGCTCGGTTTGCTCTAAACAAAAAATCAGTCGCCTGTTGGTCTTCGCCAAGCATCGACATTAAAATCGCTGCATGGCTGAGCACAGGGATTGATTTCTCCTCTTCAGCAAGCGCCATGTGGCGTTTCCAAAAAGCCATGGCAGCACTGCGACTATCCTTTAATAAAATGAAGGTGGTTTGCAAGAGTGCAATGCTTAGCTGATGGTCTTCAGATTTTTTATCCTGTTTCACAAGCTCTAGGAGGTGTTGAATTTGTTCAGCAAGCTTGGCTTTATGCTCAGGATCCTGACATGTCCGCATTTCTCGTAGCATTGTACGAATTTGGGCAGATGTCAGTTGTACGTAGAGATCACCCCTTACCGCCAAACGCCGTTTGCGTTCAATAAATTCGATACCGATGTCATTTTCACCAGCCTCAACAAGGACTAAATGCACCAAACGCACCATTTTTGCCGACATGGTGACATAAGGAATTTGATGGGCGATGCGCGCAGCTTTGGCGAAATCTGCGGCCTTTATCGCAAAATATAGCTGCCAAAGCTCACGCCGCTCCGGATAACGAGCAAGCTCTTCTGAAGGCTCGGCTAAAAACGCTGCGCAGGATTGCATATCCCCGCGTTCATAACGAATACGAAACAGCGCCCATAACGCCCAGCCTTGTTGTTCAGTCACTGCAGGTTTTAGCAGTGGCACTGCAGCTTCATACTTGTGCATTTCCAGCAGCAATTGCACTTTTAGCCGTAATAAAACTTCATCAAGTCCTGGCGGAAGTTCTTGCTGTTGGGTGTGTAAGAGCAGCTTCAATGCATCGTTGTAACGATATAAACCGGCAAGTGACAAGATCGGCCGGATAAACGGACTGAACATCACTTGTTGTTTTAATTCATGGTCCAGATGATTCTTATTAAATGGCCGCTCTACGTAGCTAAATTGATGGTAAGGATATTCAATTGCGTATTGCGCGCTTGAGTTGTTGGCTGAAAGTAGCACCAGCCGGGTGCGATTTGGCAAAATGCCCATCGCAATTAAATGTTCGACGATTTCAGCGCCGTTAATCCGTTCGTTGGTCTCGTCGTTGAGAAATATTACGTCATAACTGGTCGCGACTTCGCGCTGCGAGAGCTCGTCAATACTACGCACCGTGTCGAGGTTTTTAATGCCAAGGCTAAATAACAATTGCTTGGTTAGATGCAATAGTTCGATGTCTGATTCAATGACCAGAACCTGTAAGTCAAATAATTTACTTAAATCGAGTTTATAGGGCTGCAAGCTCGCCTCTTGTTTTTCACTGCTAGTCGATTTTTTGGGAAAAATATCACGAAAATTTCATACTATTCATTTACTAACAGATTTAGCTTAGTTTGTGATCCGACTTTATGCCAGTTGCTGTACTTAGGCTTGAGTGGATAGTGGAATCGCGATACTATTCGGAATGATTAATCGATAATTGCAGTTTTTAATCGATTAAATAGATTAAGTGAATTCATTTTTTTCGTTATACGCAAAGCAATTGCTTGGCTACTATGCTTTCACCGATTCAAGCTTGTGCTGCAAGCTTCAACGTTAAAAGTTTTTACGATTTGGCTACTAATGACAGTAGCTAACAATTAACTCAACATGGAGAAATACCAATGTCTATCATCAACAGCAAAATCAAGCCATTTAACGCGCAAGCTTTCCATCAGGGCAAATTTGTTTCTGTATCTGATGCTGACCTGATCGGCAAATGGTCTGTTGTTTGTTTCTACCCAGCTGACTTCACTTTCGTATGCCCAACTGAACTTGGCGACCTGGCTGATTTCTATCCAAAATTCCAAGAAATCGGCGTTGAAGTTTACTCAGTTTCTACTGACACTCACTTCACACACAAAGCATGGCATGACGCTTCTGAAACAATCAAAAAAATCAACTACCCAATGGTTGCTGACCCAACAGGCACCATCACTCGTAACTTCGATGTGATGATTGAAGAAGAAGGTTTAGCACTGCGTGGTACTTTCGTAATCAACCCAGAAGGCGTGATCAAAGTTGCGGAAATCCACGACTTAGGTATCGGCCGTTCAGCTGCTGAACTGTTCCGTAAAGTTCAAGCGGCTCAATACGTTGCTAACCACGACGGCGAAGTATGCCCAGCTAAATGGACTCCAGGTGAGAAAACTCTGGCGCCATCTTTAGACTTAGTTGGTAAAATCTAAGCGAGTTATTATTCGCAATCGCAGCACTGTCGAACATAAAGTCAGCCAGTGTTTCGATGAGTAAATAAAAACCCAGCAAATGCTGGGTTTTTTTATGTGTTACTCGCTGGTACTGCTTACCGCCTTGAACGGCTACACCTTTTTTATTTCAGCTTTTATTTCAGCTTATATTTCCGCGCTTAGTTCACCATGTTATTCAGGAAGCCTTTTTTCACGATCCAAATTTGATCGGCCTCTCGCGGTTCTGCTTCGCTGGTTTTCGCTTTTGTTGAAGTATTTTTCGTAGACAGCACTAATGCGAGTTGTCCGTCACGACTGACCGCCGCATTACAGATTTTATGGTTATCTACGGTAAAGCTGGTGAGCTGACGCTCGCTTAAACTGAATAGTTTGCTTTTGCACGACTGACCAGGTTGATATATCAGGAACAGCACTTTGTTTGGTTGGTGCGATAATACTTCAAACTGATAATTATTACCTAAGCCATAGCTCCAGTTTAGCCATTCGGCATTGGGAGACCCTAAGGTATGAATATTTGTTTGCAAAAGCAGTGTATTGGAACGTACTTTCGCATTCTTGGCGACATCGGCAGGGAAGCTTTCTAAAGCCAGCAGTAGCTGAGCATCTTGCACTACACCACCGAGCAGTCGGTTAACCAGTGGTCTGCCTTCAGCACTTTGGGTAGGCAGTGCAAGCAATTGACGCTTACAAGTTGGGATATTCAGCAAATAGAGGTCGGAACCATTTTTGCCTTGCCTTGATTGATAGAGTGCCTTTTCACCTTCAAGCAACCATTTTGCATTGCTCGTTTCGACCACATTTTGCGGCCAATCGGCAAAACACTTGGCAATTGCTTGTTGCAGTGGGGTAGGCCCATAAGGTTCGTCAATGGTGTATTCGCCAATTTTAGGATTTTCCAACCGCTGCTCTTTTACCAAATAGCGAATTTCAGTGGCGGAATCATCACCGTTGGAAATAACGAAATGGATTTTATGATCTGGCCATGTCAATTCAACGGCCGGTGCGCCGTAAAAACCAAAGTTACTGGTGCTGTCGGCATCGATTAGCGTTGTTGCTTGCCCCGTCGGCAGCAACGGTAGCAGATGCAACTGACTAGCCCAAAACTCACCATACTCCGTTGGCGCCATTTGTTTGATGCTGCTATATGCAAGTGCATGATTATCTGGTGAAAATGCCAAAAGCACAGGGCGTTGTTCTGGTTTGTGCACTTCGGCATAGTTTGGCTGAATGACGATTTGTGTTGTGACTTCAGATTCCGGTAGTGACAATTCTAAATTGGTTTGGCTCCAAGCAGACATTGTTATAAGCGCTAGAATAACACTTGTGGATTGGGTAAAGCCTTGGCGTAACATGGCACAGTTCCTTTGTTCGTTCCGAGCTTGAATTATAAATAAAATGTTAAAAAGCACGCAACTGATACCAACAGCTTTCGCTAAACAAATAAAGTGTTTTTTGGATAGGCTTTCGATGTTTAATCGATTTAATGAATTAAATGAATTTGTTTTATTCGTTTTAAAAATTCATCCAACGCTGGCATTATGACTTCATTGATTCAGCAGGGACAATAAGTTCCCGATTAATTTCAGCATGTTCTAAGGAGCACGACTATGTTAGACAACAACTTAAAAGCGGCTTTACAAGGTTACTTACAGAACTTAAAAACGCCAGTTGCGTTGTTATTAGCAACAGACAACAGCGAAAAAGGCCAAGAGTTAAAAGCTTTAGCTGCGGATATCGCCAGTTTGTCGTCGATGGTGGTGCTTAAAGACAATCCAAACCCGACACGTGTGCCTTCGATGGTTGTGCACTCAGAAAGTAAAGGCACAGCAATTACTTTTGCTGGCGTGCCAATGGGCCATGAATTCACTTCGTTAGTGTTGGCGCTGTTGCACTCAGGTGGTCACCCAATCAAAGAAGAAGCGTCAGTGCTTGCACAGATCGCAGCATTGCCAGGGCCGCTACATTTTGAAATTTACGTGTCGTTGAGCTGCCAAACTTGTCCGGAAGTGGTGCAAGCGTTGAATTTGATGGCTGCGGTGAACCCAAAAATCACCACCAATATGATTGATGGTGCGGTGTTCCAACAAGAAGTCAGCGACCGCAACATTATGGCGGTACCAACGGTCTTCTTAAACGGCGAACAGTTTTCCCAAGGCGCGATTGCGCTTGGCAATATCTTAAACAAAGTGGATGCAAGCGCAGCTTCACGCCAAGCTGAAGCATTAGCCAGCAAAGAGAAATTTGATGTATTGGTTATCGGTGGTGGCCCAGCAGGTGCGTCTGCGGCGATTTACGCGGCGCGTAAAGGCTTAAACACCGGGGTATTAGCGGAACGTTTTGGTGGTCAAGTCGCAGATACTGTCGGTATTGAAAACTTCATCTCGGTGAAGGAAACCGAAGGACCAAAACTGGTTGCCAATTTGGAAGCGCATGTTCGTCACTATGAAGTTGACATCATGAATAACCAAAAAGCGGTGAAACTGACCCAAGACGATGGTTTTGCTGTGGAATTGGCCAACGGCGCGACGTTAAAAGCCAAAACCGTGATTTTATCAACTGGTGCAAGATGGCGCGAAATGAACGTACCAGGCGAGAAAGAATACCGGGGTCGGGGAGTCGCTTATTGTCCACATTGTGATGGCCCATTGTTTAAAGGCAAACGTGTCGCGGTCATTGGTGGCGGTAACTCAGGCATTGAAGCGGCCATTGACTTGGCAGGTATCGTTGAGCACGTGACTGTGCTGGAGTTTGATTCAAAACTGCGTGCTGATGCTGTGCTAGTGAAGAAGGCGCAATCGATGGGCAATATCGACATCATTTTGAATGCGCAAAGTACTGAAGTCTTGGGTGATGGCAACAAAGTGACCGGGATTAACTATACCGACCGCGTGACAGGAGATGCCAAGCATGTGACTTTGGCAGGGATCTTCGTGCAAATCGGTTTAGTGCCAAATACTGAATGGTTGCGTGGCACTTTGGAATTGACTAATCGCGGTGAAATCATCGTGGATAGCCATGGCCAAACATCGATGAAAGGCGTGTTTGCTGCCGGAGATGCTACTAACAGCCCATTTAAGCAAATTATCATTGCGATGGGTTCAGGTGCCACAGCGTCACTTGGTGCCTTTGATTACTTAATCCGTAACTAGTGATTGCCGATTTTTGCATAGTTAGTTAAACGACTAATCGAACGGTTAGTTAAAGGTCGGGCGAGAATTTAGTACCTTTGGCCAGGAGTTTTGTCTTGGCCTTTTTTCTCACTTTATCTCGCAAAATTTCTGTGAAGTTCAAAAGAAAACAGCTGCAATTGCAGCTGTTTTTTTATCGCTAAAAAACGGTTTTAGTTATTTTGCGTGACGGGCTTTGAGCACATCAATCACATCGTTTAACGCTAAATCTTGGCTTCTGAGCAATACCAGCAAATGGAAAATTAAATCTGCTGCTTCGTTTTTCAGCTCTTCTTTATCGCCCGCCATCGCTGCTAACGCGGATTCCACGCCTTCTTCACCGACTTTTTGCGCGATACGTTTGACCCCTCGGGCAAAAAGCGACGCGGTGTAGCTGCTTTTCGGATCTGCACCTTGGCGATCGGCAATCACTTGCTCTAAGTCGGTTAAAAAACTCAAAGACGGACTGTTGCTCGCTTCATCGTGCCAGCATGTTTCAGTGCCGACATGGCAAGTTGGGCCATGCGGCAATGCCAATAATAAAATGCTATCTAAATCACAATCGGCGACCATGTTTTGCAGAGTCAACACATGGCCTGAGCTTTCGCCTTTGGTCCATAACCGTTGCTTACTACGGCTATAAAACGTGACTTGTTTCGAGCTTAAAGTGACCCGTAAGGCTTCGGCATTAGCATAGCCCTGCATCAGTACTTTGCCAGAAATTGCATGCTGCACAATCACCGGTAGTAGACCTGTTTCCGGCCATTTCAGCGCTTCGATGTTATCGTTATCGAGGATTTTCATGGTCTGATCTCCACCGCCTCAGCGATTAAATACTGTTTTAATTCACCGATATTGATGATGCCTTTGTGGAACACGCTGGCAGCTAAAGCACCGTCCACATCGGCTTGGCGAAACACTTCTAAAAAATGTTCACGAGCACCAGCGCCACCTGAGGCGATTAACGGCACCTTACAGCTGTTGCGTACAGCCATTAACTGTTCTAAATCATAGCCTTGACGCACACCATCTTGGTTCATGCAATTAAGGACAATCTCACCAGCGCCACGGCGCTGCACTTCTTCCACCCAATCAAGCGTGAGCCAGCGGGTTTTTTGCGTGCGGCTTTCATCGCCAGTGAATTGAAACACTTGATATTGCTGACTTGCTTTATCAAAAAAGCTGTCGATGCCAACGACCACACATTGCTGGCCAAAAGCCCGAGTGAGTTCGCTAATAAGCTCTGGGCGTTGCAGGGCAGGACTATTTACCGAAATCTTATCCGCACCAAGCGCGAGAATATTGGCTGCATCTTCGACGGATTTGATGCCACCAGCGACGCAAAACGGAATGTCGATGACCTCGGCAATACGGCGAACCCAGCTTTTATCGACGACGCGGCCGTCGGCTGAGGCAGTGATATCATAAAAGACTAATTCGTCAGCACCTTCCTCGGCATAACGTTGCGCTAGGGGTACTATGTCGCCGATGATTTCGTGGTTGCGAAACTGTACGCCTTTAACCACCATGCCATCACGCACATCTAAACAAGGAATTATCCGTTTTGCCAGCATGCGATAGCCTCCGCGATGGTAAATTTGCCTTCTAATAAAGCGCGGCCCAAGATCACGCCTTTTACACCGCTACCGCGTAAACTCTCGATGTGCGCCAAATTGCCAACACCACCACTGGCTTGCCAGTGAATGTTTGGATATTTTGCCGCGAGTTCTCGGTAGAGCTCGACATTCGGCCCCTGCAAAGTGCCATCTCGGCTGATATCGGTACAAAGCACATGCTTAGCGCCGGCTTGCAGCATACCAATGTCACCATCGCTGCCGTCGAGGATCTGTTCAAGGGTAATATTTGATGCGGCGATCCAGCCATGGCTTGGTAAGGTCTTTTCGCCTTGCTGATTAATCGATACATCAAGGGCTAAAACAATCCGATCGCCGCCGTACGTTTGCAACCATTGTTGCACAATCTTAGGTTCGCGAATGGCCAAACTGCCGATGACTACGCGGCTGGCTCCAGCCTCTAGAAAGTCGATAACATCTTGCTCAGTGCGCACACCACCGCCGACTTGCACTGGCAACGGACTTGCCGCCATCAATTCTTTTAGTAAGCCAAGCTGGCGTTTGCTGGCATCTTTAGCGCCGCTTAAATCGACAAGATGCAAGACTCCGGCGCCGGCACTGGCGTATAAATCACGTAACTCAAAAGGAGTCTGGGTGTAACGAGTCGTTTGCTCGTAGCTCCCCTGATAAAGCCTTACGGTTTGACCGTCAATTAAATCAATCGCTGGGATAATCACGTCTGTAAATCCTTGCTAAAGTTCCTTGCTAACATCCTGAACAATTTTGGGTCGAAAGCGGCGGTTTAAACCCACAGCTCTTCTGGTGTTGCGGCTAAAAAGTTTGCCAACAACTGCCGACCAACAGCGCCTGAGCGCTCAGGATGAAATTGCATACCAATAAAGTTAGCTTTGCCAATAATTGCTGAAAATTCAGTACCATATTCGCAAGATGCGAGTGTGTGGCTGGAAGGCTTCACCGCAAAGCTATGCACAAAATAGACGTAGTCGGTATCTTTGATGCCAGCCAAAATCGCATGTTCCCGCTTTTTCTTTAAGGTGTTCCAGCCCATATGCGGCAAACGCAGACCATTACTGGCAAGCGGCTCGACCTGGCCAGGAATAACCCCTAAACACGGAACCACCGCATCGTTAT
This sequence comes from Gammaproteobacteria bacterium, assembly GCA_017302255.1. Classification (GTDB taxonomy): domain Bacteria; phylum Pseudomonadota; class Gammaproteobacteria; order Enterobacterales; family Alteromonadaceae; genus Pararheinheimera. Next base: position 100,699 of record JAFLDV010000003.1, on the reverse strand, counting down.
TATCGGTATGGTGATTTGCTAAAAGACTACTTGCTGAGTCTGCCAGCGTTGGATTTTCCAAACTGAGTTCGGTCATCAGTTGCATACCCAAACAAATACCTAAGGTCGGTTGTGTCAGCTGTTGCAATACTGCCAGTAAACCCTTGGTATTGATGTTGGCCATGGCTTGCACTGCAGTGCCGACACCAGGGATCACTACTTTGCTGGCTGCGCGAATAACATTCACGTCAGCGCTGATACTGACATCAGCGCCTAAGCGCTCAAATGCGCAGAACACTGAAGTGATGTTGGCGCAACCAGTATCGACAATGACCACATCACCTTTAGCTAAGCTTTGATTGGTGGTCATTACAACACACCTTTTGAGCTCGGCAGGCTAGTGCCGCTGACAAGGATGGCTTGACCTAAGGCGCGACCAAATACTTTAAACAAACCTTCGACCATGTGATGTTTGTTGCCAGGGCTTACTGATAAATGCAGGGTCATGAGCATGGTGTCACTTAAACTTCTAAAGAAGTGTTCGACCATTTCTAAATTCAGCTCGCCAACTTTGCCTGAGCCAAGATCCGCCGAAAATTGCAATAATGGGCGGCCGGATAAATCTAATACTGCTTCAGCGCGGCACTCATCCATCGGCAGCACAAAACCAAAACGGTTGATGCCACGTTTGTCGCCAATTGCCTGACGCAGCGCCTGACCCAATGCCAAAGCAACATCTTCAACGCTGTGGTGATCATCAATGTGTAAATCGCCAGCACAGTGAAGCTGCAGCGAGAAACCACCATGAGTCGCAATTTGATCCAGCATGTGGTCAAAGAAGCCGATGCCAGTACTAATTTGATTGCCACCTTTGCTATCTAAGTCGACCGTCACACGAATATCGGTTTCGCGAGTGGTACGTTTGACAGTGGCTTTACGGCCTTTAGCCAATAATTGCTTGGTAATTTCGGCCCAGCCTAAGGTATCACGGTCATAGCGAAAGCTCGGCAATCCCATGTTTTCAGCAAGTAATACGTCTGTTAGACGGTCGCCAATCACGTAAGAGCGGGTAAAATCGACGCGACCTTGCTGCAAATAGTCTTTCACTAAGCCAAGTTTAGGCTTGCGGCAACTGCAGTTGTCGCTGTCAAAATGCGGGCAAATCAGCACGTCATCAAACTTAATACCTTGCGAAGTTAGCAGTTGCATCATCTTGTTATGCGGCGCATCAAAAGTGTCGCGAGGGAAACTCGAAGTACCTAGGCCATCTTGGTTGGTCACCATGACTAAACGAAAACCTGCGGCTTGTAACTGCAACAAGGCAGGCACTAAGCCTGGCTCATAAGCTAACTTTTCTAAAGAATCCAATTGTTTATCAATTGGTGGCTCTTCCACCATAGTGCCATCACGGTCAATAAATAAAATAGCTTGGCCTGACATTAAAGAGTTCCTGCGTAACGTTGAATTGAGGTTTTCAGTAATTGCATTTCTTCAGGGCTACCAATTGATACCCGAATGACTTGAGATAAACCGAGCTGGCTGGACTGGTTGCGCACTAAAATGCCGTCACTGGCAATTGCATTCACCCATGCTGCGGCATCGTTCACTTGTAACAACACGTAGTTGGCGTTACTGGCGTAGACTTGCTTAAACGCGGATATGCCGCGAGCGAATTCGATAAAATCATCTCGCAACGCATTAATAATGCTGACACTTTGCAGCATCCGCTGTTGGCCTTGGCTAGAGAGCGCTTGCACTGCAATTTCCGCGACTGGCGCAGCCAATGGATAGGGCGCAATCATCTGTTTTAACGCATTAATAATGTTTGCTGCAGCAATAGTGAAGCCGCAGCGCAGTCCTGCCAGTGCAAAGGCTTTAGACAGCGTGCGCAGGATCACCAAATTTGGATAACTCGCTAACAAATCCACTGTAGTCGCATTTGGGGCGAACTCTATGTAAGCCTCATCCACAACGACCAAGGCTGTTTCCTTATAGAATTCCAGCACTTCGACAATTTGCTCTCGCGGGATTAAATCGCCAGTTGGATTGTTTGGACTACAAATGAACACCAGTTTAGTGTGCTCAGTTGCCTTAATTGCAGCAACGTCTAAAGTGAAATCAGCAAGAAGCGGCACCACCGAACACTGAACTTGATTGCTTTGCGCGCTGATTGCGTACATGCCGTAGGTCGGTGGGCAAATTACCACGCGATCTAAACCTGGTTCGCAAAAGCTGCGGATCAGTAGTTCAATGCCTTCGTCTGCACCGCGACTAACCAACACCTGTGTTGTGTCGACACCGGCGTAATTGGCATAAGCACCGATTAAAGCGGGTGGCTGGCATTCTGGATAGCGGTTGTAGTTGCCATGTAAGTGGTATTCGGCTGCCAGAGCATTTTCGTTAGCGTTAAGCCAAACAGAACCGCCGCTCATACTGCGTCGTGCCGAAGCGTAGGGCGTGATAGCTTTGACAGAATCACGCGCTAAATTATTGATACCACTCATCTTGCAACCTTACTTATAAATTAAAATCATCTGGAACTGCCGCAAACTCTTCTTGTTCTTGCAGGCGTTTTTCTAGGGCTTTCAAACGAATTTTCACGGCATTGGCGTGGGCCATTAAGCCTTCGGCTGTCGCTAAAGTGACAATCGCTGGACCTATGGCTTGCAGGCCTTTGGCTGTTGCGGTTTGTACCGTGTAACGTCGGTAAAAATCTAATAACGATAAACTGCTGTGGTTCCGACTAAAGCCATAAGTAGGCAATACGTGGTTAGTACCACTGGCATAATCACCGGCAGATTCTGGTGTCCAAGGTCCGACAAAAATACTGGCGGCATTACGAACTTTGCCAAGCAGCGCGTCATCTTGTTTGGTTTGCAGAATTAGATGCTCAGGTGCATATAAATTAGAAATTTCAACTGCTTGCGCCATGCTCTCGGTGACAATAAACCGACTGTGGTCAATGGCTTTCTTGGCAATAATGGCTCTTGGCAATACCAATAATTGGTCTTCCATTAAGGCCACTACTGACTTCAGCAGTTTTTCACTATCTGAAAGCAACACGACTTGGGAATCTACCCCGTGTTCAGCCTGCGACAGTAAGTCAGCTGCGACAAAAGACGCGGTCGCAGTTTCATCTGCAATCACTAGTACTTCTGAAGGACCTGCCGGCATATCAATGGCCGCAGCCATCGGATCTCGACTCACTTGCTGCTTGGCTTCGGTTACGTAGCGATTACCAGGTCCATAAATCTTGTCGACTTTGGCGATGGTATCGGTGCCATAAGCTAATGCTGCAATTGCTTGTGCGCCGCCAACGGTATAGATTTCGCGGATGCCACAAAGCTGAGCGGCATAAATAATTTCTGGCGCAATATCTCCTGCCAATGGCTGACCAGGTGGCGTAACTAACACCACACGTCGACAGCCCGCAAGTTGTGCAGGCACACCCAGCATCAACACTGTTGATGGCAGTGGCGCACTACCGCCAGGAATATATAAACCCACAGCTTCCAAAGGCGCGTGTTTTAATTCACAAACCACACCTGGCGTTGTCTCTACCGAAATATCTTTTGGCAATTGTGCCGCATGAAATTTCCGGATGTTCTGGTAAGCCAAATCAATGGCCTTGCGCCGCTCTTCGCTAAGTTTCAACAGTAGTTGCTGTTGCTGTGCATCCGTCAACACGATGTCGTTGCTATCGACGTTGTCGAATTTTTGACTATAAAACCGTAAAGCTTTGTCGCCGGTGTTGCGAACAGCTTTAATAATGGTGCCGACTTGCTCAGGCAAATCAGCGGAATTTTTTAAATTGGGTCGTGACAACACCCGTTTTTTGCCACTTTCATCCAGTTCAGCCCAACGACTGATTCTGACCTCAAGCATGATTTACTCCATCATTTTTTCGATCGGTAACACTAGTATAGAACTTGCTCCCAGCGCTTTTAACTGTTCCATGGTTTCCCAGAACAAAGTTTCGCTGCTGACGACGTGCAACGCGACCAGATCATCATTTCCAGCTAATGGTAATAATGTCGGATTCTCTGCGCCTGGCAACAAAGCTATCACATCTGCGAGCTTTGAGCGCGGTGCATGTAGCATGATGTACTTACTTTCATTTGCTTGCATGACGCCTTGGATGCGTGGCATCAATTTTTTGATCAGCCGCAGCTGCGCTTCATCTGCCAAATCGCGGCGCTGAATCAATACCGCTTTCGAACGATAAATTACTTCAACTTCTTTTAAACCGTTCGCTTCAAGGGTTGCGCCGGTTGACACCAGATCACAGATTGCGTCAGCTAAACCTGCGCGTGGTGCTACTTCTACGGAACCTTTTAAATTTACGATCCGTGCGTTGACACCATTTTGTTTTAAGTAACGATTGAGTAAACGTGGGTAAGTCGTCGCAATGGTGCGACCTTCTAAATCTTTCACTGATTGATAAGTTTCTTCTTGTGGTACGGCAATCGATAACCGGCAGCCACCAAAATCTAAGCGCGCTAACACTGTGTAATCGTAAGTTTCATTGTCAAGCTGACGTTGCAGCGACATTTCTTCTAAGACGTTTTCACCAATGATGCCCAGATCGCAAACGCCATCCATCACCAATCCTGGAATGTCGTCATCGCGAACGCGCAATAAATCAATATCCATATTTTCTACGTGGGCAATTAAGCGTTGTTCGCGCAGATTGATTTTTAAACCACAACTCGTCAGTAAGGCTTGTGAGTCTTGTGATAAGCGGCCAGATTTTTGAATGGCAATACGTAATCTTTTGGTATCAATCAATGCTGACATCGTGTAATTCCTTAAAAGTTAAAACTGTAAAAACAAAAACCCCGGATTGCTCCGGGGTTTTGTTGAACACTTTTGTTCACCGGAGCTAACCACATCGTAGCCTCTCAGTGACAGATCCTGACAGGCTATTATGAATGATGATGGTGATGCAGGGTGATGTTCTTAATCATTTTGGTTGACGCTTGCCTTTGGCTTTGTTTGCGTTGATGTATACAAGTTACCTTGATTTAGTAGCGATGACAAGAGGGGGATATTTTTCGGCATTTGAACGAATTGATTATTTACTTGGTAATTTATTTATTTAAATCAATATTTTAAGTTTAAATTTATTATTTTGTTTATTGGTTAAAATAAATTGGTGAACTGCGTAATTTTCATAATGTAGATTAAAATTTAATCAGGTTGTATAGTTGTGTTTTGTCTGGTTTAGGCTTTGCGGCTTTTAGTTGTAACCTTAATTGCTTGATAATTGTTAAGGTGCCAGAAGCTACGTGTCGCCAAATGCCTTGTGATACCGCACTTTAGTTTTTAACTGCAGCGCCGATAATTAAACTAGACCAATTATTCATGTAGGGGGAGCCATGGACGCTATTTTTCCGTATCTTGCACGTGCCAAACCTGCAGATTTAGCCGGACCTGCGAATTCTGAGTTGATTTCGCCAGTGATGAAGTACACCAGAATTGCCGGTGAACAAAAACAGCAGCATCAACATCGGATTGGTTGGCAAGATCCGGCACGACAGGGTTCTGCTCGCCATCAGCAACAGCAGCAGTCCGACGCTGCAGCCGAACCCGAAGTTAAGGTAGTGGAAGAATCTCACTGGCTGCAAACTGGCCATGTTGTAACCCCTGAAGCAGATCAACATGCTGATAAAGAAGGCCACTTAGATATTTATATTTAGAATTCGAAGCCAGGTTAAGAGCTTAACGCTGTTCAGAAAACAACATGTCTAGGGCGCGCTGGTTCGCTAAATTCCGCCGAAAAACGTCTGGTAAGTAAACTTCCCCCAAGCAAACTGTGCATGTTAAAAGTCGTGAAAACTGAGGTTATGTTTTGCGCCAGTTCGCGAGTCCAGTCATAATACCCGCCCATTATGCGCAAGCCAGTACCGCTGAGGTTTTGGTGAGCTTTACACGAGCGGATTAGTCGTCATGCATGCTGAAATAAAACAAGCTTTTGCTCCGGGTGGCGCGTTGTCAAACGCTATCACCGGGTTTCATGCACGATCTGCGCAAACCGAAATGGCGCTGGCGATTGCCGATAGTATGCAAGACGGCTTACCGCTCGTCGTGGAAGCGGGTACCGGCACCGGCAAGACCTATGCGTATTTAGTACCTGCGTTGCTTTCTGGCAAAAAAGTGATTCTGTCGACTGGTACTAAAAACTTACAAGAACAGCTGTACTTGCGCGATTTGCCAAAAATCACTGCCGCACTGGCCAGTCCAATCCAAACCGCCTTGCTCAAAGGCCGTGCTAATTATTTATGCCTGTTTAGACTCACGCAACATTACCAGCATGTACCTGTTGCTGATCCATTGCTGATCCAGGATCTGAGCCTAATAAAAAAATGGTCTACTGAAACGCAAACCGGTGATATTGGTGAACTGACCTATATCGCGGAGGATTCAAAGGCATTACCTTTTGTCACCAGTACCGTTGATAACTGTTTGGGCAAAGATTGTCCTGATTTTAGTGAGTGCCATCTCTTAATTGCCCGTAAGAAGGCCATGAATGCCGATGTAGTGGTGGTTAATCACCATTTGTTTTTTGCCGATATGGCGCTCAAAGACACTGGCTTTGGGGAGTTATTGCCGCAGATGGATGTGGTGATTTTCGATGAAGCCCACCAAATTCCCGATATCGCTAGTGAGTATTTTGGCGAATCCTTATCGAGCAGCTTATTGCTTGAGTTGTGTCGAGATGTCGACATGGCCTGTAAAACCGAACTTCGTGACCATCCGCAATTGGCAAAAATCGCTGACAAACTTGCCTCGCAAGTTCGTGATTGGCGGTTGCTATTGCCCGATGATCCGCAAAAAGGCAACTGGCGCGATTTGTATCAAGATGCGGCGCAGCAACAGGCGATGGTGCGGATCAACGACGCCATGCAACTGTTATATCAAGTGCTTAAAGGCAGCTTAGGGCGCGCCGACTTGGTGGATAATTGTTATGAGCGCCTTGCGACAGCTCGATCTCGGTTAGAGAAGTTACTCGATGTTGGTAAAAGTGGCATCAGTTTTTGGTACGAAACCAGCCGCCGTCATATCAGTTTGCATTACACACCGCTGAGTATCGCTGACAAATTTAACAGCTTAGTTTTTGGCCAAAAGCGCAGTTGGATTTTTACTTCGGCAACCCTGTCAGTGGATGCTGGTTTTAGCCATTTTACCAGCCAAATGGGTCTACAAGAGGCACGGACATTACAGCTGGATAGTCCATTTGATTACCCGAATCAAGCCATGTTAGTGGTGCCGCGTTATCTGCCTGAACCAACAGATCCTCGGATTAATCAAGCGTTGCTGGAATTGGCTATTCCATTGATTACCGCCAATAACGGCCGCTGTTTTTTCTTATTTACCAGCCATAGAATGTTGCAATGGATGGCAAAAGCATTACCCGAGCGCATCAATCTGCCGGTATTGGTGCAAGGTTCAACCAGCAAACGCATCTTGTTAGAGCAGTTTGTGGCGTTAAAACACACTGTGTTATTGGGGACAAGTTCGTTCTGGGAAGGCGTCGATGTCCGCGGTGATACATTGAGTTGTGTGATTATTGATAAACTGCCGTTTGCCTCGCCAGATGAACCTTTGCTGCAAGCGCGCAGCGAAGATGCGCGATTACGTGGGGATGATCCTTTTGCCAAGGTGCAACTTCCGCAAGCCGTCATTACCTTAAAACAAGGCGTCGGGCGACTCATTCGCGACGTGTCAGATCGTGGCGTGTTAGTGATTGGCGATAACCGTTTGGTGAGTAGGCCTTATGGCGAAGTATTTTTGAAATCGTTGCCGCCGATGCGACGTAGTCGCGACGTTGGTGAAGCGATTGAGTTTTTAAAATTAATTCATGGAGAAAATAGTGAAACTTCTGGCGCTTGATACCTCAACCGAAGCTTGTTCGGTCGCATTATACCAAGATGGCGCTGTGTTCGCGCTGGACGAAGTTTGCCCACAACAACATAGCAAACGTGTGTTACCAATGGTCCAGCAAGCCTTGGCGACAGCTGAGTTGCGCTTGCAAGATCTGGATGGGATCGTGTTCGGCCGTGGACCAGGCAGTTTCACTGGGGTACGGATTGGCGTTGGTGTTTGTCAGGGGTTAGCTTTTGGCGCGGATCTGCCGGTTTTTGGCGTATCAACTTTAGCCGCCATGGCGCAGGCTGCGCATCGTTTACACCAAGCAACGGCCGTGGTTGCTGCGATTGATGCGCGCATGGCCGAGGTGTATTTTGCACAGTATCAATTGTCGGCAGCTGGTTTGATGCTGCCTATCAGTGACGAGATCGCGCGCAAACCTACCGAATTGCCGGCATGTTTAGTCGACGGTTCCGGTTTTGCTGTTGGTACTGGCTTTGTCACTTACGCCAGTCAATTTAGTGCTTGGGCCAAATTGACGCCTTGTCCGGACGTATTGTATCCATCGGCACAGGATATGTTGGCGTTGGCCCAACCTGCTTGGCAGGCGGGCCAGTTTATTGCTGCCGAACTGGCTGAACCTATTTATGTGCGCGATGAAGTTACTTGGCAAAAGCTGCCAGGACGGTAAATTTTCGGCTTAAAAAAGCGCAATTTCACGCCAGCGGCAAGCCAAGCTTACGCTGGCGTTTTTATTGGCTGTCAAATTTGCCGTTACATAGTCGCAAAATCTGTTCTACACTGGTTATTTATCAAATAAATGAGCAGTTTGGCATGAGCAGTATCGATTTAGATCGTCCGGACGATATCCAGCTTGATTCGGTTGCCGATTTCTTTGAAGATTTTCGCGAGGCTTACGAGAATTGCGAAGCCGTGCTGATCGACTTGGAGCAAAGGCCAAAAGAGCAAGAATTGCTCAACAGCATTTTCCGAGTTGTGCATACGATCAAAGGCAATCTAGGTTTTATCGGGTTGTTTTCTTTGATCCCATTGCTGCAAAGCATGGAAGATGTGTTGGATAACATTCGCAAAGGGCAAATGGATTATGACAGCTCCTTGTGTGACGTGATCCAACTGACTCTCGATCGCACCAAGCAATTAGTCGAAGCCAAACTTGAGAATCACCCTGCGCCATTAAGTCGTGAGACCATGCAGCAAATCTGCGAGTTGCTGAGCAATCTTATCCAAGTGACTGGTCAAACTCGGCTCCGGCATATCCGTCGTGTCATTTTACTGTTAGATCCTGAGCATAACGTCGATGGCTTACCTGCTGATGATGAAAACGTTGCCGCGCCTGTAGTACCAACCGCAGCTCCGACGCCAGTAATGGCCGCCAGTGCAAGGTTGTTGCAGCATTATGGTTTAACGCTTGACGAGGATTTACTCTTTTTTGTCAGTCTGGCGCAAGCCTTAGAAACTCGGCATACCAATTGGCATGGACGAACTGCTCGGCAGTTGTTTTTATGCATGGAAATGAATCGTTTCTCTGGGCAGAAGGTCGATCCTGAGCAACTGGCTGTGGCGGTGTTGTTGCATGATCTCGGAATGTCATTTTTACCATCCAGTGTACTGGATGAACATGGTCAGCCCGATCCAGCACAGCGAAGTTTGTGGGAACGCCATTCCGAACACTGCGCAGGTATGTTAGCTAGTTCACCGCGTTGGCAAGATGCTGCTGCGATGATTTGGCAGCATCATGAAGCTGTTGATGGCACAGGTTTACCAGATCAATTGGCGGGTGATGAAATTGCCGATGGGGCAAAAATATTGGCGATCGCTGATATGTTTGATGCCAGAACCAATGAGCTTGGCGCCCAAGCGGATGGTAAACGAGCGATGGTGAAGGCGGTGGTCGAAATAAATCACCAAATTGGTAAAGCCTTTGACGAGTTTTGGGTTGGCATTTTTAATCAAGTCATTAAACAACATCAGCAACGCTTTCAATAATTGGAGTATTGCTGTTTAGGCTGATTAGCTGGCTTGATTTCGAAGATTTCAAAGCAAAAAGCGGCAAGAAATTGCCGCTTTTTATTTTGCTGTACACCTAGTCTGACAAGGGCTGTGGCTTTTTTTGTCACTGACTTGGCATCCACGAAATTCCGGTTATAATGCCAATAACAACAGCAGCGGAAAATTATCAATGACTGTGACATTAAGTCAGGATATCAGTAAAAATCCCGCCATCACTCAGGCGTTGAGTGGTGTTGCTGTACGTACGCCGAAAACAGTACAAGACTCAGTCGAAAAAGCTTTCAATCAAACGCCAACTGGTAAAGGTATCAACGCTTCAGGTGAAGTGCTAGCACTGCTCGATGCTGAGCGCGAGCAATCGTTAGGTGATGAGGCTGAAACCACTTATTACGATGAACCTGATGGTCGAACGCAAAAAGCACTCGATGCCTACCAATCCTTAGCAAGTCAACAAAAACGCGAGCAGCTGCAACAGATGTTGAGTGTCGATTTGTACGCATAACCAATACTTTCACGCCTGTCTTATCTTTGAATTATTCGTTGAGCTGCTGTGCTGAACTCGGTTTTTTCCAGCATAGCGCTAATTTCTTAGCCCTTATCGACGCTTAATGATGCCTGTTGCAATAACAGAAATAATCGATATGGCAACAAATCGTACCGTTTGGTAATAAATTCGCATGGTTATCTGCGGCCTTGGGTTTACTGTTTGCTTCAGATTGATTACCCTTAGCAACGTTATGCATATAGGGTTTTCGGAGTCGTTTAAATGTCATCATCAACACCGTCTGTGGGACGCCCACGTGCATTTGACGTGGATGTTGCCTTGCAAAAAGCTTTAGAAGTATTTTGGCGCAAAGGCTATGAAGGCACTTCTTTACCCGATTTAACCCAAGCGATGGGCATCAACAAACCAAGTCTTTATGCTGCTTTTGGCAATAAAGAGCAGTTGTTTTTAAAAGCAATCGAACTTTACGAGCAAAGGCCATGTGGCTTTTTTATGCCGGCATTAGCACAAGCAACAGCCTATAAAGTTGCGGAATTTATGCTGTTAGGTGCAGCGGCAGCAAGTGCCAATCCTGATGCGCCGCGTGGCTGCGTGGTAGTGCAGGGAGCAATTGCTTGCAGCGACAGCGGTAACGCAGTAAAAGAAGCATTAATTGCTAAGCGCCAAGCTGGAACCTTGCAACTGATTGAACGTTTTGAACGGGCTAAAGCTGAAGGTGATTTGCCAGTTGATGCCGATCCTAAAGCACTCGCAACTTATCTTTCTACGGTGTTGCAAGGGATGGCAATCCAAGCGACCAGTGGTGCGGATGTCGCAACTCTGGAACAGATCGCTCACACTGCGCTGCAAGTATTTAAAAAATAATCCAATCGCCAATTCGCTTCGTATACAAACTAAATGCGGTTTGTGTCTATGAGGCGTTATGCAATCAATTTGTTTAATCACTGGTGCTAGTTCTGGCCTTGGTCGTGCTTTGGCGTTGGAATATGCTGCGCAAGGCTGGAAAGTGCTGGCGGTTGCCCGCAACGTTGAACGTTTAGCTGATCTGGTGAAGTCGAGTGTCGACGCGAATAGCCAAGGGCAAATTGTTCCAATAAGTCTTGATGTCACAGATAGCAAAGCTGTAGACACCTACATGCAACAGATTGGAGCGCTGGTTCCACAACTTGATTTGGTCCTACTGAATGCCGGAACTTGTGAGTATGTGGACCTTCCTGATTGGCCGTTAGATGCTTTTAACCGAACCTTTGCCTTAAATTTTCATGCTGTGGCCATGATGGTGCCTAAGTTACTGCCGTTGCTGCAACAGGCAAAAGCTCCCAAGTTGGCCATTGTCAGCAGTCTTGCCCATTATTTCCCATTTACCCGCGCCGAAGCCTATGGTGCCAGTAAAGCTGCTCTTAGCTATTTTACTGATAGTTTGCGGGTTGATCTTGCCGGTTCAGGTTTGCAGGTCACGTTAATCGAACCGGGATTTATCGATACCCCCTTAACCCAAGCCAACGATTTTACTATGCCCTTCATGTTGAAAGCGGATGACGCTGCCAAACGTATTGCCAAAGCCATCGACGGCGGAGCGTTGCGCTTTCGATTCCCTAAACGACTGGTCTTTAGCCTGTCGCTGCTGAATTTATTGCCATATAACTTACGTCAGCGTGTTGCTGCAGGGATGAAACAACAATGAACCAAAGAGTGCTGCGGTTGCTTTTGTTTAAGGCTGGATGGTTTGGTTTAGTAATGGCACCTCATTATGCAGTATGGCCTGTGGCGATTCTTTTATTGTGGCAACTCACAGAGATGTCAGGCCGCAATCGTATTACTTGGCTGGCACTGGTCGTGGTTGGTATGGCGCTTGACGCCGCTTTGATCACCATGGGCTATTTGCAAATTGTTAGTCAGCAAACGATGCCAATTTGGTTGGCTTTGCTGTGGGGATGGTTTATTTGGGTATGGTTGCAAGTGTTTTCACCATGGCTGCAACACGCTTGGCAAGTGTTGTTGTTCTGCGGCATCGGCGGACCTTTGGCCTATCGTGGTGGCGCGCTTCTCAGTGACCAGCTTATTTACCCAGACAGCTGGCAGTTTACCATCATCCATAGTTGTTGTTGGTTAGTGCTTGGCGGTTTGATGTTGATTTGGCGACGCAGGGGGGCAGATGAATAAACTTACTTTATTAGTTATCAGCTTGGTTTCGATGTCATTGAGTGCTGCTGATAATCAAACTACAGTGTCGACAAAGGCTATGGCTCCTGCCGAAACCGCGGCTAAATCTGCTGAGGTTATTCCTATGCAATTTAGCGAACTGCCGGAGGTTGGTCGAGGTCGGTTTGATTATTTGTTTTGGCATGTCTACGACGCTCGCTTGCAAAGCGTTGATGGTCAATTTGTCGATTACCAACAAAGTGCGCCGGTACTGTTATCCTTGACCTACCAACGCGATATTAGCAAAGCTGAATTTATCGATGCGACTCTCGATCAATGGCAATACCAGCATGGTGACAAGCACAGTCGTCATCAGCAATGGGCAGTGTTGCTCGCTGATATTTGGCAGGACGTGAAAACTGGGGATACTTTAGCTTGCCAACGTCTCGCCACTGGCGAAGTCCAATTTTTTCTAAACCAAAAATATCTTGGCAGCGTGAATGAAGTTAGCTTTGCCGATGAATTTTTGGATATTTGGCTTGGGAGCGCTACTTCTGAGCCGAAGCTGCGAAAACAGTTGTTGTCAGCTGCCAGTTCGCAAACTAAATAAGCAAACTGGCTGGCCAACATATTTTCAGAATTAGCGTTTTTCGATGTATTGCACCAATTTGGTGGCGATATCGGTATTGTCTTGGAAACCAGCAAAATCTTGACGCTGTTTACCCCAAGCCAGCACTGGGACGTCGATAGCGGTGTGCGCACCACTGGTCCAGCCGGTTTTTGAGTAATGGTCAATTAATTGCTTAATTTCGTTAGCCAATGGCTCGAGCAAACCCGCTTCCACTTCCATTGGATCTTCGACTTTATTGAAGTCGACTTTAGCGATTTCAGGTTTCACTAAAGTTATTTTCTGCGTCAGCAAGGTGAGTTCTGTCGCAGTTGCGGTCAAACCTGTTTGCGCAGCCCAAACTTTCGCTAAATCTGCCGGCGCTGCGTTGACTAAGGATTTGGCGATGAGTGGGGCGGTTTGCTTCACTTTCTTTATTACGTCACGATCCCAAGCGTAGATACCGTCCGCACCTAGCGATAAACCACCGGTTTCATGGTCTGCGGTTATGACTAAAATCGTATCTGGGTGGGCATCAACATAATCTTTAGCGACTTTGATAGCCTTAGCGAAGTCATGCATTTCTGCCATCGCACAAGCGATATCGTTGGCATGACCGCACCAATCAATTTGACTGCCTTCGATCATTACCACAAAGCCATTTTTATTATTGCTCAATAATTTCAGCGCTTTGTCGGTCATCGTTGCTAACGGATCGGCAACAGGGTTATCCAAGGCACTTGGGAAGCCCACTGGTGCCAAGACTGCCATTGCTGGAGCTTTGCTAATTTTGGCAAAGTCTTGCCAAGTATTGGCGTATTGGAAGCCTGCTTGTTTGAACTCATTTGATAAGTTGCGATCTTTGCGTTCGAAGTAAGTGATCCCGCCACCAAACATCACATCCGCAACAAACTGGCCGTTGACTTTGTTATCCACATAATCGTCAGCAATTTCGTTGTAAGCCTTGCGTGTTTTGTTATGTGCCATAAACGCAGCAGGGGTCGCATGGTTAATTTGAGAGGTTGCAACGATACCTGTTTTCATGCCTTTTGCTTTGGCAATTTCCAGCATGGTGGTTAACGGCTTGTGGTCATGGTCGACCGAAATTGCGCCGTTGTAACTTTTATTGCGAGTCGATAACGCCGTAGCGCCTGCTGCAGAATCAGTGACGATAGTGTCATCGTCTGGGTAGGTTGTGGCAACACCAACCCAAAGTTGATCGTAAATGGTCGATTCAACTTTCTTTGTCTTTGGATCGTCCATGTAGTAGCGATAAGCCGATAAATAGGCAGGCCCCATGCCATCACCGATCATATAGATCACATTTTTAGGCGCTGCTTGCGCCATTGCCGGAAACAGGCTAAGCACTAAAGTGCTTTTAATTAAACTTTGGATTTTTATCATTTAGGAATAGCTCGAATTAGCAAAGACGACTTTTTGCGCATTGTAGGAGTAATCGGTGCAAAGGTATATCGCGATTTTTCCGGATGAGATTAACTGTATGATGTGAAAGATATATGACATAAAACAACTGTTCGGGAAACTCAGATTGCAACTGATCTGCATCTCGCTTATGGTGATATTTCTGTTGAAATATTTCGCAACAAAAATGAACTAAACTTAATCAATGTTATCTAATCGCACTCAGGTGATGGAATTATCATTTGATGCGGCTCAGTTGGAATAACCCCCGTATTTTTAAACAGGAATAAGGTTGTATGAAAGTATTACCCTGGTTGACGTTAACTGCTGTTCTGCTTGGCGGTTGTGCAACGTACCCTGATGCAGTTCGTGTAAGCGAAGGGACTTCATTAGTCAGTTACGAAGCAGCAATCAAAGCTGGCATTAGTCAAGGCACTGCTCGTTGGAGCGGCGTGATCGCCAAGATCGAAAATAATGCCAAAGAAACTCGACTTGAAATCGTCTACTTTCCTGCAAAATCCAACGGACGTCCTGTGGTTTCTGATACCACGGCAGGTCGTTTTGTCGCTTATGTGCCAAGTTTTCTAGATCCGATGGTTTACCAACAAGGCAAACAAATCACTGTGCTAGGCCCTCTTACTCAGCCTGAATCGGGCATGGTTGATAAGTTTCAGTATGTGTATCCCGTTATTTCGCAAGCTACCGTTTACCTATGGCCAAAACAACAAGAACGCACTCAAGTTGAAGTTGATACCTGGCCAATGTGGCGTAACCCATATTTCCCGTACTGGGGACCAGTGCGTGTAAGAACAACAGTTCCAACAGGTGCAACTCAAACACAAGGCCAACCAAATGTTCAAAGTTCCAGCGAAGTTCAGCAGTAGCGTAAGTTGCCTGTTGCTGGTTTGTGGTTTGACGTCGAGCGTATCTGCGGCAACGCCAAGTGAATTACAGACTTGGATTGATAGCCCGGTGCGCAGTCTTGAAAATAAAGCGAGAGATCAGTATCGACATCCGGGTGAAACTTTAAACTTCTTTGGTTTAAAGCCGACCATGTCAGTACTTGAGATCTGGCCAGCTCGCGGCTGGTATACCGAAATTTTAGCGCCGTATCTCAAAGCGCAAGGTCAGTTGACTATTGCTAACTTTCGCAAAAATGACGGTACGATCGAAGACGAAAAGAAACTGTTTTGGGCGCGGCTAGCGGCAAAACTAGATCAGGACATTGCGAAACATCCTGAACATTTTGGCACTGTTGCCGTGCTTGAATACGACCCTCCAGGTCAAATGGGCCTAGGCAGCGTGAATCAATACGATATGGTACTGAGTTTTCGAAATTCGCATATTTGGAATGAACAAGGGTATCTGCTCGATGTTTTCCGTTCGTTTTATGACGTGCTAAAACCTGGCGGTACTCTGGGCCTAGTTGAACACCGTTCCAGTCGGCTCTCTGAAATATCGAGTCGGGCTGGCGAAGGTTATCTTGATGAATATTATGTAATTTCTGTCGCTCGACAAGCAGGTTTTGTGCTTGAAGAAAGTTCGGAGATTAATGCGAATGCCAAAGACACCAAAGATTATCCAAAAGGTGTTTACGCCTTACCGCCAACCTTAGCCATGGGCAATGTTGATCGGCAGAAATATCTGGATATCGGTGAAAGCGATCGCATGACTTTGCGTTTTCGTAAACCACAAACGCCATAATGACTTTGTCAGTGACGCAGTTGCAGTTGGAGGCTTGGCAGCGAATTATGCAAGCCGATCCTTCTGGCTCTTTAATCCAGCAGGCTTCGGCATCTCCTGTTAGTTTCCAATTATCGAATATCAATCTTTCTGGCTGGCGCTCAGGTCCGTCGGATCCAACTCCCGTGTTGTGTCTGCATGGTTGGCTAGATAACGCCAACAGTTTTTTACCTTTGGCAGCTGCAATGTCGACACAAAGCCTGTTAGCTGTGGATTTTGCTGGTCATGGATTGTCTAGCCATCGTAGCGCTGATGCACACTATTATTTATTTGATTATGTCGCAGATCTTGTGGAGCTGATTCAACAGCAGTCTTGGTCAAAATTGCACATTATCGGGCATTCAATGGGGGGAATGGTTGCGACTGCTTTAGCTGCAGCTATGCCAGAACTAGTCGCACGATTGGTGTTAGTCGACAGTCTAGGATTTGTTACGACGGCACCTGAAGACACCTCCATTCAGCTTCGCAAGGCGCTGCAATCTCGACAAGGTCGTCTGCAGAAGCATAAACCTAAGTATGAGACTGTGCAGCAAGCTGCGGCTGCGCGGCAAAACCAAAGTGATTTCACTTTGCAAGAAGCCCTGTTATTGACGCAACGTGGCAGTTGTTTATTAAACGGCAGCTCGGCCAGTATTACTTGGAGCGCTGATTTGCGCCTTCGTGAACTATCAGCTCAACGGCTCACTATAGCTCAAGCAACAGCGTTGATCGGTCAATTGCAATGTCCAGTGATGGCAATAATGGCCGAGGACGGAATAGAGTTAATGCAACAGAATTTAGCGCTTTACCAGTCCAGTTATCCGCAATTGCAGCTGCAGCATTTAGCCGGAGGGCATCACCTGCATATGACCAATGCCAGTGCTGTTGCTGTAGCGATTTCTCAGTTCTTCCAGCAAGCCGAATAGAAGTCGATATTTAAGCCCAGAACTCGGTAATCCCTCGAAAAACACCTGACAAAACAGTCTTCAACTGCTAGGTTAAGCTATAGCGCAGCAAATCCTAATTTCGGCAAAAACACCGCCTGATTTATGACAATTGTGCTTAACGCACAATTGTGGGATGATTGAGGATTAGAGTAAAAACTCAGAACCGCTAGTTAATACGTAAATGTCTTACCGATTATTTGCAAATACTGGTGAACCTACCTATAAAAATAAAAGAGCTTACGACGAGGAGAGGACGGTGGATAAAGTCTGGTTAAAGCGTTACCCGACCGGCGTGCCGGCAGAGATTGATGCCGATCACTACAGTTCATTATTAGATATCTTCGAACAATCAATTCAAACTTATAGTGACAGAACTGCCTATATCAACATGGGCAAATCAATTACTTATTCAGAGCTGGATACCTTAAGTAATGCCTTTGCGGCTTATTTGCAACAAGGCTTAGGTCTGAAAAAAGGTGATGCTGTTGCCATCATGATGCCAAACTTACTGCAATATCCAGTCGCGTTGCTGGGTGTGTTGCGTGCAGGCTGTGTGGTTGTGAATGTTAATCCGTTATATACCCCACGCGAATTACAGCATCAGTTAAACGACTCAAAAGCCAAGGCTATTGTCATCGTTGAAAACTTTGCACATACCCTTACGGATGTGTTGCCTAACGTTGCTCTGTCGCACATCATTTTGACTAAAATGGGCGATATGTTGGGTTTCCTTAAAGGCAATATCGTCAATTTCGTCGTTAAAAACGTGAAGAAGATGATTCCAGCCTACGCGTTGCCGACGGCTATCAACTTTAAAGACGTGCTATCACAAGGGGCTAACCTTAGTTATCAGAAGCCTGAAGTAGTTGGCAGTGATTTAGCATTCCTGCAGTACACCGGTGGTACTACAGGCGTGTCTAAAGGCGCAATGTTAACTCATCGCAATATGGTGGCGAATTTAGAACAAGTCGCTGGTTGCATTGGGCCAATTCTAAGCCCAGGTAAAGAGTTTATCGTTACCGCACTGCCGCTTTATCATATTTTCGCCTTAACCGCGAACTGCCTGACTTTTATGAAGTATGGCGGCACTAACTTGCTGATTACCAACCCGCGCGATATGCCCGCGTTTGTGAAAGAGCTAGGGAAGTATCCGTTCACTGCAATTACCGGTGTAAATACACTGTTTAATGGTTTATTAAACTGCCCAGGTTTTGCGGATCTCGACTTTAGCCGATTAAAGCTGTCATTAGGTGGCGGTATGGCCGTGCAGAAACCAGTTGCTGAACGTTGGCAGAAAGTAACGCATACCCGCTTAGTTGAAGGTTATGGCTTAACCGAATGCGCGCCATTGGTGACGGTAAGTCCATATGATTTAGAAGGCTTTAACGGTTCAATCGGTTTACCCGCGCCTTCGACTTTGATCCGGTTAGTTGATGACAATGGTGTAGATGTCGCCGCTGGTGAATCTGGTGAAATGTTGGTGCAAGGCCCTCAGGTTATGCTTGGTTATTTAAATCGCCAAGAAGAAACTGACAAAGTCCTGAAAGATGGCTGGCTTTACACTGGTGATGTTGCGCGGATGGACGAGAATGGCTTCTTCTATATTGTCGATCGGAAGAAAGACATGATCTTAGTTTCGGGCTTCAACGTCTATCCAAACGAGATCGAAGAAGTTGTGGCAATGCACGATAAAGTGCTTGAAGTCGCTGCGGTCGGTATTCCAAACGAAGCCACCGGTGAAGCCGTGAAGATTTTCGTAGTGAAAAAAGACCAAACCTTGACCGATCACGAGTTGATTGCGCACTGTAAAGAGCGATTAACGGGCTATAAGGTACCGAAGCTGGTAGAATTCCGCTCAGAATTGCCAAAAACAAACGTTGGCAAAATTTTGCGCCGAGAGTTAAAAGGGCAGTGATCTGCAAAGATCCTGAGCTTTTTTGAAAAACCGGCTTTACGCCGGTTTTTTATTAGGGCGAATTTAGACAATGGAGTTCAACATGTCTTATCAGATGATCACTGAAAACGCGGCACTGGCGGCGTTTTGCCAACAAGCGAGTCAACAACCTGCACTGGCGGTGGATACAGAATTTGTTCGAGTCTCTTCACTGTTACCGAAACTCGGATTGATCCAGCTGTTTGATGGTCTGCAAGTCGTATTGGTTGACCCATTAACAATTACAGATTGGCAGCCGCTCCAGGCTTTATTCGCCAACTCTGCGGTGATGAAATTACTGCATTCATGCACTGAAGATTTGGAAGCATTGGCCTCAGTTGGCCTCACAGAATTGAATCCACTGTTTGACACCCAATTGGCTGCAGAGTTGATTGGCTGGGGTGGGAGTCTTGGTTATGCCAAGCTGGTCGAACAAATGACCGGCCAGCAATTGGATAAAAGTGAATCGCGAACAGATTGGTTAGCGCGACCACTTGCCGAAACTCAGCTCGCTTATGCGGCGAATGATGTGCGTTATTTACTGCCACTGTTAGCGCAATTAACTGCGCATTTAACCGAAAAAAACAGCCTGGAGTTATTGCTGGCGGAAGGGCAACAACTGATATCGCGCCGTCACAAGCATTTACCTGTGCAATATCGCTACTTAGAGTTGAAGAATAGTTGGCAATTTCAAGGGCGCGAATTGGCAATTTTGCGTGATTTAATGGCTTGGCGTCAGCGATTTGCCATCGAAAAGGACATGGCTTTATCGTTAGTCCTCAAAGATGCTTTGATGTATGAGATGGCTCGGCGTAAACCTGCTTCTCTAGAGGCTCTTAGCCAGATCGAAGGTATGCACCATCGCGACATTCGTCGTCACGGCCAATTCTGGTTAGGGATGATTAAAGCCTGTCGCGAGCTGGCTCCATTGGCGTGCCCGCAAACCTTTTATCATTTAGATACCTTTCCTGGGTATAAAGTTGTGCAGCAGCAGCTGACCGATGCCATAGGTTCTGCCGCACAAGCTGCAGGGATCCCGGCGAGCATTTTATCGGTGAAACGCCAACTAAACGAATATCTGAATTGGTGCTGGCGGATTAGTGATGATGAACGGCAATTACTGCCAATACCGGAGTTTCTGACGGGCTGGCGCCGGGCTGTGTTAGTTCCACATTTGCCAGTTCCGGCCCATGTGGCTAGTTTGGTCCAGCAGACGGCAGTGTAGTAGTTAGCACGCCAGCCAAAGTGTAATTGCTCCAATAAAAAAGCCGAAGCGCATGACACGTTTCGGCTTTTTCGTAAGTGCGTGGTGATTAACCGCGTTTGTCTTCCGGGAAAGTGACGTTTAATTCCAGCACTGATAACTCATCAGAGCTTTTCTCAAGAGTCACCGACACTTGGTCGTCAGCGATATCAACGTACTTACGGATCACTTCTAAAATATCGCGTTCCAGCTGCGGCAGATAGTCTGGGCTGGTGCGGCGACGACGTTCGTGCGCCACGATAATTTGCAGGCGTTCTTTCGCCTGAGAAGCGGTGTTTTTCTTGGATGAGCGGAAATAGTCGAGTAACGACATGTATTAGCCTCCAAAAATCCGTTTAAATAAGCCTTTTTTCTCAACATTGAGAAAACGGAACGGCACATCTTCACCGAGCAAACGTGAAACGGTATCCATATAAGCCTGACCCGCGTCACTTTCAGTGTCCAGAATTACTGGTTGGCCTGAGTTTGATGCATTGAGTACAGCTTGTGATTCTGGGATCACACCTAACAATTTGATCGATAAAATTTCATTGACGTCGTCAACGCTCAGCATTTCGCCTTTGATCACGCGCTCTGGGTTGTAACGAGTCAATAATAAATGTTCTTTGATGCCTGGTAAGCCTTGTTCAGCGCGGCGTGATTTGCTCGACAACATACCAAGGATCCGGTCCGAGTCACGTACTGACGAAACTTCTGGGTTAGTCACTACCACGGCTTCATCGGCAAAATACAATGCCATCATAGCGCCAGATTCAATACCTGCTGGTGAATCACAGATAATAAAATCGAAGTCAGCAGACAGTTCGTTGAGCACGCGTTCAACGCCGTCTTTGTATAAAGCATCTTTGTCGCGAGTTTGCGAGGCAGGCAGGATAAACAGATTATCTAACCGTTTATCGCGGATCATCGCTTGTTTTAGATTCGCTTCGTTATTGATAACGTTAACGAAGTCATAAACAACCCGACGTTCGCAGCCCATAATTAAGTCAAGATTCCGCAAGCCGATATCAAAATCGATAATCACGGTTTTATGGCCTTTTAACGCCAGACCTGTACCAATGGCTGCGCTCGATGTCGTCTTACCGACACCGCCTTTGCCTGAAGTCACAACTATGATTTTTGCCATAGCACACAATCCTTAGAATAATTCTGCTAAAACTAACTGTCCGTCCTGCAAGCTGATACTGGTTGATTTTCCCCAGTATTCTCCTTGCAGACTGTCGCTTAACCAATAGTTACCGGCAATTGAGATTAACTCGGCTTGCATATTGTAACAATAGATCTTTTTCGTACTGTCGCCGCTAGCACCAGCAATCGCCTTACCACGCAGCGAACCATAGATATGAATGTTGCCATCTGCGATGACTTCTGCGCCGGCACCCACTGTACCTTTAATGATTAAATCGGCACCTTTCACGTAGATTTGTTGGCCTGAGCGAATGTTTTGCTCGATGGTGCGGTTTTCCGCAACGATGATAGATGGCGCAACGGGCGCAGCCGGAGCTGCTGCCGTGGTTTTTGGAGCTTCTGGTGCCTTGCTATTCTTTGGCATTTGCAATGCAGCCAGACCAGCAGCATGAGCCGCTTTTTTCAGGTCAGCATTGGCGCCGCAGACGCCGACAAGGACTAACTGCAGGTCGACGAATAACTGCTTGATCGCCGTAAAATCAGGCACTTCCGTTAAGTTATCGACACTAATGACCACAGGTGCCAAATGGAAAAATCCTGGCGCTTGCGCCAATTTTTGCTGTAACTCGGATTTCAGGTTGGCGACTGATAAATCCTGACAAAACAGTACAGACAAAGGAAATAAATTCCCTTTTAATTCAATGGCATGATCCGACATAGCAACCGTAAGCGCAAAGTGATTGAAAAGATACGTTTTTTATCCTGCGATTTTGTTCGACCTTGGGCTTGTTTGGTACTGTAACCAAAATAAATCGTCCAAGGCTTTAGTTCGCAGATTTAGCGCTTCATGGTATAGTCTATGCCTTAGTTAGGCAAGTTACTCAGAGCAGAAATTGTCCCATGTTGACCGCAATTTATAAAAGTCCTCGAAAAGACCAAACCTATTTGTATCTCAAGCAGCGCGACGATTTTAAAGTAGTGCCGGAAGCCTTGTTAAAAACCTTTGGCACTCCGCAATTGGTCACCGTATTGGACCTCAGTCGCCGTGCGGAATTAGCGGGCGCAGAATTGGCCAAAGTGCAGGCTGCATTAATCGACCAAGGTTACTATTTGCAGCTACCCCCGCCACCAGAAGATTTACTAAAAGACCATCGGGATTGGTTGGCGAACAACCAATCGGCAGAATAAGGAAATTAAGTTGATTCGTTTTTTGCTTTCATTTGCTGTCACTAGCGGCTTAGCTTTTGGCGTTGTCGGTTGCAGCAGTGCGACCGAGAGTGGCAAAACCGCAGTGGCAAGCCAGCAGCAACCATCAGCAAACCGAGCAGGGCAGTCGACAGCCAATAGCGCTGAGTTGCCAGAAAAAACTGCAGAAGGCTTTGCACTATATGTTCAAGGTTTAAAAGCCGAAGCTAAAACGCGCGGTTATTCTGAGGCATTGATTGCGGAAGTATTCGCAAGTTTGACTTTCCATCCGAAAGTCGTGGTTGCCGATAAAGGCCAACCCGAGTTTGTGGAGACCTTAGACACTTACTTGCCTAAGCGTGTTGATGCTTATCGGATTAAATCAGCCAAGGCTATGTATCAAAAGCATGCGCAGGAACTTGCGGCTGTTAGTAAAAAATATGGAGTGCCTGCACGGTTTATTGTCTCGCTTTGGGGCTTAGAAAGTGCATTTGGTAAAGTCACTGGCCGTTATTCAGTCCCATCATCGTTAGCGACGCTTGCTTATGATGGCCGTCGTGAACAAATGTTTCGCAAAGAGTTTTTCATTGCCATGGATATTCTGGCTGAGGAACATATCACTCTTGCCAAGATGAAAGGTTCTTGGGCTGGTGCGATGGGGCATACTCAGTTTATGCCAAGTGCCTTTATGAAATATGCCCAAGATGGCGATGGTGATGGCCACAAAGATATTTGGACTAACTCCAGCGATGCCATGGCTTCAATCGCCAACTATTTGAAAATGGAAGGTTGGCAACCAGGTCAAAGTTGGGGCCGCCAAGTCATATTGCCGGCAAATTTCGATTACAGTTTAGTGATCCCTAAAGGCAGTAAGGATCGCGCCCAGTGGTTGCAATGGTGGCAGCGCTCTGAGTGTTCACTGACTGATTGGCAAGCGCTTGGTGTGACCGCGGTTGATGGTAAACCATTACCTAAGTCTGCCATGCGCGCAGCTTTAGTTATGCCGGATGATAAAGACGGTCGGGCTTATTTGGCATATGCCAATTACCAAGTGCTGATGCATTGGAATAGGTCTTATTATTTTGTCAGTAGCGTAGGCTATCTTGCAGATGCCATTGTTGCCGCTGAATAAGGAAAAAAGATGAGCTATCAGCATGTTGATGTTCAAGGAAACTCCATAGATTTGCCGGTCGGAAAAGTAGTTTGTATCGGCCAAAACTATCTAGATCACATCCAGGAAATGAATAGTAAAACTGCGCCAGAGGCGTTATTTTTTATCAAGCCAGCAACAGCATTAGTGCCGATGACGCCTAGTTTTGTTATTCCAAGCAGCCAAGGCGCAGTGCATAACGAAACCGAAATCGCAGTGTTGATAAAGTCTCCGTTGAAAAAAGCCAGTGTCGATGATGTCTTTGCTGCGGTTTGGGGCTATGGCTTGGCACTGGATTTGACCTTGCGCGAAGTGCAAGCTCATCTGAAACAGCTTGGTCGGCCTTGGGAAATTGCTAAAGGCTTCGATGGTGCCTGTCCGGTTACCGGTTTTGTGCCGGCAGAATTGGTCACATCACCACAACAACTGCAGTTTGCGTTATCAGTGAATGGCCAATCTCGGCAGCAAGGTGATGCACGTTTGATGATCCGTGGCATTGCGCAAATGCTTAGCGAGATGAGTCAACATTTTACGCTTTTGCCGGGCGACATGGTCCTCACTGGCACTCCTGCTGGCGTCGGACCATTACAAGATCAAGATAAACTCGAATTAACTCTGTTGCCTTGGTTGCAAGTGCAGACAGCGGTCACTATCTAACCCCAGGATATAGCATGACTTTAGAAGACAAGTTTTGGGAAACCAAAAGCTTACAGGAAATGAGCACCGCCGAATGGGAAGCAGTGTGTGATGGCTGTGCCAAATGTTGCTTGAACAAAATCATCGACGAAGAAGATGACGAGCTCGCTGGCCCGACTGATTATATTCTGCCAGAAGAGACGGTATATTTTACCAATGTGGCTTGTCGGTATTTAAACAGTAATAAGTGTGAATGTGACTGCTACGAAAATCGGACAGTGCTGGTGCCAGACTGTGTGAAATTAACCAAAGAAAATCTCAAAGACATTTTCTTTATGCCACCATCTTGCAGTTACCGTCGCTTGCAAGAGGGACGGGGCTTACCCTCATGGCATCCGCTGTTGAATAACGGCAAAAAAAGCTTGATGCACAAAAAGCAGATGTCTGTTAGAAATAAAACAATCTCAGAAGACGCCGTCAATGAATATGATTATGAGGATCATATCGTGACTTGGCCGTTAAATGACTTAGAGTAATCGCAGGATTGATTGTGGACTGGTTAACTGCTTTAAAAGAAATTAGTGAGCAATATCGCACTGAGTTTATCCAAGGGATCCTCAGCTTTGTTGTATTGCTGTTTTATGTTGTTTTGAGTAGACGGATAGCGCCATTTATCTATCGCACTATCGCTGCGACTATGCTGAAAGAGGAAATGAACCGCCGAGCTATGGTGGTGTTTCATATTCTGCTGTTTTTACTACTGGTCGTCGTATTAAGTATCGTTTGGGGCATTGATATCAAAGGCTTATTGGTGCTTGCCTCTTCCATGATTGCGGTTGTGGGTGTTGCTTTATTTGCCGCTTGGAGTTTGTTGTCGAATATCACCGCATTTTTTATTTTGCTCGGTCAACGCAGTTTTGCTCAGGGCAAAACAGTTCGGATCATTGATGGCAGCAATGCGATTGAGGGCACCATCATCGAGGTCAATTTGTTTAGCACAGAGCTAAAAACCAGTGATGGCGAGTTGGTGGTTTATCCAAACAATTTGATCGTGTCGCGCCCTGTGGTGGTGAAGTCAACCGAAGCTCAGCAAACAACTCAGCGTATAGCTTTGAATAAAACGCGTTGGCAAACTAAGCGAGTTTCGCAAAAAGTAGTAGTGAAAAGTTAAGCCGGTCAGGGTTTAAGCAAAAAACGCAGCTAGGCTGCGTTTTTTTTCGATGGTGTGCTGCTGTTATTCTGCCATGTCCTTTTCGTCATTGACGCTTGGAGCATTTCCTTGCAACTGATACCAATTTAAGTGACGAGTCGACAGCATTACTCCACTTAGCACGACAAACAGCAGTAAAGAGCCTGCGAGGAGTGCCATATCTTCAGCTCTCAAGATCATAAACAGCAATCCGTAAAGCGCGCTAAGACCTGCGGTAAAACTTAGACCTTTTTGTCGACTCTGTAATACCGCAATAGTGTAAAAACCGCATAACAAGATACATGCTGCCGCAGCAACTGCATAAGCAAGCGCAAAACCAAGCACTTCAGATAGCGAAATCAGCAGCAAATAGAACATCGCTAGCGCCAAGCCGACAAACAAATACTGCATTGGGTGAATTGCCAGTTTGGCTAACAATTCGAATAAATAGAACACTGAGAAACTGACAACCAGCACCAATAACGCATATTTCACCGACCGATAGCTTTGTTGATAGTGATCAACCGGCTCCACTAGATTGACAAAAAAGCTCTGCTCTTTCAGTTCAACGCAGCGAGTATTGCTCAGCAGACATTTATTCAGATTAGTTTTCACGTCATTGGCAAATTGACTGCTTTGCCAAGTTGCGGAGAAACCATCGGAGCGAACATCATGTTTTATTGGCAAAAACCGGCCGACAAAGCTTGGATGTGGCCAATCAGCGCTAAGTGTCCAGCTGCTTTGGTCGGCAATAGGCAGCATGCTTAAGTGTTCGGTACCAGTGATATCCATCTGCAATGTTAAATCGAAGTTTGGCTTAATCAGCAACATATCGAGATCAAGCGCCGCTTGTACACCATTTAGAGCATCCAAACCTGTGCCAGGGATAATCTTCAGCTGTTGCTGATCGAGCATCAGTTTTGGCATACCAATTAGCCCTCGCATATCGCTTAAGCCCATCACTAAACGCGCTGATTTGAGTCGAACATTACCGACTTCGGCAGTGGGGGACACTTGAGGTTCGCGATCAAAACCCAGTTTTGCTGGCAGTTCATAATGCAGTGTCCAATTGTTTTTGGTGTGGTACAGCCGGGTTTGGTAAATGCCTCTGCTGCGGATCTCGCTATTGAGATCACTGTTGATTTGCATCTGGTTTGGCAAAATCAACTGTACTTGGCTGTAGGGTTTTACCAATTGTTGATTCACCAAGTTTTCTTGCTGATAGTGCTCGGTTTCCAGCACTAAGATAGGACCAACGACCCATTGGTCGCGACTGCCACTATTGGCAATCTCGTGATGTACTAAGGTACTGAGTTGTTGGCGTTCTTCGATGAGGCTGCTGATCATTTGGATCGGTAGCGATAACACGAATAATAAGACAGCGATGGTGATGGGTTTTAGTTTTAAAAAGTTAAACATCTTAGACTCCTGTTTGTTGATAACTCATTGTCGTTAATAGAGATGAGTTCGGTATGGAGTCACTGTGGAGACTATGTGGAGTTTCTATGAAGTCAGGACTTAGAGCTTAATTTGTTTTCGATTGCGGTTTGGCCGTTATTGACGACTAGAATCGAAAAGATGCATAGTTGCGCTGACAATTCGGTCTAGCGGAATATATGCAACGAATGCGAGTATTTTTGTTTTTAATGTTAGTGGCTATGCATACGCCGAATTCCCTAGCTACTGAGCATCTCAATGACCATGAGCAGTTTTGTCAGCAACGAGATGCCGCATCTTGCTTACAACAGCTGAGACAACAGTTGGCTCGACAACCTGAGCAAACTGCACAGTGGTACCAACTCCAGTCTTTTTTGTTAGATTATTTGTTTGATAAACATCAGTTTGCCGAACTGCAACAGACATTAGCGAAGCTGCTGCTGCAGCCCGATCCTCCTGCGGTGTTTCAAACCCAGTTATATTTTTACCAAGCGAAATTAATGAACAGCCAAGGTAATGCGATTGAGGCGCGTCGTTATGCAAATTTAGCTCAGCAAAATTTGCAAAATATGTTCGATTCCTTTGCCGATCCTTTGCGACTTCTGGAATTGGCAAATTTGCAAGCCGTGCTTGGCGAATATGCGCAGGCATGGAATTTGTTGTTATCGGCTGAATCGAAATTTCATAAAAGCAAAGATCCAGTGTTTGCCTTTGAGCTCAACACCAACAAAGCACTGGTCATGCAAGGACAGGGGCTGTTAGCTCAAGCTGCGTATTATCGGAAATTAGCGTTAGATGCCATTTTGCCAAGTGGCTTTGCCGGAAAGATTTCCGTTGCTTACCTCAATCTTGGCCGCACAGAGCAACTTCTTGAGCATTTTGGTTTAGCACTGGGTTACTACGAGCAGGCTTTACCTTATTTGCATGCGGAGGATGATGATATCCGTTTAAATAATGCATTGATCCGTTTGAGTGAGATCTGTTTGCAGTTGCAAAAATTCGAGCAAGCACGTCATTATTTTTTGCAAATTGATGTCAAAACTATCGAGCCTAGTTATCAACCAAGTTATCAACTGTTGCAACAGCGATTTCGTTGAGAAAAGAATTATTGCTGCTTGGGAACGGTCTTAGTACGCCGATAGCAACATAGATCCAACTAGCGCCATGTGCCAACAATAGCATCGGCAACACAGTGAACTTGTCGCTAATTGGTTGACCATTTGCTTAAACACAAACTCGCATCGCGAAAATTAAGCATTTCTTCTGCTTGAATACTGAGTGATTTCATCGCGATAGCATAACGCTCCAACAACATATCGTTGGCAGTTTGCGGCGTCCATTTCGGTGCTGGAATGATTTGTCCAGTTTCATCTGTAGCAACAAAACTTATCATGCAGTGATTGGTTTCACACTGTAATGCGGTTTTGGGGTCGGTTGCGTCGGCACTCACAAATACATGAATGCTGCTAATGCCAGTGTGTACAACTTGCGCATGTAAATGCACAATTTGCCCAACCAGAATGGGTTTTTGAAAGCGAATGGCGCCCACGGAAACAGTTACACAATAAGCGCCAGTCCACCCGACAGCGCAAGCATATCCAGCCTGATCCATCCACTTCATCATCATGCCACCATGAACTTTGCCACCAAAGTTAACGTGAGTGGGTTCGGCAAGGAACTGAAAATCAACGCAGCGATTTGGCATGATGACTAGCCTCACTTAAAGCATTTAGTTGAGCTTAGTCAATTTAGTGAAATTTAATAAAGATGATTTCAATCTGAAAAGTAATTTTTAATAAGCAAATCTATTATCAATCACTTTTAGCGAATAGGCAGTTCCAGTGAAACTAAAACCGCCGGCTCACCCGAAAGTTCAGTGTTTTCAATCGATAACTTGCCATGATGCAGCTTCATTACTTCGTCAACAAAGTTCAAACCAAGCCCGGTACTTTTACCGCTTTTGCCGGGTCTTGCCAGTGAATAAAATCGTTCAGTGAGCCGAGGTAGGGCATAGTCTGGAATTTGTGGGCCTTGATTACACAATGAAATGACAATGCTGTTGCTTACTTTGTGCACCTTTAAAGCCACTATTGCCGCTTTGGGCGCAAAATCCAGCGCATTGTCTAGCATGTGCCCCAAGGCCTGCTCCAGTAATATGGCGTCGCCTTCAATACTTAAGGGTTGGGCATCGAATTGCAATTGCCACAGCTGCTGATCGATACGTCCTGCCCGAGCGTTCAGCGCTTGCTGACAGATCTGTGGCAAAGACACTTGGCTTGGCGCTCTGAGATGTTGCTGTTGCTCCAATGCGGAGAGTTGCAGTAATCGCTCGATGATTTGATGCAATCGGCTGCTTTGCTGCAGGATATTTCCGGCAAAACGTTGACGATCAGCATCGGGTAGCTGCTGTTGGAGAAGCTCTGCTGCTGCTTGGATAGCGGTTAGCGGACTTTTTAATTCATGAGTTAAAGTTTGGACGTACTGCTCGGCATAGGCTCGACCTGCAAGGGTATGGCGCATCCGATCAAGCGCCGCTGCCAATTTGCCAAACTCAAAAAACACTCGGAATTTTGGTGCATCAACTCGTTCACCAGAACTTAATTGCTCAGCATAAAGCTCTAAGCGATTGAGCCCACGCTGCAATCTCCATGCGAGTAGGGCGCCGATCGCAAGGCCCAGTGCCATCAGCGCTAGCCCGCGCACGGTCAAGTAGGCTTGGGTTCGATCAATAAATGGCTGCATCATTTGATTGGGTTTGGCGATGGTCAGTACACCCAGGATCTCGTCATGCTGGCGGATCGCAGCAGCAACATGCATGACGCTGCTATTTTCATCTTCCGGATTGGCCTTACTCGAACGCGCGCCGTACTGGCCTCTAAGCGTAAGGTAGACATCATTCCATCGAGAGTAATCCTTACCCACGGCAGTACCGGTACTATCGTAGACCACGATGCCTTTACGATCAGTGAGATAAATCCGATGCGGCGTTGAGCCTTTACTGATCCCCCAAATTGTCGCTTCGGTTTGATGTTGGCCGTAACTTGCCAACAGTTGTTGAAGTTCTGCAGATAAAGGTTCAGGAGTTTCCTTGGCAAATGCTGGTGCCACTAAATTTGCCAACACTTGTGCTGTGTCGAATAAGACTTCTTCAGTACTCTGCCGAACGCCGGGTTTTACCTCTTCGACCACCAAACTCAGCATGAAGTAACCGCTCATACCTACAAATACGAAATAAAGCGCAAATACTCGAACGGCAAAGGGCAATTGGAACCAACGCCATAAAGTGCGGCTGGGCCATTTCGCTGGCGAATTGTTCATGTGGTTTGGCCTTGTGGGTTCAGACTATAGCCGAAGCCGCGTTGGGTAATCAGGTAATTAAGTTCGCTACAAATCCGAAATTTTGCACGTAAGCTTTTGATGTGAGTATCAATATTTCGGTCATAACCAGCATCAGCTGATTGGCCGCAACTTTGCAAAAGTTGCTCGCGAGATAGCACCTGCTGTGGATGCGCCAGAAAATGGCTGAGCAAGCGATACTCTAGCGCAGTGAGCGTCAGCAGCTTGTTTTTGAGTAGTATTTGCACCGCAGTTGGTTTAAGCAAGAAATCGCCAATTTGTTGAGCTGTGATCTGTTGAGCTTTTATTGGTTGATCAGCAGTTGCTTGCGATTGAGTCTGAGTTGGCTCTGCAGTCATGGACTGCTCAGTGACAGCAGCGAGCTGGCGCTGGGTGCGTTTTAGTATAGCTTTGACTCTCGCGACCAATTCACGCGGGCTAAAGGGTTTGACGACGTAATCATCGGCGCCAATTTCCAGACCAACCACCCGGTCGATTTCACTTGCGCGAGCGGTTAGGAATATGACAGGAACTTCACTTTGTCGGCGGATTTGCTTACAAAATTCAAAGCCATTACCATCAGGCAAGCCGACATCCAAAATTAGCAGATCGACATTCGCTGAGTGCACAATTGCCTCTTGCACCAACTGGCACCAAGTGACCTGAAAGCCTTCGGCTTTTAAGCTATAAATTAGCGCATCGGCGATGCTTTCTTCGTC
Source organism: Gammaproteobacteria bacterium (assembly GCA_017302255.1). Lineage (GTDB taxonomy): Bacteria > Pseudomonadota > Gammaproteobacteria > Enterobacterales > Alteromonadaceae > Pararheinheimera. The sequence continues at coordinate 69,498 of JAFLDV010000003.1, read as the reverse complement.
CTCAAGTAACAAAATATGCGCGGGCAACTGAGAGTCCTTGTAAACAGACACAGCCGCAAAGCGGCTGTGTCAAATGTAGTTAATTGGCGAATCTAACGTGGGTAATGGCTTTGCTTGTAGCGATCAACCCACATTGCAGTAGCGCCACATACCGCGACCGGCATCACCAATAAATTAAGAAAAGGCACCATACTCGCAATGGAAACAGTGATACCAAAACTGTAGCTGCCGGTCAAATCACCGCGCAGTTGCTCGCGCATTTTATCAAAAGTAATTTTATGATTGTCATAGGGATAGTCACAATACTGGATGGCCATCATCCAACTGGTAAATAAAAACCAAACTACCTGCCCAATTACCGGTAATAAGAAAAATACCAGTAAAAACACTAAAGCGCGGGGCACGCAGTAAATGAATTTGGTCCACTCCCGTTTCAACATCCGCGGCACGTCGGCCATAAATGCCGAAAAGCCCTGTTCAGGCAATGCTTGACCGGTTAAATGCAATTCAACTTTTTCGCTAAGTAACGCATTAAAGGGGGCAGCTATAAAATTGGCGACCATGGTAAAGGTAAATGCCATGCTGAGCACCACAGTAATGACTAGGAAAGGCCATAGCAAATATTCAAGGAAATCAAGCCACTGCGGGATGAATGCTAAGATACCATCGACCCAAGCGCCGACTTGAGTCATTAAGTAAAAAAACGCAATTGCAAACAACACCAAATTGATGCTGAGTGGGATCAATACGTAACGACGTAACCCTTTGGTGTTGATTAAAGATAAACCCGTGAAAAAATAATGCATACCTTACTCCTACAAATGGCTGCAACTTGTGGTTGCCAGTAGCCAGGCCGATGGTGGGGCGCCAACACTTAGTTGCAGCTTAAAAGCCAAATGCCTGATGAGCAATAGTTTATCCGTGACAGCACTAGGTCATTTTGTTACATTCTGTAAGAGAAGTTTCTATCGTTTCGCAGGGCATGCGGCTAAAACAAATCAAACTCGCCGGATTTAAGTCCTTTGTTGACCCGACCCAGGTGCCGTTTCCAACGGCAATGACTTGTGTGGTTGGGCCAAACGGCTGTGGCAAATCAAACGTCATTGATGCAGTGCGCTGGGTGCTGGGCGAAAGCTCGGCCAAAAACTTGCGCGGCGATGCGATGACTGACGTCATTTTTAATGGTTCGACCCAGCGTAAACCGGTGTCGCAAGCCTCAGTAGAACTGGTTTTTGAAAATATCCAAGGTCGACTGCAAGGTAGCTTGGCTGATCGCCACGAAATCTCGTTGAAACGGGTGGTAACCCGTGATGCACAATCCTTGTATTTCCTCAATGGCACTAAATGCCGTCGCCGTGACATCACCGATATCTTTTTAGGCACAGGCTTGGGCCCACGCAGTTATGCCATTATCGAGCAAGGCATGATTTCGCGTTTAATCGAATCAAGGCCGCAAGACTTGCGGGTCTTTCTTGAAGAAGCCGCAGGCATTTCTAAATATAAAGAGCGGCGCCGCGAAACTGAAACTCGCATTAGCCATACCCGCGACAACTTATTGCGTTTATCTGATGTTCGAGATGAACTGGCAAAAAACATCGAAAAATTACGCCGCCAAGCTGCCACTGCGGAACGATACAAAGAGCTTAAAGCCAGCGAGCGTCGGCTAAAAGCAGAGCTTACAGGCTTAAAGTGGTGGTATTTTAACGAGCAACTTATTCAAAGTGAAAAGGTGTTGGCTGAACTTGAAACTGAATTGCATAAGTTTCAGACCGAAGGCTCAGGCAGCTTTAAACAACTGGTTGAGCTTAAAGAGCAGCAGCAGGCGCAGCGGGAACTGTTAGAACAAACCCAACAGCAGTATTACCAGCTTGGTACCGACATTACTGCGCTTGAACAACAACTATTGCATCAGCGCAGTCGCAGACAGAATTTGCAGGAAGATCAGCGCCAGATCCGCCAAAATTTGCAATTAGGCCATGATCAGCAACAGCAAGAACAAGCGGAGCTTGAAGAGCTCGAAGCTCTATTGTTAGCCTTGGCACCAGAGCAAGAATTAATAGCGCAGCAACAAGAGACTTGTGCGGCGTCGTTATTCGAGGTTGAACAAAGCCAAGCCGATCAACAAAGCCAATTTCGAACTTGGCAGCAGCAATATTTTCAATTGCAACAGCAACAGCGGCAATGCCAATTCCAGTTGCAGCACAAAGAACAGCAATATCAGCAGTTACAGCAACAACAACAGCGGGTTAACGCGGCGTTGGCGGCACTTGAATTGTCCGATCTTGCTGAGCAAATCTCAGATTCAGCACAAATGCATCAAAGCTTGCAACAACAGGCTCTAGCGACTGAACAGGAATTGCAGTCGGTTGAGGCACAGTTGCAGCAACTGCAAAATGCGCAACAAACGCTGACCTTGCAAAGCCAGCAAGCAAAATTAACACTACAGATGCTGCAGCGTGATCTGGCAAAGCAAAATCAGCAATTAACTCAAGCGCTTGCTGAGCAACCATTGTTGCCACAACTTGAAATTGTAAAGGGCTGGGATACAGCTGTGGCTGTGGCGTTGCAAGCCTTGAATTTCAGTCAGGTTGCTGAGTCACTGCCGAGCAACACGCTTTGTCATATGCTAAGTGCGTATACAGGCGACAGGCCTCAAGGAACTCTTGCCGCGAAGGTACTTACTGGGCCTGTGCCCGCTTATTTCTGTGAAATTTTTTGCTGTAACAATCAAGTTGAAGTGGAAAATCGCCAGCACACACTTGGTAATGCTCAGTCGTTGATCACCGAAGATGGACATTGGCGAGGACGCAATTGGGCTATTGTGGCAAGCCAGGCACAGCGCGAAAATCCGCTGCATCTGCAACAGCGAATTGATGGCATTCAGCAAGAAATTCAGCAGCTCGAGCATGAAATTGCTGAAAACGCGGAGCAAGTTCAAGCCGTGGCAAATAGCCTGAACTGGACTGAGGTTGCGGTCAAAGCATTGCGTCAACAGCTGCAATCTCAACAAAAACAAGTCCAGCAGCAATCGACTCAAGGTCAGTTGCTTGCCCAACAAGCCGAGCAACAACAACAACGTCAACTTGAATATCAACAGCAATTGACTCAGCTTAGCGAGCAGGCGATAGCTGCTCGCGAAGATATCGCTACCGGGCAGTTACAGCTTGAAGAGCTCAACGAAGCATTGCTCATCCAAGCAGAGCAAGAGCAGCACTGGCAGCAAGGGCAAAATCAGGGCCAGCAAAGTGTTGCGCAGTGGCGAGCCAAGCAGCAGCAGTTAAATCAGCAGGCACAGCAACTGCAATTGCAACAAGTCAGTTTGTCACGCCAACTTGATGCGGCAAAGGTGCACTTGCATCGGACAATCAATCAACTGCGCCAGCAGGAAGAGCGTTTAGCGCAACTGATCGCCCAGTATGATCTGTTGGATGATCCGGATGCAGAAATGCAGGAGCAATTGCAAATTCTGCTGTTGACCCGAGGTGAGCTGGAGCAGACCAAATTATTGCAACAGCAGCAGTTACAGCTGCTTGAACAACAAATTCGTGAGGTTGAGCAGGGGCAGCAGGGCTTGCAACAGCAACTCTCGCATAAGCAAAAACAATTAGAAAATGCGCGGTTAGATGCCGAAGGGTTCCGTGTTCGTGCCAATAACATGTTAGAGCTGCTAACCGAGCAACAAGTTAATTTCAAAGAGATTATACAAAACCTGCCAGCAGATGCGACTGAAGGGGTTTGGCAACAACAACTTGATAAAACCAGTGAAGCCTTATCACGGCTGGGACCAATTAACTTGGCCGCTATTGATGAATTCGCCCAGCAAGACGAACGTAAGAAGTATCTAGACTTACAGCATGACGACCTAGTCGGTGCTTTGGATACTTTGGAAACTGCGATCCGGAAAATTGATCGGGAAACCCGACAAAAATTTAAACAAACCTTTGACGAAGTGAATTTAGGACTACAAACTCTATTCCCGAAAGTGTTTGGTGGTGGTAGCGCTTACCTCGAGTTAACAGATGAAGATTTATTGGAAACAGGTGTTGCAATAATGGCGCGTCCGCCTGGTAAAAAAAACAGTACAATTCATTTATTATCCGGTGGAGAAAAAGCATTAACCGCTTTATCATTGGTGTTCTCGATTTTCCGATTAAATCCAGCACCATTTTGTATGCTGGATGAAGTAGATGCTCCGCTGGACGACGCCAACGTTGGTCGTTTCTGCAATTTAGTCCGGGAGATGTCGGAAAGTGTGCAATTTATCTATATCAGTCACAATAAAATTGCGATGGAGATGGCGGCACAATTGATGGGGGTTACCATGCAGGAGCCCGGAGTGTCGCGAGTTGTCGCGGTGGATGTGGAAGATGCTGTGAAAATGGCTCAAGCCTGATAAAAACTAAAAAGGTAGAAATGATGGCTGTTGAATTTCGTTATGCGTTGATTGTAATTGGTGTGTTGTTGATGGCGGGTCTGATTATTCATGGCATTTGGTCTTCGCGAAAAGCCAATGACCAAGCCCAACATCGGTTTTATCCAGAAGACCAAAAGTCGAAAGAGCAGGCTGAGGGTTTTGATGAGTATGGGGTTGGTAAAAAACGTAAGTTAGCACCAGGGGAAAAACCACAGCCTAAACCAGCACCGTCTGTAGCACCTCGCAGTGATAAATTGCGCGAGCCTGTGCGTAAATTCCGTGAACAAAATTCTAGTCAGCGTGATGAACCGTCATTGTCGTTTTCAGCGGGTGAGGGTGATGAGCCGCTGCCTGCTGCTGAACCAGTCACCAGCGAAGTACTGATCCTTTATGTATTGCTGCCAGAAGGCCAAGAAATTCATGGCGCAATGTTATTGCCGTCTTTACTGACTTTGGGTTTCAAATACGGTGAGATGAATATTTTCCACCGTCATCAAGACAGTGCAGGCTCAGGTGAAGTTCTATTTAGCCTTGCCAACATGTTCAACCCAGGAACTTTTGATTTAGAAGAGATGGATAAACTGCAGACCCGTGGTTTAAGTTTATTTATGACATTACCAGGGCCTGGTGAAGCCTTACAAAATTTCAATCTGATGCACAACGCAGCGAAAAAGCTTGCTGAAGAATTTGGTGGTCAGATTTTGGATAATACTCGCAGCGTGATGACGATGCAGACAGTGCGTCATTATGTTGAGAAAATTCGCGAATTTCAGCGTCAGCAGCTAATTCGTAGCTAAATCTGCAAGAACGACTGATTTCAGCAAAAAACCACCTACGGGTGGTTTTTTTATTGGGCTCAAGCTAACTCAACCGATGATTCGCGGTGTTTTTTAATGAATTAATGCCGATGTAATTTATTTATCATAAAAATGTCAGATAAATATCCAGTTTTTCCTGAGTGATCGACCATGTTCTATAGGCCGCCAAAGAGCGGTTTAATTTCACAATAACTCAGGAACATGTATGAAACAGTTATTTTCTAACCAAGCATGCCGCTTGGTGCTTAGTTTATGTTGTGCTGGTATCGCAGCACCAGCAGTCGCTGAAACTGTCTGGATCACTATTGATGCCGGTACCGCCGCCAAATTAAAAAATGCGCCGTATCAGGTTGCAGACAGGCAGAGTCTGATGACAAGTCTTGGCATCGCCAATCTTGCACCAGAGCATCAGTTGCCGGTACTCGCGAGTATTGATGAGCAAGACATTTCAATCTTATCAGGTCAGATCCATCAGCAATTGCATCGTTGTGGTGGCTTTATTGCCCACAACAGCTTGGCTGAGGCAATGAATGCAACGGCAAATCCAGTCTCTTTAGCTGTCTTCACGCCGCCGCCATTGACCCAAGGCACACTCGTCAATGCTATGCTGCCAATGTTGAACAACAGTTCAATTGCGCAAACTATCACTGACTTAAGTGCATTCACCAACCGCTATTACACTACGACCTCAGGTAAAAACTCGGCAGACTGGATCGCTAGCCAATGGACGTCGCTAGTCAGCGGACGCAGTTGGGCGACAGTTAGTCGTGTTGCGCATACTGGTTATAACCAACAATCGGTGATGCTTGAGTTTGTTGGTAGTGATTTTCCAAATGAAATTGTGGTGCTAGGTGGACATCTCGATTCTATCAACCAAAGCGGCACCACCGAAACTACTCGCGCGCCAGGCGCTGATGATGATGCCTCTGGTATTGCTACGTTAACCGATATCATCCGCGTGATGGCCTCGCAAAACCTGCGACCAAAACGCACTATTCGTTTTTATGGATATGCTGCCGAAGAGGTAGGTCTGCGCGGTAGTAAAGATATCGCAACAGCTGCAGCAAGTGCCGGCAAGCAAGTCATTGGTGTGATGCAACTCGATATGACTAACTACAAAGGTGGTGTCGACGATATTGTGTTGATGACTGACTACACGAACACGAGTTTAAATGCTTATGTGCAATCATTAATTAGCACCTATCAGCCAAGTTTAAAACAAAGCACCGATGTCTGCGGTTATGGCTGTTCTGATCATGCCTCTTGGCACAACGCTGGTTATGCGGCAGTGATGCCGTTTGAAGCCAAGTTTAATAGCTCAAACCCGAAAATTCATAGTGTGAACGATACACTCGCCAATTCAGACCAAACTGCGGCGCATGCGCTGAAGTTTGCCAAGTTGGGTTTATCCTTTGCGCTTGAGCTCGGTAACAGTACTGGTACCACACCACCGCCACCAACTGGTTCATCAGGCGAATTTACTAACCTTGCTGCGGCCAAAGGAAGCTGGGTCTACAAAACTATTGTGGTGCCAGCTGGAGCAAAATCACTGCAGATCAACATGAGCGGTGGTACTGGCGATGCTGATATGTATGTGCGCCAAGGTGCAAACCCAACGACCACGACTTATGCCTGTCGCCCTTATAAAACCGGTAATACCGAAAGCTGTACTTTAACTAATCCAGTGGCTGGCAATTGGATAGTTGGTGTGCGCGCTTATAGTGCCTTTAGCGGTGTAAAAGTCGCTTGGAGTCAGCAATAAGCTAGTTAACGAGTTTTGACTTGCTGATTTTACGTTCGAACGCGCCGTCAGTACTTGCACGGCGCGTTATTCGCCCTCATGCTATGCATATCAAGACAGAGGGACGGAACGATGAGTGACAGCAAGGCAAAAATTGATCTGCTAAAGGTAAAAATTAACCAGCATAACTATCAGTACTATGTGCTTGATAATCCAACAATTCCTGATGCAGATTATGACGCTTTATATCGCGAGTTACAGCAATTAGAGCTTACTGAACCGTCGTTGATTACCCCTGATTCACCGACGCAGCGTGTCGGCGGGGCTGCTCTGGACAAATTTGGCCAGGTTAGTCATCAAATTCCTATGTTATCTTTGGATAATGCCTTTGATGGTAATGATTTCACGGCCTTTTATCAGCGAATTGCTGAACGGCTTGATGAACAAAACCAATTCACCTTCTGTGCAGAGCCAAAACTTGATGGCTTAGCCGTGAGTATCCGTTATGAAAACGGTCAGTTAGTGCAAGCAGCAACTCGTGGCGATGGTTTTACCGGCGAAGACATCACTAGCAATATCAAAACGATCCGCGCCATTCCATTAGCCTTGCTCGGAGACTTTCCTCCAGTGCTAGAAGTGCGTGGCGAAGTGTTCATGCCACTGGCAGGCTTCAATGCGATGAATTATCAGGCTCGTGCTCGTGGTGACAAGGTCTTTGCCAATCCGCGGAACGCTGCAGCAGGCAGTTTACGCCAGCTTGATCCGCGGATGACCGCGACGCGGCCGCTTAGCTTTTATGCATATGCGGTAGGCGCTGTTGAAGATCCGCAAGGGCTGTTATCAAATTCCAGCCATTATGCCCGGCTGCAGCAATTAAAGACTTGGGGCTTACCGGTGTGTCCGGAAATTCGTCAGGTTACCGGTCTTGAAGCAGGTCTTGCCTACCATCAGCAAATTGGCGAGCGTCGGGCGAGTTTGCCCTATGAAATCGACGGTGTCGTGTTAAAAGTTGATGCCTTAGCGCAGCAGTTGGCGCTCGGTTTTGTTTCGCGCGCGCCACGTTGGGCTATTGCTTACAAGTTTCCAGCCCAAGAGAAAACCACGCGTTTACTCGATGTGGAGTTTCAGGTTGGCAGGACAGGGTCAATTACGCCAGTCGCGCGATTAGAGCCGGTGAGTGTCGGTGGCGTTACCGTCAGCAACGCGACCTTGCATAATAACGATGAGATTGAACGTTTAGCGGTCAAAATTGGCGACTTGGTGATTGTGCGCCGAGCTGGGGATGTGATCCCGCAAGTGGTGGCGGTGGTCATGGAAGAGCGCCCAGATAATGCTCGCGACATTCTCTTCCCAAGCCAATGCCCAGTGTGTGACAGTGCGGTAGAGCGGATTGAAGGCGAAGCCGTGGCGCGTTGTACAGGCGGCTTGTATTGCCAAGCTCAGCGCAAAGAAGCGCTCAAACACTTTGTATCCCGCAAGGCCATGGATATCGAAGGTCTTGGCGACAAATTAATTGAACAACTGGTCGACGAGAAGTTGGTGCAAAGCCCAGCTGATATTTATCATCTTCAGTGGACAGCGTTAATAGGCCTTGAGCGGATGGGCGAAAAGTCTGCCTTGAAGTTATTGGATGCGATTGCGTCAGCCAAACAAACCACCTTACCAAGGTTTATCTATGCTCTTGGCATTCGCGACGTCGGTGAAGCTACCGCATTAAATTTAGCCCAGCATTTCTTAACTCTTGATGCGTTGCGTGCGGCGAACATGGAACAGCTCTTGGCAGTGCCAGATGTTGGCACTGTGGTTGCTGGTCGTTTATTGCATTTCTTTGCCGATGCTCATCAACAGCAAGTTATTGATGGTTTAGTTGCTGTCGGTATCAATTGGCCTGAAATAGCAGCCCGGGTTGTCAGCGCACAGCCTTTAGCCGGACAAACAATCGTATTGACCGGTACTTTGCAGAGCATGGGTCGAGATGATGCCAAAGATAAGCTCCAGCAACTTGGCGCAAAAGTCTCAGGTTCAGTTTCAGCGAAAACCCATGCAGTCATCGCTGGCGATAACGCAGGCTCAAAATTGGCTAAAGCAGAAGAGCTTGGCGTTGCGGTTTGGACCGAACAACAGATGCTCGATTTGTTTGCCGAACATTTTTAAGGGTGAGCAAGTGAAGGGTTATCACTAATGCGCGAACTGCCGCGCTTGGATCAGGATGGGCTCTATCGAGTACCTAGTCGATTGTATTGGCTGTTGGTACTGCTATTGCGGCCGTATTTGTGTTGGGTCGTTACTTTGGCGATGCCGTCTGATCAGCGTCAGATCTTGGCTTGGTTTTACCCCATAACTACGGATTTCCTGCGGGCATTGATAATTGCCGTACCAGCCATCTTGTTAATGGCAGTGTTGAGTCAACGAGTACCTTATGATCCGAAATTACGGCGTGGACGCGCTCGGCGTTTTTGGTTTTTCTGCTGGCGACAAAGCCGTTGGCTGCTGCTTATCAATGTGCTGCTGGATCTCTACTGGACGACACAACATTTGCCCGCTTATGTTTCAGTTCGTGCACCTTGGTTATTGATAGCGCCTATCGCACTGCTGTTGGCATTATTTTATCTGTTGAAGAGTCGACAGTTACCGCTGCTATTTAGTGAGTGGCCAGAGCCAAAACACCAAACCACTGTTGACGACAATTCGGCAAGAAGCGACTAAAGACTGAAGTCAGCAAAGTTTTTGCCTCTAAACGGTGTTGGCAGCAGTTACAGCGAAAATCTGCTAATCAGCGGATTTCCATCGCGTGTTTTAATTTCAGCTGCTCAAAACGTCTAGATTGTTCTGGGTGTAATTTACCTTGGCGAATCGTTGCCAAAGTCGACTGCAGAAGTTTTTTACGGCTGACCGGATCTATAGCGCCAAGCGGCGCTGTTAATAGACTTTGCAGTAAGTTAAGGGCGATACCGGCATTCTTCGGCAGCAATTTGTATGCATGTTGGAAAGCTGCCAGCGCCGCTTGATGATTGCCATGTTGATAATGCATTACCGCAATGTTGTTGAGTTCGCGAGGCGCAGTGCTTAATTCCGCGCGTTCTTGCCGCTCCTGCTGTAGGTAGCTGGTGAGGAACGGATCGATATTTTGGTCATTCTGATGGCTGGCAAGGTGAGTGGCAATTTTATCAAACCAAGCTTTTGATGCCTGTGTCATGCCTATTTCGTGAAAGGCTTTGGCTCGGTCTAAAGCGTCTTCAATGCCATTGAGCTCTGCAGGCACATGCTCCATTTTCTCTAGTAATTTTGCGGCTTTGTCTTTTTGATCTCGTAAATAATATAAACGGGCTTGGATCACCGCTTGTTGATCTAAGGTTTCGGCGTCAGGAAAGCTTGAACGTAGGTTGGTTAAAGCATCAGTCGCTTGTTTACTCAGCTTATTCGTTTCGCCATCTTCGTCGATGCTCGCTGCGTAATCGATGCAGGCACGGGCCAAGTTCAAATACAGATCCGGTTGTTCAAACACTGAGTATCGAGCAAATTTCACCATATCACGAGCAGTACGATACTGACGTTCGTAGTCATGATTTAACCGAGATAAGTTCATCAGCTTCTGCTGACGATAAAGATTACGCGGCGCGAGAGCTGCAGCTTGTTGCAGGCTTTGTTGTGCTTCTTCAAAACTTTTGCGATGAAATTCAAGTTCGGCTTTTTGATCAAGGGCGAATAATCGGGTATCCGCTTTTAGCTCCAATTGGCCTAATTGCACTTCGGCTTGGCGGTAGTTGTTTTGCGCGAGTAAACAGCGGACTTCGCCAATTTGCGCCCAACCAAACTTTTGCACCGCGAGAACAGACTGGAAATAACCCAGTGCTTTGTCGACGTCGCCAATCTCAAGCAGCAAATCACCCTTAGTGCGCAGTAGTAACGGCACCAGTTTCGGGTATTCGCCTTGAGTCAGCATATTATCAAGTTGCTGTAGGGCTTTATCGGCTCGGCCTAAATCCATCCAAGCATGAATGGGGCGAAGCTGATGTTTGCGTTTGAGTACTCGTTCAATGCGCAGTTGCAGATCGCGCATAGTGTAAGGCTTTGCTAAAAACTCATCCGGCTGAAGTTCTACCACGCTATAAACTAATGAGGGATCAGTTTCAGCGCTAATAAAGATAAAACCAGTACTGTAGCCCTGAATTCTGCGGACTTTCAGTTCTTCGTAGAATTGATAACCGTCTTTGCCAGTATGAAGATTGAAAGCGCAGATAATTAAATCGTATTGGGTTTCTTTACACCAATTTAAGGCAATTTGCGCGCGTTCGGTGAATTGGACTTGGGTGTAGCCGAGTTTCTCCAACGCAAATCGTAGATAATTTTGCGCGAGGGGCTGTTCATCGATGATTAGGATCTTAACGTCCCGGCTAACTTGTTGTTCTGCCAATATTTTCAACCACTAAAAAAACTAGTCCTACTATATCAGGCTATGCGCAAGTCACAATCGAATCAACGCATGTCGCTGAATCTTAGCAGATCAGATTTGGCTTAGAATAGTAAATGCTGATTTTTGGCGATAAATTGGGAAATAGTTTTAGCAAGGTCTAAAGACGATAATAAGAAGTAAATGATTTTATGAAGAAAGAATATGGTGGATGGTACTGGGATCGAACCAGTGACCCTCGCCTTGTAAGGGCGATGCTCTCCCAGCTGAGCTAACCATCCGCGGGATATCACAATTGAAGCGTTATGGTGGATGGTACTGGGTTCGAACCAGTGACCCTCGCCTTGTAAGGGCGATGCTCTCCCAGCTGAGCTAACCATCCGCATGACGTTCGGCCGTCATTATAGGGGGATGGGAAAAGCTGTCAATATTAATTTTCTGTTTTGCTTTTGAATGCTGTAAAAACAGCCAAAACTGCAAAAACTCAGCAGATCCAATGGCGAATCTTGTGACAATCAGTGCAAGAACTCAGTGAGATTGTTACAATAGCGACCATTATTCGAAATCTGTGATGGGTCTGTTATGTCAATTGTTTCACGTTTCGCGCCAAGTCCAACCGGTTACCTGCATGTCGGTGGTGCTCGGACTGCTCTGTTTAGTTGGTTGTATGCCAGAAAGTTTGGCGGTACTTTTATTCTGCGGATTGAAGACACCGATTTAGAACGTTCAAGCCAAGAGTCTGTTGATGCCATCCTTGACGGGATGAATTGGTTAGGTCTGGATTGGGACCAAGGCCCGTTTTATCAAACCAAGCGTTTTGATTTATACAAAGAAGTAGTTGCGCAGTTACTTGCCGACGGTAAAGCATACAAATGCTTCTGTACCGTTGAAGAAGTTGATGCCATGCGCGAAGCGCAGATGGCCGCTGGCGAAAAGCCAAAATACAACGGGATGTGGCGTGATCGTACAGACCACCCGACAGATAAACCTTTTGTGATCCGTTTTAAAAACCCGCAAGAAGGTGTCGTGGTAATTGACGACCTAATCAAAGGTCGGATTGAAGTTGCTAACGCCGAACTTGATGATTTGATTATTGCCCGCAGTGACGGCACGCCAACTTATAACCTGACCGTGGTTGTTGACGATTGGAAGATGGGAGTTACTCACGTGATCCGTGGTGATGACCATGTGAACAATACTCCGCGTCAAATGAACATTCTTGCAGCTTTAGGTGCTGAATTACCTAAATATGCGCACGTGCCAATGATTTTAGGTGATGACGGTAAACGTTTATCAAAACGTCATGGTGCTGTGGGCGTAATGCAATACCGTGATAACGGCTTCTTACCACAAGCATTGCTGAACTATTTGGTGCGTTTAGGCTGGTCACACGGCGACCAAGAGATCTTCAGTATTGAAGAGCTTGTGCAATTGTTTGATTTATCGGCTTGTAACCGTGCGCCGTCAGCGTTTAACACGGAAAAACTGTTGTGGTTAAACCAACATTACATCCGTACTTTACCAGCGTCAGAAGTGGCTAAGCATTTAGAATGGCATTTGAGTGAACAAAAACTCGACATCAGCCAAGGTCCAAGTCTGGAGCAGTTAATTGCAGTGCAGGGCGAGCGTGTTAAAACGTTAAAAGAATTAGTTGAAGTAAGTCGTTACTTCTACGAAGATTTTGCAGAATTCGACGAAGCTGCGGCGAAAAAACACTTACGCCCAGTTGCGGCAGAGCCGTTAAAATCCGTGCAACAGCAGCTAGCAACCTTGACCGATTGGAATGCTGAAACTGTGCATGCAGCTATCAACACAGCCGCAGAAAGTTTAGGTCTTGGTATGGGCAAAGTCGGCATGCCATTGCGTGTTGCGGTGACCGGAGGCGGTAACTCGCCATCATTAGACGTTACGGTTGCGCTTATTGGGCGGGAGCGGGCTATCGCTCGTATCGATTTAGCGCTTAGCTACATCGAAAAACGTGGGGAAGCTGCGTAAAGCGGAAAAAGATCCGAACTCAATTTGGATAGCAAAAAACCAGTCTGTTGTCAGACTGGTTTTTTTTCGGCTTATTTACGTCGTTACACTGGCAGATGTTATTGCTGGTCTTTTTTCGAAGAAAAAGGAATATCGTCACAGTTTGGGCCGCCAGGTACCCATTCCCACCGAGTTTCCATACGACAGTTTTCACGGACAACAGTGCGAACTTGTTTGGTTGTATGCTCGACTTCATTGAGGTAATAGCCGTTCATTCTGCCGCACTGCGGGTAAGAAATATGCCCATCAACAGTTTTGGTATATTGACGGTTTTCAATTGGCAGGCTGATATAACGGCAGTGAGTAATTGGTTTGTCGGTTAAAACTTCACGCTCGTCACAAACTTCAACTTGGTAAGAAATCCACTCACCGCAATCAGTTGGGACGGCATAAGCCAATTGTGCGGCAAATAATGCGCTAATAGCAAAAGCGATTTTGTTCATGTTGTTCATCCTGAAATTCAGTTTATTTAATTCAGCAATCTGACGATGCACCTTAAGGCACGTAAATAAGCTACCGAGATTTCAAGGAAAAATGCTTTTTAAAACATGATTTTGCGCTTATAAAAAAAGATAAAAAAAAGATAAAAAAATGATAAAAAGTTGATTTGAGCAATTTGCAGCGGACTTTATGCAGTGTGAGATGAAAGTACTTTATTTAGCCCAGCTTTGGGGTAGTAAATAAGGGAAAGGCTGGAAAGTCGGCGCAACAACTGACTTGCTGCGCCGGATAGTGTTATTAATGCAATACCCGCGCTTTTAAAGTGCCAGGGATAGCTTTAAGTTCATTGAGTGCCAATTCTTGGTCAAGGCTGTCGATGTCGATGACTACATAGCCAATCTCGGCGTTGGTTTGCAGATATTGACCAGAGATGTTGATGCCATGACGGGCGAAAGCTTCGTTGATTTTGGTCAGCATACCAGGTTGGTTTTTATGGATATGCAGCAGGCGAGAGCGACCTTTGTGCTCTGGCAGCGAAACTTCTGGGAAATTCACTGCAGACAATGTCGAACCGTTGTCTGAGTATTTCACTAGTTTACCGGCAACTTCATAACCAATGTTTTCTTGGGCTTCTTGGGTGGAACCACCGATGTGTGGTGTCAGGATCACGTTATCGAAGGCACGCAATGGCGATTCGAATACTTCGTCATTGCCTGTTGGCTCAACTGGGAATACGTCAATCGCAGCGCCTGCCAATTTGTTGGCAGAGAGCGCGCCGGCTAGAGCATCGATATCAACAACAGTGCCACGTGAGGCATTGATCAGAATGGCGCCATTCTTCATCAAGTCGAGTTCGGCTTCACCAATCATGTTTTGGGTTTGTGGTGTTTCAGGCACATGCAGAGTGACCACATCCGAAGTTTTCAGTAAGGTTGCTAAATCAACTTGTACTGCATTACCCAATACCAATTTGTCTTCGATATCATAAAACTGTACACGCATACCGATGTTTTCAGCCATGATAGAAAGCTGAGTACCGATGTGACCATAACCAATGATCCCAAGGACTTTACCGCGGGCTTCATACGATTGTGTCGCCGTTTTTTGCCATTCACCGCGGTGCGCTGCTGCATTGCGTTGTGGAATACCACGTAACAACATAATAATTTGGCCGAGCACCAGTTCTGCGACTGAGCGGGTGTTTGAGAATGGTGCATTAAATACCGGAATAGCGCGTGCTAGTGCGGCATCTAAATCAACTTGGTTGGTGCCGATACAGAAACATCCGATGGCTACTAACTTGCTCGCTTCGTTTAACACCTTTTCAGTCAACTGCGTTCTTGAGCGAATACCAATGAAATGCACATCACGGATTTTTTCAATCAGCTCTTCTTCCGACAATGAGGTCTTCAGATATTCAATGTTGCTGTAACCTTGGTTTTTAAAGGTTTGCACCGCACTTTGATGCAATCCTTCCAGCAGCAAAATCTTAATTTTGTCTTTCGGTAACGAGTAGTTTTTCATAGTAACGCTCTTTTTAATGTTGCAAAATTTGGTAAATCTAGTCGTTAGTTTTTATTATTGAAGGACTAGAGTGCCGGTTGCTGCACCGACTAATACGACGTCTGCGGCTCTCGCGGCAAATAGGCCGTTAGCGACAACCCCGGTAATTTGATTAATCTGTTGTTCTAACGCCAATGGATCTGTGATGGCAAGTCCATGCACGTCCAAAATGATATTGCCATTGTCGGTGACGACTGACTCGCGCCAGACCGGACGACCGCCAAGTATGGTTAGTTCGCGGGCAACATAATTTCTGGCCATTGGAATGACTTCGACTGGCAGTGGAAATTTACCCAAAACATCAACTTGTTTGCTGCTGTCGACGATGCAAACAAATTTTTCAGCGACTGCGGCAACAATTTTTTCGCGGGTCAATGCGGCGCCACCGCCTTTGATCATGTGTTTTTGACTGTTGATTTCATCGGCGCCATCGACATAGACACTGAACGAATCAACATCGTTTAAATCGAATACTTGAATTCCCAACGCCAGCATCTTCTCAGTTGATTGCACAGAGCTTGATACTGCACCTTTAATTTCATGCTTGATACTGGCAAGAGCATCAATGAAATGATTGACTGTCGAGCCAGTGCCGACACCGACAATAGTATGCCGAGGGACAAAGTCGAGCGCAGCCCAGGCAGCGCGTTTTTTCATTTCATCTTGAGTCATGCGATTAATTCCGGTGTTTAGCCATAAAGATGGATATTATATCGAAAGCGGTCGCCGACAAAAGCTCAATTGTGCTGCAACAGCCGATTTATTTTAGTCTTGAAGTAATCTTCTGGTCAAACCAGTTTTTAGGCAAAAAAAACGCTTCAAAAGAAGCGTTTTTCATAGTCTAAAGTTAGCGTCTAACTCTATGGCGCAAATCCAGGGCAAGACTGATAACCACATATCCAAGCACTACCGGAGCCAATCCATAGACGATGGCGTCTTGTAATGAGGCTAAGTAATCGAGTTTTAGTGCCAGCGCCACCAAGAACCAAGTGTAGGCGGCATAACATATTAAGAACAACGCACCTTCGATGCGATTCAGAATAGCTCCTGCAAAGAAGAACGGCAAACATAGTAATGCAACAGCAACCATCACCGGAATGTCGATAGCGGCCATTTGAGCACCAGCCAGCAGTGGTGTAGGGGACACTAGACCCGATAAACCTAACACACACAATATATTGAAGATGTTGCTACCGACTACGTTACCCACAGCAATATCGCGTTCGCCGCGGATAGTTGCAATAACTGAGGTAACAACTTCAGGTAATGATGTGCCTGCAGCAACGATAGTTAAACCGATAACAGCTTCATTAACGCCCCAAGCGGTAGCTAGTTCAACGGCGCTTTGCACTAGCCAACGCGCGCCAAGCACCAAAAGCACCAAACCGCCGACCACCAATGCTAAGCTTTGCCACATTGGTTTTGGTTCTTTCAAAAGCTCTGCAACTTCATCGTCGCCTTCATCACTAGCGCCTTGAGATTTACCTTGATAGAACAAGAAACCGGTGTACGCTAACAAGCCCACGAAGAGCACAGCCGCTTCGTATCGAGTAATTTGTCCGTCCTGTACGAACCAAAAAGCTGCCAAGGAAACTACGACCATGATCGGTACATCTTGGCGAATCAGCTGTTTTGAGATAATCAGCGGCATAATTAATGCCGAGAGTCCCAAAATGAATAAGACATTGAAAATATTGCTGCCAACTGCATTAGCAATCGCAAGTTCGGCTTGACCTGCATAAGCCGCCTTTACTGACACCGCTAATTCAGGAGCACTGGTGCCAAAAGCGACAACCGTCAAACCTATAACTAAAGTTGGCACGCCAAAAGATGACGCGAGGCGGGCAGCACCTTTTACCAAGGTGTCAGCACCAATGACAAGTAAAACCAAACCAGCAAAAAGCATTAACCAAGTCATCATGACCATGGATCCTCAAAGTTAAAAACTGTGCAAAGATTACTTAGCTTATATGGGAATTACAACAGTTGGATCAGGGCTGGGGGGAGAAAAACGGCCACATCTAGGCGATGTGGCCGTGGAGATATTACTTACTTAACGACAGTTTATAACCACTTAAGCTAAATGCATCTGGTTCAGCAACTAACAGATAGTTACTGCCAGTGACTAAAGTCTTCAGCTCAGTTTGTGCCAATAAGATTTTGTTGTTGTTAGTGTCTTTGTGAACCACGAACATTGTGTACTCACCAGCCGGTAAAGTAACGCTAGTTTGAGATGCATAGTTTAAGGTGTTTACGTAATACGGTGTAGTTTCCATGGTTTGGCCAGGAGCAACAAAGTATAAGCTCACTTGGTTGTAGTTAGGGATAACGTTAACCGCGTTGAATACGAAATCAAATACTTGTGGCAATTTGCTATCTGCAACAGTGATTGCTGCAGCATTTGCATTGGCATCACGGTAGAAAACGATTGATTTCACAGAGTTTTGGCTCAGTGTGACTAAACCGTTACGCATTACTAAATTGTTTTGTGCATCAGCTAAAGATACGCGGTAATCACCAGCAACTGTCTCTTTATAAGCAGTTAAGGTATCTGCGGCTACGTTGGCAAAAGCTGGAGTGTCAGTCAGGTCGCCCAAGAAGATCTTACCTGGGTTAACATCGTTGATACTGTTGTATACGCGGAATTGCGCTGAGCTATTTACGTCTTCTTGCGTTAAAACAGTAGTGGTGTTGCCGATTAAATCAACAGCTAACTTGTTTTGTTGTGGACCAACAGCTGCACGAAGAACTAATACGAACTCAGTTTCATAAGCAAAGGCAACAGCACTTGATTTAAACAGAACTGTTTTGTCACCGCCTTTAGTTACATAAATGAAGTAACTACCAACAGCGCTATTCTTAAATTGAGTTGATGTTTTATAACCAGCAGAACCAACTAATACTGCATCAGTAAAGGTCTTAGTTGAATCACCAATGTACACATCATAAGTTGTGGTGTTATTCAGCAAGTTCATTACGCTTACTTTAAACTGATCGTCTAAGGTGTCGTCACGAACAAAGTTCATTTTCAGTAAATCAGGGCTTGCGAAGTCACCAGCCATAAACAACAGCGTTTTTTCGCCGTTTGTTAAAGTAACTGTGTCTTCTTTGATAGTTTTAGTAGTAGTACTGTCTGATTTATAAGTCAGTTTCAATTTAAAGGTGTTGCCTTCAACACCAACCAAATTGGTAACGTCAGCGAATGGCGCCTCGCCAACTGGAGTATCAGTAGTGTCAAGCGTCAAAGTCAGTGAGGTATTCGCGCTATTGGCTGAGCCGTTGTACATCTGAACATAGGCATTTGGGAACGTTGCACTGACTTCATCGTCAGAACCACCACCACAGGCGGCTAACCACAATGTACTAAAAACTACAGCTATCGGTCTAAGAATTCGCATAAGGTTCTCTTAAATACTCTATATGAACGGGGATAAACGCACATAGGAGCAGAAATCATTTCCGAAGTTTCTGATTTTACTCATCTTTGCGTCACTTAACATTAGTTAACTTATTATACATGGAACTTAATCCAACGTCACGGTCGTTTCTTGCTGTTGTAATGCCCACATTGCAGCATAAACACCGCCTTGAGCCAGTAAGTCATCATGTCGTCCTGTTTCTATTACCACTCCTTGATCTAACACTATAATTTGATCGGCATCGATAATAGTTGATAACCGATGCGCGATAACGATCGACGTATGGCCGACCGACACTTCTCGGATAGCCTGTAAAATACTTTGTTCAGTGTGTGAGTCCAGTGCAGAAGTTGCTTCGTCAAACACTAACACTTTCGAACGTTTTAATAGCACGCGTGCTATCGCTATTCGCTGTTTCTCGCCACCTGAAACTTTGAGCCCTCGTTCACCTACCAATGTTTGGTCACCTTGCGGCAGACTTGCAATGAAAGGGCGCAAATGCGCTAATTCGATGGCTCTATCGATGTCACTCTCGCTCGCCGATGGGTTGCCATAGGCGATATTTTCCCGGATGCTAGTATTAAACAACACAGTGTCCTGAGGGACTATCGCAATCGCCTGTCGCAGACTATCCAAAGTGAGCTCGGTTATTGACTGTTGGTCAATCGAAATGGTTCCCTGCTGGATATCATAAAAACGATAAAGTAAGCGAGAAATCGTACTTTTTCCAGCTCCAGAGCTGCCGACCACAGCCAGCTTATGCCCAGGGCGAACAATAAACGACAATCCCTTTAGGATTGGCCGTTCGGCCTGATAGGCAAAGTGCACATCTTTAAACTCGATGACTCCATCTGCTAATTGCAGGGGTTGAGCGTCTGCTGCATCAGCGATTACTGGGCGACGTTTTAACAAGCCAAGCATGTTTTCCAAGTCAGTTAAAGCTCGACGAATTTCTCGGTAAACGAATCCCAAAAAGTTAAGCGGTAAAAAGAGCTGCAGCATATAGGCGTTAACCATGGCAAAATCGCCCAGTGTCAGCTGTTTTTCCACAACGCCGTCTGCGGCGAGCAGCAACATGACGGTGATTGCCAGTGCAATAATTAATGCTTGCCCGCTGTTCAGCGCTAACAGTGAAAGTCGATTTCTTAATTTGGCTTGTTCCCAACCAGCCAGTGCTCGGTCGTAATTTTCCGCTTCATAGGCTTCATTATTAAAATATTTCACGGTCTCATAATTGATCAGACTATCGACAGCTTTGCTATTGGTGCTGGAGTCAGCTTGGTTAGCTTCACGAATGTATTTATTGCGCCATTCGGTGACTTTAACGGTAAACCAGATATAGGCAAGGACAGCGACTGCGGTTGTCAGCGCATACCAGAACGAAAAAAGGCTCCAAAAAATGATTGCGACTAAAAGAATTTCCAGCAGCGTCGGCAGAATATTAAACATCATAAAGCGCATCAAAAAACTGATGCCATTAGTGCCGCGTTCGATATCACGGCTGATGCCGCCGGTTTGGCGGTCTAAGTGGAAGCTTAAATCTAATTGATGCAAATGCTTAAATACATTCAATCCGACCTGTCGCATCGCATGCTCAGTCACCCGACCAAACAAGGCATCACGAATTTCACCAAAAAAGACACTGGCAAAACGCAAGGAGCCATAGCCGATGACTAACAAAAGAGGGAGGGTGATTTGTGCTTGCAGATTGCCATCTAAGGCATCAACAATTAGTTTCAGACCGTATGGCAGTAACAATGTGGTTGCTTTGGCCGCGATAAGTGCCAGTATCGCCATGAGCACATGGCCACGGTAAGCCAATAAATAAGGCAACATGTATTGAATGGTTTCACGTAAATTGGCTGACTCATCCGTTTTTACTGGGTCGGCTCGCTTCGCAGCGCCGGCAAAACCACGCATGTTGATTCACTCCTGAAAGCAGAGCTAGCTGCTGCAGCTCTGCATATTATTCACGTCAAAGATGTTTATTCATAGGTACATAAATAAGCAGTATCGCGCAGAACCTTTAGCTGGAATTTCTGATTGGCAGCCACTTCAAACTGCTGACCCTGACTAAATGTTTGCCACTCAGCCTGTCCTGGCAATAACACCGATAATTCACCACTGATGATACTCAGCACTTCATGTTGGCTGGTGCCAA
This sequence comes from Gammaproteobacteria bacterium, assembly GCA_017302255.1. Lineage (GTDB taxonomy): Bacteria > Pseudomonadota > Gammaproteobacteria > Enterobacterales > Alteromonadaceae > Pararheinheimera. The sequence continues at coordinate 48,496 of JAFLDV010000003.1, read as the reverse complement.
ATTCATATTCGCCCGCAGCCATCACACCGACGGTGGCAGGCAGCTGGTCGCCAGCAAACGCAATGGACGTTACTTTACCATCAAAATACTGATTCACTTTAAACATATTTAGCTCCTTTGCTTAGATTTGAACGAATATTGATTGAGGCTTAGTAAACCTGATTTTTACCGATTGCACCAGAATTTTCGGATGTTTAGATGTCTAGATTTTAATTGTGCTGTTGTGTGCTTAAGCAAAAGTTTTGTCAGATTAAGACGTAGATCAATTTTTGTGGATTGAATGTACCGGAACGTCCTCCAACGCTGGCTGAGGATGCGGTTTTAAGCTAAAACAATTAGATGGCTTAGCCGATAGTTGAAGATACTTTGGACCAGCGCTTAAATTCCCCTCAAATTGCCGAAAGCATTCATGTGCTGAGCGCGATATTTGCCAAAATATCGTTGGGTATTTTGTTCGTAGATCCAGTCACTCAGCAGATATATTTTGGCAATTCTACCCTGTGGCAATTGCTTCGAGCAGAGCCGAGCGACGGGTGTTGCTTAGTAGATCTTGGGATCCATGAGCCGAAACTCGCACAACTCAAAGCGCAGTTTAGTGAAGAACAGTTCAGTCAAGAGCAGCCGATAACTGCGCCTCAATCCTGGCTGAGTGAGCATACAATTCGGTTTGCTGACAATTCCGAGTTAGTTGCTGATTTGAACTGGATGTTACTTCGTCTCGGCGTTGTGCCGGTAATAATGGTGGTTTTCAGCGATGTCACTGTCAATAAGCAGCAGCAGGCGAACGTTCTTGCCAGTGAGGATTAGCTCCGATTTGCTCTGCAAGCCAGTGGACAGGGCTTATTCGATTTGGACGTCAAACGTCGTGTATTCAAATTTAGCCCCGAATATGCACAAATGCTGGGTGAGCCAGCGACTGAATTTACTGAATCGCAGCAATGCTGGAGTGAAAGACTTCATCCGGATGACCGCGAGCGAGTGCTAGCACATTTTGAACAGTTCCTAGAGGGCAATAATTCGCAGTTTCATATTGAATTTCGCCAGCGGAATATCGAAGGCAAATGGCTGTGGGTATTGGCAATTGGCAAGATTGTGGCGCACGACGCTTTGGGGATGCCAAGTCGCATGCTCGGTACTCACACTAATATGACTCGACAACATGAACTTGCCGAGTCATTAAGTAAAGAACGACAACTGCTTAAAAGTTTACTCGACAATATTCCAGACTTGGTTTGGCTGAAAGATCCTGGCGGTAAGTATCTGGCTGGGAATAGTCGCTTTCAGCAAATGTATGGTGTGACCGAAGCACAGCTAATTGGACGCAAAGATGCTGATTTTGTAAGTAAAAAACAAGCAAACTTTTTCCGAAGCTGTGATTTGAAGGCCATGGCTTCCAAACAGCCTTATGTATTTGAAGAGTGGGTAACTTTTGTCGGGGATGGTCATCAAGAACTGTTAGAAACATCAAAGGTTGCGCTTTTTGATGAACAGCAGTCGTTGATTGGAGTGTTGGGTATTGGCCATGACATCACCGAGCGAAAGGCGATGGAAGCTCGGTTAGAGCGCGCAGCCAGCGTATTTAGCAGTGCGCTTGAAGGCATCATGATCACTGATTTACTGGGCAATATTCTCGATGTGAATGCTTCATTCTGTCGCATTACTGGCTATGAAACTGCGGAAGTACTGGGGCAAAATGCGCGGATGCTCAGTTCTGGGCAGCATGATGAGTTTTTTTATCAACAAATGTGGCAAGCCTTATTACAGCAAGGGTACTGGGCAGGTGAAATCTGGAACCGCCGAAAAAATGGTGAGCTGTTTCCTGAAATGCTGCATATCAGCCTGCTACGAGATAAGTTACAACAACCCAATGCCTACCTAGCATTATTCTCTGATATCAGTCGGGTTAAAGCACAACAACAACAGTTAGAGCACAACGCTCACTTTGATGCCTTAACCGGTTTACCGAATCGGGTGCTGCTGGTTGACCGTTTGCGCCAAGCTTTGCTGAATAACCGTCGTCATCAACAAACCTTAGCGGTCGCTTTTCTCGATCTTGACGGTTTTAAAGCCATCAACGATCGATATGGGCATGAATGTGGCGACTTGTTGTTAATTGCGCTGTCCGCGCGTTTAACGGATGCATTGCGTGCCGAAGATACCATTGCGCGCTTGGGGGGCGATGAATTTGTCGCCGTGTTATCCCAATTGCAAGACCCTATGGCAAGTCAGCCGATCCTCGAGCGATTGTTGGAAGCAGCTGCGTTACCAGTGATTGTGCAAGGCAATGAAATGCAAGTTTCCGCCAGTATTGGCGTGACTTTTGTGCCCCAACAACAGGAAGTTGATGCGGAGCAGTTGTTGCGTCAAGCTGATCAAGCCATGTATCAGGCCAAGTTGGCCGGTAAGAATCGGATCTGTAGCTTTGATCCCTTGCATGATCTCACTGCTCGGCATCGCTTTTTGCGGATAGACGCTTTAGATAAAGCGATTTCGGAAGGGCAATTACTACTGTATTACCAACCTAAAGTTCATATGGGCAATGGCAGTGTGCTCGGTTTTGAGGCGTTGGCACGTTGGCAGGACCCCATACAAGGTTTGCTATTGCCGGCAGATTTTATTGCTCTGTTGCATCAACACCCAATTGCCATCCGTTTTGGTGATTGGGTTATTGCCACTGCCTTGGCGCAGCTTGATTTATGGCGTCAGCACGGACTAATCACCGCCGTTAGCGTGAATATTGATGTAATGCAATTATTCGCTGCTGATTTTGCCGACAATTTGCTGGCAAAACTGCATCAATATCCGGAATTGCGTCCTTGGCAGCTGGAGCTTGAAATCGTCGAAACAGGTGCCTTGGATAATCTGCGACAAGTTTCTCGGTTGATTGCTCGTTTACAGTCTGCGGGCATCCGGGTGGCGTTGGATGATTTTGGTACCGGTTATTCATCGCTCACCTTTATCAAGCAGTTGCCTACTCATGCCATCAAAATTGATCAGAGCTTTGTCGGACAGATGCTGGTCGATGCTGAACAATTAGTGATTATTGATAGTGTTATTGGTCTTGCCGATAGTTTAGGGCGGCAGCTGATTGCCGAGGGTGTGGAATCTGTTGCTCATGGCAAGCTCCTGTTAGAACTTGGCTGCAATTATGGTCAAGGTTTTGGTATTGCCAAGCCAATGCCTGGCGAGCAAGTCGCCGCTTGGATCCAACAATGGCAATTACCAGCAGAGTGGGCGCAGCATCAGACTGGTTTGCCGGTCAATCTGTTGATAGCTGAAATTGAACTGCGTGCTTCCACGCTGGCAAACGCGACTGATCCGCAGCGGATGCTGGGCTTTTTGCAAAGTTTGCAGCCGCATGCTTCGAGTAAACAAGGCCGAGCTATCGAAAAATTAAGAAAACAACTCCACGAGTTAGCTGGGTCTTTATCGGCTGTGCAACCTTCTTCCGAGAAAAAGCACATCACCGAGCTTGCAGAACACGCGGTGTTGCAGCCGGAAATATTGTCCGATTTATTGGCGGAAATTCGTCAACTGAGCTTAGACATTTTTCGTCGCCAAACCGGGCGTCGCTAACAAAACTGCCAGCAAATTGCTGGCAGTTTCAATATGACTACAAGGTTATTTGGCAGTGACTACTTCACGCAGTCGACATAATAGATCTTCTGCCCTTGCTGCTCGTCTGCAACCAATCCATGAATATAAGTTTCAAAGCCTGGAAACTTGGCGTTGAATTCCCGAGCAAATTTCAAGTAGCTGACGATGGTGTCGTTAAACACTTCGCCTGGCACTAATAATGGGATCCCTGGTGGATATGGTGTCAGCATCACTGCGGTGATGCGGCCAGTCAATTCATCTAGTGGTACCCGTTCAATTTTCTTATGCGCCATCCGAGCGAAAGCGTCTGCCGGTTTCATCGCTGGCACTAAGTCCGATAAATACATTTCGGTGGTTAGTTTCGCGATGTTATAAGCGCGGTAGATTTCATGGATCTGGTCGCAAAGATCACGCAAGCCAATACGCTCATACTGCGGATACTTCTGAATAAATTCCGGCAAAATACGCCATAGTGGCGCGTTTTTATCGTAATCATCTTTAAACTGTTGTAACGCTGTAACCATGGTGTTCCAACGGCCTTTTGTGATGCCGATAGTGAACATGATAAAGAAGCTATACAGACCAGTTTTCTCGATGACAACCCCGTGTTCGGCTAAGTATTTGGCAACGATAGCCGCAGGGATCCCGGTATCGGAGAAATCACCGTCAACGTTTAAGCCAGGAGTTAAGATGGTCGCTTTGATTGGATCTAATAAATTGAAGCCTTCAGCAATGGCACCGAAACCATGCCAATTTTCATCGGCATGCAGCATCCAAGCTTCGCGTTCGTCCAAGCCTTCAGCGGTTAAATCGTCTGGTCCCCAAACTTTAAACCACCAATCATCCCCATACTCGTCATCAACTTTGCGCATCGCACGACGGAATTCAAGAGCTTCGTCCAATGATTCCTCAACGAGTGCGGTGCCACCAGGTGCTTCCATCATCGCAGCTGCCACGTCGCACGACGCAATAATTGCGTATTGTGGACTGGTCGAGGTATGCATTAAGTAAGCTTCATTAAACAAATGGGTATCTAATTTGTTTAGGTTGGCGTCTTGCACCAAAATTTGTGAAGCTTGGGAAATACCCGCTAATAACTTATGAGTAGATTGTGTGGCGAATACCATCGAAGTATCGCAACGCGGACGACCTTCGCCGATCGCATGGTAGTCACCATAGAAATCATGGAACGCAGCATGCGGTAACCAAGCTTCGTCAAAGTGCAGCGTTTCGATTTCGCCGTCTAATAACGTTTTGATTTCTTCTACGTTATACAAGATACCGTCATAGGTACTTTGGGTAATGGTCAGTACCCGTGGTTTGACGTTTGGATCTTTTTCCAAAATCTCGCGGATAAATGGGTTCGCTGCCATTTTCCGACGAATCGTTTCAGGCTCAAACTCGCTGCGTGGGATCGGACCGATAATGCCGTAGTGGTTACGTGTCGGCATTAAGAAGACTGGCAGGGCGCCGGTCATCATAATCGCGTGCAAGATTGATTTATGGCAGTTACGGTCAACCACCACGATGTCACCTGGCGCTACTGTTGAGTGCCAAACGATTTTATTAGACGTTGAGGTGCCATTGGTAACGAAGAATAAATGGTCACAGTTAAAAATCCGCGCAGCGTTGCGTTCGGATGCTGCAACTGGACCAGTATGGTCAAGTAGTTGCCCCAGTTCGTCGACCGCGTTACAGACGTCCGCCCGCAGCATATTTTCGCCAAAGAATTGGTGAAACATCCGACCGACTGGTGATTTCAAAAAGGCAACACCACCAGAGTGTCCCGGGCAATGCCAGCTGTATGAGCCGTCTTGTGCGTAGTGGGTCAGTGCGCGGAAAAATGGCGGCGGTAATGAATCTAAGTAACTTTTGGCTTCACGAATAATGTGCCGAGCAACGAATTCCGGGGTGTCTTCGTGCATGTGAATAAAACCATGCAATTCGCGAAGGATGTCATTTGGAATATGGCGAGCTGTGCGAGTTTCGCCATACAAGTAAATTGGGATGTCAGGGTTGCGATGACGGATTTGTTCAACGAAATTACGCAGTTGACTCAGCACTGATTTACTTTCTTCGACGCTGCCACTGCCGAACTCTTCGTCGTCAATAGATAAAATAAAACCAGCAGCCCGGCTTTGTTGCTGGGCGAATGAAGTCAAATCACCATAGCTGGTGTAACCAACCACTTCCATACCGGCTTTTTCAATAGCCGATGCCAGCTCGCGTATGCCCGAACCGCTGGTATTCTCCGAGCGGAAGTCTTCATCAATAATCACAATCGGGAAGTAAAATTGCATGGTGGTTCCTTAACGTGGCTGGGTTGCGAACTATTGCATTGCTATGCAATTTCGCAGTCGAAAATAGTTCTGCTCACTCGTGCGATTTTGCGGCGAAATTGGAGCCAGAAAAAACCTGCACAAGATACCTGAATTTCGCTTTTTTTCCACAAAAAATATGCGCTATCTTGCAGCTTTTATCCGCATCTTGCTGTGAAATTATGTTTCATTAACATTTCAGATGCTATGACTGATTTAAAAACTAGTTTGCCGAATAGATATGAACTTTTTTCGACTGAATGTGCATTAACATCATGCAAGGTTTGTATTGATAATAAACCTTAAGATTAAGCCGATCGCCAAACTGCAGCCGACACTAAGTAGTGTGCCAAGCAGCACATACTCGGTAAGTTTTTTGTCGGTGCTTCGAGTTAAATCGCCAAAGCGAAATATTGATTTCGCCGCGAGTAGAAAACCGACGCCGCCTAGTTCGTTTAGCACAACAAAAGTCACTATCAACAATCGTTCTAATATTCCGATGTAATGTCCGGCATCGCTTAAGCTTTGCGTGCGTGAGCTTTCAGGAATAGCGGAGTGCCAGCTTCTTAATAATAAACCAACCAGAATGGATGTCGGTGTCATGGCTAACAGATAACCTAAGAGCACCGCCAACACCGTGAATGATGGCGTCTTAGCGAATGTTTCGCATAGTACCGACCATTGCTCGGTGAAAAAACAAAAGACACAAACCAAGATCGCGCCATGCGCTATTTGATCAAGAACAAATGGCCACACTGTGGCTTTGGCATAAGATTTTGCGGCGTCGATGACAAAGTGACTCGCAGCAACCAATCCACAACAGTAGCTAATACTCATTAGTGATAGGCTGGTGCCTTGTAGCCAGCTCCAATAACATAACACCAGCGCAGTTAGCACTGTGTGTACTAAAACGTGATAGCGCAGTTTTACTGAATGAAAGTGTTTAGCGATCCGATCATCCACCCACGTTTTCGGTTGTAGGTAGAAGTCACCTAAAATATGACCGACTAGCAGCAATATCAATAAAGGGAGATCCGTCATAACTTTCCTTGTTCGCCTAAAAATCGCTTAAATTGACTTAATAAATCTTGGAACAATGTGTAATGCGCTTGGTTGAGCAATTGGGTGATATTCGCCCGCGAAGTTTGCATTTGATCTGCCAACTGCTGATGCGAGGGATTATCGCCAGTTAAATAACCATACAACACCTGCGCTTGTCTTGCCGTCATCTGTTGCAATAAAACATCAGCAAAGCGTAATAAGAGTTGCCAGTCAACCGACAGCGATTGCGGTAATTGCAAAGACCAATACACATCTTTTAGTGCTTCCAAGCCGCGGCCTGAGAGGGTAAAGGCTTCGCCGGTTGACATACTGATTTGTGACCGTTTGCTATCAATATTTCCCAGACCAATACTCAAACGACAATCGGCGTCGTGAGAGATTAAGTTTAAGCGAATCAATAGTGCAGCCGTTATCGATTGCTCAGGATTTGGTAAATATAGCTGAAAACCATCGCCGCGATAGATGCTGAAATCAGTGTGGTTTGAGCTGAGCGTTGCTAAGGTTTGTTCGAGTTGCTGCAAAATTAAGTTGTAACGATCGGGAGCCATTTTTGATGAACGCACCAAATCGCCCGTGATGACTGCACTCCAGCCCATGCTTCCGTCCTCATGTTTTCAGTGATCTTAGAACATAAAATCAATTGTTCACGTTTTGGCAACCCGATAGCTCTAACACTGTTCGTGGTTATGTTTGAGAGTTTTGTGTTCAATTGAATTGTAATTCAATACGCTTACAATTTCAAATGTAAGGAAATTTAATTACATTTAAATATGTAAGTCATTTAGCTAACATAAAAATGGCTTGTGAAAGGATATGGGCTAAAAAGAGTTTTTCTAAGCTTGGGAAGCCCCGCTTGGCCGTCAAAAGCAGCCAAGGGGGCTATGCAGTCAGGTAAAGCTAAACGCTAGTGACGACGAGTAAACCAACAGTAGCGCTGACAATTTTAACTGCAGCGCCCGCAGGTAACAGCTCCTGAGTCGAATCGGCACTTAAGCGAACCTGCCAACTTACTCCAGAAAAATCGATCTGGCCGACTTCGCTTTTGCTCAGCGGTGCATTTAGGTAAAGCACTGTGCCAACAAAATCGGAGATACCACTATCTTCTTCAAGTTTCTCGCCACTTTTTTGCAAACGGCGCAGTGGTTTCCAAATTAACACTGCGCTGACAATGGTTGTGCCAGCCAATGTCAGCAAAATCACATGGCTTTGTTCTGGAACTATACCCATCCACACTAACATTGCGTTTAATAGTGCTGCGATGGTTAATGCTAACAACAGTTCAAGTAACCCCGGCACTGCAAAGGGCAGGGCAATCAGGCAAAGCACCGCAAGCAATAATAAAGCGGAAGTAAAACTCATGTGCATTCCTTAGTTAAAATTGCCACTCTTTTGGATTGCAGCGATCACACCTAAAGCTTCAGCGACAGTGTTACCGGTATTGGATTTGTCATTATCCATCAGCACAACAGTCGATTCGCGAGCAATCGCCTTTTTCGCAGCAATAGCTTCTGTTGCCAAATCCAATTGTACAGCTGCTTTACCTTGTGGCGTTGCTGCGGCTTCACCAATCAAGGTCAAGGCTTTAGCGCGGGCAGCAGCGACTAATTCAATAGACTGGGCTTCACCTTCAGCTTTTAATACTTGCTGTTGCTTTTCCGCTTCTGCCGCTAACAAAGTTGATTGTTGCTGAGCTTCAGCCGCCAATACCGTGGCCTGACGATTACCTTCTGCCATGTTAATAGCAGCTTGTCTTTTCCCTTCAGAATCTAAAATTGCCGCACGTTTTTCCCGTTCGGCGCGCATTTGTTTTTCCATGGCATCAAGCACAGATCCTGGTGGATTAATGTCCTTGATCTCATAACGCATGACTTGCACACCCCAAGCCGCAGATGCTTGGTTAATGGCACTAATAATTTTAGCGTTTAAGCTATCGCGCTCTTCAAAGGTTTTATCTAAATCGAGTTTACCTAGCTCAGAGCGCATTGATGTTTGCGCTAACTGAATAACAGCATATTTATAGTTATCAATACCATAGGATGCTTTGTATGGCTCCATAACTTTAATATATAAAACACCATCGATGGTCAAACTGATATTGTCTTTGGTGATCGCAGCCTGACTTGGAATGTCGATGGCACTTTCTTTTAGCGATACGCGATACGCGATACGGTCAATATAAGGCAGAACAAATTGCATACCCGCAGTTAAAGTGCTGTGGTACTTACCAAGCCGTTCTACTAAAAGCGCAGTGTTTTGCGGCACTATTACTATAGCTTTGGCGATGGTGATCAGCGCGGCAAGGGCAATGAAAGCGGGGACAATTAAATTATAATCCATGATAAAAATCCTATGTTACGACATCAATTGATACAGAAATAAGCTCTGCTTGGATAACTTAACCGTTTTATAGACGTGATGCAATTGTAAGTAAATTGAGAATGAACTGGATGAAATGCCGAGTACGCGAGCCAAAGTATCGGCTCGCGTTGGTATGTGGAATGTGGGGGCGCTAATGGCCTGTAGCTAATGGCCTGTCGCTATTTGGCAGAAGGGACTACGAGAACTACAGAACCAAGCCCCGCTAATTGCACATTGATAGTGCCAGCTTGTCCTGATGCGTAGTGTAAGTTATAGGCTGTGCTTGAATGAGGTCCATTCTGTTGCAATAGCTCCGAGAGCTTGATCTCACCTGGTGCAACTTGCCATTGCTGTAATAGTTCTGCAGGAACTTGCAGGCTAAAGCTTGCCGGTTGCTCACTGAAATTACTGATGACTATTAGCCGTTGTTGCTCATTAAAGCGAGCAAAACTCATTTGTTGTTCGCTATACCCAGCTGTTTGCAAATTATGTTGATGCAAGGAAACAAATTGACCCTGAAGGGCTGGTCGGCTTGCCGAGATTTGCATGAGTTGTTGATAAAATTGATGAAGTTGCTGCTGTGCTTCAGTAAAGCCGCCACCATCAAAACGACCACCATTCATCCATGCTTGGTGTGCAGGGACACCGACATAATCAAAAATGCTAGTACGAGAAGGCTGACCAAAACCAGCGGCTAATGCACCAGCTTCACCACTCTCTTGACCGAAATACAACAAAGTCGGGGAGGTGCTAATCAGTGCAGAAACCACCATGGCAGGTTTGCCTTTCAGCGCATCACCGGCAAATTCAGGGCTGGCGATCCGCTGTTCGTCATGGTTTTCCAAAAAGTGCAGCATGTGTTTTGCGATATCTTGGACTTGCTGCTGCGCAGCAAAAACCGCAGATGCAGTGCCTTTGCCTTGCATCAATGGCTTGAGGCTGTCATAAAATCCGACTTTGTCGTACAGATAATCCATTTTGCCCAGATGAATGTAGTCGCGGTACAACGCTGGTTGATAAACTTCTGCAAGCAATAACGCATCTGGCTTAGTCGCTTTGATTTCACTATTGAGATAGCTCCAAAATTCTACCGGAACCATTTCTGCCATATCATAACGAAAGCCATCGACACCAAGCGCTAACCAATATTGGGTAATTTGTTGAAATTTAAGCCATGAACTTGGCACTGTTTGTTGTTGCCAGAAAGCGCGATGGGCGGCGTGGTCTTTTGTGGCATAGTCGTTTGGCAGCTTAACAAAATCCAAGCTACCGTCAGGTTTAACCCCATAGTTGATTTTCACGGTTTCAAACCAGTCATCAAACCTTGGCTTGGCAGCCCGAGCGCCATTACCGGTCCACTTTGCTGGGAATTCAGTAAATTTGCCATCGCGAAGCGGGTGTGCTTCGCCCCCAAGTGCTTGAAAGCCTTGAGGGTAGTCTGGTAATTCAAAGGCTTGGTTGGGCACATAATAAAAATTGTTGTCCCGATGGTATTCAACACTGACATTGTCATCCTGACCAAAATCTCGCACACCTTCAGGTTTGGTGGTCGAGCGATAATGGCGTGCAACATGGTTCGGGACTATATCGATAATCACTTTGATGCCATGTTGATGCGCTCTGGCGAGAAAGGCTTTAAATTCCTCCATGCGTTTGGCTGGATCAATGGCTAAATCTGGATCCACATCGTAATAATCTTTAACCGCATAAGGCGAGCCGGCACGGCCTTTGACGACATCAGGATCATCGGCATCTATGCCATAGGCGGTGTAATCTGCCACCATCGCATGATGAACAACGCCAGTGAGCCAGAGGTGGCTGACCCCAAGTTTTTTTAATCCGATAAATGCTTCATCGTTGAAATCATTAAACTTGCCAACACCATTTTCTGTGGCAGTACCCCAAGGTTTGTTCGTGGTAATTTTGTTGCCGAATAATCGAGTAAAAGCCTGATAAATAACCACTTTCCCTTCCGGCTCGACAGCTTGCGGCACTGCTTTCGCAGACAACTCTTCATTAGTTGGCGCCTTAGTACAAGAATTTAGCAAGCATAGTGGCAGCATCACTAATGTTAACCATTTGAATTTGTTCATATTGGCGCCTTGTTCGTTATGCAAACCCTTATGCTAACACAAAGCATTCGCCGCTTGAGCTGGCTGCATACGTTTGCAGTCGAGGGCTTAAACTACAGCAACTATAGCGTGGTTTTAACTAGATGAGCCGCCAAGTGCATAAGCTGGAGATGCTAGCATCGCAAGCTCAGGTGCAGTAACATCGAGTTTAGATGGGTTTATCGGCCTATCTCCATATTATCCTCAGTAACCAGGCTAGTAGTGGGTGCGAATCTATTAGGCAACTGGCTTTTAATTGAAGCCGGCGGCGAAGTTAGACCGCGCCAACTGGCAGCATTCAGGTTGTTGGGAATAGTTATAACTATAAGAATGGAGTTTTTATGAAACCACAATTTTGGTTTTCAGGAACATGGTTGGCACTCAGTGCATGTATCGGTTTAGCGGCTTGTACCAAGCAACCGCAAGAAACCGAAACAAGTAAAGCACCACAGGTAGCAACTGCATTGCCAGATACCGAGATGAACCCTCGACTCGGTGAATACATCAAAACTTTAGCTTCTGATGAATTTCAGGGCCGCGCACCAGCAACAAAAGGCGAAGAAGTCACGGTTGCTTATTTATCCGAGCAATTTAAACGTATTGGCTTGAAGCCCGTTAATGGCGACAGTTATATCCAGCCAGTGCAGTTGGTTCGGATTGATCCGGTGGCAGTTTCTAGCATGACTTTTACTGGTGAAAAAGCGCCTGCAGAATTTAAATACCGTGAGCAAATGTTCACTTGGACCACCCGAGTTACTGAACTGAGCGAAGTCAAAGAGTCTGACATGGTGTTTGTGGGTTACGGCATCGTGGCGCCAGAATACCAATGGAACGACTATGCTGGCCTTGATGTTAAAGGTAAAACCGTGGTGATGTTCGTCAATGACCCTGGTTTTGCGACTAAAGATCCTGCATTGTTTACCGGCAACAACATGACCTATTACGGTCGTTGGACTTACAAGTTCGAAGAAGCTGCTCGTCAAGGCGCAGCGATGGCTTTGATTATCCATGAAACTGAAGCCGCATCATACGGTTGGCATGTTGTGGCTGGCGGCTCAGCGACAAAATTTGATTTGATCAATCCAAATAAAAATGCTGATCGTGATGCTGTAGATGGTTGGGTCACCACAGAAGCGGCAAATACTTTGTTCGCGACTATTGGCGAAGACATTGAATCAATGCGCAAAAAAGCGCTAAGCAAGGGATTCGCGCCTATTCCGCTAGGAATTAAAGCCTCTGTGAGTGTGAAAAGTAATGTTCAAGAGTTAACCTCTGCCAACGTTGCTGGTTACATTGAAGGCTCTGAGCGTCCGGATGAAGCGGTGTTGTACATGGCGCATTGGGATCATTTGGGCGTTGATTTCTCAAACCCAAAAAATAAGGTATTTAATGGCGCGCAGGATAACGCTTCAGGCACCGGTGGCTTGATTGCACTTGCAGAATACTTTGCCGCTCAGCCAAAACCAAAACGGTCGGTGTTGTTTGTCGCTGTTACTGCGGAAGAACGCGGTCTCCTTGGTTCAGCTTGGTATGCTAAAAATCCATTATTCCCATTGGATAAAACTGTCGCTGGCATCAACATGGACGTGATGAACGTGTATGGTCCGATGAAAGATATGGTTGTGGTGGGGCATGGTAGTTCTGAGCTGGAAGATATTCTGAAAAAACATACCGAGCAACAAGGGCGTTACGTGGCGCCAGAGGCTAATGGCGCTGGTGGTCATTATTACCGCTCAGATCACTTCAACTTAGCAAAAGTTGGCGTACCAATGTTGTACGCTAAAGGTGGTGAAGACAGCGTGGAACACGGCAAAGAGTGGGGCTTAGCTCAGCGCGAAGCGTTTAACACTTGCTGCTACCACAAAGTCGAAGATGAGTTTTCTGATGCCTGGGATCTGCGCGGTGCGCAACAGGATTTGTTCTTGTACTACCGCACAGGTCGTGAGTTAGCTGACTCTAACACTTGGCCAAACTGGTACGAAGGCAAAGAGTTTAAAGCCGCGCGTGATGCATCACGGGCAAATGCGAAATAAGATTGCATCTTGCACAGTGGTGCCCGTAGTCGCGGGCGACGCTAAAATCAAATAAAAACGGCCGCAATTGCGGCCGGTTTTTTATGTTATACATGAACTTAAGCTGGTGTTTTGTGAAGTGCTTTCGCCGCAAAATAGCCTAAGTGCCAAGATTTCAACTAATACAACTTTAGTTGGCTTTTTTCGCAGCGAGCAAGCAAATTCGCTGAATTGCGCTATCTTAAACGATAGAGGCAAGTGAAAAGGCATATCAGCGTTGGATATTGGTAGTCTGCAGCAAGTTGTATCTTATCAGTCGATGCAACAGTTAAAAATCAAGCGGTTATTGCAAATAAGTGGCAGTACCTTGTCTGGATTATTGCTGGCATTGGTCTTTGCTTCCGGTGGTGTCAAGCTGATCATTTTGGCCGGTTGTGTGATGTTGGTTTTATCAGCCATCTTAGCCTTTTACCAACATCCTTTAAGTTCTGCCTACATTCTGCTCTGGTCAATGACCCTGATGCTTACTGCTTTAGCATTTTATTCCGGAGGCATTCGTGATTTGGCCGTGCTTGGCTTTCCGGGAGTTTTAGTTTTTGCAGCAATCCTCGGCGATTTATCACTATTTGTGTCGCTATTAACGGCGATTTTACTCAGCTGTTGTGCCTTAGTCTCGCTAGATATTTATGGCTGGTATCACCCCCATATTCCGAAGACGGCTTGGAATAGTTTGGTTTATGTCGCGGTCATTTTGTCCGTGTCAGGGTTTAGTGTGTACTTGCTTTCCCGAGATCTTCACCGCTTGATGAAGGCACTACAGCAAGAGAATATTCGTGTTCATGATTCTCAGGCTGAATTAATTCGACTTACCCAGCATGACGCGCTGACGGGGTTGCCTAACCGAACCACCGCCGAACCTATGTTTAAGCAATTACTTGGTGAGTGCCAACAGCGCGGTGAACGCTTGGTGCTGTTGTTTTTAGATTTGGATTATTTTAAGCCTGTGAATGATGCATTGGGGCACTCCGCAGGGGATTTGTTGCTTCAGCAATTAGCCGATCGCTTGCGTAACGAACTGGCACCACGCGACTATATTTGTCGATTTGGCGGCGATGAATTTCTGTTGTTGTTGCCTGGTATCGTCACTGACGCCGAAGTGATTGCTCGCGCAGAACGTATTTTATTGCAAACCAGTCAACATTTTCAGTTGATGCAAACTCAAGTCGAGATCTCTGGCTCCTTGGGTATTTCGGTCGTGCCAAGAGATGGCGTCGATTTTGCGCCTTTGCTCAAACGTGCTGACATGGCAATGTTTCAAGCGAAAACCTCAGGTCGCAATATTTGGCGTTTTTATGATGAAGTCATGGATAAGGCCAATGTTGATAAATTTAATTTGTTGCAGAAGTTGCGGGTGGCTTTAAAAGAACAGCAATTTCAATTGTATTATCAGCCGAAGATTAACCTGCAGACAGGCCTTATTGATAGCGCCGAAGCCTTAGTGCGATGGCCACAAGCCGATGGCAGTTTTATTGCTCCGCAAGACTTTATTGGTCTTTGCGAAGAGTCTGGTCTCATTAATGAATTAGGCTATTGGGTTTTGGTTGAGGCTTGCAAAGCTTGTAGACGTTGGCAGTTGCATGGCTATCCAGATATGACCATTGCGGTAAACCTCTCTTTTGTGCAATTTCGTGATGGCTTATTGGAAGCGAAAGTACAGCAGGCGCTGCGCGAAGCACAGTTACCAGCGGCGGCATTAGAACTGGAGTTAACCGAATCTTTATTAATCGGTGAAGGTGACAATATTTCGCGGCAGTTAGCACAGTTGGGCGGCTTAGGGGTGTCATTTGCCATTGATGACTTCGGCACTGGCTATTCGAATCTGGGCTACTTGCGCCGGTTCAATGCCACCACTTTAAAAATTGATAAATCATTTATCCATTCCTTGTGTATGTCCGACCGTGATGAGCCATTGGTTCATGCCATCATCCAAATGGGGCATAGTTTGGGACTGAAAATTGTGGCTGAAGGGGTAGAAGACGCCGCGACTTTGGAGCGACTAAAACTGTTAGGTTGTGATAGTGCCCAAGGATACTACTGGTCTAAGCCGGTGGCAGAGGCCGAGTTTCTAAAGCTATTAGCGAGTAGAAGACAGTGATGCTGCTAATGGGATCAGTAATTGCTGATGTTTTTTATGGATGAAATGATATAAATCGGCCGTAGCTAATACTTCAGGTAGTTGCTCTAGTTGGCCATTCGGCGACAATTCTATGGTGGCGCTATAGACTGACGCTGGGTCTTCCAATAACACATCCACTTTATCCTGCAATAACATCTGCACCGCTTGCGAAACGGTATTCATTGGCACCGGTTGGCCGCTAAATGTATAGCTTTCCGCCATTTTGAAGCCCCTGATGTAAGCCACCCTTAGCTTTGGATTTTGTTGCCAAAAGCTGTAATCGCTCTTGTCGCTGCGTTTGATAAAAGCATGCAGATTGATCCGCTCAAGTGGGGTGGGTACCTGCAATAAATTAGGATACTGCTCGGCAATATCAGCGATCCGAAACAGCTCACCATCAAATTCACCAGCGTTTGTCATCATTAACGAACGACCTGCTGGCAGACGCTGCACCTGCATTTGATAGCCGAGTTGCAAATACGCGGTTTTCAGTTGCTGCTCAATTCTGTCGCTCATTGACGACTGATTGAGGCCGGTAACTATGGTTATAGTCGGGAGATCATTGGCCTGTGCCGAAAAAGCCAGCAGAAGTGCGCAACTGGTAATGCAACAACGCAGCCGATAACAAAGCGCTATCAGCCGTGTATGCCAAGATAATTTAACCATCCAATTGTTCTGCAATCCAAAGCTCCGTTTTGTCGCAGCCAAGTGCAGCCTTTAACTGCCGCACTTGGTGGTTCATTCCATCAATTTCAAAGATTAGAACTGATAGGTTTTTACAGGATAACCTAAGGCTTCCAAGTCTGGACGGATTTTTTTCGCATCTCCGACCACGACGATAGCCATAGTTGTTGGGTCTAAATGCTGTTTGGCCAGCGCATCTACTTCAGCTTTAGTTAAAGACTGCACCAAATTTTGCCGCTTTTGCACAAAGTCTGCGTTGGTGTTGTAGTGCTGCATTTTTGCCATAAAACCAAGCTTTGCCGTTGGAGTTTCGTATTTCAGCGCATCGGCTTGGTTGATTGCATTTCTGGTGAACTCCAGTTCTTCCGCCGTGATCCCTGCTTGCTGATATTTAGTAATCTCGCTGAGGAATTCTTTCACTGCCGCCGCTGTTGCATCGGTCCGTACCGCCGCTGATGCACTGTAAACTCCGAGTTGGTCGTCTGCACTAAAGCCCGCGCGAGCGCCGTAGGTATAGCCTTTTTCTTCACGGAGTTTGAGGTTGAGTCGACTATTGAAATTACCTCCTAAGACAAAGTTCATTAAGCCTGCACGATAGAAATCACCATGTAGATCTTCTAGTAAACTGCGTTTACCGATGCGGATCTCCGATTGTGCTGCATCTGGTTTATCGATGAGATAAATAGTACCGGCCTCTGCTACTGCCACCGCAGGTTGCTCGACCATGGCCGCGCCTTGACCTTGCCATTTCGCTAATTTGCCGTTTAAAAGTGCAACCACATCCGCTTTTGCTAAATCGCTGACCAGAATTAATTGTGCGCCAGTTGGCTTAAATTGTTTTTGGTACAGCGCTTGAACTGCAGCTAATTGCATTTGTTGTAATGAAACTAGTGTGCCTGTTTGATCGAAACGCGCGATATGTTGACCAAACATCAACTCGCGAAATGCGCGGTCAGCCTGATAACCCGCATCTTTGGTTGCGTGTTCCAGCCCTTGAATACTTTGCAGTTTTAACCGTTCGAAATCTGCAACTGAGAAGGCAGGGCGAAACAGTTTTTCCTCAAGTAAGTCTAAGGTCGCTGGCAAGTTTTTACTCAGGCTCGAGACAAACACATTGATATTCTGATCATCGGAGCTCACCGCAATACTGCTGCCGAGTTTTTGCAGCGCCATGGCCATGGCTTCGGTACTGTAGTTTTCGCTGCTTTCATTAAGCAATGCCGCAAGCATCGCAGTTGTGCCTAAAGTGTCAGCTGTTTCAAAATAAAGTCCGGCCGGGATTTTTAATAAAATGTCGGTGGTTGGTGTTTCAAAACTTTGACTACCAAGCATCGCAATACCGTTTGGTAGTTGCTCCTGCCAAGTTGCCGGAAGATTGACTGATGGATTGGCTTTGGCAACAGGTTGTTGGCTGCGATCAAAAGTTGATGGTGTTTTTCTCAGCACTAAATCACTGGCTTTTGTTGTCGAAGCACCTTGGAAATTGCGTGCAGCAATCTGATAGTTATCAGCTTTTGCCGGTGGTGCAACCTTACCGTTTGGCACAATACTCAATACAGCTGCATGCTGATTTTTCAAGTATTTTTGGTAAACCCGCACGATATCTTCTTTGGATACGGCTTGGTAGCGGGCGATATCTGCTGCCATTAAATCGGGTTCGCTGAAAAATGTCTCGTTGTATGCAAGCTGGCTCACTTTACCGCTGACACTTTGTAGTCCGAAAATGCTGGCTGCTTCAATTTGCGCTTTAACTTTGAGCAAATCGTCGTCGGTCACGCCTCGTTGTTCGAACTCTACCAAGCTTTGTCTTAGGATAGTTTCGATGTCACTTAAAGTTTTGCCGTTACTTGGTAACGCCAACAAATCGAATGTGCAATGCAATTCTTGGCAGCCATGCGAACTTTGCGCTTGCACTGTGAACTGATTCTTCACCAAGTTCTTGTAAAGAATAGAGTTGTTATCACCGCCAATAATTTGCGCCAAAATATCTAACGGCGCTTCGTCTGGGTGGCGGGCGTAAACTGTTGGAAATTGGATAGAAATTAGTGGGAATTGGATATTGTCTTCAAACGATAAATAACGATCTGCTGACAGACTAAATAATTCCTTGGGCAAAGGTTCAACTGCAGGACCGCTCGGAATTTCACCGAAGTATTTTTGGACCAGCGGTAATACTTCCTCGGCATTGACAGCGCCACCGATGGTGATCGTGGCATTGTTTGGGCCATACCAGCGCAGGAAGAATGCTTTTACATCATTCACATTGGCGCGGTTAAGGTCATCCATATAACCAATTACTGGCCACGCGTACGGGTGATTGGCTGGGTAGAGTAATTCGTTTGCGCGTTCAGACAAACGACCGTAAGGGCGATTATCGATCCGTTGGCCACGCTCATTTTTCACGGTTTCGCGCTGAACTTCGAATTTTTGCTCGGTCACCGCGTCAACTAAAAAGCCCATGCGGTCTGATTCCAGCCACAGTACTTTTTCCAATTGGTTCACTGGCACAGTCTGAAAGTAGTTGGTTCTATCAGTGTTAGTCGAACCGTTCATGTTGCCACCGGCTTCGGTGATTATTTTAAAATGCTGCTCGTCTGCCACATGTTCTGAGCCTTGGAACATCATATGTTCGAAAAAGTGGGCAAAGCCTGATTTCCCCGGCTCTTCTCTGGAAGATCCCACATGATAAGTTACATCAACGTGGACTAATGGATCTGAATTGTCTTCGTGGACAATAACAGTTAAACCATTATTTAATTTGTACTTTTTATAAGGAATAGCTAAGGCACCCGGCACCGGCTCCTGTACTTTCACTAAGCTGATGCCCGCAGGGAGCTTGGCTGCAGCAGTTGCTGTTGGCTCGGGACTATCACAGGCGGCCATGCTAAAAGTTAAGGCGATAGCCAAGGCTAAACGAGAACGGAACAACATAAATAATCCTTTTAAAAACTTGGGTAAGTTGCACTTAATTCGGTGCTAAAGGGCATGATTGACCGAGTTACAGCGCATTAACAACTATTTGGAGTGTACCGCAATTGTCTATTTGCGACTAGTAAGGCTCAGCGCTTGGAGTGCAGAGTCGGTCGCAAAAGCTAGGTTCAATAGTCACTGATGACACTAGATTGAGCAAATGTTCGACCAGTGCGCGACTTTACAAGTTGCAATTATTTTGAGAACTTTAGCCAAGTGGCTGGTAGTTAAGCTGTTCTTTCGCATTTTTACGCTGTTTTATTGAACAATTCGTTTGAATGTTCAGCGAATTGAAGAGGGCATTATGCAAATCACCCGTGAGTATTTAACGCTTGAGACCGCAACAGGGCCTATGCAATGCCAGTTGTTTCGACCTGTGGTTAACGGTCGTCAGTTTCCAGCCTTGCTGTTTTACTCAGAAATATTCCAAATCACCGCGCCGATAGCTCGCACCGCGGCGATGCTGGCTGGGCAGGGATTTTTGGTGTTAGTTCCAGAAATCTTTCATGAATTAAACCCGCTTGGCACAGTGCTTGGCTATGACGATGTCGGCAAAGACAAAGGCAACCAAGATAAATGGACCAAGCCGCTGGAAGGTTACGATAGCGATAATAGGGCGATGATCAGCTATTTGCAGCAGCATCAAGCCTGTAACGGTAAAATCGGCGCAATTGGTGTTTGCATTGGTGGGCATTTGGCCTTTCGCGCTGCTTTACAACCAGAGGTTTTGGCGACGATCTGTTTATATGCCACAGATCTGCATAGCAATACCCTGCCAGGGGCTGAGCAGACACTCGCACTTTCCAACAAGATCCAAGGTGAATTAACCATGATCTGGGGGCGTCAGGATCCGCATATTCCGCGCGCAGGCCGCGAGCTCATTCACCAAACACTTTTAGCTAGTGGCACCCGCTTTAGTTGGCATGAGTTTGACGCCAATCATGCATTTATGCGTGATGAAGGTGAACGATATGATCCGGCGTTAGCGCTTTGGGTCTATCAACAGGCAAAATCAGTATTTTCACTGATGTAAGTTGCACTTTCCCGCTTTTTCGCAAATAAAAGTCGCCTAAAGTTACCGGCTACAGGTAAAATTGCAGCGAAATGTTCTGAAGTGTTAAATATTGGCGTGTTAAATAATTGTATGCTAAATTTAAGGCCGAAGACAAAGTTCAATAAATCTTGATACAAACGGAATTTATACAAGGAATCCAATTTGTCAAATTTATACTATTTCGGCTTTGCTGATGTTGGCAGCAAGTTCAAACGCTAGTGCCGCAGCGCCTGATTACGCTGATTTATTAAGCCGTAACCCTGATATTTTTGATGTCAAAATCTCTCCGGATGGCAGCTATTTAGCCACCAAAATGTTTGTTGATGGCAAACAAACCTTAGTGTTTTTAGACAGTAAAACCATGAAGCCAACCGGCGTTGCTCGCTTTGGTGGTTTAATTGAAGTTGGCGAATACCGCTGGGTCAGTAACGATCGCGTGGTGTTCAAAATGGTCGAATCACATCCTTGGTTAGAGCAGCCACAGTATTACGGCGAGTTATACGGTATTAATGCCGATGGCTCAAAAGGTCAAATTCTGTTTGGGTATCGCGCCGGCGAGGAAGCCAAAGGTTCAAAGATCAAACCAAAACGCGAAGCGGTGAATGCTTGGGCTGAGTTCATCGAAGCGAAAGCTGATGAAAATGGCAATATTTTAATTCAATCAACACCAATGTCTGAAGATGGTGAGCGTTTGTCTGAGGTTTTGTCATTAAACGTGTTTAACGGCAAAACTAAGTTCTATGGTCGTGTGCCAGTGCCAAGAGCTCAAGTCATCGCTGGAACTACCGGTAAACCGCGTGTAGTAACGGGCATTAACCGCAGTGGCGAACGCGAAGTCTATGTGAAAGACGAAAATGTTGATGAATGGAAACGAGTTCCATTAGCAGCATTTGGTGATGATTTCACCCCAATTGCGATGACCGGCGATAATAATGCTTTGTACGTTTATGATGACATCAATCAAGATAAAACTGGTGTCTTTAAATTTGACCTAAAAACCGGCAAATACACTGCGGTTTACACCGATCCTGCAGTTGATGTTGTGCAAGCAAAACGGACTAACGATAAACGCTCTGTCTATGCGGTCGAAGTTGCAGACGGTCGTCCAGCTTATGTGTTGTTATCTGATGAGTATAAAGAAGCTAAAGTTTTCAAAGATTTATTAGGTGCTTTCCCAGGTGAAGATGTCACTATCACCAGCAGCACTGACGATTTGAATCAATTTGTGGTAGCCGTTAGCTCTGACATTAGCCCAGTTGCTTACTATAGCTACGATGTGGCGAAAAACTCGTTGGGACTAATCAGCAAATCTCGCGCTGCGCTGAAGGGGGTTGCCTTTGCGCCGACTGAACCAATCAGTTTTGATTCTTTTGATGGCATGAAAATTCATGGTTATCTGACACAAAGCCCGAGTAAATCAGCGGAAAAACCTTTGGTAGTCTACGTACACGGTGGCCCACATGGGGTGCGTGATGTATGGCAATTTGACGACACAGTGCAACTAATGGCGTTGTCAGGTTACAACGTCCTGCAAGTGAACTACCGTGGCTCAGGTGGTTATGGTGATAAATACGAACAAGCTGGTTACCTGCAATGGGGCAATAATATCCAGCGCGATATTATCGCCGGCACTGAATGGGCTATCGCCCAAGGGCATGGTAAAGCAGGTAACGTTTGTATCGTTGGCGGTTCATTTGGTGCTTATTCTGTGGTGCAATCCTCAGTGCTCAAGCCAAATTTGTATAAATGTGGTGTAGCTGTCGCTGGTATTTACGATTTGACCTTGATGTATAAAGAAGGCGATGTCCGTCAATCTGGTTCTGGCTCAAGTTATTTAAAACGTGTCATCGGTCAGGATGAAAAATTACTGACCAGTTATTCGCCAAGTCGCAATGTGGCAGGACTTACCACGCATCTGTTAATTGCCCATGGTAAACGCGATGAGCGCGCGCCAATCGCACACGCGGAAGCATTGACTGATGCGTTAAAAGCGGCGAACAAACCGTTTGAATACCTAGAGTTTGATGATGAAGCGCACGGCTTCTACTCAGCAGAAAACCAATTAGTTTATATGCGCAAACTACAAGCATATTTAGCAACGCACCTTAAAAAGTAAGTTGATTGGCTAAAAAAGCCCGGCGACTGCAAAGTCGCCGGGCTTTTTACTTTGAATAAGATGCTGAAATAG
This sequence comes from Gammaproteobacteria bacterium, assembly GCA_017302255.1. GTDB lineage: Bacteria > Pseudomonadota > Gammaproteobacteria > Enterobacterales > Alteromonadaceae > Pararheinheimera. Next base: position 25,966 of record JAFLDV010000003.1, on the reverse strand, counting down.
CTGAGATTCGCGCTTATACTAGCTAGGGCCAACAGACCCTAATGTTGACGTGAAAAATGTGACGCTTGTCACGCGTGCGTCATCAAGTCGCGGCAATATTGCTGCGCGCAAAACAGCGTAGGTGCGAACATAATGTCGGTATTTGAACACATTCTTATCATTACGGTACTGATTAGTATCAGTGCGTTTTTTTCAATGTCTGAAATTGCTTTAGCCGCAGCGCGAAAACTACGTTTACGCCAACTTTCCGCTGACGGTGAAACAAAAGCACAGTTAGTACTGGATCTTCAGCAACACCCCGGCAATTTTTTTACTATCGTGCAGATAGGCCTCAATGCCGTGGCAATTTTGGGCGGTATCATTGGTGAAGCCGCTTTTACCCCTTATTTTGTCAGCGTAGTTGAAGTCATTTATCAAGGACCTTGGTTACAGAACATTGGTTTTGGTTTATCAGTGTTTTTTGTCACGACCTTATTTATTTTGTTCGCCGATCTAATGCCAAAACGCTTGGCCATGCTGGCGCCGGAAAAAGTTGCCATGACCGTGGTTCGGCCAATTATGACACTTTTAGTGGTGCTACGACCTTTGGTCATGTTGTTTAACGGCGTGGCCAATGTGGTGTTTCGTTTATTTAATGTACCGATCCATCGCAAAGACCAAATCACCCCTGAAGACATTATTTCCATGATGGATGAAGGCGCTGAAGCTGGCGTGCTGCAGCAACAAGAACATACTTTGTTGGAAAACGTATTTGATATGGACCAACGGACTGTGACTTCAGCGATGACGCCACGGGAAAGTCTGGTGTATTTTAACCGCACAGAAACCACTGAAAGTATCAAAGCTAAGTTAGCCGAATATCCGCATGCTCGGTTTATGGTCTGCGATGGTAGTTTAGATAAAGTGGTGGGTTATGTTGAGTCTCGCGAACTACTGATGCAAGTACTGAGTGAGCAAGAAATCTCGCTTAGTAAACCCGGTATGCTGCATAACGCATTGATAATTCCTGATAATTTATCGCTTTATGAAGTATTAGCGCATTTTAAAAGTTCAGGTGTCGATTTTGCGGTGATCTTAAACGAATATGCCTTAGTGGTCGGCATGATCACCCTCAAAGACGTCATGAGCATCGTTATGGGCGAGTTGGTGAATTCAGAGGAAGAGCAAATCGTTAAACGTGACGACGATTCGTGGTTAGTCGAAGGTCTGACACCACTCGATGATGTCATGCGGGTGTTTGATATTGAATCTTTCCCACACCAAGAAAACTACGAAACTATCGCTGGCTTTATGATGTTTATGCTGCGAAAAATTCCAAAACGGACTGACTTTGTGCTCTATCAAGGTTACAAGTTTGAGGTAGTGGATATCGACAGTTATAAAATTGACCAACTGTTGGTGACTAAGGTGGTGAAAGAGGAAGTGCTCTAAGGTGCAAAACTGGACAGTCACTTGAGCGTCCATCAACGCCATAATTGCTGTAGATGCTTTTAACTTTGGTGCTAAAAACATCTACAGCACGCTAATTGTTACAACACCCTCTTGTTAGAAGAAATGTCGAACTAAAGTAGCGCCCAGCATGATCACATAAGTGACCGCAACTGTTGGTGGTAATAAGTTTTTCAGATAGCCAAGCGCCAAGTTCATTGCCCCAGGCCTGTTATTTGCAAAGTCGGTATGCCACTGACAACTGATATCGTCAGCAGCTTGCTCTAACTGGCGCAAGCGCGCTGCAGCGCGTTGTTGCTGGGTTTTCCAGATGGCTTCATTGAGCCAAAATAGGCCAATAACCCCAACCATCAGTACCAAACTTTCTTTGCTGACCAAAAGTCCTAACCAAACAATAATGGCCACTATTTTTAGCCACAAAGCCTGAATTTCCATTTGATCAAAACTACGTTGTACTAATAGCCATTCTTGTTGATTTGCTTTTTCCATGCTATTTCTCCGAATTATTTGGTGCTTGGGACAGCTGATTTTTGTTGGCTTACCCAGTTTTTAACTTTGCTATCTAGTACCGACATTGGCACGGCACCGCCTAACAACACTAAATCATGGAACGCTTTGATATCGAACTGTTCGCCCAATTCTTTGCGCGCAAACTCGCGTAATTCTAAGATTTTTAGCATGCCAAGCTTGTAGCCCAAAGCTTGGCCAGGCCACGCCATATAACGTTCGATTTCACTGATGACATCAGATGATGCAGTGCCGGTCGTGCTTGCCATATATTGGATAGCTTGCTCGCGGCTCCAATGTTTAGCGTGCATGCCGGTATCAACGACTAAACGTACTGAACGAAATAGTTCTGCTTTTAAGCGGCCCAAATCACCAAATGGATCGGTTTTATACATGCCCATTTCATAACCAACTTGCTCTGCATATAGACCCCAGCCTTCAGCATAAGCGTTGTATGGGGCGATACGGCGCAGTAATGGCAGTTGCTCTTGTGCCAAATTTAACGCGATTTGCCAATGATGGCCTGGGTTGGCTTCATGGTAAGTCAGTGTTTTTAAATCGAATTTTGCGTTTGCTTTCATATCCGCCAAGTTGATCCAATAGATCCCTGGCTTGCTACCATCAATCGCTGGCGAAGTATATTGACCGCCGGCTGCGCTATCTTGGATTTCTACCGGGATCCGGCGAACTTCTACTGAGTACGGTGGGCGAGTAGCAAATTGTTCACCAATCCGCTTATCCATTTCAGCGATGTAGCCATTTAAATCGGCCAGTAACTCTGCACGTCCTGCATCTGAGTCAGCATATAGAAAACGTGGTTCTTCGTTTAATGCCGCCATACGGTCGCCAACTGAGCCTTCACTGTAGCCGTTAGCTTTCAGAATTTTGTCCATATCGGCAGTGATACGTTTTACTTCATCTAAACCAATTTGATGGATTTGATCTGGCGTTAAATCGGTATCGCCCAATTGTTTAACTGAGTATGCGTAAAAGGCATCTCCCCCTGGTTGCGCCCAAATACCGGCATCTAATTTGCCGTGCGGCAGCGCGTCAGTCACTTGTTGCTTTAATTGCATGAAGGCAGGGGCAATTTGCTGCGAAACCAGCGTGTTTGCTTGCGCCAACCAAGCATCTCGTTCGGTTTGAGGGACATCAGTAAGCGCAGCGACTTTTGTCGCAAAATCTTTGTACAGTGGATGGGTCGTGGCATCGGCTTGACCATAACTGTCTAAAATTTTAATGGCTTTTTCCAATAACACGCGTGGTGGAACCCAATCCGATTTCACATCAGTAGTGAATTTATCGCCAACCGCTTTTAGCGCCGGTGCAAACTGCTGAAGTCGCGTCAAATAATTGTTCGCGTCAGCTGCATTTTTGATGGCGTGGGAATTAACCAAGGCTCCTGCCATATCAATAACTGGGCCATTGATTTGATTGATAATAAATGGCGAATGGCCCATCCACATATCAATATAGCCTTGAGTCACACCTGGGGCGCCAGCATAAAATCCGAAAATGTTCGCCATGACTTGTTGGTTTTCGATTTGCTGCGGCGTCGCGTCGGTCGGTATGGTCTGCAGGGCAGTAACTGCGGCTTGCATTTGGCTTCGTAGGGTGTTTTCACCGCTTGAATGATAAAACTCCATCAAATTTGCAAAAGGTTTTCCCACCTGCTGTTCTGACAAGCTATAGGCGGTTGCGCTTAATGGACGGGCTTGAAAGAGTTCTGCGGTTGCTTGCTGATAGACAGCTTCAGCATTGATTTGGGTTTCGGCAACTTTTTCCGCGACAGCGGCGGTTGGGTTGTTAGCAACCGGCGCCTCAGTACAATGAGTCAATAAAGTACAGCTCAACACTGCGCAGGCGATTAGAGATAAACGCATGAAAATTCCTTTATAAGAATGGTTAGTGGCGTCCATATCATACACATAAAACTTCCGACTGTGAGCAGCTGGCAGCAGTGGAAGCGAGCGATGGTGGCGATTTTTCTCTTCGGTAACTGATATTTGGCGACAATAGCGCCGGTTTATTCGTACGCCTAGATAGGGATAACGGGTATAATGCTGCGATAGCAGATCTGGTTTGTCGTGATGATAGAGAAAAATACCCCGGCGTTTCGTCGTATTACTTGGGCAATGAGTTTTGCCGCGGTCGTGGTTTTTGCCTGCCTACATGCGTTGCAGCCTTTATTGCCTGAGCTAAGTCGCACTTTTGCTTTGTCTGAGCTACAAACAAGCTGGACCTATGCCATCGGCACTTTGTCGTTAGGTGTGTCATTACTGTTTTACGGTGCTTTATCGGATGCTTTTGGCCGTCGTGAATTGCTGATTTGGACTTTAATCGGCATGACTGCTTGTACCTTCGCGTTAACCCAAGTCGATTCCTACGGCGAATTGTTGTTTTGGCGTGCGCTACAAGGCTTTTGTTTGGGAGGCCTGCCAGCCATTGCTATTGCCTATTTAGGCGAGGAACTAAGCCGTCCGGCTATGTTAAGTGCGGTAGCAAGTTACATCAGTGCTAGTTCGCTTGGTGGGATTTTGGGACGCTTATTGGCAGGCTTTTTTGCCGAACTCGGTCATTGGCCATGGGCTTTTTGGCCGTTATTTATCGCGTCGCTGTTGCTGTCCATCCTAGTGCTTCGGTATCTGCCTCGTTCGCAACACTTTGAAGCTAAGCCATTTTCGTGGCGGGTTGCCGCGGCGAACAATTGGTTTCACCTGCGTCAGCCGGTGTTACTCACGACATTCCTAATTGGTGGACTTAACTTTTTTATTTACGTTAATCAGTACACTTACATGAGCTTTGTACTTGCAGCTGAACCTTTTAACCTTGGGAGCGGTTTAATTGGACTGCTGTTTTTGACCTATCTCACTGGCACATTAGGCTCGGCTTTGTCGGGGCGAATTGCGCAGAAACTGCCTGCGCCAATCGCTATGGCACTTGGGGTCGTTATTATGATGGCAGGGTCATTGGTGACACTTTGGCAAAGTATCCCGCTGATAATTCTTGGATTTTTCATTACAGCCTTTGGCTTTTTTGTCACTCATAGCCTTGCTAGTAGCTGGGTTAACCGCCATGCACTGAAAGCAAAAGCCAGTGCTAGTGCAATGTATTTAGTGTTTTATTATGTCGGCGCCAGCACCGGCAGTCTGTATTTACAGCCGTTTTGGCAGTGGCAAAAGTGGAGTGGGGTAATTGTTGGCTCTTGCTTGATGCTGAGCTTTACCTTGCTGCTCTGTTTAAGTCTAAGACGGTTTGGCCGTTAAGTTTGCTTCGATTGCTTGCGCTAAATTGGCTATTTCCTCGCTCGACAATACGCGCCATTCATTCTCGCTCAGCTCCCCAAGCGCTAGCTGCTGTAATCGAATGCGTTGCAGCCGGATGACCTTCAATCCCACGGCTTTGCACATAAAACGGATTTGTCGATAACGGCCTTCCGTCAAAATAATACGAAAGCTATCAGCAGTTTTTGCCGCAACTTGGCAAGCTCGGGTAATAATTTGCTGGTTCTTAAATGGGTAGCTAGGTCCTGCCGCTAGGGCTTTAAGTTGCTCGATGCTCGGAGCAGGGCTTACTTGCACCAGATATTCTTTTTCATGGGCAAAATCTGGATGCATCAACTGCTGGGCAAGTTCACCATTATTGCAAAATAACAACAAACCGCAGCTGTCTTTGTCCAATCGACCGACGGGAAACATGCCCATTGGCAGCTTAGTCAACAGTGCGGCAATGCTGCTTGGATCATCGGGTTTGACGTTGCAGTCAACCCCAACCGGCTTGTGATACATGACCACTTGCGTTTGCCACTGCAAACTAACAAGTTCGCCATGCAAGCGCACTTCAGCATCCGAATTTATTTGTAATAAGGGACTGGCAACTTGACCGTCGACAGTCACTGCACCGCTACCGATTAAGTCGAGCAATTGCTGCCGACGGCCAAGACCTGCTCGCGCAAGCCATTGCCAAAGTCGCAGCGGTTTGCTCAAGGCTTATTCGCCTTTGGTAGCACGACCAGGATTTGGCTTATTCGTGCGGCGTTGGCCAGAATGGTTACTTTCGGTATTCGGCCGGCGGTTGTCGGTCCGTTGGCCTTGTGGCTTCGGTTGTCCTTGTTTTGCCGCTGGCTTAGCGCCACCATTGCCAGTATTGGTGCTATTCCCTGTCGTATTGCTGCCTGAGGTGGTGCGTGGCTTACCTGGGCGAGGGTTATTGTTGGCTTTTCTATCCGCACCGGCTTTGTCAGCACTGCCATCAGTTGTTTTTGGCTTTGCTGGACCACGTGGTGGCCGTGGTGGACGGATCGTCAATTCACGATCGTTGATTTGTTGGGTGAGGCCACCAGCGAGTTCAACAACAGGTATTTTCATACCAATCAGTTTTTCAACTTGCTTTAATTGTGGCATTTCGTCTGGGCTTACCAACGACACTGCAAGGCCTGACATTCCCGCGCGGCCAGTACGACCAATACGATGCACATAGTCTGCAGCGCCACGTGGTAGGGCGAAATTCACTACATAAGGCAGTTGCGCGATATCAATACCGCGCGCAGCCACATCAGAGGCCACCAGCACGCGAACTTCATTATTCTTAAAGCCACTGAGGGCTGCAGTGCGAGCATTTTGGCTCTTATTGCCATGAATAGCCGCTGCACTGATGCCTGCGCTATTGAGTTTTTCAGTTAAACGGTTGGCTTCGTGTTTGGTTGCCATAAACACCAACACTTGTTGCCATTGGTGAGTCTCTAGCAACTGAATTAAGGTGCCAGTTTTTTGACCTTTCGCCACATGATAAACCTGCTGCTCAACTTTTTCGGCAGTGGTATTTTCTGGAGTGACGCTGATGGCTACCGGGTCTTTCAGCAGTTTGCTGGTCAAGCCCTTGATATCATCGCCAAAGGTGGCAGAGAACAATAGGTTTTGCCGAACTTTTGGTAACAATGCGAGAATTTTCTGAATGTCGCGGACAAAACCCATGTCGAGCATGCGGTCGGCTTCATCGAGCACCAGAATTTCAACTTCGTTTAATTTCAGCGCATTCTGGCCAACTAAATCCAATAAACGGCCAGGTGTTGCCGTTAGAATGTCAACGCCACCGCGCAATCCCATCATTTGTGGGTTGATGCTCACACCGCCAAACACTACTAAGTGCTTCAGTTTAGGCTCAAGGAATTGACTGTATTTGGTGACTTGTTCACTGATTTGCGCTGCGAGTTCGCGAGTCGGCGTTAAGATGAGCGCTCGTACTGGTCTTGGGTGCGCCGGTTTACGTTGGCTGAGCTTTTGCAAAATTGGCAGTACGAAACTTGCCGTTTTGCCAGTCCCGGTTTGTGCTGCAGCCATAACATCACGGCCTGACAACACTGCAGGGATCGCTTGTTGCTGGATCGGGGTTGGTGTTTCATAACCCGCCGCAGCGACAGCTTTGACAATAACGGCATCTAAATTTAACGAACTGAACGACATGCATAACCCCAGAATTCGACAGCGCGCCGGAGTGGGGCTGTACAAAAAAGTCGCGCATTCTAACCCTTTACCCAGCGATTAGCTACGACTTTGACCTTGGCCTACTGATAAAGCTGGTTTGCGATGCTGCAAAGTCCTTTTCCCACCGAGCCAAAGCGGTCTCCACGCATAATTGGTGTTTCTGGTAACACTTGCTGCAGCACGCCGACCACGCCTGCTGCCGCCGAAGCGCCACCGGTAAGAAATATTTGGTCTGGCGCACTGCCGGCACTTTGCAGACAGTCTTGCACTAATTTGCGGATGCCATTCAGTTCCACATAAATCGCTTGGCTTAGCGTGTCGGCGGTCAAATCCATCGCGAGATTTGCATCTAGCCGAGCTAGCGATACTTGGTGCTCTGCCGCTGAGGCGAGTTCAATTTTTGCCTGTTCGGCCTGCTGGACCAAATAATAACTCAGATGGTGACGATATAAGGTCAATAAGCGTTCGACCAGCAATGGTTGTTGCGCATCGGCAATAAGAGTGGCAATAGTTTTGGCAGTCGCCTTTTGATAGAAGTTTTCTTGGGCTTGAATATCAATAATGTTTACCGCATCGCTAAATGAAGCAGAAGGCAGGGGCCGTCCGGTTTGCGCCAAGGTTCCACGGCCTAAGGCTGGCATTAAGCCATAGATGGCCAGTTTAATATCCATATCAACACCACCGATCCGTCGACCCGCATGCCCTAATAAGTCTGCGGTCCGGCAGCTTTGTTGGCGTAACTGCGGGCCTAAGCGAACTAGGCTGATATCGGAAGTTCCGCCACCGATATCCACTACCAAAACTTTTTGTTCGCTGCTGAGTGTTCGTTCATATTCGATGGCCGCGGCGACAGGCTCGTACGCGAATTGGATGTCTTTAAAGCCGACACTTGCCGCAGCTGCACGCAAGATAGCTTCAGCGCGATCATCGCCTTGCGCGCCATCAATACCCTGAAAATGGATAGGGCGACCCAGCACGGCGTATTGCAGCGCATCGCCACCGGCGCGCTGACGAATATGCTTGAGCATCAGCGCACAGACTTTTTCATAAACTTGGGTTTGGGCTGGGGTTAGTCTGGAGCCGAGCATAGATTTTGGCGAGCGAATAAACACACCGCCTAATGGATCTTGACTGTATTTTTTGTGCGCCGCTTGGCCTAAATACACTGGGTGCTGTTCACGTAGCAATTGATTCAAGCTTGGCGTTTTTATTTCGTCTTCATCGTCAACTGGCGGCTTTTCGATATACAAAGCCGAGCTTAGGTAACAACTATCAGCCTCAAGCGGCCACAAAGTAGGTTCACCTTGCTGAAGATAACCGGCGGTACAGTTTGAGGTGCCAAAATCAATTCCAGCATAGGCGGGTACTGTTGCCATAATTTCTCCAATCAAGGTTATGTGGGTGCAAAAAAAGCGCGCAGTATACCCAAATACCGCAGCTCCGCTAGTTTTTCCTTACTGGCACTGTTTTTGCTTTGATTAATTAGAGTCGGTTGATTTTTGTTGTTGCAAATGGCCAAGTCAGCCCAGAGTTTACGCCATTTAGGAGTGAGTGCCATGAAAGCGGCCGTCAAAGCGCTAATCCCGCTGCTTACGATCTGTTTCACTGCTTGGTTAACGGCAGGCTGTCAGCCTATCGTTAAGCGGCAAACTGCTGCCGCGCCTGTGCAAACAAATGCCGCTGCGCCAGTGTTGGTCTACACCGAGCGACTGGCTGATCAGCTCTTTGCCGGCCTTGCGCCAATTCAAAAGGGGTCGATTGCGGTCGTTAGTTTTACCGATTTAAAATCGCTAGCGCCAGATCCATACAATTTGTCTCTGAATTTATTGGGATTGCAGCTGCAAGAAAGCATGATAGCTGTAGCCAGCCAGCGTGGTTACCAAGTCAAAGAGCTGCGTCTTGCCAAGGCCGTCTCCGTTTACGCCGACCACGAGCGTCAACTCAGTCGTGATCTGTCTGAACTCGCGACTCAACAGTCGGTTCGTTATGTAATTGTCGGCACTCTAAATCAATCTGAATTTTATACTACAGTCAACGCCAGATTGGTCGATATACAGACTAACAGTGTGGTTGCTGCGGCTTCGGATGTGATCCCTGCCGAAGTGCTCGGTAGTTCCGAGCAATTGCAATTACGTCAGCAGAAGTTGTACCGCACCAGCAACCGGTAATGGAACGAGGATTTTTATGAAAACCACCCTAAGCATAATTGGTTTATCACTGCTACTGGCAGGTTGTGCCTCGATGCAAAACTGGCAACGCTTTCAAGAAGCCAATAAAGGGCAAACCATGCCACTTGCGGCCACTGAAGCTCCGGCAACCACTAGTTTGATGACTCCTGCCGGTGAACTTATTACAACTCGAGCGCCAGCCTTTGTGACTCCTGCGAATTACAATGGCGCTACTTACCAAGCCACCCGCCAAAGTGCCATGGTGAGCGCACCTTTGTATCAACCGCAGTCCATGCTGAATGTGAATCAGTATGTGCAGGGGATGATGCATGATTTAGTCGCAAATCTTGATGACGTGAAACCGCAAATGATTGTTGGGGTTACCAGTTTTGTCTATCTCGATGGATCCTACGATCAAGCGGATCTGTTGGGGAATCAACTGTCCGAAAGCTTTATGCACGAAGTCCATCAATTTGGCTTAAACGTCGTCGATTTTAAAACAACTGATTATATTCGGGTAACGCCTAAGGGTGATTTTGTTTTTAGTCGCGATTTCATGGAGCTGCGTGAAGAACAACCTATCGAGTTTGTGCTCGGTGGCACCTTGGTTCAGCATCAAGGCGGTACTTTAGTTAATGTTCGATTAGTTTCAGTTGCCTCGAAGAAAGTGTTAGCAACAGCACAAGGCTTTATTCCTGAGCCTGTAGTTAATGCGTTGCAAGAGTCAGCGGCACCAGGGAAATTGATGTTGAAGCAAGGGGAGTAGTATGCGCCAACTAACTGCGGTATTGCTGGTTGCTTCACTCACGTCATGTGCCAACTGGTGTGATTGTGCCAACCAAGATAAAGCTGAGCAGCAAACTAATGATGCAGCCACCAGTTCTGAGGTGGTGCAAAGTGCTGTGGCGGGGACTAACTCTGACACTGTGGCGATTGATTCTGATGGTCAGCCTTTGGATGCCAGACCGATGCGCGAAGCGCCTCCGGTTTATGGCAGTTCACAGCCTTCGCAGTTAGATATGCTGGCCGCTGATCCGAATGCGCGCCCAGTAAATTTGGATCGAAATTTTGTTCGGGCCAACGAAAATCCGCAGTTAATTCGAAAAATGTTGCCATCGGAAGTGGTGCAAGCGCAGCAGCAGTATGCGCCGCTATCGCCATACCCAGAGTTGTCGCGTAGTAAGAAACAACTGTCTGACTATGCTCAGCAAATGGCTTTTAAATTGATTAACTTTGAAGCCATTAAAGGTGCCCGAGTTGGGGTTGCAAGTTTTGTTGAGTTTGATGAGTCATTGCGCTCAACCACGCCACTTGGCAATCAATTTGCCGAAGCTTTGGCCACGCTGTTACCGCAATATGGTGTCGATATTATTGAATACAAACTGACGAAGAATCTGTCTATTGGTGCTGATGGGGATTTAGCATTGTCGCGCCAAGTTAGCGATTTACATGACGAAGTCGGCATGGACTATTTGCTGACTGGGACTTTAGTGACAACTCGTCGCGGCGTGCAGATCAACAGTAAAGTGGTATCAGTGTCCGATCATCGGGTAGTTGCGTCTGCTTCAACTCTGTTACCGCATTTGGTGTTACAACAAATTCAACCTTAAGCTTGAATCAGCTGGATCGTGAGCGCACACAACAATCTAACCGTTAAAGCAACTAGACATAAACTCAGGCCCTAAGGGCCTGTTTTGTTTTTAGGCAATCGAGCTTGGGAATGTTTTTCTTGCTAGTTCTAGTCCAGTTCAAGGCTTGAACTAATTGATCTGACGTAGCTTTAGGGTTCACAGCGTGCGGACAGTCTGCTACACTGCCTCGCCAGTTGCCCTGTAGTTAAACTGGATATAACGGGTGCCTCCTAAGCGCCAGTCGTGAGTTCGAGTCTCGCCAGGGCAGCCAGTTTTAAGGCGATTAGTGTTCAGCTGATTCCGTCACAACATCACCAAATTCATCGACTGGTTTTACAATCACTGTGGCAATGTCACCAATTTGGATATTGGCAAGTAGTTGTTGATCGACACTTTGTGCCCAGGCAACAGTCGAATTCACTTGGCTAACTTCAATCTGTAACTCAGTCGGTGCTAACAACGGTTGAATTTGGCCAAAAGTATCGCGCAATTCACGACGATGAACTAATTGGAATTTATCACCAACCGCAACGCCATGCAGCTTGCCGATGTTAATCAGCACTTGATTTTCTTTGACTTGAATAACCTCAGCTTCAATGGCTTCACAGCGGATCGCCTCTTCGACATCCATTGCGGCGGCATTTAAAATTCGCGATGCGGCAAGGCCATAAGGCGTTTCCCAGAAACGAAAATCTGTTGGCTGCATTTGGGTCGTTTTGCGATAAGTCCAAATCGCTGAAGTCTGATACTTCTGCTGGAACACCACGCGGTTTTCAGCCAAATCATGCACACTAAGTTGTAAGTGGAAATAGCGTTTGCGATCTGGATCGCTCCAGAACTCCCAATTCACACCGGCTTGAGCGCCTAAGGATACATCCTCTAAATTAGCCGACAATAAATAGCGGGCGCCGTATTGTTGTAAGATTGCTTTACGCTCTTGGTAATCCAGTTTGGTTGCATCCACTGGGTTATTAAAACTTTCAGGCCAGCTACTATGACTGATCTCGGCAAGTCGCTCGCTAAATACTTTGCTGCTGACACGTCCGAGTTCAAATAAATCGCCAATGACTGCTTGTTCAGGGTTCTGCAGTTGAAATGGCGTGATGAGCAGTTTTTTCCGATAACCAACATTGGCACATAATGGCTCAGAAGGCACAATGTCGGCGCGAATGGTCACTTCAAAAATACCATCCTTTTTGCGCTCAGAAACCAGCTGAACTTGCTGCATTTCACCGTAACTTTGCACTTGTAGACTTTCACGCGTCAATAAACCATCAGTGGCTTCTTGCACGCTACGAACGCTGACACCTGCGAATAATAGAGCTCGACGCACCGCGTCTTCAGTTGCTTGGGCTCTTGCCGCCACCAAATCACCGCCATTGATAGTGGCTTGGCCAGAGGCTTCCACCCATTGCGCTTGTGATGCTGTCGCCCATAGGGCCAAGGTGACTAGACTTAATTTTCGCATGCGTTTGACTCCAATTGACCACAACAGTAACGTTATCCGCGCCGGTTGGTCTGACCGATGACAAGTGTGCAGATGCAACGACCTGAGATCGAATTCTCGCTATTGTCATAGCTAAAGCAAATTCTGTGCCTTAGTGCAAGCCAATAAGGTCTTAGCATAGAGTTGGCGTGATTTCTGCAAGCGGATCTGCAGAATGTAGGAATAAAACGCCTGATGTGAATGCCGATTAAGATCTTAGCGGGCTTTCTCGTAAGTTTAATGGCAAAACAGGGCACAGATTTCGAGGTTATCATGAAACATTTACTATTATTGGCTGGTTTATTGATGCTCAGTGGTTGTAGCACTTGGCTAGATAAAGAAGTTGTTTATGAAACCGTGCCACCAGAGACTTTCCCGGTGCTCAAAGCTGTCGGGTATGCACCTTTGGCAGAGCAAAAAGGCGAGAGTCCCGAACAACGTATGTTGCAAGCAATGAAAGCGTCAAAGCTTGAAGCTTACCGCGAGCTAGCCGAGCAAGTGTATGGTCAGAAAATTGACTATAAAGTGACGATGCAACAAGCATTGCTAGGTAACGATCAACTAAAGGCATCATTGCAAGGTGTGATCCGCGGCGCTCGAGTGATTAAGACCTATCCAGTGGGTGAATTCTATGCGACCGAAATGGAACTAGATTTTAAACTTGTCTACGATCTGTACCAAAACTCACAGCCAGTGCGGCGCATTCAATCGGTGAAATACTATTAATAGTGGCAATACCGCAGAGATTATTGATAAAAGAGTACTAATGTTGTTTGCTGCTAAATTACTGGGAGCATAGGGCGTTAGTACTTTGTGGTTTTAGGCTTTGATGCCTTTACCCAAACTGTCCACACTTGGTTTGCCCTTGGAGTTATAAGTTAGGCCAGACTTCCCACGATTTTGCAATAATTCATGTTTAAAGCGTTCAATGACGAGTTGGCTTTGCTCTAAAGTCATTCGATTGATTTCATTCTGCTCTTTGCACTGCGCCAAAATACTATCAACGGCTTTAACGCTATCAACGAACCATTGCTCCGTTTTTAATTGTGCAAGGGCGGGGACTTGGCTTATTTGTTGGTCAAGATGTTGGATTTGTTCAAGGCAGCTGATTTTGTCTGCTGAGCCTTTTTCTAAGGCGGCGATATCACGCGCACTGATAGCGCTGAATTCGGTTTGTAAAAGCGACAAAAGCACCCGCAGGTGCTCTTGTTGTTGTGCAAGTAAGGAAAGTGCTGGGGATGCAGTTGTCATTTTCTTCCGAATAACTCGCCTTCAAATTGCATGATACGTTTAGCTAATTGCTCAACGTTTACTTTATATTTGCCTTCAGCAATTGCTTGCTTAATTTTGTCGACTTTCTCTTGGTCAATCCCAGAACTGTTCGAAGCTTTTTCTGAAGCTTTGGTAAACTGCTGAGCTTGTACCGTCAACGATACTGAGTCCTGCTTTTGTGCTGGCGAACTCATAACAGCCTGTTGCTGTTGTGCAATCTGTTGTTTTTGAATGTTTTGATCTACTTTATCGGTTTTAACCGTGGTGGTAGTTACAACACCTTGATTCACATTGATAGCCATTTTACACCCCTCAACAGACCTGTGGTCCTTTCCTTAATTCCTTTAACGGCCGCTATACGAAAAACTTTAGGAATTTTTATAACTTTATTGCGACTTTTTTTATCGCGGAAACACTAGCAACTATGGTTCTACCTGATTGCAAATTCTGCACTCGAACATTGTCACCTAAAGCACCGTCAGCTAAAGCTTTTCCAGCGGCGGAAACGACCAGACTGTCTGAAATTCCTTCAATTGTAACAATATCTCCCTTACATACAAGACAAAGATCAGCATTAGTGATGATTTGGCCAATATTCAAGCTCCGCTTAGTCCTAGCACCGATAACCATGGCAGGATCCTGCATGATCACACCTCGTGCTTGGCTCTGTTCGCGCTCCTGCGCAAGCACCGCATCTTCTGTAATTATACTGCCGGCAGCTAATTGCCGATTACTGACTAGTGCCATCACCATCTTGCTAACTTTAGCACTTAAATACAGTTGCCATCCGTCAAGATCTGGACACTGCACACGAATACTGTTTTGTGTTTGCAGATTTTGATTCACTAAACTGAATTCTAGCGGTAATTCGCAATATTTGCTGGCTAGACGCTGATCAACAGGGTACATCGTCACTTTTGTGGCGGCGTTGCCTTGTTCAGCCATTTGGTTTTCCAGCCAGGCATGAGCCTCAATAGATATTTGCGCACTATTGTACTCAGCGGCAAAGGGCTGGGTGCTGGCAATCAACAATCCGATACCAGTCAAAAGCTTGCGGCATGTCAGTGTCTGGAAAAAATTATCGTACATTTTCATATAGTTTCAGCTATGCTTAGTCGGCAAAGGGTAATAACATACCAAGTGTGTCAATTTTCAGTGACTTGCATCAGTCGATAGGACTTAAGCAAGAATCGATCCTGAAGTCATTCCAGGGAGTCTCTCATGGCGGGTATTCTTGATTCAGTCAACCAAAGAACGCAATTAGTCGGTCAAAACCGATTGGAATTGCTGTTGTTTCGGTTGTCAGGACGGCAAAGATTTGGCATTAACGTTTTCAAGGTTCGTGAAGTTTTGCAATGTCCGCCGTTGACTGCGATCCCTAAACGCAACAAATTCGTGCGTGGTATTGCTCACATTCGCGGTCAAACTATTTCGGTTATCGACTTAAGCTTAGCAACAGGCGGTCGTCCGATCGATAACGTTAAAGACAGCTTCATTATTATCGCTGAATACAACCGTTCGGTGCAGGGCTTTTTGGTGAATTCGGTTGAACGAATCATCAATATTAACTGGGAATCTATTATGCCGCCGCCGAAAGGCACTGGCGGTCGCTCCAGTTACTTGACGGCAGTCACCGAAATTGACAAAGAATTAGTCGAGATTATCGACGTTGAGAAAATCCTTGAGGAAATCTCGCCGTCACCAACCATGATTACCACCGCAGTGGAGACATCCACTATCAACGCAGATTTGGGTGATCGAACTATTTTGATTGCCGATGATTCGGCAGTTGCTCGTAATCAAGTTAAACGTGCTTTGGAAGGGCTAGGCATCGCGATGCACTTGGTGAAAAATGGCCGAGAAGCGTTGACCTACTTGCAAGAACTATCCAAAGACTGCAAAAACTCAGTTACCGAGAAAATTGGCTTGTTAATTTCCGATATTGAAATGCCGGAAATGGATGGATATACACTGACTGCTGAAATTCGACTTGATCCTATGTTGAAGGATTTACATGTCATTTTGCATACCTCGCTTAGCGGTGTATTTAATCAGCAGATGGTACAAAAAGTTGGCGCAAATGATTTTATCGCCAAATTTAATCCGGATGAATTGGGCGAATCAGTACGGAAATGGTTGCATGAAAGTTAAGGCGCAGGGGTTGTCGGGTGAATAAAGAGCTACACGACAGCGAATACAAATTGTTCCGAGATTTTTTGGAGCAGCAATGCGGCATTGTACTAGGTGATAACAAACAATACCTAGTGAAGAGCCGACTTGCGCCTTTAATGCAGCGGTTTAATCTGGCAAGTCTCTCTGAGCTGGTCAGTAAAACCCTAAGTCCTTTTGAACGCCAGTTGCGATCAGCGGTTATTGATGCGATGACAACCAACGAGACGTTGTGGTTTCGCGATAATTACCCTTATGAGTTATTAAAGAAGCAGATTCTGCCAGAATTTGAGAAAGATCACCGCACCGTCAAAATTTGGTCGGCGGCAAGTTCGTCTGGTCAAGAGCCATATTCAATAGCGATGACTGGTTTAGAATATCAGCAGACTAAACCTGGATCTTTTAGTTTAGGGATCCAGATTTTAGGCACTGATATTTCTAATGCCATGCTAGATCATTGTCAAAAAGCAGAATATGACGGCTTAGCGCTGTCGCGTGGTTTATCGCCAGAGCGACGCACTAAGTTTTTTGAAGATAGTGGCAATGGCATGATGCGGGTCAAGGAACAAGTCCGTAAGAACGTTAGCTTTCGCCACCTAAATCTGCTCGACAGTTATACCTTGCTCGGCAAATTTGACATTATATTTTGCCGCAATGTGCTGATTTATTTCTCGCCGGAAGTGAAGGCAAAAATCATCCGCCAATTTGCCCAGTCGCTTAACCCTCGCGGTTATCTGTTCCTTGGCGCTTCTGAATCATTGTCGAGTATCAATAGTGATTTTGAAATGATCCGCTGTAATCCTGGAATTATATATCGGAAAAAGACCTGATTTTATTAGGTATTTTTCCGTTTATTCTTTTAATTTCGCCACCGCCTGTGTTTTGACTTCAACTTTGGCCTAACTTTTGCTTTGAAATTACCAATGATTTCATGAGCGGGAGTTCATCCATGGCCATCAGCTTTAAAAATGCTTTTGGATTGCACGAGCAGGGCATGTTGCTGCGCGAGCAGCGCACAGTGTTGCTAGCCGATAATATCGCTAATGCCGATACGCCGGGTTACAAAGCCAAAGACCTCGATTTCAAGGCTGCCTTAGCTAACGCGCAAGAGCGCCAGTCGACGCCTATTAATCGCACTCATGAAAAACACTTCGAAATTTCCACAACAAGCCGCAGCGAAGTGAAGTTTCGCATCGCCGACCAAACGGATACCGGCGACGGCAATAGCGTTGATATTCACCGCGAGCGGAATGCATTTACCGAAAATAGCATGGAGTATCAATCTTCAATGCAATTTTTAAACAGCAAAATTGGTGGTTTAAGAAAAGCTTTAGGAGGGCAATCCTGATGAGCTTATACCGAGTCTTTGATATCGCTGGCTCTGGGTTGTCTGCCCAAGCGCTGCGCCTAAATACCACGGCAAGTAACATTGCCAACGCGGAAAGTGTGAGTAGCAGTTTGGACCAGACCTATCGAGGTCGTCATCCAGTGTTTGCGGCACAACTTGATCAAGCCTTAGGCGAAAAGAATGGCGCTGGGGTCCAGGTTCTCGGCATCGTTGAAAGCGACGCCCCGCTGACTACTGAATATAACCCTTCACATCCGCTTGCTGATGAGAACGGATTTATCTACAAGCCAAACGTTAACATCATGGAAGAAATGGCAAATATGATTTCTGCCTCACGCTCCTATGACGCCAATGTGCAGATCGCTGATGCAGCAAAACAAATGTTGACCAGAACCCTTGCGTTAGGCCAGCGCTGATAAGGAGTAATTTATGACCACGGTAACCAGTACTGGCAATAGCTACTTAGATTCGTTAAAGGGCACCGGCAATAAAGCGGCGTCGGATGATTCAGGAGCTTTGACCCAGTCCGATTTCTTTTCGTTGCTGACTCAACAACTGGCGTTTCAAGACCCGACAAAACCAGTTGAAAACGATCAGATGATTGCCCAAATGACCAACTTCACGATGGCCGATGGCATCAGTTCGTTAAACACCAATTTTAAAGATTTTGCCGCCAGTATGAATTCAAACCAAGCCTTGCAAGCGTCGACGCTGGTTGGACGTACTGTCCGAGTGAATTCAGATCAACTGGTGTTTGATGGTACGAATAATTCGTACGGCTCAACCGAAGTTCCTGCAGGTACTTCGATGATGAAAGTGAATATTTACGATGCTAGCGGTGCTTTAGTGAAATCCCAGTCCGTTGAAAATCCTGCCAGTGGCAAATTTGAATTGGCTTGGGACGGCACCGATAACAACGGCACAAAACTTGAAAGAGGCCTCTATACCATGAAGGTTGAGGCATCAATTAACGGAAAAAATGAAACCTTGACCACATCAAGTTATGTGCCAGTTGCAAGTGTCACCTTAGGCACTTCAACCACTGGCATGACCTTAAACTTGCTAGGTCTTGGCGCCAAAAAATTGTCTGACGTGCTTGAAATTGCCGCAGGATAAACCAAACCAACGAGGTGAATTATGAGTTTTAATATCGCATTAAGCGGGTTAGCCGCCGCCCAAAAAGATTTGGATACTACGGCAAACAACATTGCAAACGTCAATACAACAGGCTTTAAAGAGTCCCGCGCGGAATTTGCCGATGTGTATGCTGGTTCAATTTTTTCGCCAGGCCGTACCAAGGTCGGTGATGGTGTAACCACTGCATCAGTTGCGCAACAATTTAGTCAGGGCGCGCTAAAGTTCACCAGTAACTCATTAGATATGTCGATCACGGGCGATGGTTTTTTTGCCATGACTCCAGATTTGTCATCACGGGATATGACCTTTACTCGTGCTGGCGCATTTAAGTTAAGCAAAGATAATTTCATTGTTGATAGTAACGGCAATTACCTGCAGGGTTATCCGGTAGATCCAAGCACAGGCTCGGCGAGTTCAGTGAGTTTAAGTACCACCAAACCAATTCAAATCCCAAGTACTGCTGGTGCACCACGTTCAACGCAAAACGTGTATTTGACCATGAACTTAAATTCGACTTTAACTGCGCCGACTGGTGGCTGGGCTACTTTTAACCCAAGTGATAAAGCGACTTATAACTCGGGTTCGACAACATCGACCACCGTTTATGACAGTCTGGGTGAACCGCATATTCTGACGTTCTATTTCCGTCGCACCGCAACGGCAACAGACAATAACTGGGAAACTTATGCGACTTTTGACAATAACACAGCAACACCGCCGGCGGCTGGTTCTTATTTCGGTCCGGTAGTGCTTGATTTTGACGCTAACGGCGTTCCGAATGCGCCAACTTCAGCATCGTTACCAGATTTAGTTTTGCCGAATACTTCATTAAATAGCCCGCCATATTTAAACAACGGTGCGCAATTTACTAGTAACGTCACGGTGAACTTTAGTAATCAATCTGGTACAAATTTCCCGACGCAGTATTCTTCTAAATTTGAAGTTGGTTCACTGAGTCAAGATGGTACGACCGTCGGTCGTTTAACCGGTATTGATATTGATGCCGCAGGTAAAGTAATGGCAAGTTACAGTAACGGTGATCAGACTTATTTGTCGCAAATTACCCTAGTGAAATTTGCTAACCCACAAGGTTTAACCCAAGCAGGAAACACGTCGTGGAAAGCGAGCTTACGTTCTGGGGAAGCCCTTGCCGGTGAAGCAAACAGCGGTACTTTAGGCGCTGTGAACTCGTCGGCGTTAGAGCAATCCAACGTCAACTTAACCAATGAGCTGGTGGATTTGATTGCCGCGCAACGGAACTTCCAGGCAAACTCGCGGGCGCTTGAGGTGAACAGCTCTCTGCAACAAACAGTGCTGCAGATCCGATAAGCATAGTTCGCTTCAAGTTCATAAAAGCCACCTTGTGTGGCTTTTTTATTGCGCTTTTAGTGGCAAAAATCGGCCATTTCTCAAGCTGGCATCATCCTTGCTTTATCTTGATATAACTTGTCGGAGAATGCGATGGACCACTTACTTTATATCGCGATGAGCGGCGCTAAAGAAAACATGAATGCCTTAGCTGTGCGCTCAAATAACTTAGCGAACGCCACAACAGTTGGTTTTAAAGCCGATTTGCAACAAGCGCGGGCGATGCAAGCGTTTGGCGATGGCCTACCAAGCCGGGTGTTTTCGATGACAGAGTCACCAAGTCAGAATTTTGACGCGGGTGAGCTGAAAATTACTGAGAACGAGCTGGATATTGCCATTCGTGGTGACGGCTGGTTTGCCGTGCAAGATGCCGATGGCAATGAGGCGTACACCCGTGCGGGTAATTTACAGATCAGCACTGAAGGGGTACTGCAAACTGCTTCTGGTCGGCCAGTACTTGGTGATAATGGTCCGATTGAACTGCCGTTGCCATTAAACAAATTAGAAATTAACGAAGACGGCACCGTGATGGCGTTGCCGCGCGGGGCACCTGCAACCGCGATGTTAGAGGCCGGTAGGATCAAATTAGTGAATCCAGGCAGAGCTGACTTAGAAAAAGGCACTGATGGCTTATTTCGCCGTAAAGATGGCGAAGTTGCCGAAGTTGACCCTGCAGTCACGCTAATTAGCGGTGCTGTCGAAGGCAGTAACGTCAATGCTGTCGGTGAGATGACGTATTTAATTGCGCTGCAACGTCAGTACGAATTGCAGGTGAAAATGATGAAGACGGCCGAAGATATGGACCGCCAACACAACCAAATTTTACGTATTATCTAGAGCTTAAGGCTCAGGAGGACTGTATGCATCCAGCGCTTTGGATCAGTAAAACCGGTTTAGACGCAAAACAACGCGATATTTCGGTGATCTCAAACAACTTAGCTAACGCCAGTACTGTCGGTTATAAAAAGAGCCGTGCAGTGTTTGAAGATTTGCTTTATCAAAACGTCAATCAGCCAGGCGGTCGTTCATCACAGAACTCTGAGCTACCCAATGGTTTGATGTTGGGGGCGGGTGCCAAAGTCGTTGCGACGCAGAAAAACTTCAGCCAAGGCAATCACATCACTACGGATAACGCGTTAGACGTGACTATTCAGGGCGCCGGCTTTTTTGAAATTTTGATGCCGGACGGTACCATTTCGTACACTCGCAACGGTCAATTAACCACGGATAGTGAAGGCAACTTAGTGACATCGGGCGCAGGTTATCAGATCCAGCCAACTATCACTGTGCCGCCAGATGCGATTGAAATTAATATTTCGCAAGACGGTGAGGTTTCAGTGAAGTTACAAGGACAAGCTGATAACGCGGTTCTTGGTCAGTTGACTGTGACTAACTTTATTAATCCGGCTGGTTTAGAACCTATAGGTCAAAACTTATTTAAGCAGACTGGCGCTAGTGGCGATCCGGTGCAGGGTGTTCCTGGCTTGGAAGGTTTAGGCTACATAGTTCAAGGTGCTTTGGAGTCTTCCAACGTTAACGTGACTGAAGAATTAGTTGGCTTGATCGAAAGTCAGCGTGTGTATGAGATGAACTCAAAAGTGATCACTGCCGTCGATCAAATGCTGAGTTATGCGGTACAAAACCTGTAATTGGGGGTGAGTGATGATCAATAAACGCTTAAGCGCTTTGCTATTGTTGGTTCTCAGTGGTTGTGCGAGTTACGAAAAAGAGGCCTTTCCGGATGATCCGGCATTTGCGCCGCTGCCACCTGAGCCGCAATCCAAGCCAGTAGTTAATACCGGTTCGTTGTTTACGCAAGCAACGTCCAATGGTTTGTACTCGGATAACAAAGCAAGAAGAGAAGGCGACATCATCACTGTGATTCTTCGGGAAAATACCCAAGCATCGAAAAAAGCCAAAACCGAATACGGTAAGGACTCGTCCAACTCAATCGACCCGATGGTTGGTCTTGCGGGACGTGAGGTGTCGATTGCCGGGAATACCTTGCAACTAGGGGTTAACTCCACTAGCGATTTCAAAGGTGACTCAAAGGCAGACCAAAGTAACAGTCTAGTGGGCGATATTTCCGTCAACGTGTTGCGAGTGATGGCGAACGGAAACTTAGTGATCCGTGGTGAAAAATGGCTGACGTTGAATACAGGTAAAGAATACATTCGTTTAACTGGGGTTATTCGCGCCGAAGATGTCGATTCGAAAAATATGGTGGAATCGACCAAAATTGCGAATGCACGTATTGAATATTCAGGCACTGGCGCTACTCATGGCGGCCAAGGTCCGGGTTGGTTGAGCCGGTTCTTCTCAACTTCAGCGTGGCCGTTTTAACGGTCCCGAGGAGGCGATATGTTAAATACCAAATGGTGGTTATTGCCGTTGTTGTGCTTCAGTCTCGGTGCTGATGCTGCTCGGGTAAAAGATGTCGCGACTGTCGAAGGCGTGCGGTCTAACCAATTAGTGGGTTATGGGTTAGTGGTCGGTTTACCAGGAACTGGTGAACAAAGTCCATTTACCGAACAAAGTTTCAAAACCATGTTGGCCAATTTTGGTATCAATTTGCCTGCTGGCATGAAAGCGCAAATTAAAAACGTCGCGGCGGTTGCCGTTTCAGCCGAATTGCCTGCATTTGCAAAGCCAGGGCAAGCGATTGATATTACTGTCTCTTCAGTCGGAAGTTCGAAAAGTTTACGTGGCGGTACTTTACTCCAGACTTTCTTAAAAGGCCTCAATGGTGAAGTGTACGCCGTGGCCCAAGGCAGTTTGATCGTCAGTGGTTTAGGTGCTGAAGGAGCCGACGGTTCAAAAGTTGTAGTGAATACTCCGACAGTCGGCCGGATCCCAAATGGCGCAATGGTTGAACGTGAAGTGCAAACGCCATTTGCGCAAGGCGACTACATCACTTTTAATCTGAATCGCGGAGATTTCACCACAGCCAAGAATTTGGCGGCGGCGATTAATAGTTTTGTCGGCGATGAAACCGCACGCACGCTGGACGCTAGATCTGTGCAAGTGCGCGCACCACGCGACATTGACCAACGAGTGTCTTACTTAGCAACCTTAGAAAATTTGAGTTTTGAACCAGCGTCTGATGCCGCGAAAATCATTATCAATTCGCGTACCGGCACTATTGTCATTGGTAAAGATGTTAGGCTATTTCCGGCAGCGATCACACACGGTGGTATGACGGTAACTATTGCTGAGAATCCTCAAGTTGTGCAGCCGAACGTATTGGCTGGGGGCGATACCGCAGTGCAACAAAATACCATTATCGATGTTCGCCCAGACAAATCGCGGATGTTCAAATTTGACCCAGGCACCACCCTTGATGAATTGGTCAGCACGGTAAACGCGGTAGGTGCAGCGCCCGGTGACTTGATGGCAATTCTTGAAGCGTTAAAAGAAGCTGGGGCAATTCACGGCGAGCTGGTGGTGATCTAACATGGAAACGCCTGGCAGCAACATTTCCTATCATGACTTGTCGAGCTTAGATGAACTGCGTTCATTGGCGAAAAAAGACGAGAAGGAAGCGGTGCGTCAGGCTGCAAAGCAGTTTGAATCGGTGTTTATGAGCATGTTGTTATCTAGCATGCGTAAAGCCAATAAAGCTTTTGAGCAAGATAATCCACTGAACACCAACAACAGCGAATTCTTTCGCGATATGTACGACCAACAATTGTCGACCGAATTGTCTAAAAATGGCGCTTTAGGTTTAGCTGACTTGATGGTCAAGCAATTAAGCCCAGAACCTGCGCCAAGCAAATTGCAGCGACACTTATCGATGCCCGGTGATATTGGTGAGGAAAAGACCTTGGTCATGCCGAACCAAAAGCAGAAAAAACTAGCGATCCCAGAACATGCTCCAATGTTTAAGCAGCTCGATCCTGAGCGAATTGTGTTGAACGTGCAAAAAGCTAAGCCGTTTACCCAGCAATTAGCACCAGAGCAAGCGGTTAGGGTTGAGCCAACAGTGGTTATTGACCCCTTGGCTAGCAATGGTGTTGTTGCTGGACCGCGAGTCCAACAGCTTGGTGATGAAACGGTCTGGCAAAATCATCGGATTGCTCAATTAAGAAAAGTATCTGTACCAAATGAAAGCGCAGCTGTTACCAAGTTGGCTGAAGTGGAAGCGACCAAAGCCACAAGCGAGGGGCAGCCAACTGATGAGCCAATGGCCTTTGTTCAACAGCTACTGCCGGCAGCTCGAGTTGCGGCAAAAGAACTAGGTTTAGAACCTATGGCTTTGCTCGCGCAGGCGGCGCTAGAAACAGGTTGGGGTAAAAAAATCTTCCGCGCCGCCGATGGCGCGCAAAGTCATAACTTGTTTGGCATCAAAGCAAGTTCTGGCTGGAATGGACAAGTAGCGGTAGTTGATACCCTCGAGTATCGGCAAGGTTCTGCGCAGCGTGAAAAGGCAAAATTTCGTGTCTATGAGAACGTCGAACAAAGCATGCAAGATTACGTAGCTTTTATGAAGAGCAATCCTAGGTATCAACAAGCCTTGGCAAATACTGGTGATGCGAAGAGTTACTTTCGACAATTACAGGCGGCCGGATACGCAACAGATCCGAACTATGCACAAAAACTCATGGCAGTGTTTGAAGGTGCAACGTTCAATCAGGTACGAAAATTGCTGGCAAATCAACTGACTGATTAAAATAAGTATAGTGTCATTTGAATTGGCGCTTTGCAGAGGTGGAAAATGGCTGATAACTTACTCACGATAGGGACCTCTGGGGTCATGGCAAGCAATGGCTTGCTAAATACCACCAGTAATAACATCAGTAATTTAAATACCAAAGGTTATACGCGGCAAAATACCGAGTACGATTCGTCTATCTTGGGCTTAGGCGTTGGCCGTGGCACCACAGATCGCTTGGTCAATGATTTTGCTATGCGTCAATTACGTCGTGACACTTCATCCGTCGAATACAACAAGCAGTTTTTAGCGGAAGCCAATCGGGTAGACTCGTTGTTTTCCAACACAGCCAATAGTATTTCTACTGGTATTACCGATTTATTTAAGCAAGTCCAAACCGCCAATAACGATCCATCAAACACCTCTTCTAGACAATTAGTGATGGGGAGTTCACAGACATTAATTAATAAATTCAATACCTTGTCGAGCCTAGTGCTTGAGCAGCGCACCTTTGTTAGCCAGCAATTAGATTCCTTTGTGGTTGAAACTAACAATATCGTCAACAACATTGCATCTTTAAATAAAGAGATCATGGCTTACGGTATTGGTCAAAGCACGCCAGCACCGCTTGATTTGCTCGATAAACGGGACGAAGCATTACGCGAACTGTCCGAAATGATTGAAATCCAAACGCTAGATGCCGAGAACGGTGAAAAACTGGTATTTCTCAATAGCGGCCAAGCGCTTGTGATGGAACACGGCCGCTTTAATATGTTGGCGGCGAGTGGAGACCCAGATCCGGAGCGTAAGGTGCTGGAAATGCAGCTGGATTACAACAGCAACATCCTGCAAGACGTTGAAAGTGCTGGGCTTGGCGGAAAAATCGGTGGGTTACTCGAATTTCGCTCGCAAATGCTCGAACCAACCCAAAATAAGCTCGGTCAGTTAGCAATTGCTTTAGGTGACGCCATAAATACCCAGAACCGGCTTGGGATGGATGGTAACGGGCAGCTCGGTAAAGACATCTATTCGATGGGAACCTTTGGCGCTTATCCTATGCGGGATAATGTTGGTGCAGGGCGGATTACCGCGACTGTCGAAGGTGGGCAAGGTGGTAGTGTTCCACCAAATGAGTTTTTGATAACCTTCACAGCGCCTGACCAGTTTAAGATGGAAGTTCTTGATAATGAAGGGAAGGTAGTTACTGGTTCAGCAATTACCCAAACAGTCACTGGTTATCCCATGACCTTTAATACTGGCAATGTCGGTGGCGGATTTTTATATGGTTATGAAGTTA
>JAFLDV010000029.1 GCA_017302255.1 Gammaproteobacteria bacterium | reverse complement strand
TTGGTAAGTTGATTGCTTTCTGGGATGACAACGGCATTTCTATCGATGGTCATGTTGAAGGTTGGTTTACTGACAACACGCCAGGCCGTTTTGCTGCTTATGGCTGGCATGTTATTGCTGATGTTGATGGCCACGATGCTGAAGCTGTGCGCGCTGCTATTGTTGCTGCACAGCAAGAAACTGGCAAACCAACATTAATCTGCTGTAAGACTATCATCGGCTATGGTTCTCCAAACAAATCCGGCAGCCACGATTGTCATGGCGCGCCACTAGGTGATGCTGAAATCGCGGCAACTCGAGAGTTTTTACAATGGCCATATGCGCCGTTTGAAATTCCGGCTGATATCTACGCTGCTTGGGATGGCAAGACTAAAGGTGCTGCGGTACAACTAAGTTGGCAGCAACGCTTTGACGCTTATCAAGCGGCATTCCCTGAATTAGCTGCGGAACTAACTCGCCGTTTAAGCGGTGAATTACCAGCTGATTGGTCTGAAAAATCAAATGCGTATATCGCTCAGTTGCAAGCGACGCCAGCAACCATTGCTAGTCGTAAAGCATCGCAAAATGCCTTAAATGCTTTTGGTCCGTTATTACCAGAATTTATGGGTGGTTCCGCTGACCTTGCTGGCTCTAACCTGACATTGTGGTCTGGCTCAAAAGGTGTTTCGGCGGAAGATGCCTCAGGCAACTATCTGTTCTATGGTGTTCGCGAATTTGGTATGTCAGCCATCATGAATGGTATCGCGTTGCACGGTGGCTTTATTCCTTATGGCGCAACTTTCCTGATGTTTATGGAATACGCGCGAAATGCAGTGCGTATGGCTGCGCTGATGAAGCAGCGTGTGATCTTCGTTTATACGCATGACTCGATTGGCCTTGGCGAAGATGGTCCAACCCATCAACCGGTTGAACAAATCGCGTCTTTACGTGTCACGCCAAACCTGATGAACTGGCGTCCATGTGACCAAGTAGAATCTGCAGTGGCATGGCAAGCGGCAATTGAACGCACTGAAGGCCCGACAACTTTAATTTTCACTCGCCAAAACCTGAAGCAACAAAACCGAACAGCTGCACAGTTGGCAGATATTCGCCGTGGTGGTTATGTACTGCAAGATTGTGCTGGCACGCCAGAGCTAATTCTGATTGCGACTGGCTCAGAAGTGGAATTAGCCATGCAAGCTGCAGAAACCTTGTCAGCTAAAGGCAAAGCAGTTCGCGTTGTGTCAATGCCATCAACTGACGTCTTCGAAGCTCAAGATGCTGCTTATCGTGAAGCCGTGTTGCCTGCTTCAGTAACTCGTCGAGTTGCTGTTGAAGCCGGTATCACAGACAGTTGGTACAAGTATGTTGGCCTGACCGGCAAAATTATCGGTATGAATAGTTTTGGCGAATCAGCACCTGCCGAACAATTGTTTGAATACTTTGGTATTACGACAGCAGCTGTAGTTGCAGCCGCCGAAGAATTACTAGCTTGATATACTTCGATTGAATAAGGGGCTTTTGCCCCTTTTTCAATCAACACTTGTGTGATGATAAGTCGCAAAACGCTCGATGTTTAATGTTTTCTAGGATATGCATGACCATTAGGATTGCCATTAACGGTTTTGGCCGGATTGGTCGAAGTATAGTGCGAGCCATTTTTGAGCATGGTTTGCAATCGCAAGTCACCGTCGTCGCTATCAATGAATTGGCGGAAGCCGAGGGTATTGCTCATTTACTCAAATACGACAGTAGCCATGGTCGTTTTAGTTTCCCAGTGACTCTGTCTGGGGAAGTGTTAAACGTAGCAACGATGCCGATTAAACTTTTTCATCAACCTGATCCAACCATGATCCCATGGCAGGAATTGGCTGTTGATGTTGTCCTTGATTGCACTGGCATCTTCGGCAGTCGCGAAGATGCGATGAAATATCTTGGAGCCGGCGTCGGCAAGGTATTGTTTTCACATCCAGCAGGTTCAGATATCGATGCTACGGTTATTTACGGCATTAACCATCATTTATTAACTCCAGCTATGCGAATTGTTTCTGCAGGCTCTTGCACGACAAATTGTATAGTTCCTGTCCTCAGTGTGCTCGATCAGGCATTTGGGGTAGAGAGCGGCACCATTACCACTATCCATGCTTCGATGCATGATCAACAAGTGATTGACGCTTATCATCCAGATCTGCGCCGCACTCGTGCTGCAAGCCAATCTATAATTCCGGTTGATACCAAGTTGGCTCGCGGTATTGAACGGATCATGCCGCACCTTGCTGGGCGTTTTGAAGCTATTGCCGTGCGTGTGCCAACGCTAAATGTTACAGCAATGGATTTATCGGTCACTTTACTGCAAGACGTTTCAGTCGCGGCAGTAAACCAGCGTTTGCAAGACGCAAAACAGTACTTACAAATTCTTGACTACACTGAAGAGTCTTTAGTGTCAGTCGATTTCAATCACGATCCGCACTCATGTATCGTCGATGGCTCGCAGACACGCGTTAGTCATAAACGTTTAGTAAAATGTCTTGTTTGGTGTGATAACGAATGGGGTTTTGCTAATCGCATGATAGATACTGCGATCGCGATGATGAACTGCGAACAACAATCGAATTAGTCATAAATCAACAGCAGGAGAATATCATGTCAGTCATTAAGATGGCCGATTTGGATCTGGCAGGGAAACGGGTGTTAATCCGTGAAGACTTAAACGTGCCAGTAAAAAATGGCAAGGTTACCTCAGATGCACGGTTACTTGCAGCCATTCCAACTATTGAGCTTGCGCTGCAAAAAGGCGGTAAGGTCATGGTGTGTTCGCATTTAGGTCGTCCAGATGAAGGCGTATACAACGCTGAATTTTCAATGCAGCCAGTAGTTGATTATTTAGCAGGCGCGCTAAAGGCTCCTGTCCGTTTGGTCGTTGATTATTTAGATGGTGTTGAAGTAAACGCCGGCGAAGTCGTGGTATTTGAAAATGTTCGCTTTAATAAAGGCGAAGGCAAAAACGACGAAACCTTGTCTAAAAAACTTGCTGCATTATGTGATGTGTTTGTGATGGACGCTTTTGGTACGGCTCACCGCGCTCAAGCAACTACCCATGGTGTTGCGCAATTCGCGCCAATTGCTTGTGCCGGTCCATTACTCGCTGCAGAACTTGATGCTTTAGCTGCTGCACTTAAAAATCCGAAGCGCCCGCTAGTCGCTATCGTTGGTGGCTCTAAAGTCTCAACGAAATTGACTGTGCTTGAGTCATTGTCATCAGTCGTAGATCAATTGGTTGTTGGTGGCGGTATTGCCAACACCTTTATTGCTGCTTCAGGCCATTCGGTTGGTAAATCTTTGTGCGAAAACGATTTAATCCCTGAAGCACAGCGTTTGATGGCTCAGGCTAAAGCGCGGGGTGGCAACATTCCGGTACCGACTGATGTCGTTACCGGCAAAGCATTTAGCGAAGATACAGTGGCAGAATTGAAAAATGTCGCAAATATTAGTGCTGATGACATGGTATTTGACATTGGTCCTGATTCAACCCAAGCCTTAGTCGACATTCTAAAAAATGCCGGAACTATCGTCTGGAACGGTCCTGTGGGTGTATTTGAATTTAGCCAGTTTGAAGCCGGGACTAAGGCTTTAGCTGAAGCTATCGCGAATAGTGATGCTTTCAGTATCGCTGGCGGTGGTGATACCTTGGCAGCTATTGATAAATACGGCGTAGCCGATCGAATTTCATATATTTCAACTGGCGGTGGTGCATTCCTGGAATTTCTGGAAGGAAAAACACTACCAGCAGTTGAAATTCTTGAACAACGCGCCAAAAGCGTGTAATAACAATGTTATAAATCAGCCTGTTGGCGAATATAATTAAAATCGGCATGACCGATTAAAGAGTGCCACGAGCACTTAAGTTCGCCTCAGCCTGAACTGACCCTACAAAAGAGAGAGGATTTCATGGCTTTAATCTCGTTACGTCAAATGCTCGACCATGCTGCGGAATTTGGTTATGCAGTTCCGGCATTTAACGTGAACAACCTTGAGCAGATGCGTGCCATCATGCTAGCTGCTGATGCAACAGACAGCCCGGTGATAGTGCAAGCTTCTGCGGGCGCTCGTAAGTATGCTGGTGCTCCGTTTTTGCGGCATTTAATTCTTGCAGCAGTAGAAGAGTTCCCGCATATCCCAGTGGTTATGCATCAGGATCACGGGACCTCGCCAGCTATCTGCTTGCAAGCAATTCAGCTGGGGTTTTCATCAGTGATGATGGATGGTTCACTTGGGACTGACGGAAAAACGCCAACAGATTATGCTTATAATGTTGAAGTAACTCGTCAAGTTGTCGAGATGGCGCACGCGGGTGGTGTATCAGTTGAAGGTGAGCTAGGTTGTTTAGGTTCATTGGAAACTGGCGCTGCTGGCGAAGAAGACGGCATTGGTGCTGATTGTGTGTTAAGTCATGATCAAATGTTGACCGATCCTGAAGAAGCAGCGGCATTCGTTAAAGCAACTGGTGTTGACGCGCTGGCAATTGCTTGCGGAACCTCGCATGGTGCTTATAAATTTAGCCGTCCGCCGACAGATGACATTTTAGCGATTGATCGTATTAAAGAAATTCACGCTCGGATCCCAGATACTCATTTAGTGATGCACGGCTCTAGTTCAGTCCCTCAAGACTGGTTAGCCGTCATCAACGAATTTGGTGGTGCTATCCCTGAGACTTACGGTGTCCCGGTGGCGCAAATCCAAGAAGGGATCAAACATGGTGTGCGTAAAATCAACATTGATACTGATTTACGTTTAGCCTCTACTGGTGCTATCCGTCGCTTTTTAGCGCAAAACCCAGCAGAGTTTGACCCTCGCAAGTATTTACAGGCATCTGTTGTTGCGATGATGGATATCTGTAAAGATCGATACCAAGCTTTTGGCGCAGCCGGGCAGGGTTCGAAAATTAAGCAAGTGTCTTTAGAACATATGATGAAGTTATATAGTTCAGGGAAATTAACCCCGAACATAAAATAACCAAAAAATTTAATGCGATATTAAATTCAGCGCGAGCCCGAGTTTATGTTGCATAAATAGGTATTACTGTAAGCAGATATTGCGGCGAAACAAGCGGTCCGAGCTGTCGATGTTGTATTGACAACCCGCGGTTTTGCTGCAATGATGCGGGCGGTTTACCCTCTAACCAGGTCATTCTTTCTTACAAGTTTGGCCTTAACAAAATAGGTTACGTTAATCAGCAATTATTGGTTGGGAACTATGTCTAACAATAACATTCGTAAAAGCCTGATCGCATCAGCATTCGTTGGTGCTTTCATGTTCGGTGGCGTTGCTCAAGCGACGACTCTCGCAGAAATTACATCTGCAAGCGCTCAAACTACTAAAGCTTCAGCGCAGTCTCAGGAAAAAATCAACAACCTCTATGATCAGTCTCAAGAGTTATTGGCTGAATATCGCGCGTTGGTTGAACAAACAGAAAACCTGAAAGTCTACAACGACCACGTTGCAACTTTGGTTGCTGACCAAAATGCTAATATTGCTTCTTTTGATAAGCAGATTGGTACTATCGAAGGTACTAAGCAAGGCATCGTACCTTTAATGTACAAAATGGTTGATACCTTAGAAGCTTTCATCAAAGCGGATATGCCAATTGATACTGAAAAGCGTCTTGCTCGCGTAACTAAAGTTCGTGAAGCAATGGTGAACTCTGCTGTTAATACTTCAGAAATGTACCGCTTAGTTATCGAAGCTTACCGCAATGAAAAAGATTTAGGTAAAGCTCTGGTTACTTACACTGATAAACTGACTTTAGATGGCGCTGAAAAACAAGTGAACATTGTTTACGTCGGCCGTATCGCTCTGTTAGCGCAATCAATGGACGAAAAACAAGCTTGGATGTGGAACAAAACAACCAACGCTTGGGAAGCTCTGGGTGATGAATACCTTCAATCAACCAAGTTAGCCATTCGTGTTGCGGGTAAACAAGCTGCCCCAGAATTATTAAAACTTCCAGTGTTAGCAGCGGAGTAATATTAAATGAAGAAAGTGTTTAAAGGTTTAGTAATTGCAGCTGCGATGACCATGTCTGCCGGTGTTTGCTTAAACGCCTATGCTGACACTGCCAAACTGGATCAGCTGTTAGAACAAGTGAAAAAAGACCGCGTTGCAGATGCAAAATTAGATGCTGCTCGTGAAGCTGAATTTATGTCTGACCGTGCTGATAAACAAGCATTGTTAAACAAAGCAAAAGCCGCTTTTGCTGCTGAAGAAGCTCGCGGTAAGTCTTTAACTCAGCAATATGCTGAAAACGAAGGCAAACTTGCTGCTAAAGAAGCTGAGTTGCAAACTGCACAAGGTACTTTAGGTGAAATGTTTGGTATCGTTCGTGGTTCTGCAACTGAAACTATCGGTTCTATCGCAACGTCAAACATCTCTGCGCAGTTTAAAGGCCGTGAAGAGTTGCTGAAGAAACTGTCAGTAGCTAAAGAACTGCCAACCATCACTGAGTTAGAAGAGTTATGGATTGCTCTGCAAACTGAGATGACTGAATCTGCAAAAGTTACTAAGTTCGATAGCGAATTTGTTAACTTAGATGGTACCCCAGGTCAATCAAACGTAACTCGTGTTGGTTCATTCAACTTAATCAACGAAAATGGTTACCTAGTTTTCAATGCAGAAACGCAGAAAATGCAACCTCTGGTTAAACAACCAGAAAGCCATGTCGTTAGCGATGCTGTTGCGTTCACTAAAGCTTCTGCAGGTTCAGTATCTCCAGTTTATATCGACCCAACTGGCGGTAACATTCTGCGTTTGAAAACTCAAGAGGCTACATTAGAAGAGCAATTCAAATCTGGTGGTACTCCAGGTTATGTAATTACTATTCTTTTAATAATCGGTTTGTTGATCGCTGCGGTTCGTTTCGTAGCATTAAGCTCAGCTGGCTCAAAAATCAACGCGCAATTGCGTAACCTGTCAAACCCTTCAGTTGACAACCCACTGGGTCGTATCCTGAAAGTTTACCATGACAACAAAAACGTTGATGTTGAGAACTTAGAACTGAAACTTGACGAAGCTATCATGCGTGAAACTCCGTCAATTGAAAAAGGTATCGGTATCCTGAAACTGATCGCTGCAGTAGGCCCATTATTAGGTCTGTTAGGTACAGTTATCGGTATGATCGGTGCGTTCCAAATGATTACCTTACACGGTACTGGCGATCCGAAAATCATGGCTGGTCAAATTTCAATGGCGTTGGTAACTACAGTTCAAGGCTTATTATGTGCACTGCCACTGTTGTTCATCCACTCACTGTTGCAATCTAAATCAAACTCAATTCTGCACATCCTGGATGAGCAAAGCGCTGGCATCATCGCTGCTCATGCGGAGAAGGAGAAAGCATAATGCATAACCTGATAGAGCTTTGGGAATCTGTCAGGGATTTTATTGCTACCGGCGGCAACGTCTTGTACGTAGTTGCGTTTGTGCTCTTTGCGATGTGGGTTTTAATCATTGAGCGCTTTTGGTTTATTAGTCGTGAATATCCAGTCTTGCGTGATCGTATCATTAAAGACTGGCATTCTCGGACTGATACTACCTCTTGGTATGCACATAAGATTCGTGATGCTTGGGTTTCTGAAGCCCATACAAAACTGAGTGCTCGGATGAATGTTATCAATACATTGGTAGCCGTTTGTCCGATGATCGGTTTGTTGGGTACAGTTACTGGGATGATTGCAGTGTTTGAAATTATGGCACTGCAAGGAACAGGTAATCCAAGATTGATGGCGGCAGGTATTTCAATGGCGACAATTCCTACAATGGCAGGTATGGTTGCATGTTTATCTGGCGTATTCGTTTCGTCCAAATTGGAAAGTAAAGTCAAGGCCGCCGTACATGAATTGGCCGACAGCTTACCGCATCATTGATAGAGAGTAATTTATGGCACGTAAAACTAGACGTGAAGCCGAAGAAGCAGCGATTGACTTAACGCCAATGTTGGACGTTGTATTCATCATGCTGATCTTCTTCATTGTAACAACATCGTTTGTGAAAGAAGCCGGTATCACCGTACAAAAGCCAAAGGCAAACAACACGAAAGCTGAAGCGAAAGCGACAATTTTCGTTGCCATCCGCGCAAATGGTGAAATTTGGTTAGACAAACGCGCAGTTGATGTTGAGCGTGTGGGTGCAACAATTGAAAAATTGTTAGCTGAATCGCCAACTGACACTGTAATCGTGCAAGCTGATAAAGAAGCGAAGCACGGTGTAGTGGTTTCGGTCATGGACCAAATCAAACTGGCGGGCATCGATAAGATTTCGATCGCAGCGGAGACTAAGTAATATGGTAAGGTTATTACTTTCACTATTAGCTGGTGCGGTAATAACGTTTTTCCTGTATGTGTTGATGGCATTCCTGGTAGGTGGGGATGATAACTTCACCAATGCTAAACGGGAAAATATCGTTATTGAAATTAACTCGACACCACCTGAGTCTAAAGCTCAGACGCGTGTTCGGGTTCCGCCACCGCCGCCACCGCCGCCACCAGAGCCGCCAAAGCAGCAGATGATTTCTGAATCGACAGCAAATGATGCTGGTGGAATCGGATTCCAGCCCCCAACGGTTGATGTTGGTGGTGCTTCGGCCGGTTTAGGTGATCCTTCTGGGGCGATGATGCGCGACGGCGATGCAACACCAATCGTGCGTATTGAGCCGAAATATCCGGTTCAAGCTGCCCGTGATGGCATCAATGGTTGGGTAAAAATGCGCTTTTCGATTATGCCTGATGGTAGTGTTGACGAGGTTGAAGTCGTTGATGCGTTACCAAAACGTGTATTTGATAAAGAAGCTATCCGCGCTCTTAAGCGCTGGAAATACTCGCCAAAAATCGAAAACGGCAAGGCTTTGAAGCAAACAGGCATCATGGTACAGCTTGATTTCAACTTAGATCAGAGCGGAGGTTAAGGATGACATTTAACAAACTTGCATCTGCATTGATGATTTGTGCTGCAATCGGCGTAGTTTCATTACCGGTTAGCACTGCCTTTGCGGCGCCTGACGCAGCAAAAATTGCTGAACGTAAAGCCCGTAAATCTCAAGCTGTTGGTGAAAAAGTCGGTAAAGCAATCGGCAAGGCTTATGATTTATACGGCCAGCAGCAAATTGCTGAAGCGATCGCAATTTTGGAACCGTTAGAACCGACTAATGCGTTTGACAAAGCTTACCTAGCTCGGTTTTTGGGTTCTTTGTATGTTGAGAAAAACCCAGAGAAAGCTATTAAATATCTGAAGGAAGCAATTAAGCCAGATATTTTAAGTTTCACTGACCAAGCTGCTGCGCTTCGCAACCTTGCTGATCTAAGCATCATGGCTAAGAAGTATCAGGATGCAATCGGCTACTATAACAAGTGGCTTGATTTCACCGGCGAGTTAGATCCAAACGTTGAGATGCGTATTGCTAACTGTTTCTATGAAATGAAACAGTTCAACAAAGTTATTGCACCAGCAGATCGTGCGATTGCTCACTTCAAGGAACCTAAAAAGGAACCTTACATCATGAAGTATGCATCGTATTATGAGCTGAAGCAGACGAAGAAAGTTATTGAAGTTCTAGAAGAAGCCGTGGTTATTTTCCCTAAAGAGAAATCTTTTTGGGTTCAATTAGGTAACTTCTACAGTGCAGATGAACAATTTCCGAAAGCGTTAGCTGTTATTGATATGGCCTATAAACAAGGTTATTTAACCACAGAAAACGAAATCAAGTTGTTAGCTAATCTGTACAATAACAATAACGTTCCGTATAAGGCTGCTGCGACTTTAGAAAAGCACATGAAGTCTGGTTTAGTTAAAAAGGACCGCGCGATTCTGATGAGTATCGCAAGTTCTTATAACTCAGCTCGTGAGTTTGAAAAAGCAGCTGCATTTTTTGGTCAAGCCGCACAATTATCTAGCGAAGGCGATATTTATCGTCGTCAAGGTAATGCGTATTTAATGGCTAATAAAAATGCAGAAGCGGTTACTGCGTTGCAAAAAGCATTAGAACTGGGTGTAAAGGATAAGGGCAAAGTCCATGTTGACTTGATTAGCGCTTATTTCTTCCAGGGCAAAATGAAAGAAGCCTATCGTCATGTTGAGCTGGCTCGTCAAAACGGCCAAGAAAAGATGGCGGCAAACTGGGGTTCTTATGTTAAAGAACGTGCTGAGAAAAAAGGCATCAAGCTTTAATTAAGTAACTTAAATAAAAAACCCGCTTCGGCGGGTTTTTTTATTGTCAATTTAAAACCACCTCCTATGGAGGTGGTGATCGGCTCTGGGGCTATGCCTGAAGAAAGCTCATGCTAGATACTTGGACTCGTTTGTAACCAGCAAATGAGGAAGTAAATAGCATGAGCAGATATGAATCCGCATCACACGTATTCTATCGTTGTCAGTATCACATCGTTTGGACGCCAAAGTATAGATTCAAAATCCTGACTGGAAATTTAGGAAAAGAGCTATATCGGAGCATTTATGTGTATTGTTCGATGAAGAAATGCAAGGTAGTAGAACTGAATGTGCAGATAGACCATGTGCATTTGGTTGTTAGAACGCCACCAAATGTAAGCGTGTCCGAGCTAATGGGGGTACTCAAGGGTAGAACGGCGATAAGGCTGTTCAACAAGTTTCCGCACTTGAGAAAGAAAAAGCTGTGGGGTAACCACTTTTGGCAACGTGGGTATTTTGTGGATTCCGTAGGAGCGAACGAAGAGATAATCAGACGATACGTCAGGCATCAAGACAAAGTCGCTCGTGAAGACGAAGAGCGGCAAATGATGTTAGATATGGAGTCACGCTAAACTAGCCCCCTTCTAGGGGGCCTTTTACAAAGCCACCTCCTATGGAGGTGGTTTTTTACGTCTTCACAACGGTCTTTCAACAGCCGTTGAGATATCGTAATAGGTAAATGCCACAGCTTGATTGACGGTAGTTGATTGACGGTAAATTAGTAATAAAAAAGCTGCACGGTGGTGCAGCTTTTTAAATAAACCATTAGGTTTATTCGTCAGAAGTCGACTCTTGTGTCGTTACTAATGCATCTGCATCAGTGGGCCGTAGGTCCACCATTTTGTATTTATCGATTAGCGAATACAAAGTAGGGCGGGTGACACCTAATAAGTCAGAAGTTTTAGATAAGTTGCCGTTTGAAAGGTTGTAAGCTTGTCGGATAGCTTGTGTTTCTGCTTGTTCTCGAACTTTACGTAGGGTCAACAAGGCTATCGGGCTATTACTGGTAGACAGATTTAGGTCTTCAGCGGTGATAAACTTGTTATCGGCCATGATAACCGCAGATTTTAACTTATTTTGCATCTCGCGAATGTTACCGGGCCAACGATGTCCAAGCATCGCGGCAATAGCGTCTTCAGTAAAACCTTGAATGCTTGTATTAAACTCGCCATTAAACTTATGAAGCAACGCTTTTGCCAACAAGATAATATCTTGGCCGCGATTACGTAATGGTGGAATATTTAAGGTAATCTCACTCACCCGATAGAATAAATCTTCGCGAAAACTACCATCAGCGACCATTTCAGCAAGATTGCGATGAGTAGCGCAAATAACCCTCACATCTACTTCAATCTCACTTCGACCGCCAATCCGTTCTATGACACGCTCTTGTAAAAAACGCAGCATTTTGGCCTGCAGCGAAAGCGGCATATCGCCAATTTCGTCGAGCATCAAAGTTCCGCCATTTGCGGTTTCGACTTTACCGAGCGTGGTTTTGTTGGCACCGGTAAAAGCGCCTTTTTCGTAGCCAAATAATTCACTTTCGAGCAAATTATCTGGGATAGAAGCGCAGTTGATAGCCACAAAAGGTTTGGTTGATCTTGGACTTTGCTTGTGAATGGCGCGAGCGAAAACTTCTTTACCAGTGCCGCTTTCCCCAAGTAAAAGGGTTGTGATTTCAGTTGGTGCAATTTTCTCGACCATACGGCACGCCTTGAGGATCGCCTCGCTATTGCCGATAATGTCTTGTTGTTTCACGTTTGATTGCTTTAGTGCACGATTTTCCGCTTCCAGTTCAGCAAGCTTGAACGCTCTTTCGACGATCACATTCAGTACATCAACATCAATTGGCTTTTGATAATAATCGTAAGCACCAAGTCCGATTGCCTTTAATGCGTGTTCCGTATCAGTGTTGCCAGTAATAACTATTACTTTGCAGTCTGGTTTGTGTTGCAGAATTTCAGCTAAGCAGGCAAGGCCTTCAGAAGCGTTTGTAGGGTCCGGCGGCAGCCCAAGATCGAGTGTTACGACCATAGGCTCGTAGCGACGCATTTGTTGCATAGCGCTACTGCGGTCGTCTGCTACCACCAATTCGTAATCAGTCAAACTCCATTTGAGCTGTTTTTGGATCCCGACGTCGTCGTCAATTGCTAACAGTGTTTTCATACTACATTCCGTGTATTAGTCTGGTTATAGTTTATCGGAAGCTGAATGGTAAAGGTAGTCCCTAAGCCCTCGGTACTGTCGACACTTAAGTGCCCGTGCATCGATTGGACAAATGTTTGCGCGTCAAAAGCGCCGATACCCATTCCGGCGTTACCCTTTGTCGTATCAAAGGGTTTAAATAAACGATCCCTAATGAATTCAGCCGACATACCGCAGCCGGAGTCGACTATTTTGATAATCATCAAGTTTTCAATCTGATCTACGATAACTTGCACAGATCCGTCATCTGCTGTCGCCTGTTGCGCATTATCAATTAAGTGAAAGACCACATTACCAAAACGTTCAACGTCGATGTGTAATTGCCCATCATGCAGGATCTGCAGCCCTGGCAAAGGTAGAAGCGACTGGCAGCGCTCTTGGATGATTTGCGTCAGTAACTCGCCGACCCTAATTCGTTTGGTTTGCTCTTGATTGCTTTGTTTATTGGTAAGCTGACCGAGCATATTGCCAAGACGAGTTTGCATCGCGGCAACTGTGGCAAAGGCATCATCAATAAATTCTGGATTATGTCGATGTTTCTGTGCGTTCTTCAGCAACATGTCGATCTGCGCTTTCACGTTTTTTAGGTCGTGGACAACAAATGCGGACATCCGGCTGAAAGCCATAAATTGCGCATTTTCTGAAAGTGTTTTACTCGCTTCACTCATAAACAGATAGCTAGAAATTTGCTCTGTCACTGCAATTAGGTAGTCACGGAGTTCCCAATTTAATGCAAGTTGCTCATTAGCTTTCGGTTTAAGTAAACAAAAGCCCCAATGCTGGCCTTTGCTTAGGATCGGAATAAGTAATTGAAACCCTAGTTTTTCCGGATTAATTTTTGGCAACAGCAAATTGACGTCTTTATCTTTGCTGTTTGCAAAATCAATTAACCAGGTTTTATTGGCAAAATAGGTTTGATATGACTTCAGCACTTCATTGATTTGATTGTCGTAGTTAAATGACTGAGTGTGCGCTAGTACTTTAAAAAACTCGCCTTGCGTCTTGATTAGAGCGCCATCTTGATAGCCGATGGCTTTGCACCAAGCTCGTAAACATACCTCGGGCGCATTCTGGTCGGCAATTTCAATGGTTTTTAACTCTGCGGTTAGCTCTACCCATTTTTTGCGGTAATCAAAGGTATTTGCGAAGAAGTGCTTTTCGATGAAAACTCTGCTCTTACGGCGGATTGCTTCAGAAAAGAAAAACACGCTAAATATGCTGATACCGAGGGTTACCAACATGATTTGCATCACGGAGGTCCAGCTGCCACCGATGTATGAAACGTAGTAACCGGCAAGCGAAAGGGTACATAAATAGAACCCAGCGGCCATCACTAACGAACTTTGTAGCACAATGTCCCTTGAGACAAAGACATTGATACTCCAAGATTTGATTCGCTTGGTGGCAATAACTAAAAATGGCAGTAGTGCCAGATGCACATAACCACGAGCTTGCCATGTGAGGTGGTGAATAGAACCTAATAATGCTGCTTCTGCTAGCAAATAAAAGTCAATCAGTAAGCAAACACCGAAGGCTACTATCAAGGGCTTAAAAGCCCAGCGTTGTTGTGCTGACTTTCGATAAATCCCCTCGATCATTGCAAGCAGTACGATCACTAACAACAAAGTTCCGATCACCCGCACTTGCACGTCCAAGTTCGTGAATAACGAAACTGCGAGCCAGACCACAACCGTACTTAAGGTAATACCGACTTTTGGATTAGTGCAAAACTGCCTTATTGTTAAGGTGCTATCGCCATAAGCCGCAAACAAAAACAGCAGCATGATGATTTTTTGGATAGTCTCAACTGCAAATGAGCTTGCACTGATAATCGGGATATTGCTTGGATCGGCATGAACCAGTGACCATAACACATTGAATATGATGAGTATGCTAAGCATATGCTTTTGCACACTGCTAGTTCGTACGGTAAGTAGTAAACCCCAGAATGCTAAGTAGCCGAGAGCCGATAAATAAAATCCAATGCTGCCAAAATCTATTCCAGAAATCACTAAACTACCCTTCGAATGGTCGTGCTAATAAAGCACGAAGATGACGAGATGGGATGGCGTAGCTGATCCCACTGGGGTTACTTAGAACCGATTCTTTTGTCTGCTTCACATAAACCATATTGATGACAGCCACTACTGTTCCATCGACGACCGAATAAACCGGACTACCACTGTTACCTGGATATGCTGTGCCGTCGAGTTGATAGATCAAAAAGGGTTGCTGTAATTGTCGCAATACCTGCGGACTCAAATCTGAGGCATGATTAGCGGGAATTACCACTGGCGTTACTGCACTAATCATTGCTTTATTGCTTGCAGGATATAGTCCGAGAACTTCGGTGATAGGGTAGCCAGTAAACAAAAGCTCGCTGCCCTCTGGTTGATACTCATCAGCTGCTAGCGTTAAAGGCTCAATACGATCATTGATTTGTAACACAGCTAAATCATATTTAGCGTCTACTTTTTGCTTTAAAACAAAGTGGATTTTTGGATTTGCACCTTGGCCCGACAACACCACATAACGTTCGTTTTTACTCTCATCCAGAAGTTTAGCAATCACATGCGCATTGGTAGCAATTTGATGTCCATCGCCGACAGCAAATCCAGTGCCAATCAGACTGAGTCTTGGCGAAGCTGTAGGGTTCAAAATCGCGATGGCGACGATCGAAGGTTTTGCGCTAGAGATCCGTTTACTAAGCTCATGGCAACTTGTGCTTAAAGAAAAACAACACAAGAATAACAACATGATTTTTTTCACGATTTTTCCTTCAGTGAAAAATAAATTCGATGAGTTTTCAGTTTAAACTAGTTATTGATTTTGGTGAAATTGAATTCGCAACTTGAGTAAATTCGACCATACTCAATTGACCAGCAATACAGGAAATTTCAATTGACGATGCAGCGCGATATTGACACAGAAACTGTGGAAATAGTGCCCATTTTTTCTGGGGGCGGCACGCGTCTACCTTGTTATGTCGGTATTCTGATGGCGCTTGCAGAATTAAAACTTTCATTTAATTCGTTGGTTGGTGTTTCTGGTGGCAGCATAGTCGCTGCGATGCTCGCGGTTGGTAAAAACCATGAGGAATTAAAGCAGTTAGCACTAGAAACCGACTTCCGCCAATTCCGCGGCTTTTCGCTAATCAATTTAATCCGGACTGGCGGTTTATCTTCTGGTGACAAATTCGAGCAGTGGATAGACGAACAATTGCAAGGCGCATGCTTTAAAGACCTCCAATGCGATCTTCATGTGCTTGCAACAGATATTAATGGTGGTGGGCCGGTGATTTTTAATCGCAGTCGAACTCCCGAGATGAAAGTATCACAAGCAGTCAGATTCTCGATGTCCATCCCTCTGATGTTTTCGTTTAAAACCTTTGATAATCACGTAATGGCTGACGGTGTTATTTTAGCTGAAGACGCGTTGCATCAAGATTGGTCAACCCGAGGCGTTCCTGTCGTGTGCTTTCGCCTCAAGAGCGACGGTGATGATAAGCCAGTGCTTCGTCGTCGAATGTTTCCGTTAGTTTCATATGTGCTGATGTTAATTCAGACATTTATGAACGCTATGTCTCGAGAGTACGTACATGCTCAATATTGGCATAACACCGTGCTTATCAATACCGGGAATGTCTCATCTGTCGATTTTAATTTGCCGTATGATAAAAAGTTAAATCTATTGGAGCTTGGGTATCACACAACAAAAGAAGTGATCCCATTGAAGTTAAAACTTATCCTTACCGAAGCCGCATTTAAGCAAGGGTTAGGGGGGCACGCTTCTTAGAGAACCCCAGATACAAGTAGTTATTGGGGCATGAGAGTCATTTTAGAAAATGGCCGTCTTTTGTGGATGTTGTCAGATAATTCTGAGCACATCGAATTTGCAGAATGGAATATCATGAGCATGAAACACTTAAAGACCTTACAAAGCATTCCGGTGGTTGGCGGTTTGGTGAATAGGGCAATTTCGCACCTTGCGAGTTCAGATGCGAGCACGATATCCAAACATTTCTCTCAGTACCTGCGGCCGCAGCTCGCTAATACCGAAGCGTTGCGGCAGGAAGTTTATCGCTTGCGTCACGAAGTGTATTGCGCCGAACTTAAATTCGAACCGGAAAAAGACAATAAAATCGAGATGGACGATTTTGATGCACACTCTGTGCATTGTTTTGTGCGCCATCTTGCGTCCGAACGGATGGCTGGAACGGTGCGGCTTATCACATCTAGTTGTGCCGAAGAATTGCTCCCTATCGAAAAATATTGCAGTCATGCCATTCAAGATACCGAATTTGCGCCTAGCCTATTTCCAAGACAAGACATCTGCGAGATTTCACGTCTGGCTGTGCTTGAAGACTTCCGTCGACGCCAAATCGATAAGTTCAATGGCGCGGCGACAGGTGCTATCAATATCGATGATTATTCCACAAAAGAGCTTCGTTGTTTTCCTTATATCGCCATCTGTTTGTATCTAGCGGCTGCATCTACGGCGTTTCGCACGCACAAGAAACATGCGTTTGTCATGATGGAACCGCGACTTGCCAGAAGTATGACCTTCGTAGGTATTTGTTTTAAACAACTTGGTGAGCCTGTCGAGTATCACGGCAAGCGGGCAGCTTATTACATTAATAAAGAAATGTTGTTCGACAATTTATCTCCTGGCTACAAAAAATTATTAAAGTCCATTGAAAAAGACCTTGGGGCGTCCGATAAAACAACACCAGATGTCACCGTAAAGTCGCTGTCTGAAATGGTTGAAAGCCTAATGGATATTGGTTTTAACGAACGATTACAACCGAAATGATAAAGGATTAGTTCTAATGCAATTGTTGCAAAGGCTCTCAGAGTTGCTGTCAGTGAATACCAAGGTAAAGTTGGCTGATGCATCTTCGAGATTCACCGCGAGTTGCGAGGGATATGCTCGTGACCAAGTCATTGTGGTTGAGGTCAGTGGCGCCCTGGATGCTTCCGGAGCCCCCGAATATTTACGTGATATTCCGGCAATTTTAGTCTTAGCCAACGAACTCGCACAGACTGCAGAGCGCTTTACAGTTTATCCCGTAAGCACAGGGCATAACTGGGGATATGGAAGTGCTTTAGCTCCTGATCCCTTTGCGGTAATTCTCGATTTGTCTTTACTGCAAGCTATCCGTTTTGACGATATTGCTAGTGGTTTAGTTACAGTTGAACCCGGCGTAACTCAACAGATGCTACGAGATGCGATTGATGCGCAAAAATTGCCATTCATGGTTCCAGTGACTGGAGCTGGGCCAAGTTGCAGCATATTGGCGAATGCGCTCGAGCGGGGCTACGGTATCACTCCGTATACCGACCATTTCGCTGCGGTTAACGCTATTAAGGGTTTTCTGCCGCAAGGGCTGCGTTATCAATCAAGCATTTCAGAGTTAGATAATTCTGGAACAGATGCAGTAGATAAAACCTTTAAATGGAAAGTCGGGCCATACCTTGATGGGTTATTCACGCAGTCGGGGTTAGCCGTTGCCACGGAAATGACTATACGACTAAAAAGAAATCCTGCTGCCTTTGATTCGTTTTACTTACAGTTTGCTCATGATGATGATTTGGAAGTTGCTGCCGAATGTGTTCAACAAATTCTGCTGCGTTTGGAAGGTATTGTCGGCTCAGTTAATCTCATGGACAAACGTCGTGTGCTGTCGATGATGATTAAAAATCCCAACGGCGCAGCGAGCCATCAGGCTATGAGTGAGCAACAAGTACAGATGCTCGCCAAAAAGCATGATGTCCCAGCGTGGACTGTTGTCGGTACTCTATATGGCGAGCCGGCGGTGGTAAACGCGGGACGCGCAGTAGTTAATCAAATCTCAGCCGGTAAAATAAAGCGTCGGATTTATTCTGAAGGTTGGCTCATTAAGTTCGCTAAATTTGCCTTTAGTTGTTTACCTGGTACTTGGTTTGCTGAAATTCGTAAAATGTTGCAATCCTTAGACAACGGCGTCGCTATTATGAAGGGTATTCCCAATCAAGTCGCGTTACCGCTGGCTTATTGGCGTAATCCAAGAGTTAGTGCTGACGCAACCAGATTAATGGACCCTGCTGTCGATGGTTGCGGATTATTGTGGTATGCCCCATTGGTGCAGTTC
The DNA here is from genome assembly GCA_017302255.1 of Gammaproteobacteria bacterium. GTDB lineage: Bacteria > Pseudomonadota > Gammaproteobacteria > Enterobacterales > Alteromonadaceae > Pararheinheimera. The sequence continues at coordinate 38,687 of JAFLDV010000029.1, read as the reverse complement.
AATCCATTGCAGCTGCGACGTTTAGTGACTCATGTCCGAGGAACCTGCCCCAAGTATGGTATCGAGCCTATGGTGACCTTTACCAGTTTGCGCCATGATACGGTCGACAGTACAATTCCGATAGTGTTCAATCTTGCCGATCCCAAAGCTGTCGTCGACGCGAATGCTTGCCTAGATGAATTGGTTTCAGCAGGATTGCAAATTGGCTTAGTTCCATATCGTTTGAATATAGCTCAGCAACAACAATTGTTGAATAAAGATACGGTCTTTTGGGATTGGGTTAATCGGATAAAAAGTGCGACAGATCCGAATCAAATTTTGGCAAAAGGCCGATACACTGGTCATTAAATAATTACTATTGCTTTGACGCTTTGCATATCTAGGCCGTTGAATTATAGTGATTTCGAATATGAAGCTATTACGGGGCTGTGTAGATTTAAGCAATCCGTTTTGGGACATTGCCTAGCTGAGCATTAAGGCGTAATTAACTGTTTTCCGGACAAAAAATCTTATTTTGTCACTATTGAGCCGTTAGCAAAGACACTCATGTTTTCGGTGTCACTTTGTCATAAACATGGAAGAACATATGAAAAAAGTTTTATTGTTTTCTGCTTTAGCGATCGCAATTTCTAGTGCTTTAATTGGCTGTGGTGATAAAAGCCCAGAGCAACATATTGAAACTGCTCAACAATATATCCAGCATAAAGATGATGCTGCTGCAGTGATTGAACTAAAGTCGGCAATTCAGCAAGCACCTGACAATGCACAAGCTCGAGTACTGTTGGGGCGAATTTATCTGAAGATTGGCGAAGGAGTTGCCGCAGATAAAGAACTTACTCGTGCATTGAAAAATGGTGCAAAGCTTACTGACATAGCAGTTGATTTGGCTCGTGCGGCCTACTTGTCCGGTGTATCACCCTCAGTTTCCTTAAACGTCGACATTGCCGATGCAAGTAACAGTAATGAATTTATTAAGTTTTATTCGCTTTTGACTCGCTTTGACAATGGTGAGTTGAACAATTTGGCGACTGAGTTTGCTGCGTTTTCGCAAGAAACTAAAAACGATGCGACTAAAAACGCCGCCAACGCTGTATTGTCATTGCTGAATCAGCAAAATGCTAAGGCGATTTCGCATTTACAACAGATTAATGCCGACAGCCCAATTTATTGGGATAGCCAATTGTTGCTGGCAAAGGCACAGCTCACAGATGGTTTATTTAAAGAGGCTATTACAACGCTGAAAGGATACGTCGCAATTGCGACTTCAGCGAATTTTGCCAAGCTGATGCTGGCTGAAACTTATGTCCGTAACAATCAGGCTGCGGACGCTGAACCCATTCTCTCTGGATTGTTGGCGCTTTATCCTGAGCAACCCTTGGCAAACTACCTAACTGCCGTTATCGCCTATGAAGATAAAGATTTCGTGAAGGCAAAAGAGCTTGCGGAAAAAGCGGTAAATAACGGCTTTGCAGTGCCTAATGTTCGGATCCTTGCGGCACTTGCCGCGCTGCAGCAGAATCTAAATGCGCAAGCGTTAGCGCATTTACGGATGATTAAAGATCAGCTTAAACAATATCCTTCGGTAGAAAAAACTTATGCATTTTTGGAGCTGCAACAAGGCAATATTGCTGACGGCACCAATCTGTTGACGGCGTCACCAGCCGGCAATGAAGATCTCGCTATTTTGACTTCAGCATCTTTTGAGCTATTGAAACGAGGAGCTTCAGAGCAAGCAGCTCAGGTAGTCCAGCATTTAGAAAAAAACGTCGACAAAAACGTCGAAAATCTTGCGACCTTGAGCATGTTAAAGATGGGGTTAGGTCAAGTTGCAGAAGGGACAAATCTGCTTGAGCAAGCGGTACAGTTAGATCCAAGTGTCGATAAGCACCAATTGGCACTCGCAATGTCCTACCTTAATAACAATGAGGCAGATAAAGCACAGGCTATTGCCGATTCATTGCTAAAAGCAGCAAAAACTGAGATTTTGGGACATACCATTACTGCTTATGTTGCGCTTACCAAAGGAGATAGAGCAGGGGTTAGCAAAGCCGCTGAGCTAATTCTTGCCAAAGATCCAAAAAACTTGCTGGCGATGATTATGCAGGCGCGGGTCGCCGCAGCAAATGGTGATCTTGATTCCATAAATAAATATATTCAACAAGTGCTAGCAATAGATCCTGGTTACTATTCGGCGCTGGAAATGGATTATGAATTCAACAAAACTGAACCACTTGCAGGCCAAGCAAGAGATCGTATTAGCGCTGCATTAACTCGAGATCCAGAGAATATTTCATTGCTTTCGCTGCAAGCACGGGTCCTCTTCGAACAGAAGAAGTTTGACGATGTGATTGCAATGCTCACAAGTGTAAATACGGCGGCTGAGCAAAAGCCAAATCTATTCTGGCAAGTGTTGATTAATAGTTATGCCCAGAAGAAACAAGTTAAAAATGCTCTAGAAACCGCACAGGCCTGGAGTCAAAGCCAGCCGCAGAACCTTGCTGCACAATTTTCTTATATTACGCAACTGATGGAGAATCGTCAGTTTGTCGATGCATTAAAACTGACTCAGCAGCAACTCAAATTACATCCAAATGTACCTGAATTGAAGAATTTGCAAACGGTATTGCAAGCTGAAACCAGAGATTATGCAGGTGCAATGACTAGCCTGAATCTTCTGCCGAAAGACGTGCAGGCTAAATCTGATGTATTGCTGCTTAAAGGAAAGTTACTGATTGCTCAGGGTAAGTATGTTGAAGGCAAAGCAGCTTTAATGGCAAGTTATCAACAGACGAAGTCTGCGCAGACGGCAATGTTTTTGGCAGATCTGATAGCAAAAAACGATTCTCCGGAAGAAGCTGTACGGTTTATTGAAAATCATTTTAGCACTGAACCAAAAAATCCTATGCTGCAGTCTATGTATGCGAACTTGTTACTTTCGGTTGATCCGAGCAAAGCGTCAAATACCTTCAGTACTTTGATTGATGAAGATCCTGAAAACTTTATGGCGTTAAATAACTTAGCCTATTTGTTTACCGAACAGGGTAAACCGGATGACGCACTAAAATATGCCGAGAAAGCGTTGAAGTTAGAACCAAATCATCCCGACGCGCTTGATACCAAAGGCCGAGCTTTGTTACTTAAAGGTCAGATCAAAGAAGCTTTGCCGTATTTTGAACAGTCGTTAAAAATTCGACCGGAGCATCCGGATGTTTCGCTAAATTATGCTGAAGCGCTGATTGCAAACAACCAGAAAGATAAAGCTATGGCAATTCTAAGCCGTATCGAAGTTAAAGATCCTGTGTTAGTGAAGAAGGCACAACGGATTAAATCATTGCTTTAATAATAAGTTAACGGATAGAGTAAGTAGGTTACGGGTCGTATATCTGCATGATGCAGAATGCGGCCCAAATCATTAGGAGCTAAGGTTAACGGATTATGAGTGTGTTTGTGGTAGTGGTTACTTACAATTCCGGCCATGAATGGCTGGATCAATGTCTGGGTTCTCTCCGATTGAGCAAAGTGCCGCTTCAGTGCATTGTCATCGACAATGCATCCAATGATGATTCTGTCGAGTATATCCGCGCAAACTACCCAGAAGTTGAATTAATTACCTCATCTGAAAATCTTGGTTTTGCCAAAGCAAATAATCTAGGGATCAGCAAGGCATTAGCTGCTGGCGCCGAGCATGTATTTTTGCTAAACCATGACGCGTGGTTCGTTGATGACTGTTTGGAACAATTAGTAAAGTTACAGCAGCAATCACCAGAATTTGGCATTTTAAGTCCGGTCCATTTGAATGGTTCTGGTGAGCGTCTGGATTGGAATTTTACTAAGTATATCTCCAGTTGCCATGATGAAGGCAGGCAGCTTTACACTCAGCTAATCAAAGGCGAGCCGCTGCATGCTATTTATCAGGTCGATTTTGTTAATGCCGCAGCTTGGTTAATCAGCAGAGCTTGCCTTTCACAAGTAGGACTCTTCGACACTGAGCTGTTTGTGCATTATGGGGAGGATACTCATTATGCGCAGCGGGTGAATTATCACCAATTTAAAATTGGCGTAGTGCCGCGTTGTTTTATTCATCATGACCGCGAAGATCGCTCCGGCAAAGCAGTGACGACAGTTTTCAATCAAAATAACGAACTGCTAAGTTTTATTCTAGACTTGAGCAATATCCTTAAAGCTGAAGACCAAAGTCTAATTCGTTGTTATTTACGCAATAGGGTTAAACTTACGCTTTTAGCTCTTGTGACGCTTAATTTTTCTGAGTTCCGTCAGCAATTTGCAGTTTATAAACGTATGCAAGTATTGCTGCCGACAATTAGTCGACGCCGCCAATTAAACAGCAAAACTGCTATCTGGCCTGCGGATTAGCAGTTAAATCGTCGCAGTTTGCCAGCGGCTCTTCGAATTTATTCCTGCTCTCAGATCACAATCAAAGCTGAAGTCAAAGGCTCAAGCGACAGGCTTCAAGTGAGTTACAGCTTATGATGCTTAGTTAGTCAGCGCTCGACATTATTGCTTACCTAGTTTGAATCACCAAAAACTATTCGAAGTGCGAAGGACAACAATAATTAAGGCAAAAAAAAACCGACCTTAGGTCGGTTTTTTTCAGAAAGCTTAATTATGCTTTTCTGCGACGCAGTGACATACCTAACAGACCTAAACCTAACAGGGCTAAGGTTGCTGGAGCAGACACAGGACGGTTTGTTAAACCGCCAACGATGTTATCAAACTCAGCCGCAACTGCTGTAGTAGTGAAGCGGAATTTGGTGAAAGATTCACCAATAAAGTTGATATTGATATATACGTTTGAACCGTTAGCAATTTGGTTACCAGTAGTACCACCGTTAGCATTTAAAATTTGTTGGCCAGACAGTGATAAGAATGGTGTAGTTTCAGAACCACGGTAGAACTGCAGGCTGTTGTAAGTATCAACTGAACCTAAGTAGAAACCTAAATAGTTTACAGCTGGGTTGCCTGGCAGCGTAGCTAACAGTGATGTATAGTCAATTTCAATCCATGCAGGTACAACTTTACCTGGGCCTGGAGTGTAAGCGAAGCAGCTACCAGTATTGCCAGCAGGTGCTGCAGCAGTACCTGATTCGCTATTGTTACGAACACCTAAAGCATTACCAGATGAAGTACCGATACCGATACCTGAACCAGAACCTAACGAGTTGACTGCACAACCAGTACTAGCGCCAGAGATATTATACGCTGTACTACCTGCACCAACGCCTGGGATATTCATTGCAGTTGCAGCATCAAACGTTTCGATGAAGTAACCACTACCAAAACCAACTACGTTAGACGGAGCAACTAATGAACTCGTAACGCCTGAGCCATCAGTAGCGGCTTGACCGCCGTAAGTGATTGTGTAACTAGCATTTGCCTGAGCAGCTACTAAAACTGATGCGGCTAGAACTAAAGTCTTTAACGATTTCATGTAATTCTCCAAATAATTTGTTTCCATCGAAATATATAAAGCAGGAAGTGTGCCAGAATTCTATTTTATTTAAAATTGATTAAAATCATCAACTTAGTGTGCTGCGTGTTTGTACCGGTTTAGTTGGTGTAAAAATTTCCGACATGGAAGCCCGGCACTATATCAACTAGAAAACTCTCAGTGTTACCAGAAGCGAAAATGCTGATGTTAAAAAGGTCACGGGGACGTTAATTTAATGATTCTACCATGGAGGCGGGGTTTTTTACTGTGAAAATGAGCTGGCTAATTCGATTGAACAATAAGTAAGTAGTCTGCACTAGGAGTGCAGACTACTAACAGGATTTGCTACTTGCTTTCAGCTGATAGGCTCTCTAAACGGTTCTTTAGCGGGCCTTCAGCAGCTTTTACCAACGCAAGTTGTTCGCGCGCTGCAGCCTTATCACCCTTTTTCAATAAGGCTTCAGCCAGGTTTAGTAATACCTCAGGATGGTTTGGTCGCGCTTTTAGCGATGCTTGAAACGCAGTGATTGCGGCGTCGGTATCACCTAGTTTAAATTTGATACTGCCAAGTGTATCTAATGCATCAGGTTGATTAGGCACAACCACCAGTGCTTTACTAGCATATTTCAATGCTTGTTGATCATCGCCTGCGTTGTGCAATATCCATGCGTAGTTGTTTAATGCAACATAATCATTGCTTTGGTCAGTAAGCACCTGTTTATAAATTGATGAAGCCAATGCAAGGTCGCTCTCCAACACGATGTTGGCATACAGACTTGCGGCGATCACATGGTTTGGATTGCGTCCGTAGTGGCTCTTTAGTAATGCCAGCGCAAGTGGTTTAGCATTACTTCTAAGGTAAACTTCCGCCAACAGCGTTGCAGTTTGTTCAGTGGCGGCTTTGCGGTATTCACCTTCAAGGTAGCTCTTAGCTTCAGCAACTTTATTTGCTTGAATCATCAATTGAGCTTTCAGTTGCATGAATTCAGCAGCATCTTTTGCTTCAGTTTTGATTTTCTCAAGGGTGGCCAGCGCCTCTAAAGGGTTTTTGCTTGCTATCAGTAGGGCAATTTTTGCTTTGAGCAGTTGTTGGTTCTCAGGAAGTTTCGCCAGCAAGCGATCAAGTACAGCTAATGCTTGCACTTGTTCTTTATTTGCCAGAAGCGCGCGGCTATGAGCAATGGCAATTTCTAGGTTTTCAGGGTTTTCGTTGTACCATTCGCTGGTTAATTTAACCACCTCAGTAATATTGCCAAGACCGTTTTGCGCTTCGATTAATAGCTTACGATATTCAGTGGGTGGGGCATCTGATTTATCGGCATTAATCAAATCGACTACTTGTTGGAGTTTCTGCTCACGTCCGTATACTAGAGCAAGGCCAATACGCAAAGATTTTACGTCTGGATTCGCTTTTTGCATCTTCTCTAGGGCTGAGACGGCCTCGTTGCCTTTGCTTTGCTGTTTCATCATTTGATAAAACGGCATAATTGCTGGCAGATAACCTGGATCTGCAGCTAAAGCCTCTAAATAGAACTGTTCTGCTTCAGCAAATTGTTTAGCCGATTCAGCCAAAGCCGCTTTTAATAGCAAGGTAAATGGATTCTTACGATTAGCAGCACTCGCTTTTTCGATAAAACCTTTGGCGATATCGTTTTGCCCTTGTAAAAGCGCTGAGTATGCTTTCAAGTTGTAGCCGATTTCCTCTTCTTCGGTACTGTTGATCCAATAATCAGCCAAAGCATCCGCTTTAGCAAATTGACCAGTACGCAGATAACTTTGCGCGAGGACCTCACGGGCTTTATCGGCTTTAGGATTTTGCGCCAGCGCTTGCTCTAGGTCTGCAAGGCCTTCTGATTGCATGCCTTCAATGCCAAGCTTTAATGTTGCAAGCTGCAATGAGGCGTTGCTATCTGCGGTTTTGCTATAGCTACTGATGAGCTTTTTAGCTTCGCCATCGGCGCCTTCGCGCATTAATTGATATGCAGTTGCAGCGATTAACTGTGGATCATTTTCTGCTGGGTTCTTACTCAGTAGTTCCGTTTTCAACTCGTCGGAACGGCCAGACTGTAATAATAGTGCTTGATATAGCTTTGCCAATTCTGGCACTTTGTTGATTTGATCGCGACTACGGTCAAAATGGGCCAACGCTTGTGCATTTAACTTTAAGTTGACCGCTGAAAGGCCTGCTAGGATGCGTGCTGCCGGGCTATCGAAACCATTGGCAATGGCTTTTTCCGCTTTTTCCTTAGCGCCGGTGAAGTCTTTCTTTTCAAAAGTTAGCACTGCACTAAGATAGTTCACTAACGGTTGTTCAGGTGTTAGTTGCAATAGTTTGCTGACTATCGCTTCGGCATCAGTCATTTTCCGTGCTTCGACTAAGCATTGTGCTTGGAACAACTGCACCGGGAAGTAGTTCGGAATAATCTTGTCGAATTCTTGAAAACTTAATAGAGCCTGGTCAAATTGACGCTGTCCAAGTTGCAGTCGGCCTTTGGCAAATAATATTTCCGGTTGGATGCGAGCTGATTTACCGATGTCACTAAGCTTTTTTACTGCGTCTTCGGATTGACCGGCGTCAGTTAATAAAATCGCTTGAGCAAAATTTGCAAGATCGGCGAATTTGTCCTGACCGGCAATCTGGTCCAGCATTGGCTTAGCAGTCTCACGATTTTCGTTTTCTAATTCAATGAGTAGTTGAAAAACAGTCGCAATTGCTAGATTTTCTTCGTTCAGTGCTTTATTGCCATCAATGAATTTCAGCAATTCTCGATGCTTTCTCGCCATAAACATCGCACGCAAATAAGAAGGTGCCAACACGTTGACGTCAATGCCGTTGGCTATCGCTTTTTCATATTCTTTATCAGCGCTAGCGACATCACCGATGGACATCGCTATCTCTGCGAGCAGTAGCCGATATTTGCCATTTTCTGGGCTCAGTTGTATTGCCGATTTCAGTTCAATCACTGCAGATTGCACATTATTTTCATTTAGGAATTTTTGTGCGTCTTGGAAGTGTTCGTCGGAGGTTTTTTTCGAACAGCCAGCAGCCAAGGTTAGCAGCAGCGAAAGCGTTATTATTTTTGGGTGTTTCATGAATACTCCGGGTATTTGAATGCCGATGACAAACTCTGTAAGGCTCAGCTGGTTTTAACTATTTTAAGTCTATTTTGCCAAAAAACGCTGGGCTGCTCACGTCAAATAATGAGGGTGAAAAGTATAATTGCGTCATCACCTTGGCGTACAGTAGCAGAGGCCACTTAGGCGCAACAACCTTTTACTTTAATGGCAGCAAGCATTATCATCTTTGCCAATGACAAAAATATGGATTTTCGGTGAGGAACAACCATGATTTTACCCGTGATTTTAGCCGGCGGAAAAGGGACTCGTTTATGGCCAATGTCGCGAGAGTTGATGCCCAAACAGTTTTTGCCTTTGGTGCACGCAAGCTCGATGCTGCAAGACACTATTACTCGGTTAAAACCGATCACTGCTGAACTTCCATTAGTTATCTGCAATGAAGAACATCGTTTTCTAGCTGCCGAACATTTGCGGCAAATTAATCAGTTACAACAAAATTTGTTGTTGGAATCAGTGGGTAAAAATACCGCTCCGGCGATTGCCATTGCTGCTTTGACAGCTATTAAGAATGGTGACGATCCATTGTTATTGGTACTCGCAGCTGATCATGTAATGACTATTCCTGAAGCTTTTGTCGATGCTGTGGCAAAAGCAGGAAAACTCGCAAATCAAGGCTACTTGGTTACATTTGGTATTGTTCCTGATGCACCAGAAACTGGCTATGGCTATATTCGCAAAGGTGATTCCGTAAAGATCGCTGATGGGGAGGCAATTGGATTCAAAGTTGCTGCCTTTGTCGAAAAGCCTGTATTAGAAAAGGCAAAAGCTTATTTATCTTCAGGCGAGTATGCATGGAATAGCGGCATGTTTATGTTTAAAGCCAGCCGTTATTTGGAGGAGTTGCAAAAGTTTAATCCAACAATTCTGCATTGTTGCAAGGCGGCTGTCGCCAATGGCACTACCGATCTTGATTTCATTCGAGTGGATGCAAAGGCGTTTAATGAATGCCCCTCTGATTCAATTGATTATGCGGTGATGGAAAAAACCGATTCTGCAGTTATGGTGCCATTAGCAGCAGGCTGGAGTGATGTCGGTACTTGGTCATCGTTGTGGCAAGTCTTGGATAAAGATGAGCAGGGTAATGCAACCAAAGGCGACGTCATTGCGGTTGGGACAAAAAATAGCTTGCTGCTTTCGGAACACGGGTTGCTGACTTGCCTTGGCGTTGATGATCTGGTGGTCGTACAGACCAAAGACGCTGTGATGGTCGCACCGAAAGACCGTGTTCAAGATGTGAAAAAATTAGTCGATGAGCTCAATAAGGCTGGAAGGTCAGAGCAAATTAATCATCGCGAAGTTTACCGGCCTTGGGGCAAATACGATTCAATAGATAACGGTGCACGTTACCAAGTCAAACGAATCACCGTAAATCCTGGCGATAAGCTGTCCATTCAGATGCATCACCACAGAGCTGAGCATTGGATCGTTGTATCTGGCACCGCCAAGGTTACCCTAGACGGTGAGATTAAGCTGTTGACCGAAAACCAATCGGTCTACATTCCGCTAGGCGCTGTGCATTCGTTAGAAAACCCTGGAAAAATTCCACTGGAGCTTATTGAAGTTCAGTCTGGGGCATATCTTGGCGAGGATGATATAGTGCGCTTTTCCGACATTTATGGACGAGCCAAATAATGGTGACCAGCTCAGAGATTAATCAGGAAACTGCCGTTGCTGTGTCGCAAATAATCCAAACGAGTCCTGTGGCCTTTGGTACTAGTGGCGCTCGTGGCCTAGTTACTGATTTAACTGACCAAGTCTGCGCTGCTTATACCCAAGCGTTTATTCGAGTGATGGCAACGAAAGGTAAAGTGCAGAGGATCGCCCTAGGCATGGATTACCGTCCAAGCAGTGCAACTATGGTGGCAGCCTGTGCTGGTGCGGCCAAAGCATTAGGCGTAGAAGCCGAGTTTTTCGGTGTTTTGCCGACGCCTGCTTTAGCTTGTTACGCAATGTCGCAGGGGATCCCTGCCATCATGGTGACCGGCAGTCATATCCCGTTTGACCGAAATGGGCTCAAATTCTATCGGCCGGATGGTGAGATTAGTAAAGAAGACGAGCAAGCCATCACTGAATGTGCTTCGCCGCTTGTAGCTTCTGCGCCTCAGCATTTAGATGTGCGTTCAGACGCTTCGGATCATTACCTAGCACGTTATCTCCAGTTTTATCCTGAGAAGCCGCTAAGCGGGAAGCGCATAGGGATTTATCTTCATTCGAGTGCAGGCCGAGCGCTTTATCCAAGACTATTTCGAGAATTAGGTGCGGAAGTGGTCGAACTGGAGCCATCAGATCAGTTTGTACCAATTGATACCGAAGCCGTCAGTGCGGAAGATCGCGAGCGGGGCCGGCAGTTTGCCAAAGCTTGGCAGCTAGACGCCGTTTTTTCGACTGATGGCGATGGCGATAGACCATTGTTGGCTGATGAATACGGCAATTGGTTGCGTGGCGATGTGCTTTGTTTGTTAACGGCACAACAGCTCGCCGTGGATGCATTGGCGGTGCCTGTGAGCTGCAACAGCATAATTGAAAAAACTAACTCATTTAAAAAGGTAGTACGCACCCGCATTGGTTCGCCTTATGTTATTGCCAGTTTTGCTGAATTAGCCAAGCAATATCATTCAGTCGCTGGTTTTGAAGCCAATGGTGGATTTTTGCTAGGTTCTGATTTAGTCAGAAATCAAAAAACGATGACTGCGCTGCCAACTAGAGATGCTGTTTTACCTGCGTTGGAAGTATTAGTCGCAGCTCGACACACGAATGTTTCAGCACTGGTAGCAGCGTTACCAGAAGGCGTAACACTTAGCGATAGGCTACAGCAAGTTGATGTGGCTCGCTGTCGGTCATTACTGGCAGAAGCGGTCAATGCACCGCAGCAATTGCTAGACAGACTCGGGTTGTTAGTTAAGGTGAGTCAGGTCGACGTAACCGATGGCTGGCGTTGTTATTTGTCTGATCAATCAGTAGTCCATCTGCGTTTATCAGGAAATGCTCCTGAGCTGCGAGTTTATACCGAGGCGCTAACTGTTAGCGCTGCGCAAACATTGCTTTCGCTAGTCTTGTTTCGTCTGCCCGCGATATTAGCGAGTTAAAGCAAAAGGATTGGCGAGTGCGAGGGAATACGTGAAAAAGTTGGTGGTAAAAATAACTCTCGGGTTAGTTTGTGTCGCGCTGATTTGCGGCTCCGTCGCTTACATCATCATAGGAAAAACGCCGGGAGAACTTTTGGATTATGCGGATGTTCGATTACAAGGCCACCCCAAATTAGAGTGGATTGCAGCACCGATTTTTAGTGTGGTTCGCCAGATCACTGAACAACCCAAATTAGAAGAGCGTCTGGCGAAAACTTTCAATGTGCCTAGCCTGCCGCCGTTATTGGTCGATATGAGTTTAGTTGAGGCGTTACCTAAAGCATCTCCTGATGTGCTTCGTGTGGGGCCAGGCCAGCAATATCTCAGCATCGCGGAGGCAGCTAGAACGGCGAAGGATGGCCAAGTAATCGAAATTCTGGCCGGTAATTATTATGGCGACGTTGCCCTTTGGTCGCAGCGCAAGTTGACTATACGCGGTATCGGCGGTCGCGCAAGATTGTACGCCAATAATAAATCTGCTGAGGGCAAAGCGATTTGGGTTTTTCGCAATGGTGATTTTATTGTAGAAAATATCGAATTTATAGACGCTAAAGTCTCGGATGATAACGGTGCCGGGATCAGAGCGGAAACTGGCAGTTTGGTGGTTCGAAATTGCCTGTTTTATGGCAATCAAAACGGCATCCTCACCAGCGATAAATTAACCTTGTTGGAGGTTTTGGGTAGCGAGTTTGCATACAGTGGCGCCGGCGATGGCCAATCACATGGTATTTATGTAGGGCCAATCGCTGAGTTTCGTGCCTTGGGTAACTACTTTCATCATTCTAACCGTGGTCACTTAATAAAAAGCCGCGCCGAAAAGAATACTATTGCTTACAACCGGCTTACTGATGAAACCAACGGCCGTGCAAGCTACGAGATTGACTTACCGAATGCCGGCAGGGCTTTTGTTGGATTTAATTTAATTCAACAATCTGCAACTGGTGAAAACTCTACGCTGATAAGCTTTGGTGCCGAAGGATTGCGCTGGCAACAGAATGAGTTGTGGTTGGAGAAAAATACCCTAGTGAATGATAACCCGTGGGGCGGGACTTTTCTAAGAGTGGCCAAAGGGGTCAGTAATGTCACGGCTATCAATAACCTAATGGTTGGGTATGGCGGTTACCAAATTGGTGCAACTAGCACTGTTATCGACAACATTGATGCGCAGTGGCAATGGTTCATATTACCGCAGCGATTAAACTATCATCTTAAAAGCACCATTTCGCCGGTAACAACCAATTATGTCCGGCCTGAGTGGAGCCCTGAACCTGGCTACTATATAGATGTTACGCAATACAAACTCGACCCTGCCGCCAGTAAGTTTGCTGGAGCATTGCCGGTGCAACAGGTAGAGCAATGAGAGAGTATGGGTTATTGACAGTAATTTATCCCTTAAGCTCTCGGGACACTAATCATGTCTAGAGCCTATCAATTTTCCTTTTTAGTAAATCCCTCGGCAGAAGACATCGCAAAAAAGTGGCAAAACTTGGCATTACGCAGTGAACAAGCGTTTTTTTTGCAATGGCCTTGGATTGGCAACTGGCTTTCGACTTTCCAACCTGCTCGGTATTATGTTGTTGAGGCAACTTGTAAAACGGAATTGGTAGGCTTGGCTATTTTAGTCGAGCATATCGAATGGCGTCATGGCTTTATTCGAGCCCGACAATTGTGTTTGCATCGAACCGGCATCGCAAAAAACGACGAAATCTGGATTGAGTATAATGACTTTTTGCTAGATAAAAGTCATGAGCAAGCTGTACGTTCACAAATGTTTCGCTATATCTGTGATAACTTAGCTTTTGATGAGTTAGTATTCGGCGCCACTGACAATCGGCTAATTGCAGATCTAGCTCAGAATTGTAAGTTGATGCGAGCGGATATCTGGCAGGCCAAAGCTTATTGTGTGCAATTTCATGATGCTCCGAGCGATTCGTTTGACAGCTATTTATCGGCTAATAGTCGATATCAAATAAAACGCAGCCTAAAAATCTACCCAAATTACCAATTGCAAGTGGCAAACTGTGGGGCTGAAGCTGTCGAATGGCTTGATGATATCGCACAGCTGCATCGACAACGCTGGCCTAAAAGTGGCTTCCTTATTGCCGAGTTTCGCGAGTTTCACCATCGGATGTTAAGCAAAGGCATTGCTGACGGCAATGTGCAGTTGATAAAAATTACTCTGGATGCAACAACTCGGGTATATTTGTACAACTTTATCCATGCTGGCAAAGTATATTTCTACCTTTCAGCAATAGCTGAACAGGATAGCTCTATAGCTGGCAATAATAAGGCAAAACCGGGTTTGGCAGCGCATTATTTGGCGATTGAGCATTATAAAAAACAGGGCTATATGTCTTACGATTTTATGGGGGGGGATGCGCGGTACAAATCCTCATTTGCTAATGAAATTAGTGAGTTATGTATCGCTAAGTTTCAGCGCCCATTGTTACTGCTGCGACTAGAGCAGTGGCTAAAACAACTAAAACAGCAATTGTATAAGTGGCGGCACAAATCTAAATCGGCTGAAACGCTACCTTAGTCATTTGTATTGTTTATTTAATTATCATGAAAGGAAAATCATGTCAGTGCTTAAAGTTCTTATTGTTGGGACAGGTAATATTGCAAAAGTCCATGCTGAGGCGTTGTTGGCTAATCCTTCAGCAAAAATGGTAGCGGTATACGACAATAACAAAGCATTAGCAGAGCAATTTGCTCGTCAATTTAATATTCCCAAAGTTTGTGCTGACATTGACGAGGCTGTTGCCCTCGATTTTGATGTGGTCCATGTGTTGACACCGCCCAATGTACATTATGCGTCGGCACTGCCGTTTTTGCGGCTTGGCCGCAAAGTTGTGATTGAGAAGCCGGTGGGAGTCAGCAGCGAAGAATGTGCTGAAATGCAGGCAATCGCTGAAGCTGCAGGAACCTTAACTGCAGTTAATCAGAACTTTATGTATTCACCTGCTTATTTGAATCTAAAACGTGATATTGAGGCGGGTAAATTAGGTCCAGTTCGATTTGTTGATTACGTCTATGAGGCTCCTCTTAAGCAATTAGCTGCGCGGCAATTTGGGCATTGGATGTTTTGTCAGCCGGTTAATATTTTATTAGAGCAAGCCGTCCATCCGTTATCACAAATTGTGGACTTTGTAGGTAATGTTGAAAAATGTGACGCCCAAGCAGCACAAGGTACAGAGATTTCGCCAGGAGTCGTACTCTACACTCAACTACAAGCAACTCTTCAGTGCCAGCAGGCGCCAGTGAATTTTCGCTTTCATGTTGGTTCAAAATTTCCAGCATGTCGCATGACAGTATATTGTGATGACGGTATCGCCATTGCCGATATGTTCACTAATCAATATTTTCAGGTAAAACGTACCACGTATTTAGATGCTGCTGATGGTTTCCTCTCCGCGGCAAAAAGTGCTGGGCAGTTATTCGCTACTGGAGCGGGTAATCTGATTAATTACGCATTGGCGATGGTTAAATTAAAATCGCGCTCAGATCCGTTCTATCTCGGTATGAAAGGTAGCATTGACGAAATTTATTCTGCATTTACCTCAGGGAAATCGCCTAAAGCGGATTTTAGCTATGGCGCACATTTAGTCGCGGTTTGTGAGCAAATGGCACGTGCATTTCCGCTGTTGCCATTGCAAGAATCGCCGGTTCAGGCAGTTCTCGATACTTCAAAACCAAAGGTTTTAGTGATTGGTGGTACTGGTTTTATCGGGCGTCACACAGTCACGCGCTTGCTCGCTGAACAATATCAAGTGCGAGTATTAGCTCGAGGGATCCGAAACCTGCATTCATGTTTCTATCAGCCTGGTGTTGAGTTAGTGTCTGGCGATGTAAAGAATGCCGAGCACCTGGCACGAGCGATGGCCGGAGTGCAATTGGTGGTGAATTTAGCTCATGGCGGTGGTGGTGCGAATTTCGAAGAGATCCGCAAAGCGATGGTTGAGTCTGCAGTAGCAGTTTGTGACGCAGCGATTGTTGCCAAAGTTCAACGCTTAGTCCATGTTGGCTCGATTTCCTCATTGTTCTTGGGCGATGCCAACGATGTAGTCACCGGCAGCACGCCTGCTGATTCGAAATCGACAGAACGAAATGATTATTCCCGGGCCAAAGCACTCGCTGATCAAGCAGTGGTTGATGTTTGTAGCAAGCATTCGCTAGATTTAGTCATTTTGCGCCCGGGTCTTGTGGTGGGCGAAGGTACAAGTCCATTCCATGGTGGTCTAGGTTTCTTCAATAATGAGCAATACTGCAATGGCTGGAATCTTGGCAACAATCAGTTACCTTGGGTCCTAGTCTCAGATTGTGCAGAAGCCATTTGCCAAGCGTTAACAAGTGCTAAAGCGGTTAATCGCAGTTACAACCTGGTAGGTGATGTCCGTTGGTCAGCTCGAGAGTATTTAGCTGAGCTGAGTATTGCAACTGGCAGACCATTAAAATATAAAGCGACATTCCCGCAAACGTTATGGGCAGTCGAAGTATTTAAATGGCTTATCAAGACTGTGGGTGGCAAAAAATCACCATTTCCGTCGCTTCGGGATATTCAGTCTCGTGGTTTAGTCGCACGTTTTGATTGTACCGACGCTCAACAAGATTTGAACTGGCAGCCAGTTGCTGATGCTCAAGAGTTTAAACGGCAAGCAATCAGTATCTTTAGGTCAGAAATCTAATGAGTCAGCAAGCGGTCAAAACCATTTTACATGCGTTTTCAACGTTCAAACTTGGCGGGCCGCAAGCTAGATTTGTTGCCTTGGCCAATCATTTCGGTGGGGAATATCGCCATATTATCGTGGCCATGGATAATCAATTTCCGGCGGCGGATTTACTCGAGCCGCAGGTGAATTTTGAGTTGATGCCGCTTACAATTGTGAAAGGGGGGGCATTTGCCAATCGCCAGGCATTTCGGCAAGTGCTAAAGCAAGTCAAACCTGATCTTGTGTTGTCCTACAACTGGGGTGCTATTGAATGGGCTTTGGCGAATGTGCCAAAGTTATGCCCTCATGTTCAAGTGGAAGACGGTTTTGGCCCGGACGAAGCCGTTTCCCAGCTTCCTAGGCGAGTCTTGACTCGTAAGTTACTGTTTTGGCTCACCTCAACAAAACTCGTTGTGCCTTCGCGGTTACTGCAAAAGCTAGCGACTGAAGTGTGGCGTGTACCGCGCAGTAAATGCTCCTATATTGCAAATGGTGTTGCTTTACCTTTGAAAGCAAAAGAATTCTCATCGACAGGGCCAATTACCATAGGTACCGTGGCCGCCATTAGGAAAGAAAAGAACATTCCGCGATTGGTTCGTGCTTTCGCTGTTGCTTCGCAACAGGCCGACCTGCGCCTGATTATCGTTGGCGACGGCCCAGAGCTAAGCTCGGTAAAATTACTGGTTAGTGAACTGAATTTAGACTCAAAAGTAACTTTTACCGGTTATCAGAAAAAACCGACAGAGTTACTCGCGCAGTTTGATTTGTTTGCACTGAGTTCAGACACTGAGCAACTGCCAATTGCAATGCTGGAAGCGATGGCCGCAGGGCTACCTGTTGTCGCAACAGAAGTAGGGGATGTTTCGAGTATTTTTGCCAACGCGACTGATTCTTACACTGCCAAAATCAATGATGCCGCTTTTACCTCAGCCTTACTTCTGGCAATAGCCACAAGATCGCATTGGTCAGAGATTGGCGCTCATAATCGCCAAATTATTGATAATGAGTACGCGATTGCGCCGATGTGGGCTCAATGGCAGCGGTTATTTAACTCTGGAAAAGTATGAATAAGCTTGATGGGATCGAGGCTGGTCGAGGGATCGCCGCGTTGTTGGTTTTATTAGCACACGCAACAATTATTTTAGGCTTGCCACAAAATCTTGGTGTTGATGGTTTTAATGGGCTATTCGAGTTTGGACACGCAGGGGTCGAGTTTTTCTTTGTATTAAGCGGCTTCATCATTTTTTATATTCATCACCAAGACATTGCCCGCCCTGATAGGCTGTCTAACTATTGGCAAAAGCGTTTTGTCAGGATAGTGCCAACATATTGGATTGTTCTAGCATTATATGGATGTATTTTGGTTTTTAGCCCTACAGCCCAAAGACATGAGCGCGAGTTTGACACAATTTTTAGGAGCATATTTCTGTTGCCTGGAGGACATGGCCAAATTTTGGGAGTTGCATGGACTTTAACGCGGGAGTTGCTGTTTTATTCGATGTTTTCAGTCCTTTTAATTAATAGGAAAGCTGGGATTGTCTTGTTTATTAGCTGGTTTAGCTTATTAAGCATCCAGTTGCTGTTTCAGCCATTTCCTTCAGTAGTGTTAGTCGATTTTACTTTGCAGTTGTTTAATCTTGGTTTCTTTCTTGGGATGTTTGCAGCAAAACTTATCGTTAGTAAACGCGTAATTTTTGAAAAAGCTTTGATGACACTTGGACTATTGTTGTTTTTTTCTGTTGGCCTATTTGAGTCTTTCGCGGAAAACATTCCAAAAGGTTGGTGGTTGTTACATACATGTTACCTACTCGGCTCGACACTGTTTATTGTTGGAGTTGTATCCTATGAACAAAAACACGGTCTTAAAGTTCCGCGTTTTCTACTAACGATAGGTAAAGCATCATATTCAATTTATCTAACTCATGTTATTGTGTTAATGATTTTTGCTGAAGTTACTAATTTGTTTATGTGGCTTTCGCCAAACGTATTTTTTAGTTTATGTATCGTCGGTTCAGTATTTGCTGGGATCCTGTTTTCAAAATTTGTAGAATTCCCAGTAATAAGTGTGGTCAATGGTTGGTTTAAAGCCAAACTGCCAAAAGTTGCTTAAACATTAGTGTGGGGGAAGGGAGATACTCTTTGGCACAAATTTCAATAATAATTACCGCCTATAATGTACAAGATTATATAGCGACCGCAATTTCGTCGGCCTTAAATCAGCAAGATATTGCTGTTGAAGTTATTGTTATTGTAGATGGTGGCAATGATAGAACTGCGGATATAGTTCACTCGCTCCAACAGTCGAATCCGGAACTCCAGGTATTACTAAAAACGAATGGTGGTGTTAGTTCTGCTCGGAACGCAGGGCTGCGGCTCGCGACTTCGGAATATGTGATGTTCCTTGACGGCGATGACCAATTATTACCAAGTGCTTGTAAACAGTTTCTTCGTGCTGCGCAAGAGCAAGATGCCGATATTGTTGTGTCTGACTATTACTCCATGAAAGAAGGTAGTTCTGAACATAGACTAAAGCGAGCCACTGACTTTAGTGCGATGTCCGGCCCGGATTTCGCATTGGCAATTCTTGCCCCTAAATCGACAGTCTCTGTTTGGAACAAATGTTACAAGAGATATTTGTTTGTTGGGGTAGAATTTCCTGAAAACGTCAGTATGGGTGAAGATTTGCTGGCATTATTTGACGTGAGTTTAAAAGCTAACCGTGTAGTGCCACTGGCCGTGCCGACGATAATATACTTAATTCGTAATTCGAGTTTGGTAAACTCCTCCAGTCAGCATTTATTATCCATTACTGTTGTAATGCAATTATTAAAAGCTCGCTTGCAAGCTACCCACTTGGACGGCAAATTGTTGCTTGATATATATGCTGCAACCGCTTTCTATCATGTGATGTACTCGAGAGTCGTGCATGCAAAGGGATTAGGGCCTATTCATAAAAAAATTTATGATTGGTATATGGATGATGTGGCGATGTACTCGGGAAGAACAAAAGAATTTATTAAATCATTGCCAATTAAAGAGCGCTTTTTGATCGCTTTTTATAAACGTTCATACCGAACGGCCACCTTGTTGGTAAGGTGTAATGCGTTGCTGACATCATCTTCATGGGTTAAACGTTAGTCGTATCATTATTAAAGATCTCAAAAAACTCCTTTGCCAATTGTTGCCTATCCATGCTTTCACGAAAGCGGATTAATTGCGCCGGTGCTGTTTTTTTGCTTCGAGCTTTAAGAATGAAATCAGCACATGCGTTTGTGTCCACAGTTTTGCAATCGGCAAAAAAGTGCGGTATTTCAAACTCATTACACAACGAACTTATTTCAGTGCTTGATTCAGCACCAATGATCAATATCGGATTTCCAGTTGCAATATAGCCAAATAGTTTTCCGGGTAGATATCTTTCATAACGATGGTCAATCAACAACAAGCAGAGGTCGGCCTCGCTGCTGTGAGTAAATGCTTGCTCTGGTGTAAGTTGCCCAAAAGTGGTTATTTTAAAGTTAGAAGCCATCGATATTAGTGATAGTTGATTTTCTGCAATTGAACCACAAAACGTCAGATGCAATGTTCGACCTGATGCGTGTATCTTCGGTGAAAGTTCATTAAACAAAAATAACACCTGTTCCAATGAATTATGCCCACCAATACTTCCACTATGACATAAGCGAAGCTCCTCGATTGAGCTCAGTTGGCCAGGTGCCCGCTCAGGGAAATTGTCACAGCCATTTTGCCTTAGGAATAATGGCGTATTTCCACGAAAATGGCGTTTGAAATTATTCATTTGGCTCTGTGTTGTCATCGAAATACTATCGGCGTGGCTTACACATGCTTTTTCTAAAATCTTTGCGAGAAATGTTGGCTGCGAAAACTCGAAAGGACTTTGGGTCCACTCATCGCGATAATCCAAATGCAATCGAACGTCATGTTTTTGCGCAAACAGAGCTGCGATCACAAAGGATGAGAAATCAGGGCCTGTTGCGATAATATGACTGATCTGTTTTGCTTTATGCATTTGTTCTAAACGCTGTAGAGCGGCTAACAGGAACTCTGGTCGCGATATGATTACCCGCGATGGACGGGAAAATAACTGAAATTCGGATTCATCGCAGTAGTGTATCTTGTTTGAAATTAATGACTCACTAGTCATTAACTTGCCAACAGTATTGATACGTTTTGGTGTATTGGTTAGTAACTCCACGCAAACATCATGGATAGCTGCCAATTGTAACCACGATAAGGGCCGGTATATGCCACCATGGATAGTCGGTAAAAAATCACTCGCAATGACTACATAGTAAGTCGGGGATTGAAGTTGTGCCTTCGATGATCTCTTAACTGCTGTAAGAAATAAAAATATCTCGTTGTACAATTTTAAAGTGTGTTTTACGCGATTTAAAGTGTTATCGAGTACATTGGTTAACTTCTTTTTCAGTGAAAGTAGCTGAAACAAACCTATGTATCCTTTTTTAAAATCGGCTAATTAGGGGAACGAAATACCGAACTTATAATCATTCTAAGAAGATAATTGCAATGCAAACTTTCATTCGAGCCGAATAAATTGATTCGTGGAATAGAGAGAATATTCATTGGTTTAGTTAAAATAGACTTATGGGTGTTCACAGCGTATTTAACACCATTGCTGGCAAGAATTTGTTGATGAGAATCATTAAAATCTTGATTCGGGATCCCGTTAGGATAAGCAAAACTTGTGATTTTTTGCTGCAATAAGGCTTCGAGTGCTAGCAAATCATCGGAAATCTCTTGTTTACATATTATGTCGGATTCTAATGCCAAAATCGGGTGGTTTAAAGTATGGCCTCCGATCAAATGGCCTTCCCCGGCCAAGGCTAAGACTTCTGATGAATTCATCAACAACCGTTCTTTCATGAAGGGTTTTGTAAATTCTTCAATCTCAGATAACACCAGTTTTCGATCGGCAAGTGTCAAATATTTGATTGATTCGATTAACGACGGCAATTGTTTAGCTGACAATGACTTCAGAACATTTCGAAGTGAAAGTTGTTGTTGATTAGAGCTATGCTGACAGAAAGTTTCTACAAGATCATGCCAATAGTAATTTTTAGTTAGATGGGCTGAAGACACATAAAATGCAGCCTTGATCTCGAATTCGTCCAAGATTGGTTTGACCAAACTAAAATGAGAGCGGTAGCCGTCATCAAAAGTCACGGCGGCCATTGGTTTAATTATGGAATTGTTATGAAATTGTTCGATTAATGTATCGATCCGAACAATGGTGAAATGCTGTTGAATCCAAGTAAGTTGTTGGCGAAAAGTCGCAACGCTGATCTGATCGGTACGTGCATGTTGACCGTCAGCAACGATATCGTGGAAATTGAAAATCACACAAGTTCGTAGACGTTTATTGATGAACCTAAGTAAAAAGTTTTTAAATTTCAATCTATTTTTCCCGATCCATCGCAATCGAATTCTTATTAATTTTCGCGCTTAGATATTTACCAACTAGTTGATAAGTATCCAGAATTTCCTGAATCCTAGAGTTTCCATTCTTTGTGAATTTGCAACTTACATATAACACTATTGCATAAATCAGTATGCCCGATGTAACTAAAATGAGCAATTGCAATAATTGGGAAAGATCGGCAACTTGGCCACGTATCATCAAAACAGATCCATACATGATCATCGAGGAGAAGGTGACTGCGGGTAGCGCTTTTAGTAAAAAAAGTATGTTAACTTTATACTGTATTTTGATTACGACAAGGTAATATCCGAAAATCAAAAAGGATAGCAGTGCTCGATATGTCGTGAAATAGACTAGGTTAAAGTGGTCGATGTAGTATGTTGTTACGGCCAGAACCACTGTATACGCCACATCGATGGCGATAATAAATTTAAATTTATTATCGATAGTGAGTATTAATATAATTAATATATACAAAGAAAATGGAATCGTTGTTGCGGTGAATATTGGCATAATCATTCCCGCTTCAATCCAATTCGCACCTAACACAACTTGAGTAAACAGGTCTTGCACAGCCAGCAAGCCAAAAAAGCAAGGTACAAGCACTAACAATACCCAATTACTTTGCTTGGCATACAGCTCAAACATCTGCTGCTTTGATGCTTTAAGTTTTGCCGCAGTCGAATAAAAGCCACGTTGAATTGGCTGCACCAACTCCGTCATCGGCAAAAAAGCGATTTCCTGTGCAATAGAATATAGACCGTTCCCTTTAACCCCAAAGAGCGCAATTATCGCGAAGTTTTCCAATCGCGAACGAAGATAACCGAATATAGACATCACAAAGAAATAGTTAGAAAACTTAAGTTGGCGCTTATATCCTACCAAGGTCAATTTCGGAGTAAATTTGTTATATCGATAGCTTAGAAGGACCTCAATGGTGGTTTCTAACAGCGAGCCAATAATCAAACTCCAATAAGTTTGATAAACTATGGCAATGCCAATAGTCACTGGTAATGCAACGATTTTTGAAATGACCGGTAATAAATTAAGAATTTTATATTGATCATTTTTCTCATCAATAAACAGACCTGGATTTTTAAGCCCGATTAGCAGTGGCACGACGCTGCATACTTGCAACACCGCCGCCATTTTGTCAGAGTCAAAAATCTTTCCAGCAAACAACGATGCAATAATGATTAAAGCTGAAGCGACCAGCTTCAGTATTAGCGATATCGTCCAAGCGCAGGATATTTGTTCGTTGCTAAGATGGTCTTGCTGAATAATATATTGTCGAGAACCAGCTTCAGTAACAGCTTGCGCAAACATTAAGACGATCATTGCTGATATAGCAATACCCAAATCAGTTGGTGTCAGATAGCGAACCAAGATCAAGGTGCTCACTAAGCCAAGCAGACGCTTCACCCAAACAGAAAGGAGTGTCCATTTCGCTGCATTAGTAGAAATTTTGACTTGTGATTCAGTCATGTGCGGTCTTCATAGCCTTTGCTTTCAGATAAACAATAGTACTCAAGCCAAAAATCACATATAAAATATCAAAATAAGGCAAACTCAAAGCTGCCCCCGCAACTGCATATGCCGCGAGCGAAATTTTTGTCATCCCTGCGAGGTCATGAAAGAAACTAGCTCGGGGTAGGTTTTTTTCAGCAAATCGTATATATCGGTAACTAGTGAATAATAGTAATAGAAATAGGGACAATCCAGTATAGCCCATGTCTCCCATTACTTGGAAGTAAATACTATGGGCAGCTTTGGCTTGAACAAAGTTCGTATTGGAAGTGTCGATAATTGAATTAAAAATGTCGAAATCTGGTTTGTAATAAGTCCAAATTGCCTGATTTTGTCCACCTTTAAAGCCAACACCAACCAATGGATGATCATTAGCGATAAGAACGGCTTGTTTCCATGCAACCACTCGACCTAAAAAGGATTCATCTTGATCGGCCGACTCAATTGTATTCATCCGCTGAGTCCAACGATCGGGCATAAAATTAACTGCGCCAATGCCAATAACTACAGCAAACACAGAAATAATAATTTTTCGGTCAGAACGTAAGAAATAAAAGAAACCGACAACAATTAATCCGATTAACCCGCCGCGTGAGAAGGATCCTAAAATTGCTATGATGTTGAAAATTGCAATAATTAACAAAAAGGTCTTAACCTTTTTATTCTCTGTATAATTTCTAAGCAGAAATAGCAATGGTAAAATCATATTCATTGCAAGAGCTAATGAGTTTCTATCCTGCATTTTGCTATAGAGTACGCCGACAATAACGTGGCCTCCTCCAGATAAAACATATTTCAATCCCTCTGAAAGACCAATAAATGAAACAGAAAGAACCATCGCCCACAAAATAGTTTTAACTTGAACTTCGGTGTGAACTACGAAAACTACAAAAAAGTACAACAACAAGGTTTTATAGAAATAACTCCACTCGAGCCAAACCACATCCTCCTGAGAGATTGTAAATAATGCAGACAATGTCCCCAAAAGGAAAAATGCAATGTGAGTAAAACAAAGAGGGGTGAATTTATAATCGACGTTCTTAATTTTACTCTTGTTAATTATTAGTGAGATTAAAAATAGCGCTAGGAACAAGAAGTTGATACGTAAAGACTGTCCAAAACCGAATACCCATAAATTAGGCGTAAACAGCGACGTCCAAATAGAAAGTGCAACACCGATAAATGGGCTTCGCAATATGTAATACGATGAAAAAAGAATAAAGACGAGTAGCGCTAAATCTCTCATTTCTGGACTTCGGCTCTAGCTGCCCAAAGGCAAAGATAACCAACCAAAATTAAATCAAATACAAACAGTAAACTTTCCATCAGCAGCTTCACCTTTAGCCGAGAAAAATCGGCAATTATTCTAACTTTTGGATCCGATAGAGATGTTTCGCATGAACACAGGTACCATTATTGGTACCAGACCATCATGTCAATTTCGACCAATACTCGCACAATTCAATTTGTGCCGATCATACGGCATAAATGCTCTAGCTTATTCACGATAGACGTTCTGTAGTGAATATAAGCATTACTCTAATCTAACCCTAAAAACCGGTCATTCAACAAAATTATTTGAATGATTCTTTAGTTATGCTTTTGTGGTCAAGAGCTTATCGAAGAATCCATTCTTTATTGCATAATCTGTGTAAAAATTTCAATCTGCCCATCTGACGTCTGCTGCCAGGTAAATTGCTCAGCGTATTGTCGTGTGGCTTGCCGTTTTGGCGGCGCTGACAATAAGGTGCGGACACCTCCGGCAATGGCCTCTACCGTGCGGTCAACCAATACCCCTGCGTCTGGGCTCGAAACAACTTCTGGTGTTCCCCAGATATTTGTCGCAACAACAGGAGTCCCAGATGCCATAGCTTCCAGTAAAACATTCGCCCAGCCTTCGCGGCTTGATGCCAATACTAAGGCATCAGCAGCTTGATAATACAGGCTTAGTTGCGGTTGAGATAAAGCGCCAACAAAGTGGACTCGATCGGCAACACCAAGCTTGACTGCTTGTTTTTGTAATGACGCTAAATCCGGACCATTTCCGGCAATCACTAGTTGTGCTTCTGGCAATTCAGCAAGTGCAGCAATTACTAAATAATGACCTTTACGTTCGATAAGTCCACCAACTGACATTAGCAACGGTCCAGTTGAGCTAAAAGCTAACTCACTTCTTAGTTGCTGTTTTGTTGCGTCATCGGAGGCTTTAAACAACTCTAAATCAACGCCATTTCGAAGTACCGTTACTTTCGCTTTCGGTGCGCCTAAAGCAATCATTTCTTCAGCGAGCGCTTTACATACCGCCATCAAATGAGCAGCCTTGCTAAAGACATCGGCGATTCTGCGGCGAGCAACTGGGTATTCTGGAATTAAATTGATGTCAGTGCCGCGCGCTGTGCAAGTAAACGGAATGGCCAATTCAGTAGCTACTTTTGCAATAGCGACGCCATCTGGATAGAAATAGTGGCCATCGATTAAATCAAAGCTATGTCCATCAGCTTGTAGCTGTTTAATGCATTTACGAATGCTTCTTGCCATAAACCATGGCGTTATATGCATGCCTAATTTTGGTATAACCAAGTACTTTGGATGGTAAACCTGCACACCATCGCGAGTTTCAACATCAACCACACCGGCAAATTTACTATATTCGCCAAATCCCTTGGCAGCAAAAGGGAACCAAGGCACAGGTGCGATGACAACTGCATTAACTTCAGGATAGTGTTTCCGCAAATGGCGCAGCCGAGTCTCAACGAAAATCCCATGTTTAGGATCTTTGTTGTTTGGATATAACGATGAAATAGTCAAAATTTTCATTGGGTAAGCGCCGAATCTTTAGAAACAAAATTTCTAAACATCAATAGAGTCCAAAGGGCGGTGCTATGGTCGGAAACACCTCGTTGGTGCTCATTGATCCATTGCTCTACGGTTTGCATGTTAAATAAGCCGCTCGAGCTAAGTGGGGCGCCTAACA
Organism: Gammaproteobacteria bacterium; assembly: GCA_017302255.1. Lineage (GTDB taxonomy): Bacteria > Pseudomonadota > Gammaproteobacteria > Enterobacterales > Alteromonadaceae > Pararheinheimera. The sequence goes on along the minus strand of JAFLDV010000029.1, from coordinate 12,304 downwards.
ATAAATCGCGGACCTGCTGCTTCAACGGGCCTCTGAACCAATCGGCGAGTGGCACTCTAAAACCCATTTTTGGTCGATACAAAATATCGAGTGGTAGTTTATCTTCCATGGCTTTTTTGAGTACAAACTTTCCTTCGCCATTACGAATTTTCTGCGCGACCGGCACTGTCGTGGACCATTCAACAAATTTATGGTCCAGAAAGGGTACTCTTACTTCAAGGCTATTGGCCATGCTTGCACGGTCAACTTTGGTCAGAATATCACCAACCAGCCATGTGTTGATGTCGATATATTGCAATAAGCTCAATGGGTCTTTGCCATCAAATTGTTGTTCTATATCTCGGAACAACTGCAAAGTATTGTAGCCAGCTAGTTGTTGCTTAAATTCATCACTAAATAGCGCATCTCGCTGCGCCTGTTTTAGCAATGAAACACCATGCAGGTAACCTTCGACCAAGTCCATGGCTAGTGACTGAAAAGTTGTTTTTGCGCGGAATACTCGCGGTGCCCAATCTAGTTTTGGAAACCAACGCCCAAGTGGTTTAAAAATCGCCGTTCGTAGTAGCTTCGGAATTTTTTCCCGAACTTTTTGCTCATTCATCAATAGTTTATATCGACGATAGCCAGCCAGAAGCTCATCAGCGCCATCACCAGACATGCTAACTGTGACCTTTTCTCGAGCGAGTTCACATACGCGATAGGTCGCTAGGGCGGAACTATCGGCATAAGGTTCATCATATATGTGAGCAAGCTCAGGAATTAGGCTGAAATCGTTGCTGGTCACGATGCGACTTTGATGGTTGGTTTGATACTGCTTCGCGATTTGATTGGCATAGTCGCTTTCGTCATATGCCGCCACATCAAAGCCAATTGAACATGTGCGTACCGGTTCATCCGACATGCCAGCGATTAAGGCTACTACCGCGCTGCTATCGACACCACCGGATAAAAAGGAACCCAGCGGGACTTCTGTCACTAAGTGGCTCTGCACAGCTTTAGTTAATTCAGTCGTTAATTGCTGTTGGTAATCCTGGTCAGTCAATCCGGTTTGTTGTGTAGCGTAAGATAACTGCCAGTAGCGCTGTGGTACTAAGGCTATGGTCGGATCGTTGAGGTTGATAGTCAAGAAGTGCGCCGGAGGCATCTTTTGCACAACGCTATAAATACAATCAGACTCTGCGACATAACCTAGGCAGAAAAATTGCTCAATTGCATGAGGATTTAGGGTTTTATCAAAACCAGGCACTAAGGTTAGGCTCTTTAGCTCGGATGCAAAAAATAGATAACCTTGTTGCTGCATGTAAAATAAAGGCTTGATACCTAAACGGTCACGCGCAAGTACTAAGCGTTTATCTTGTTTGTCCCACAACGCGTAAGCAAACATACCTTGCAAGCGCTCGATACAGGCATCACCCCATTGCATATGCCCGCGTAAAATAACTTCAGTATCGCAGTGGCTATGGAATTGATGGCCGAGTTCGATTAATTCTGCACGTAATGCTGGGAAATTATAGATTTCGCCGTTAAAAATTAGTGTGAAACGACCTGATGCATCCTGCATCGGCTGCTGCCCTTGGGCCAAATCAATAATTGCAAGACGACGATGACCAAGGCCTATAAAGGCATCGACATATTGATCGCCTTCGTCAGGACCACGGTGAAACTGTGCTTGATTCATTGCACTTAACAAGGTGCTGTCTATCGGCTTTAAACCGTCAAGCGATAGTATTCCAACGATGCCACACATAAATTTCCCTGTCGATTGTTTGGTGCAATAGTCTATATATTCAATATGATGACAGCATTGATTGCAGTTTCTCTTAGCGTTTGCTAATCAACGCTGTGGTCGCATTCTCTACCGATTTCCGGCAATTCTCTTCATCATCAACGCAATTAAAGTGATGCAAAATGGCCAGCGAATTTTTAGCACTAATAAAGTGCAATCCTTGTAATAATTTTACTGTTCGAACATCGGTAGTTATGACTGAACCTACCTGATAGTTGTAATAAAGCCGCAAACGTTCGCCAGACCGCTTAACCAAGGACAGCTCAGTCCAAGGCATGTTTGCAATCTCTATATGCATTTGCTGTTTTACCGACCAGTCTTCTTGCTGGAACACTTTATTGCTCCAGCTAATTAGTTCGCCACGGCTTTGCCGATGTGCAAACTGTGCTGTGAAATATTGCAGCCCTTCAGGTCCGATAAAAGTGCTACTAGCCAAACTGTGTGGATAGCTCGGGTGAAGTCTATTTGTTTCAATTTTTTGCCAGTTGCTCGCAGCAGGGAGCTCGGCTGGTTGCTCGGGAGGCGTTATCGGCTGCCAAACAGTAAATAGCGCGCTATTGATTGTGACTAATAGCATGACTGAAATAGCAACAGGGATAACACGCACTCGATTTGTTTGTTCAGCTAAATGCAGAATCTCTTCATTTTTATCCCCGAATTTTGCACCAATATGAAAAGAGAGAAAAATAACAATCGCGAAAAACGCCCAGCCATAATAATAATGATCAGCACCAAAACCGTAAGTCATGCCGCTTTTTTCACCGATGAATATCAGGAAAAACGCGCGGAAACTATTGGCGATTATCGATAAAATTACCAGCGAACCAATGAACAATGCGCGCTTTTTCCAGCCCTGAAAGTGCATATGGCTAAATAAAAAGGCAAGTGCGAGGGCGACAATCATAAATCTTACACCAGAACAAGCCTCCGCGACTTCAAAGGATGCGACAGGCGTCGTGATGTACAACCCTTCGTGCAGCACCGGAATACCGGTTATTTGCAGTAGCCATACCGCCATTTCTGCCGTAATAAATTGTAATGGGGCGTTTGCTTCTTCTCCGAAGGGGACTGCAAATAACAGGTATATCAGCGGAAAACGTAGTACTCTAAAATTAGAATCGCCAAGCCAGCACCACAGCAAACTGACTAAACACAGCATAGCGCCAAAATGAGCTATTAAATTTACGTCTGCCGCAAATCCAACCAGCCAAAGCATAAAAGAGGGGATAAAAAGTAATAATCCCCATAGACTGCCAAATGATTGGGGGTTAATTGCGTGGCGCAGCGGCCAAATTAACCAAAGACTGATTAGCGGTATGAAATAGCAATGCATGTAGGTTTCAGAACCGCGCCATACAACTTCCATCGAAAGCAGCGTTGACCAAAAGGTCCAAGCCCATGCAGCCAGCAGCAAAGCTCCTATGCCAAAGAACTTTATCTTCGTTTGATCAAGTGGTGTTAAAGAACTTTGCTTAGCCATCATTTGCATAATAATTGTGGTAACGGTGCCAAGGTAGCTTGCCAGGTGAAGTGGTCGATAACCCATTGGCGACTATCAACTGTTGGTGCAACGTCAAGCATAGCAAGTACTGCGGCAGCAAAAGGTGCTGCTTCGTCAGTTTGCGCTAAGCAAGTTGAAGTCGGTGCGTTAATGCCTTCCATTGCCATGGCTGATGCAACAATGGGTTTATCCATCGACATAGCTTCTAATACCTTATTTTGGATCCCTCTTGCTATGCGCAGTGGCGCCACTACGACTTTAGCACTTTGGATATAAGGTCGGACATCGTGCACTCGACCAGTGACGGTAACATTTGGTCGATTGGCAAGTTCTCGAACTTTAGCATCAGGATTGCCGCCTACAATCAGAAACTTTAGGGCAGGGGCTTTGGCTTGAATTAGCGGCCATACTTCATCACAAAACCAGACTACAGCATCAACATTTGCCCAATAATCCATGGCACCAGTGAACACAATAAAGTCATCTGTTAGTTCAATTTCTGGTTCGCCAAGAGTATTTTTGGGGTCAAAAAATACCACGTCAACGCCGTTAAGCAGCGGCTTAATTTTGCTGGCAAGCGCTGAAGGCATTAACGTTCTAAACATCGCTGCTTCATCGGGTGATACAAATAATGAATGGTTGAATTGCTGGCAATAATGCTGCTCGTAACGTTCTAAGAGACGGTGCTCGCGGTTAAACACCCAGCTCATAATGCCTTTTTGTTTTTCAGCGTACTGCCGCCATTTATCAGAATCAACATCAACAAAGTCGATCACTCGGCACATGGCTTGGTACTTTGGATTGTCCACGTATTGAGCCATTGATGAGGAGAATACCAACACAGTATCAATTTGATGTTGCTCAATAGTTTGCTCGACCCAGTTTGCTAATTCGTTATTCGAATAATATGGCAGCGTAATTGGCATTCCTCGCAGAAATGCGGTTAAGCCTTTAATTTTCGACCATAGTTTCGGCAATTCAGGAGCACAAAACTCAACGCAGAACTCGGCAAGTTTCTCTCGATACTGGCGATCAAAAGGATCGTCAATAAAACAACCCAAATAAACATCGTAGGTTTTCGCGAGTTCTTTCAGCAGGTTAAACGACCGGATTTTATCGCCTTTATTCGGCGGATAGGGAATACGGTGGCAAAGATATAAAATTTTAGGTTTTGCCATCACGACTACCCCAGATAATGCGCTAACTTCGGACCCAACCAACGGCTAATTGCCAATGGCAGCTTTTGCCAAAGTTTTATAAACAACTGATATTTCGGGTTGTTCGGACTCAAATTGGCTAATTGCTCAGCTTTAATTAGATAAAACTGGTAGTGCAATAGTTCATCCTGCATGCCCCAATGCTTTTTATAGCTATAGGCACCGGAGTCCAGTTTGCTTCGGCCGAAATCATAAAAGTTACAAGCTTTCTCACGCACGGCATGACACATCAATTGATAGTACATGTAGTCATTACTTTTAAGTTCACGTGCTTGTGGTTTACCGCCGCCGTAATAAGGCAATACTTGGCCTTTAAAATAGAAATTAAATACCGATGAAACTGCTTTACCTTCGTTTCGAACAGTCAGGATGTCGGTATCTTCAGGGAACTCCCGTTGCAGAGAGTCAATCAACTGTTTTGAAAAAACCGGTGTGCCGAGATTGCGCAAACTTTCAGAATAAATCGCATAAAAATCTTTGTTGTCATGTTCAATGTGGTAAGACATTGCAGACTGCAGACCTTTGCGGATCAATGCCCGTTGATTTTTCTTAATTGCGGCAAGGATTGCTGCATCGTCTTGTGCTAATTCACAGCCAAAAGTTGCATGCTGACTGCGTGTGATCCAATCATTTTCTTGCGGCTTCTTATATCGAAGTTCGATTTGATCGACACCTAATTCCGTGCCAATTTCGATAGCTTTTTGTTCAAGTGCGCGTCGAACATCAACGGGGCCTAAAGCACCACCGTAGACGCAAAACGGGGTAGAGACCAATGAATTACCGAACAAAGCACTTTTAACCCAAGCTAGCGGTAACACGCCAACTATCTGTTCATTCGACCAGGCATACAGATAAAAAGCCGGATGGCCAAGAGTATTATGCAAAACACGTTGCCAGCCGGCTAAATGAAAAAACGTACCGTCTTGGTCCGCTTTAACAAAGTCATCCCATAGTGCGCGGCGAGTGTCGTCAAGAGACAGTTGCAGTATCTGAAACATCTAAATCCTTTAGTTGCTACGTGCTAATTGATCTTTATAAACCTGAGAAAAACTTCCCCACTGAAAATCGTTCAGCAGCAAATCGAGTTTACCTTCCATCCGGTCCAAATTGACATAGTGGCGAAAACGCGACTTTAAGCCAGCATTGGCAATTCTTGGTTGCTCTGGGTCAATTTCCCACGGATGGAAATAAAACATATAAGGCATTTTATCTTCAGCCAAAAACTTACTGATGAGCAGTTTACTTAGCCAATAGGGCATTAAGCGGAAATAACCGCCGCCAGCAATTGGTAATTGACGACCGAGCATCGTTAAGGTTGGCATTGGAATTTCCCATATCCCTTCAGGCCTTACATATGGAGTTTGCGGCCAATCAGGCACGCCATATAAGTCGTGTTTAACTGGATAGGTACTTGAACTATATTGATGGCCCAAATCTTTGAGAATTTGGAACGCCCATTCGCTTTGTTTGTTAATTGAGAAACTAGGGGCTCGATAACCGGCTACCGCAGTGCCAGTTAGATCTTCTAATAGCTTTTTCGCCCGACTGACATCGTCAGTAAATTCAGCATGGGTTTGCTGAAAAACCTTGGTATGCGAGTAACCGTGACTGGCAACTTCGTGACCACGACGAGTGACTTCTTTTACCAAATCGGGATACCGTTCAGCAACCCAGCCTAGAAAGAAAAAAGTGGCTTTGGCATTGTGGCGATCAAATTGATCGAGCAGGAGTCTGGTATTTCGGTCAACTCGAACTTGCATTGATGACCAATCATTAGGTGTAATCTGCTGATCAAATGCTGCGACTTGGAAATAATCCTCGACGTCGACAGTCATAGCGTTCAGTTTCTTTGGAGCTAAATCTTTCAAAATTAACGACCTTTGCCAAAGAGAACTACTTCGACAGTACGAATTAGGATGACAATGTCGAGCAATAAAGTGCGGTGTTTGATGTAATACAAATCAAACTTCAATTTTTCTTGTGCATCTTCAGTGGTCGAGCCATACGGATACTTCAGCTGTGCCCAGCCAGTTAAACCTGGTTTAACATTGTGCCGCTGCGCGTAGTAGGGGATTTCCTTTACTAGTTGCTCAACAAATTCTGGGCGTTCTGGCCGCGGGCCAACAAAACCCATATCACCGCGAATAATATTAAACAGCTGTGGTAATTCGTCGATGCGATATTTACGAATGAAACCACCGATAGAAGTGACACGCGAATCGTTTTTACTAGCCCACTGTGCACCACCTGCTTCTGCATCCGGGCGCATGCTGCGGAATTTCAAAATTTGAAATGGCTTACCATCGATACCGATGCGGATCTGGCGGTAAAAGACTGAAGCACCGGTACGGCGCCCGTCATCAAAGTAAATAACGAGGGCAGTTATCAGCATCAGTGGCCACACTAAGAACAGCACTGCAAAGGCCAATAGTGCGTTTAACCGGTGATCAAGGCTGGTTTTGAAGCGATGGTTCATTTCAAAACCGTTGGAGTAAATAACCCAACTCGGATAAATCAAATTAACCGCAATTTGGCCAGTTTCCTGTTCGATAAAGTCTAAAATCTCGATAACATCGATGCCGCGAGTTTTACATTTAAATAAATGCTCAACGGGCAGCATATTGCGCCGTTCATCACAGGCAATGACTAATTGGTCGATTTCATTTTCAACAGCGTATTCGTAAAGCGCTTCTTTATAGTCGACATGCAGTATTTTTGCATCTGGAATGTGCCCAGCGACATCGCCTTCAATCTCGACGAAACCGTGAATTTCAAAATTGCGTTTATCGACATTACGACGCATCCGGCGCTCGATGATCGAAGCGCGCTCACCAGCACCCAATATCAACACCCGACGGCGACTGATTTTGGTAATGTCATGGTAATGGAACAATAAACGAAAAGAGGTGAGGGTAGCTATTGAGATAGCAGAGGCAATCAGGCTATAGGTGTAGCCAATTTGCAGCGATGGCGCGAGATTAAAAATCACCACTTCTAGCAAAATTGCGGCAAGTAGCAAAGTAATCACTACGCGCTTTAAAACCCCGCCGGTATCTTCTCGGAGTTTTTGGTCATATAGGCCAACCGAGAGTGCACAAAGCATTACGCAACCAGTGAACAACACCGCATTAATTGCCGATAATTCCTGTTCGATTGGTTGATAAAAAGAGTTGATATAGGACGCGGCGAAGCTCGACGCCAGCAATAACAGCATTTCCCCTAATAAAAACAACTTATCTGCTAGCGTATTATTTCCATAACGAACAGCCTTATTCATTAATACTTCTTCCCGTAAAGATCTGAAATAGTTGTGTTTTCAAATTAGAATGCTTGACAGAATTTAGTCTTAGTCGAAGTATACGCTGAGGAAATTAAAACTTAAATTAAATTTTTCGTTAAGCACAAGCCAGCGTCGCTAAATTCAGTTATATTAACGTCGCATCTTATACTAAGGACTTAGATATGAAGGCAATTTCTGGCATCGCAAAAACTTTGGCTGCAGTGCTGTTGCTCTCTTTGCAGGCATGCTCAACCAATGAACTTCCAAGCGCAACTGTTCAACCCTCAATGACGACTTCGGTCGATCAATATAGTTATCTGATCGGACCTAACGACTCTGTGACCATCTTCGTATGGCGAAATCCGGAGCTGTCCGGCACTTTTACTGTTCGTCCTGATGGCAAAATCAGTACCTCGTTAGTCGAAGACATCCCAGTTTCTGGCCGTACTCCGTCGCAATTTGCTCGCGAAATGGAAAAAGTCCTAGCGAAGTATATTCGGGATCCGGTGGTTACAGTTTCTGTAAACAACTTTGCAGGACCATTTAGCGAGCAAGTTCGCGTAATTGGCGCCGCAGCAAAGCCCGAAGCATACCCATACCGTCAATACATGACTTTGCTCGATATCATGATTGCAGCGGGCGGTTTGAACGAGTTTGCAAGTGGTAACAGTGCCAAATTAGTTCGTGTGCTCAATGGTAAACAAATGACCTACCAAGTGCGGCTTGATGACTTAATCCGCGACGGTGATATCACCGCTAATGTCGATTTGTTACCTGGTGATATCATCATCATTCCGGAAGCATGGTTTTAATTTTTGTTAAGGACGGACAGCGCGGATGAAGGAATTAAACCTTGCGATTGAGATGTTACTGATTTACCTGCAAGGTATTTGGTTACGGCGTCGCTATATTATTTTAACAGCGTGGATTGTTTGCCCGGTGGGGTGGTTGGTTGTATTTAATTTACCACCAACTTATCAAGCGGATGCGAAAGTCTTTGTTGAGACTAGATCTGTGCTTGATCCGATTTTGCAAGGTCTGGCCTTTCAGGGCAATCCTGAGCAGCAAATCGAGATCATGGCAAAAACGTTGTTAAGCCGGCCAAACTTGGAAAAAATTGCTCGTGCAACTGACTTAGATGTGCAAGCAACAGATAAACAGGCGTATGAAAATATCATTGATGGGCTGAAAAAAGACATCAAGTTTTCATCGTCTGGCCAAGAGAATATCTACTTCATTAGTTATGCGAACGCTTCTTCCGGTCTGGCATTAAAGGTTGTGCAAGAAACGCTTAATGCCTTCGTTGAGAACCAAGTTGGCTCTGCGGCTCAAGATAGTAAAAAGGCCAATGAGTTTCTCGAAGTTCAAATCCGCGATTATGAAAATCAACTCAGTGAAGCCGAACAGCGACTCTCAGCTTTCAAAAAAGAGCAGATGTTAATTGCGCCAAATTCGGAGCAAGACTTCTACGCCCGAATTCAAGCGGAAACTGAGCGCTTAGAACAAGCTCAACTCGAATTACGCCAACTGGAAAGTCAACTCGATTCTGCGCGCCGGCAATTGCAGGGTGAAGATTTTACGGTCAGCGAAGGTGACGTGGGCATTAGCGGTTTTACCACTCAGTATGACGAGCGGATTAAAACGCTGCAGACTCAACTTGACGCTTATTTAATTCGATTTACCGATAGTCACCCTGACGTCATAGAAACACGCAAAACTTTGGAAAATCTACAGAAAATGAAAAAGCAGGAGATTATGTCAATCCAAGCTGCTGCTTCAAAATCTTCGGGTGCTTCTTCTGGCTTGAATCAAAATCAGGTTTATCAGGAACTGCGGTTAAACGCGTCAAAACTGGAAAATGAAGTTGAATCAGCCAAAGTCCGAGTAGGAAATTTTCAGGGTAAGCTCGACGCACTTGAGCGGCAACGCAACATCATCCCAGATATTGAAGCGAAGTTTTCCGGTCTTAACCGCGACTACGAAGTGAAAAAGCAGAAGTACGAAGAGCTATTAACTCGTCGCGAAGCGATGGAACTTAGCAACGCTGCTGCTAAATCTGAACAAGATGTGCAGTTTAAAATTATCGAACCGCCACGCGTACCGTTTAAACCATCTGGTCCGCCAAGGGTCATCTTTTACACAGTAGTGTTGGTGCTTGGTGCTATTGCCGGTATTTTCATGGCATTTGCTCGCAGCCAGTTGCAACCTGTAGTTACTTCAGCACTGCAATTAAAGACTATCGCCGATTTCCCAGTGTTTGGTTTGGTATCGCATACCAATAAGGACGCGCTGATCCGGCAGAATAAGAAACATTTATTATATTTCATTGCGTTGGCGAGTATCTTGGTGTTTGGATTTGTGTTGTTAGTAACGAATGAGCTTGTCTTTGGTTTAACCGCAACGGAATTAATGGGACGGTTGTTATGAGTACCATAGAAAAAGCATTAGATAAGCTACTAGCCCAAGAGCCGGTAGCCGAAGCAAAGCCAGTAAGTGCTGCAGACGCTATTGTTGAAGAGCCTACCGCGACTTTGCCAAATTCAGTCGTGACAAACCAAACCGAAGTTGTGCCAGCGCAGGTTGAACCTGTCCAGCTTGTGGAAGCGCCAGTCGTGTCGAAGCCCTTAGAGGCACCGCAAGTAATTGCTGAGCCACCTGTAGTTACGGAGGTGGAGCCGTCTCAACCAATCCAAACTGCACCGCATCAAATCGTAGTTGCAGAGGATGAGGCAGTTGCTAAAGCTAGTGGGCAAAGGCCTGAGCTTTTCATCGATTTTACTCGATTAAGTGAACTGAACTTTGTGTCCTTGGCCACTGAGCGTCGGTTAATTTCCGAAGAATACCGGGTGATCAAACGCAAGTTAATTAATAACGCGTTCGGGCCGTTAAGCGCGACCTTAAATCACCCGAATCTGATCCTAGTTTCAAGTACCCGACCTGGTGAGGGTAAAACTTTTACCTCGGTAAATTTGGCATTGAGTATCGCTTTAGAACAAGATAAAACCGTGTTGTTGGTGGATACCGACGTACTGCGGCCAAACGTTGCCCGCACTTTGGATATTCAGGTTCCTCTTGGCTTGACTGATTACCTTAGCGGTGACGACGTCAAAGTGAATGATATTTTGTACAGCACGAACGTCGAACGTTTGAAAATTATCGCTGCAGGTCGGCCACACCATTTGTCCACGGAATTGTTGGCAAGTGACAAGATGGTTGCATTGGCGAATGAATTCGCATCGCGATATCCTGACCGGATAGTTATTTTTGATGCGCCACCGCTTCTTGGCATCACTGAGACCGCTGTGCTAGCGTCCATGTGTGGACAAGCAGTTGTAGTGCTGGAAGAGAATAAAACCAAGTTAAATGAACTGGAAAAAGCGCTGAGTTTGTTGCCAAAAGAATTAGCCGTTGGATTTGTCATCAATAAAGCCTATTACAGCCGGGATAAAGGATATGGATATGGCTACGGTTATTATGCGCAATAAAAGGCGAGTGTCTTTTATTGTTAAACCGGCATTGTTGTCTACCTGTTTAGGTATGTCAGGGCTTACTTATGCTGATTTTAGAATTCAACCGTCGTTAGCCGTTGATACTCACGGCTATCATATCCGCGAAGACCACGGTGGTATTGACCGTGGTGCTTCCTTGTCGGTTTCGCCAACCTTAGACTTGTTTTACAATTCGAGCGTATTTAGTTCATCGTTGCAATTGCAAAACCAATCTGTGGTTTATCGCGATTCACAACGCGATGATATTAATTACTTCACCTATAATAGCGGCAATTCGGTACGGATGTTGAACGACAATCTGAGCATAGATTTCAGGTTTGCTCAGGATTATCGTTCTTCTGCGACTTCTGCAAGTCGTTTTCAAGACCAGATTAATTCGCCAGATAACCAAATCAAATCTAAAAGTGAAGTTTTCAACATTGGGTATGAAAACGATAGATTAGATTGGTTTGTCCTAAAAACCAATATTGGTGCCAGTCAAACCTCAGCTGATGCCAATTCGGTAGATGCTGTTTTAGACCCAAACCAACTGAGTTATTTATCGAATAAGAACTACAATGGTGAATTTGAGTTTCAATCTCGAGACCGTTCACGGAAGTTTTTCTGGGCCGGTCAGTTGAAAACGAACAAAATTGACCGCGATGTGTTGGCCGATTTTGATACCGAGAGTGGTTCGTTGATTATCGGTTTCCCATTTTTTGCCAATATCGCCATGGTCGCGCGAGGGGAATATGAAGATAATTCAGATAACCCAAATGCGACCGATATTTATTCGAACTATCAAAGCTATCGTACTATCGGCGGTGGTTTAGAGTGGCAGATTTCGCAGTATTCATTTTGGAACGTCACTTTTAATAAAGTGAATAACGCTAATGAAATTACCGAATACGTCGGCACTGAGTTTCGTTTTGTGCCATCGCGTCACACCAAGATATCCGGCTCTCTAGATCGCCGATTTTTTGGTAGAACCGCTGACCTTACCGCAAATTACGAGCTGGAAAATATCAACAT
>JAFLDV010000028.1 GCA_017302255.1 Gammaproteobacteria bacterium | reverse complement strand
ACTGAGAACACGTTACCCCGACTTTAAATTCACGCCACAAAGCTCCCAGCTTGTGAAAATCATTTAAATATCGAAGTTAACGCGGCCTAGCAGTAACGACAATTCGTCACTTGCGAGCAGGCTAACCGAGAATGAAATTTGCGCTACAAAACGGAAATCCAGATAAAGAGGATGATTCGGGTGGGTATTCTAAAGATAAGCTAATGAGAATTAGTGTGTGCACGCGTAAGGGGTAATGGCTGACGCAATAGGTGCCAATAACATTGTGTTTATAGTATTAAAGGATGGTTTGTCACGTTAGTTGTTTGCTAAGGGGGGCACCGTGCCATCTATGCTAAATAAAATATCTAAACAAAAAGGCCCCAAGATCTAAGTCATGGAGCCTTCAATTGTTAATTCACTGGCTAGTTATGGGTTATAGAAATCACCATTTTTACGTAAATAAAAGAACCAGTTAATAACTAGGCATAATGCATAGAAAACAGCAAAGCCAATCATTGCATACTCAGGGGTTGCTGCTTTGATTTGCTCACCAAACACTTGTGGTATGTAGAATGCGCCGTATGCAGCTACTGCTGATGTCCAACCAAGGACAGGGCCAGCTTGTTCTTTTGGAAATACTACTGCAATAGTGCGGAAGGTTGAACCATTACCAATTCCACTTGCTGCAAATAGACCTAAGAAAATCAAAAAGAATGGCATGAAGTATTGCTCTGGGGTTGGAGATTGGTAGGCCAGTTGCATGAAATACGCTGCTCCCAGTGCACAAATGACCATCGTAATTGAACAAAGCTGTGTTACAAACGCACCGCCCAGTTTATCTGCTAACCATCCGCCTACAGGTCTAATTAATGCTCCAATAAATGGCGCTATCCATGCGTAAGTTAAAGCACTTGGTGCATTTGGATTAACGGTAGTGTGGGTCATTACACCATCAACCATTTGATGGCTGAAACCAAAGATCACCTGAATAGACAGTGGGAAAGCTGCTGAGAAACCAATGAATGAGCCGAAAGTCATCACATACAAAACACTCATTACCCAAGTGTGTTTATTCGAAAAAATTTTGTATTGACGGTCAAGATTCGTGCGGATAGCACCCGGCAGCAATTTCAATAGGAACACGGTGCTAAATAAAACACCGATTAGCACTAATTCTTTTGGCACACCAAAACCTGAACCATTAACTGCGGCAGGCAACATTAACCACAAACCACCGATGGATGTGATAAAGCCAATCGCCAGCATTGCTAAGATGATACTAAAGGCAACAAGCGCACCAGGTTGTTTCGGAGTAACTTCTTCTGTATTGATGTTATTCATGCCAAACCAAGTTGCAAATGCAAGCGGCACTAATAATAGTAGCCAAACAAAACCGCCGTTCTGCACCCATGTCTCGCTACCTGCTGGGATACTGCCAATCAATGTGCCACTAGCTTTTTGTAATATCATTGCATCACCGCCACCTGCGAAGGTAAAGGCGCCAAATGTCATGAACAGTGGTACTAAAATCTGCATAGTGGTAACACCAAAGTTACCTAAGCCAGCATTTAACCCAAGAGCAAGGCCCTGTTGTTTTTTTGGATAGAAGAAACTGATGTTTGACATCGATGCCGCAAAGTTGCCGCCGCCGATACCGGAAAGTAAGGCCATCGCTTGAAACACCCAAAATGGCGTGTCTTTATCTTGGAGCGCTAAGCCAGTACCGATTGCCGGCAGCATTAATAGACTTGTTGTTAAGAAAATGGTGTAACGGCCACCACACATCCGAACAAAGAAACTAGACGGAATACGCAAGGTAGCGCCGGTTAAGCCAGCTATTGCAGTTAATGAAAACAAATCGCTTGGGCTATATGGAAAGCCAAGATTCATCATCTGAACAGTGAGGATGCTCCATAACATCCAAACTGCGAAGCCACAAAGTAGGCTTGGGATTGAAATCCAAAGATTACGACTTGCAATCGATTTGCCGGTATGGTTCCAGAAGGATTCATCTTCCGGCTGCCATTTATTTAAGTTAGACATAAAAGCTCCAATGGGTCTAATGCGCACGCATCGCGACAACTATGCAAGTTGCGTTGAGTTACCACAATGAAGCTGAATGGTTATAGTTTTTGGCTAAAAGCGCGAAAGGGATACCTATAAATAGGTATATCACATCTGGTGAGGTTAATATTATCCATATAAAACAATAGTGTAGGAGTATCTCTGGTGTCTTTTTTTTTGGCTGTATCTAAGCCGCAATTTCAGCTATCCACTCGAACATGATATAAATCAAATAACAATATTAAGGATTACTTCCTAATAGGCAGGAAATAACGTGATGGAGTCTCGCATGTCGAACGATAAGTTTTCAGTAATGTTAGTTGATGATCACCCATTATTGCGCAAAGGCTTGCGCCAGTTGTTAGCCTTTGAAGACGATTTAGACGTTATCGCTGAAGCGAGCAATGGACCGGAAGCAATTGGGTTAGCCAACGACTTAGAGCCAGATTTGATTATCCTTGATTTAAATATGCAAGGAATGGATGGACATGAGACTCTAAAACGCATGCGTGACGACGGCGTTACGTCTAGGATTGTCATGCTTACTGTGTCTGACTCTAACGAAGACGTGATTAAAGCAATCAGTCTCGGTGCAGATGGTTACTTACTTAAAGATTCAGATCCTGATGATTTATTAGCGCAAATAAAAAAAGCAGTGCATGGCAAGATGGTGCTAAGTGACGCAGTGAACGCGGCACTCGCTGATGCCATTCGTCGACCTGTAGAAAAGCCGGTGACGGATATTTCTAATTTAACCAATCGCGAATTAGAAATTTTGGAGCTCATTGCTAAAGGATTAAGTAATAAACTTATTGCTCGCGAGCTGGATATTTCAGATGGCACGGTAAAGGTGCATGTGAAGCACTTATTGAAAAAATTGAATTTGCGATCTAGGGTCGAAGCAGCAGTGTGGATGGTTAGCTTTCAAGGAAAACCCGCATGAGTGAGAAGCCAAAAATGCAAAGTTTGTCTGAAGCACTCAGTAAGATGTTGAAAGATATACCAGACCCCACCTTTGTCGAATGGGTATCTTTAGATGCTGCTTTTGAACGAATTTTGGCAGAAGATGTTATTTCACCGCTCGCAATTCCTACAGTGAATAATTCAGCGATGGATGGTTATGCGATCCGCTTTGCCGATGTTTCTGAAAATAATCTATTTAAGATTGTTGGGCAAAGCTTGGCCGGCCATCCATTTTTAGCTGCAGCCGAGGAAGGC
Organism: Gammaproteobacteria bacterium; assembly: GCA_017302255.1. Taxonomy (GTDB): domain Bacteria; phylum Pseudomonadota; class Gammaproteobacteria; order Enterobacterales; family Alteromonadaceae; genus Pararheinheimera. The sequence goes on along the minus strand of JAFLDV010000028.1, from coordinate 55,796 downwards.
TCATGTATCCGGGTAACGACTGGCGCATTAGTTCCTGATGATTTTGATACTGTGGTGATGCAAGAAGATGTGACAATTTTAAACCAACAAGAAGGTCAATTGATTTGTCTGCAGAATAGACCCAAAGCAGGTCAACATGTTCGATTGTGCGGTAGCGAAATCGAGCATGGACAAACGGTTTTGAAGCAAGGAGACCGTTTAGGTCCTCTGCAACTTGGCTTGCTTGCTACCTTAGGTGTAGCAAACGTTGCAGTTTATAAGCAGTTACGAGTTGGTGTTTTATCAAGCGGAGATGAGTTAAAACAACCTGGTGAGCAGTTAACTCTGGGTGAGTTGTATGATAGTAATCGTGTTGTTATTAAAGCTGTGTTGATGCGTCTCGGTTACCAAGTTATTGATTATGGTTGGGTCGCTGATGATCCAGTGAAGTTAAGACAACTTTTCGACAAAGCATCATCAGAAGTAGACGCACTTATTACCAGTGGCGGTGTGTCTGTGGGTGATGCCGACCATACGAGGGCTGTTTTAGAGTCAATTGGCCAAATGCATTTTTGGCAAGTCGCGATTAAGCCCGGCAAGCCTTTTGCATTTGGAGTTCTTGGCAATTGCTTGTTTTTTGGTTTACCTGGGAACCCAGTTTCAGCGGTTATAACGCTAGAGCAGCTAGTGTTAGCGGGGCTTGCAAAACGCGCTGGCCAATCGAAGGCTTCATTTGTTGCATCACAGCATAAAGTCATCCCGGCTTCGGCCAAACAGCCATTTAGAAAAAAAATGGGCCGGTTAGATTTTCAGCGGATTTCTGTGAACGTTACGGTGGATGGTGTAACGGCTGAACCTGTGGGACTCGATAGCTCCGGAATGCTTACTTCGCTGCTAAACGCCGATGGATGGACGTGGTTAGAGCAAGACCGAGGCAATATTAACACCGATGACCCAATTCACATTCAACTTAAAAGTTCTTGGCTTATTTAAGGGCTCAAACGCAATTTGAATTTGCTGTTTGGCTAAAGATAGACGATTGAGCTGTCGATCTTTAGCCAAACTCTTCAGAAATAACCAATAACCAATAACCAATAACCAATAACCAACAATTTAATCAATTACAATTTACTACCCCTTTTGCCTCGCCCTTATATCTCTGTCGATTGGTTTTGATCTCTTAGCTAACGAGTAAAATCCGATAAAAATTTGCCTAGTTGTTTTGGCTTCATTCAGTGTTACCTAAAATCAGAGAACTATATGTTAATAGCCGACTATTTAGCTGAGCAATTATTAGCTGCGGATATCAATGATGTCTTTGCTATCCCCGGAGATTTTATTTTGCCGTGGTTGGAACGGTTTGAGCAGCAACCCAAACTTAAGCTGATTCAACTAAGTCATGAACCTGCTGCGGTGTTTGCTGCCGATGCAGCTGCAAGATTTACTAATCGTCCATCTGCAGTGGCATTGACATATGGCGCCGGCGCGCTTAATGCAACAAATGCGATAGCGCAAGCCTTCATGGAATTTGTGCCAATGATTGTTTTTGCGGGCTTTCCATCAAAACGTGAAATCGAGTCAGGGTACTTGTTGCATCATCAAATTGGTGATGTTGATGGTCAACGCCGGATACTTGCAGAAATAACGGCGAAGCAAGTTCGCTTTGATGATGCAAGTACAATTGAACTGCTATGGCAAGATGTATTGGCGACCTGCTTACAAGAACGTCGGCCGGTGCTTATTGAGCTGCCTAGAGATTATGCAGTAGAAAAATTCAGCCCTAAGAATCTTAAGATTCAAGAATCACTTAAAGCCAAACCTAAACAATTACCTCATGAATTGACGGAGAGTTTGTCGGTACTGCTTACCTCTGCGAAAGCTCCTTGTTGTTTGGTTGGGGCAAAGGCTAGAAGGTTTGGCTTTGACCAAGCAATTTCACACTTCAGTTTATCAAGTAATGCACCCTGTGCGGCAACGCTGCTAGGACGCTCGGTACTTAATCCAAGTGCGTGCTGCTATGTTGGAGTTTTCTCAGGAACTGGGCAAGATCCTCTATTGCCGTTTCTTCAACAGAGTGATTTGTTGCTGGTCTGCGGGGTTATCAAATCTGACAGTAATTTTGCAGGCAACCCAGCACTGCTCCACAACAAAAAAGTGCTTTGGTGGGACGAGAACGGCATTGTGTTACCAAATGGAAAATACTATCGGATCGAGCCTGCAGCGGTCGCAGCATGGTTGGCGGATTTTAATATTCGGTACGAACCTCGTTCAGCGCCCAATAGCTGGGTTCAAGACTTGGACGTCGAAGATAAACTTGCAAAGACGTGTTGGAGCTCTGGTACTGCGATGAAGTTGTTACATCAAGAGTTGAGCGCGCAATCAGAGTTGTTTCCGTTTGTGCTCGACATTGGTGACTGTTTGTTTGCTTCGCTTTACACTGAGCCGCGTTGGTTATTGGCACCCGCGTTTTATGCATCCATGGGGTATGCTGTTCCTGCAGCTCTTGGACTTCAACAAGTTTCTAAAAAACGTCCGATAGTAATTGTTGGGGATGGGGCCTTTCAAATGACGGGGCTTGAACTTGGTCATTGTCAACGGTATGGCTGGAATCCAATTGTTATTGTACTGAATAACCAAAGTTGGGGGATGATAAAAGCATTTGCTCCAGAACTCAGCGCAACCTCGCTAAGTGGATGGAATTACGCTGCACTCGCTCGGGCAATGAATGGTGGTGCTAGGCAGGTTTGGAACGGTCATCAGTTTGTCAGCGCGATTGCTGATGCAATAGCAGACGATGGTCGCTTTCGTCTGATTGAAGTTATGTTGCCCAAAGACAGTTTTAGTGACTGTCTCGCAAAGTTCTCTGGGGCGATGAGGGGAGAATCAATGGTTGACGGCAGCGTGGTTTAACACGCTGCCTCCATGTTAAGCGGTTGGTATTTCATTTATTAATTACGGCAGGTGTGTATTTAAAACAGCCATAAATAAATGATTGGGCTCTACCTGTTGGCGTCAAATGGCGCTCTTCTATCGATTCAAGTAATGAAAATTCCTCACCAAAAATAGTCTTGAGTTCTTCGATACTGTAACGACAAACGGGCAAACCACTGCAACGTTCAGGTCCGTCATGTGCAAATGTTGATATTACAAATAAACCATTGGGTGCAAGTACTCTTGCCAACTGTTCGAGGTAGCTTTGGCGTTGTTGGTGTTCTGTTAGAAAATGAAAAACTGCACGATCGTGCCATATGTCGATGCTGGCGGGCTGCAAATCATAATTAAGCACATTTCCGTGGAGTAAACTAACCTTATCGACGTTATCAGGCGGGATCCTGGAGTATGCCGTTTTGAGCGCAACCTCTGATAAATCTAAAATGGAAACCGAGCTAACACCTGCATGTAGCAACTTGTCAATTAACCTTGATGTTCCAGCCCCAACATCCAAGACGTGTTTGTTCACTAGAGCCGAGTGTTTGGTGATTAGTGCTAAGGAATTGTCGGGAGAATTCTGAAACCAACTTAATGAAGTTTCTGCATTTCTGCTATAAACACCTTCCCAATAAGCTTGGTCGGACATGTGATTGCTCCTAAAGTGGTTTTTTTCCTAAAATTTTGTTTGACTGGAAACAAGCTAGCAGTATATCGGTTATAGACATATTTGGGTTATACAATCCCTGCTAATTATCTGCAAATAAGATAAGTGGATATAAAGGGCATTAAAGTTCATTACAACAGATTGATTGCTCTAAATTAGTGCGGAAATTCACCGAAAATGTGCATTGCAAGCTCTTTCTGTTTGCTTTAATTATTTAAGTGATTGAATTTAAATAGGATTGTAAGTTGGCCTAGATTCTGCTTTTAATTAGATATCGACAACTCGATATATACAATAGATTCGTCAACGACTGACATGGCAAAGAAGCCCAAGTTAATCCTGCAGTAAATGCGGGGGCAACTTGGGTTTTTTTTATGCTTGTGGATCAGTTGGTTGACGAAAAATATAACAAGGGGCAAGGCAGATGCAATTAGTAGACGAAAGCGATGCTGTGAAATCAAATGTACTCGTTATTGGTAATGGCATGGTGGGGCACCATTTTATCGAACAGCTTCGGCAGCGAAGCGATGTGCTTAGCGTTACCGTATTGTGTGGTGAAAAGCATGTTGCTTATGATCGAGTGTATTTATCTTCATACTTCAGTGGTACGCCAATGGCGGAACTCGCCCTATCGACTGAAGAATGGTATCAAATCAATAACGTAAGGCTTGAACTCGACTGCTGGGTTGACAAAATTGAGCCAGAGTCAAAGCAAGTCTTCTGTCGCGATGGTCGAATTTTCAAATATGACCACCTGGTTTTAGCAACAGGCTCCTATCCATTTGTGCCGCCAATTCCGGGGAATGAACAACCGAATTGTTTGGTTTATCGAACCTTAGAGGACTTAAAAGCTATTGAGCAAAGTGCTAAAACCAGTGAAGTCGGAGTAGTCATCGGTGGCGGTTTGTTGGGACTTGAAGCGGCAAATGCTTTAGAGCAACTTGGCTTGACCACTCATGTCGTGGAATTCGCGCCTCAGCTAATGGCTGTTCAACTCGATAGCGCTGCTGGAGAGTTACTTGCTCGCAAAATTGAAAAGCTCGGCTTGACGGTACATACGGCAAAATCGACACAAGCGATTATTAATGGCGACCGTAATCGATATAAACTGCAATTTTCCGATGGTACTAGCCTAGATGCAGATCTGGTCTTGTTTTCGGCTGGGATCCGGCCTTATGACCAACTCGCAAAAGCGGCTGGCTTAAATGTTGGTGCTAGAGGTGGCATTGTGATTGATGATGCTTGCCAAACCTCTGACAATAATATCTTTGCAATCGGTGAATGTGCCTTATGGCAGAACAGAATATTTGGTCTAGTTGCCCCTGGGTATCAAATGGCGCGAGTGCTTGCTGATAACCTAGTGGATAGTAAATCAAAACTTCGTTTTTTTGGTGCTGATATGAGCACCAAATTAAAATTACTCGGAGTAGAAGTCGGTTCGATTGGCGATGCTCACGGCAAAACCGACGGCGCGTTAAGTTATGTTTATACAGATCCGAAACTTGGTAATTATAAAAAATTAGTAGTTAGTGCAAATGGCAAGAAACTGCTTGGGGCAGTGTTAGTCGGTGATACAAGTAACTACGATACGCTATTGCAGTATGTACTCAACGACATTCCACTGCCAGCACAGCCAGAGCAATTAATTCTTCCAACCCAAACTGGTGAGAAAGCCGCTGAATTCAGGTTACCTGACAGTGCGACTATTTGTTCATGTCATAACGTAGCGAAATCAGACATTATTGGCGCTATAGACACAGGGATCTGCGATCTCGCAAGTATCAAGTCCTGTACAAAGGCTGCAACGGGTTGTGGTGGCTGCAGCGCACTTCTGAAGTCGGTGCTTGATGATGAATTAAGAAGTCGGGGAGTTAATGTTAATAATCATTTATGTGAGCATTTTGCCCATTCAAGGCAATCACTATTACACCTAATTCAAGTTGAAGGTATAACAAACTTTTACCAGCTCATTACCAAGCATGGCAAAGGGCATGGATGTGAGATTTGCAAACCGACAGTTGCATCACTGCTCGCATCAGTTCACAACGAGTTCGTGTTAAAAAAATCACACGTAGGACTGCAAGACACTAACGATACTTTTTTAGCGAATATGCAAAAAGACGGTTCGTATTCAATAGTTCCTCGGATCGCTGGCGGCGAAATTACTCCGGAAAAATTAATAGTCATTGGTCAAATTGCAAAGCAATTTAACTTGTATTGCAAAATTACTGGTGGCCAACGAATTGATTTGTTTGGTGCGCGCTTGGAGCAATTACCGCAAATATGGCAGTTACTTATCGACGCCGGCTTTGAGACCGGACATGCTTATGGCAAATCGCTCAGAACTGTAAAATCCTGTGTCGGTAGCACCTGGTGTCGGTATGGCGTGCAAGATAGCGTCGGCCAAGCTATTGCTATTGAAGATCGATATAAAGGCGTACGCTCCCCTCATAAAATCAAAATGGCAGTATCGGGCTGTACACGTGAATGCGCTGAAGCTCAAAGCAAAGATATTGGTGTGATAGCCACTGAAAAAGGCTGGAATTTGTATGTCGGAGGCAACGGAGGAATGCGTCCAAGACATGCAGATTTGTTTGCAACGGATTTAGATACCGCAACTTTAGTTCGATATATCGACCGCATTTTAATGTTTTACATAAAAACAGCAGATCGATTAACCAGAACCTCCGTTTGGCTTGAGAAATTAGAAGGCGGTTTAGATTATCTGAAAGCTGTAGTCATACAAGACCATCTTGGAATTTGTGACGAGTTGGATCAGCAAATGTTAAAGCTGGTAGGCACATATCGCTGCGAATGGAAAGCCGTACTTGACGATCCTGTCGCTTTGAAGAGATTTCGCCATTTTGTCAACAGTGACAAAATTGACCCAAATATTTTATTTGTCGAAGAACGTTCACAGATCAGGCCGGCAACTCAAGCAGAAAAGCAGGGTTTTCAACAGCAAATTTCAATCATATCCATCAACGAGGGGACTTTAGCATGAGATTAATTGATATCTGTAGTCTTGATGATTTAGTGGAAAATAGTGGCGTTGGAGTATTAGTTGGTGATTTGCAGGTCGCAATATTTTGGGACAAACATCCTGAATCTGGTGAATTGGGAGAGATATATGCTATCGATAATTATGATCCAATTGGTGGTGCAAACGTGCTTTCTCGCGGCATTATCTGTTCCTTCGATGATCGTTTGACCGTTTCATCACCACTGTATAAACAGCATTTTTGTTTAAGCAGTGGTCAATGTCTACAACATCCAGAAATCTTTGTGGCGGTATATAAAACGGAACTACGTGGTGATCGAGTGTTCATTAGCGAGAAAGCCGTGGATTTAGAATCTATCGCTGCTTAGGAACGCGTTTATTAGATTGACACGTCAATTTGCCGATTACAAATATGGAGAACAAAATGAACGTTATGACTTTCGTCCATCAAATAAGTATGGATCTGCTTCAACGTGCTGTGGACTCAAGCGGTTTTTTTTCTTGGGGTAAAAGGTCTTCGTATTCCCAAACCAAAAAAACCAATGCAGGAGTTTTCCTTGTGGGGGCGGGCACTGGTGATCCAGAACTGCTAACAGTAAAAGCGGCGCGGATATTGGCCGATGCTGACGTCGTTCTATATGACAATCTCGTAAGCAATTCCGTGCTGCAATTATGTGGAAGTCGAGCTCGCAAAATTTATGTCGGCAAACGAGCTGGTCAGCATGCAATGCCACAAGCACAAATCAACCAACTCCTTGTAGAGTATGGCCGTGAAAGCCTGTGTCAAAGCCATGTTGTCGTTCGATTAAAAGGTGGCGACCCTGCGATATTTGGGCGAGTTACTGAAGAAGCTAGCTCGCTTAAAGAGGCAAATATCCCTTTTGCCATAGTTCCCGGCATTACCAGTGCAAGTGCTGCGAGTGCTTATACCGGCATCCCACTCACGGCTAGAGGGATCTCGACTTCGGTGCGGTTTTTCACCGCTCAATTTGCAGAACAAAACAAACAGCCGTTTTGGGACAATTACGCATATTGTCCAGAAAACTCTTGCACTCTAGTTGTTTATATGGGACTAAATCGTCTAGAGGAACTCTGTAATGGGCTACAAAGCGTAGGTTGGCCATCGACTACACCAATTGCCCTACTAGACAGAGTGTCCAGCCCAGATCAGCAAGAACTGCGCGCCACTATCTCAACTATAGTCGAAGTCTATCGCCAACATCAAATGGGACCTCGCCAAATGACTGGACCCACTTTGATTATTATCGGCGATGTTATTGAGAACCCGATGGGTATCGACGTTAACTTACTGAGTCCGAATTGCGTTAGTTTGCCCCTCACTTATCACAGTTGACTGCTTCACGCAGCAAGTTGATGTTCAAAATTCCCTAACCATGTTGATTTCCTGCCTTTAGTTCTTTAAGGCAGGATTTTAGAAAAATGCCGCAAGGATTATATGATGGATAAAAATTTAAACGATTTATCAACTAGCCAGTTTAATTACTGTTTGGCAATTGTCTTATTTTTCGGGCTATTCGGTTGCGAACAAATTTGGGCCGCTTCAGAAAAAAATAGTGCGGTTGCGAAAACACCGAAATCAACGGACTCGGTGAAGACCAAAGATAACAGTGAGATTAAATGGCTGTTTCGCTATCGATTAGAACACGTTGAACAGGTTGGTGTCCCAGAGCGAGCGCTAGCGAATACATTGTTGTCAAGAGTGACTATTGCGCAGTCATTAACAGAGAATTTAAGTGCAGGCGTTGAAGTTGACAATGTAACCGTTGTTGGGGATAGCCAATATAACGATACAGTTAATGGCAAAACTCAATTCCCAACGGTTGCAGATCCCCGCGGTACAGATTTAAATCAGGCATTTATTCAATACCAAGTTAGGGAGCATCAGATCAAGGTTGGGAGACAAAAAATTGGCCTTGGCAACGAACGATTTGTCGGAAGTGTTGGCTGGCGGCAGAATGAACAAACGTTTGATGCAGTTAGATATCAAACTAATTTAGGTGATGATTGGCGATTTGATTATAGTCTGAGTAATAAAGTACATAGAGTTTTTGGCAGTGAAAGTGCACAAGGTCAATGGCAAAGTGACCTTCACCTTGTCGATTTACATTACAAAATCGCTGCTAGTTCACAATTTAAGTTTTACTTCTATTCGTTGGACTTTCAAGCCGCCCCTTTAATGTCGAATCAAACCATTGGTGTTGATTATCAACATATTGGCGAGTTTGGTTTGGTGCAATGGCAGTTGTTCACAGCGTTGGCGACTCAACAAGAGGTTGGGGCCCAGCCAATGGATTTTCGAGCGAACTACAAAAACATAGAACTTCAGTTAACACGTGGCGTTTTTCAAGCCGCATTCGGATATGAAACCCTTGGCTCAAATAATGGTGTCGGCTTTATGACACCGTTAGCGACACTTCATAAATATCAGGGATTTGCAGATAAATTCCTTGTAACACCCAGTGGCGGAATTAATGACGGCCAAATAAAACTTGGTTATAAACGGAAGAATTGGGATGTTGGAGTGCAGTACCATTGGCTAAGTTCCGCTGTCGGCGAGATTAACTATGGTAACGAGCTTGATTTGAATGTTGCCTATTCATTCGATGACCAATACTCTGTGTTATTGAAAATGGCGAATTATGATGCGGAGCAATTAGCTACTGATACCACAAAAGTGTGGTTGCAAGCGATTGCTAAATTTTGACAAATTCGGGCTTGTAATATGTTCAACAAGCCCGAGTTTCGGCCCATAAAACTAGTTACACTTAAAAATTGCCTGTGGTCGATATATTATAAAAAATCTTCGTGTCGGAAATTGCCTGTTAATTTATTCAGCTCACATGCAGTAATTCACCAGCGTGGTCCTGCACAGTTACCCCGATGTCGATACCGCTGCGAACACTCTGAGTGACGACACAGAAATTTTCAAATTGGCTTAAAACCTTATCTAATATTGCCGTTGAGATAACTTCATTACCCAGCTGAAGAGATACTTGCAATTTTGCTATTCGAAGTCGACCGCTTTGTCTTTCCAACTCTCCTTGAACTTCAGCATGGATTTGCCCAGGATCGTTATTATATTTACGTAGAGCAAATAACAGACTGGCTGCCAAGCAATTCGCAACAGCAGCGGCCAGCAGATTCTCTGGATTTGGCCCGTCACCATTTCCAAGCGGCGCAGGTTCATCGCTAAAAATATTGCCGGCATTGCCAAAATCAATTTCAAATTTATAACCTTTAAGCAGTCGAAGGGTAACGTTGAAACTTGGTTGATCTGTCATTGATAAATCCTGCTGTTAGACTTTTAATTTAAGGAAAAAATGAAGTTAATTGATGATGTGTTTAGCTAAATATTACAATTGCACAATAGCGTGTGAAGGACATACTTTTTTAACTGAGGTTTGGTATCAAATGCAGTATGTGCGAATATCGCCATCAGAAAATCGCGTGTAGCTTAATGGCTTTAAATAGCAGAAGGCTAGTAGCCTAAGTGGATACCTCGCAATGGGTGCGGTCTGGTTTTAGAAAGCTTTAGAATACTGACAGCCACATAATTACAAGAAGTTCGAATACCGCGAGTAGTTGCCAGAACCGATTTGTATTATTTCCGTTAAATGAAAGCTCTCGAGCTAAAGTTGGATTCGGCTTATGCAGGTCGTAAATAAATTCAGATAAATGTTGATAGCGTTTGATTGGGTCTACGTTAAGAGCTTTCTGCAATGCTAAGTCAATCCACTCAGGCCAATCATTACCTTTGCCAATAATTGGTTGATAATTTAGTCTCTGTTGCGCTTGGATATTTTTGCATCGAGCAATCGCTGGACCATACGGTGATTGCCCTGTTAAGAGAAAATAACAAACAGCAGCGACTGAATATAAATCTGATACATGGCTCCCGGCTTGTCCAAGAAAATATTCTGGCGCCATGAATAGTGCTGTTCCTGGTATTTGTAACGAAATGTCCGAATCTAGTCCTGTTAATTTGGCCGAGCCGAAATCAATTATTTTAATTTGACCGGACTTTGTCAGAATTATGTTGGTCAGGCGGATATCTTGATGAAGTATCTCGCTACGATGCATAGCTTGCACACCCTTTACAATTTGCGTGACGATTTCTAACACGGACTCAAGCTCGGGTTTTGGATGCTTAAAACGCCATTCTTGTAAGGACTGTCCATCAACGTATTCAAATAAACTGTATAAAACACTTCGCTGCTTATTTAAATGAACAGCCTTTAGAGTAAATTCACTATGAACTCTGTTTGCTATCCATTCCTCTTGCAATAGTCGTTCTAACGCAAGGTCATCAGCCGCAAATTCTCGAGATGGAGCTTTTAGTACTGCATTTGAGCCATCACTAAGTTGCATTAGGTAAACATAACTTCGAGTAGTTCGGGATAGAATCTGTTTTACCGTCATTCCGTCTATCTGATGACCAACTTCCATAGGCTCTGGGGACGGTAGCTGTGTATCAAGAATGCAAGGCCGATATTCGTGAGTTGGTAGTTTATTAACTCTGACTATTTGGATTGAAATATTGTCATCGCTGCCATTTGAATAGGCAAAATCAACCATTTGTTTTGCGGTATCATTTAAATCTGTATTCCCGTTTATATTTGCGAGCATTTCAGTCATGACAGATAGTGGAATAAATTCAAATAGTCCATCAGTAGCTAACACGAATAAAGAAGCTTCAGTAATTTCGACTACGTCATAGTCGACGTTTAATTTTTCTTGAGCGCCTAACGCTTGCGAAAGGATGTGTTTTTGCTCATGCCAAACACGATGATCTCGAGTCAATAGACTCAATTGCTGATGTTCAAACCGGTAAATTCTGGTATCGCCAATATGAAATAAATGAGCAAAATTACCACGTAGGATGACAGCAGAGAATGTGCAACAAAAACCTTTTTCTGGAGTGGCCGAGTAGGAATGGTGCCGGTTCTGTTGAAGTAACCAGCTATGGCATGCTAGAAGTACTTGGTTGCCCGCATGTTTAACTGACCAAGCTGAGTTTGTCGCATAATAATCAACGATAAAGCTACGAACTGCAGTTTCACTGGCAATTTGACTGACCAAACTACTACCAATGCCATCTGCAATTGCAACAACAATTCCTTTTTCCTGGCTGAGCGAGTTACTTACAGTACTGTAATCAACAAAGTCCTGATTTTTCGAAGCGCGGCCAATAACTGAATATTGGCCGATAGTTAAATTCAAGCTCACCGCTAGGCAGCCTTTTTGATGTGGCTAGGGTTTGTTAATATTTCGCGTTTTGGAGCAGTTTTGTAGTGGGTGCTGTACAAAGTCAATCCGGTAAATGCTAGTCCACCCACCAAGTTCCCCAAAGCAGTAGGGATTTCATTCCATAATAAATAATCTAATACTGAGAAATTACCGCCCATCATTAGTGCAAATGGGAATAAAAACATATTGACAACAGAATGTTCAAAAACCATGAAAAAAAACAGCATGATAGGCATCCACATTGCAATTACTTTGCCACTAACATGCGTCGAAATCATTGCGCCGACAACGCCCATTGAGACCATCCAGTTACAGAGCATGCCACGCATAAAAATGGTAAACCAACCGCTGATCCCGTGGGATGCATAACCGACGGTTCTGCTTTCCCCGACAGCAGCCAACTTTTCACCAACAGGGCCTGCAGGAGCATCAAACCCCATGGTAAATACAAAAGCCATCATTGCTGCCACAGTCAATGCCCCAGCAAAATTGCCAGTAAAGACTAAGCCCCAGTTTCTTAAAACACCGTTTATAGTAACTCCAGGTCTTTTGTCGATTAATGCCAGCGGTGTCAGTACAAATACACCAGTCAATAAGTCGAAGCCCATCAGATACAACATGATAAAACCTACAGGAAAGAGCATAGCGCCAACCAAAGGTGAGCCTGTTTGTACGGAGACGGTCACAGCGAACACGGCAGCAAGTGCGAGAATTGCTCCAGCCATAAATGCTCGGATCAGGGTGTCACGAGTAGACATAAAAATTTTTGATTCGCCTGCGTCAACCATCTTGGTAACAAATTCGGCTGGTACTAAATAAGCCATAGTGGGTTTCCTTTTTTGTTTTTCAAAATGAAAAAGCGTCCGCCCTCAAACGAGGAGCGGACGCTTTTGTCCAATATATTCATGCCTGTGTTGAGCCTAGCGCTCAATTTGAGTTTGCATTTCTAATGCCAAAAATAAAAAATAATTAAGGTATTGAATTTAATGCATAAATTAAGTCTGTAGTCATCCATGACTGCACGTGCTGCGCGATCCGAGTGCATTTGATGCACTTACATGGGGCATAGGGTGACTAAATGGATCGTTATTTCAAAAGTAAAATTGATTTATATTCCATTGAAACAATGATTTATGAATTTAAATGAGTAATGGAACGTTTTTTGCGGTGATAAGTAATCTTTTTAAATTGTGTAAAGCTATGAATTCATTGATTACTCGTCTGATGTTGTCAGCTAAAAAACAAGAAATATCGAACCTCAGCCAGTTGCATTTACTTATCGAACTTTTTCTAAAGTGCGCAGGGTTGTTACACTTGTTGCAACGAGAACGTGGTTTTAGCAATTTAGTGATGCTCTCTCAGGATGAAACGATTAACGTCAAGTTATTTCATGTACAGCAGAATGTGTTGAGTCAGCTGATCCTAATGGATAAACAAGTATTGGTTATTCAAACTCGTGCAGAAATTACGGCAATAAAATTAAAGATGGCGTTAGCTACAGCGCTTTTTCATACCGAGAAGTTACTAGCAGTGAGGGCTGAGGTTCAAGGATGCCTCGAGTTAAAAGAATATCGGACATCACCATGTGAGCAATATTCGGAAATGATCAATTTGTGGCTTGATGTAATCATTGAAGCAGCAAGTCTTGCGAGCTCAGTTTCAGTGAGCCGCTTGATGTTAGGGCTAATCTATTTGCTCCAAGCAAAAGAGTTTGCCGGGTTAGAACGCGCATGGGGGATTGTTGCGCTTGCTGGCGTAAAAAATGACATTGATTTGTGGACTAAACTTAAAGTTCAACAACAATCGCAGATCGAAGTATTTTCGGGGTTATGGTCCACTTTATCTTCGGATCTGTCGATGAATTATCAAGAGAAGCTTACGCAACTTGAAGCAGGACATTTTTCGCAATTAAGGCAAATCATTCTAGGTCTAACCGAAACAAAACAGGCTGCACCAACTCTGAGTGAAACATGGTTTTTACTTGCATCTGAGCGGATCGATTTATTGCATGAACTAACAGAGCCAATTTGCAGCGCACTTTCGTTCGAGTTGAAAGTGTTAAGAAAAAGTTATGAAGCCCAACAGATAGCGATTCGGCAGGGTGCTTCTGAACATATTGATTCATTACTGAGAATTAGTTCGAAAGACGAATCGTTAATTAAGCGGCATTCGGCAGGTAGCGAAACGCTTTTTGGTGTACTCCGTGAACAGTCAGAGCATATTGCAAAAGTTGAGGCCGAATTGGCTATCGCACAAACGGCAATTGAAGAGATGAAAATTATACAAAAAGCCAAAGCTTATCTAATTCGAGAACTGGGTGTTAGCGAGCAAGATGCGCATTATCAGCTGCAAAAAATGTCGATGGATCAGCAGCTGAGCCTTAAGGAGATCGCTTCAAAGTTACTGTTATAGATATAAAACTGGTTTCAATTTATGAGTGCTAAATAAAACCATGAAATAGTCGATGAACTTTATGCGTAATTTCAAAAACATTAGTGTAATTGTTGCGGGCATTTCTGTAACATGACGAAAATTATATTGTTTAATTGAAGAGGTGGTTTCCTGTATTTTCAGTCAGAAACAACATTTTTTATGGACTGTATGAGCAAATAAATGATTTATTCGGCAGGTCTAAATAGCTTACCATTTGTACACCAAAATACCTTTAGTATTCGCGCTGCTGCAGTTCAATCTTGTTAGTAGAAATTATAAAATTTAAAATTGGATATGTAGATGAGTAAATTTGAGCTGGCACTTGCTTTTGCCCAGCAATTAGTAATTATCCTTATAGCAGCTCAGGTGTTTGGTTACTTTGCAAAATTTATTGGTCAACCTCGAGTTGTGGGTGAAATGCTAGCTGGCGTTGTGCTTGGACCGTCTCTATTTGGTCTATTTCTACCCGATTTACAAAAATCAATTTTTATTGCTGACACCATGCCAATTTTGTACTTCGGAGCACAGATTGGTGTTGGTTTATACATGTTTTTGGTCGGTCTTGAGTTCAATACCCAATTGTTTCGGCAACAAGCTCGCAGTGCTTTAGGTGTATCTTTGGCAGGGATGATCGTTCCTTTTGTTGTCGCTGCGCTGCTGTGTCTTTGGTTACTAGACAAACCTGGCTTATTTGCTAGCAATATTTCTTATGCAAACGCGTCATTATTCATGGGCGCAGCAATTGCAATTACCGCATTTCCGATGTTGGCTCGAATAATCTATGAACGCAAATTAGCTGGCACAGCGCTGGGTACGTTAGCACTTGCCGCTGGCGCTATTGACGACGCTGCAGCTTGGATTGTACTGGCAGTCGTCATTGCCAGTTTTGGTGGCGGCGTCATGCTTGCGATAAAAGCTGTAATTGGAGGTAGTGTCTATGCAATTTTCATGTTGACCATGGCACGAAAATGGTTGCAACCCATAGCTGACAGAGTTCAACAGTCCGGAGTGTTAACTTCGTCACAATTGCTATTAATAATCCTATTTTGGGCACTTTCGGCTTACTCAATGGAGTGGGTTGGCCTCCATGCGGTGTTCGGTGGTTTTTTATTGGGCATTGCTATGCCGCGCGGCAAATTAACTGAGTTGATTGATGCAAAGCTTCATAAAGTTACTGTGTTTTTATTATTACCGATGTTTTTTACCTACTCTGGTTTAAAAACTCAGCTCAATGTCTTGGCTTCATTTGAACTATTGTCGATCGCGATTGTTATATTGCTAGCGTCCGTTTTTGCCAAAGGAGTGGCTTGTTGGGCTGCGGCTCGAATTGGTGGAGCTGACAATCGCACTGCAATGGCAGTTGGCGCGCTGATGAATTCGCGGGGATTGATGGAACTTATCATCATTAATATCGCACTTAAGTTTGGGATAATTGAACAAGGTTTGTTCTCTATTATGGTCCTTATGGCGATAGTTACGACCTTGATGGCAACTCCGATCTTTCATCTTGTTTATGGTCGTCATCA
Organism: Gammaproteobacteria bacterium; assembly: GCA_017302255.1. Classification (GTDB taxonomy): domain Bacteria; phylum Pseudomonadota; class Gammaproteobacteria; order Enterobacterales; family Alteromonadaceae; genus Pararheinheimera. The sequence continues at coordinate 39,994 of JAFLDV010000028.1, read as the reverse complement.
AAAGTAATCCTTCTACTTTGAGATAACATTATTTAATCTAAAGCCAACGATTTAATCATTGCTACAATTTTAATACCAAATGTAAGCTCTAATTTAGAAAATGAATAAGCTGTTATTTCTGAATGTAAAATTTGGCCGTCTTCTAGCTTTAGTGTTAACAAGACATAATTTTCGTTGTGGTTTATGTCGGTAATTGTAGCTGAAAGTTGATTTTGAATTGAAATATCAGGAATTGGAGCTAAAGCTATCCCTACATCTTTGGCTAAGATGCGCACTCGTGAATCAAAGCCATGCTTAGTGTTATAAACTGCCGCAGTAGGGATTTGTGATAGCCATAAATAGCATCCATCGTTTTTAGTTGAAGACACTTTTTGCCGGCCGAAATCATCTGTTTTTTGCAAAATCCCGACGAATATTGATGCACACTCTGATCCGATAAAAAGCGGTGAAAATGGCTGGTGTAGCGCGTCCGCTATTGTTTGTGGTGGAGCGAGTCGACCATTCTCCATAAATACTACGTGATCTGCTAGTTTTTCAACTTCTCGAGTGTCGTGGGTGACCAGTAATACTGGGATGTTAGTCCGCTCAACAACTTCACGAACAAATGGCAATATTTCAGCTTTGCTTTGATTATCAAGACCTGAAAATGGTTCGTCGAGTAATAGCAATTGAGGACTGGTTAAAAGTGCTCTGCCTAATACAACTCTTTGCTGCTGTCCTCCTGAAAGGGTTGAAACATCCGATCCTAAAAAATGTGATAAGGACAGTAAATTGATAATTAACTCTGGGTGTACGCGGCGCTCAGCGAGTGGAGTGCGTTTGTAGCCATACAGTAAATTGTCTTCAACCGAAAGATGAGGCAATAAACTTGGCTGTTGCAACACTAGACCAATACGTCGGCGTTCTATTGGTTCAAACTTAGAATCTATCTGCCAAGGTTGTTGGTTAAACAATACCTCGGCATTTTTAACTCGTTCAATGCCAGCAATTAAGCGTAATAAACTGGTTTTACCGCAGCCCGACCGGCCAAATATTGCGGTGATACCGCTCGTTGGAATGTTCGTATCTATTTGCAGATTTAACTGTGCTCGTTGCCAATTGGCTTTAATTCTAAGACTCATTTTCTCTGCCCATATTGTTGCTGGCGAACGCGATAAACTAAAACGAGTACCACAAAAGAAAACACTAATAAACCAAGTGATAATTGGCTGGCGCCCTGATAGTTCATAGCTTCTGCGTGGTCATAAATTAATATCGACAAGACTTTGGTTTCCCCCGGGATGCTGCCGCCGAGCATCAAAATAACGCCGAACTCTCCAAGCGTGTGGGCAAAGCTTAAGGTTGCTGCAACAATAAAGCCGCCTTTGCACATTGGAAGTATCACTGTTAAAAATCTATCTATTGGACCTGCGCCCAGACTCGCTGCGACTTCAATCGGCTGTCGCCCCAATTGCTCAAATGCCTGCTGTAATGGTTGAACAGCAAAGGGCAGGGAATACAGCACTGAAGCAAGCAGAATTCCGGAAAAACTAAATGCCATATTCGGCAATCCCATTTGCCCGAGTGTTTGTCCAATAAGACCCTCAGGGCCAAGTAAAATTAATAAATAAAATCCGAGAACAGTCGGTGGCAACACCAGCGGCAGCGCAACAATAGCTTGAATTGCGGTTTTGATCGTTTGATGTTTGGCATCACTTAGCCACCAAGCTAAAGGAGTTGCAATCACCAAAAGTATTAACGTACTCGCGAAAGCCAACTTTAAAGTCAATAAAATGGCTTGCCAGTCTTCGACGTTCAAATTGGTCATTCCCTTAATTCATCAACATCATGTGAAGGTGTTGTCTGGCCATCAGCAGGCAATTCAAAGCCATAACTTTGCAGTATGTGCTTCGCAGTTTTTGAATTTAAAAAGCTTATAAATTCCTTGGCAGTTGTCTTTTGTTCGCCATCGTTGGTCAATACATAGGTTTGCTGTAGCGGCTGATGGCTAGTTTTGTCAATCAGTGAATAAGTTCCTTTCGCAAATTCGGGATTTTCTGCAGCCTTGTTGACTAATGACAATGCGATAATCGCAATATCAACGGCACCGCTATTGGCAAATTGGGCTGTTTGGGCAATATTCTCGCCAAAGACTATTTTGTCTTTAATTTGCAACCAGTTTCCGGTCGCGATAAGCGCTTCTTTAGCTCGCTGGCCATATGGGGCATGGCTAGGTTGCGCAATCGCAATCCGTTCATAAAGCGGATTTGTTAACTCGCTCAAAGATAGAGACCTAACGTCATGCTGAGTGCTCCAAATCACTAAGCGGCCATCGGCAAAGTGGGTACCAGAGTCCGCAGTTTTGCCAGCTTTAAATAACGTTTCGGTAAAGCGACGGTCAGCTGAAAAAAAGATATCAAAAGGTGCGCCGGCGAGGATTTGCGTGCTCAGTTTTCCGGATGAACCGTAAATAACTCTTATATTTTGACTGTTGTTTGTGGAACCCTGTTGTGATTTAAATTGCTCAACAAGGATATCAAGGGCAAAGCGTAAGTCCGATGCTGCGGCAATAGTTACTGTTTCTGCTTTCGATACTGTCGAAAAAAGAATGATGCAAACAGCAAAAATCATTTTCACATTATCGAGTAATTTTTCCATGCCATCTGTCCTTTGCATTTACGTCTGATTGTTTGGTTTCTACCCAAGCACTTTGCGATGATCCTTGGTGATAGAAATGAGATTTCTTCCAGATCGGAACCTCATTTTTCAGAAAGTCCATCATAAATTCGCAAGCGGCAAATGCATCCTTTCGATGCGGTGCGGCGACCCCAACTAATACGATTTGGTCATGCGGGAGCAAAATTCCTACACGATGAATGGCAGTTATTGCACCGATTTCAAATTTAAGGCTCGCTTGCTTGGCAATTTTAAGCATGGCTAGTTCGGTCATGCCCGGATAGTGTTCGAGTTCTAAGCCTTGTAAACAACCATCAAATTGCTGGCGGACTAATCCAGAAAATAACACGACAGCTCCACAATGCGGTGTCAGTTGTAATTTTGCATATTCAGTCGCAATATCGAAATCATCAAACTGAACAATGCAGTTAAGCTGGCAATTAGGATTAGAGAGTTCCATTTTAACCACCTGTTACTGGTGGGAAAAAAGCGATTTCATCACCAGGAGTTACTTGGCTGTCCCAACTTGCCAATTGTTGGTTTATGGCCACCAGCAAGTCACGATTAGCTATGTCGGCCTTGTCAAGTTTGTCTAGTTTTGTAATCGCTATTTGCAATTCTTTTGCCGAGCATGGTTCGGTTAGCGGAAAGTGCATTTCGGAAAATCCAACAGCTTCGCGCAGTGAAGCAAAAAACAAGATACGCACATTATTTTGCATGCCGACTCCAATTACCTGACTTACCGCCAGTTTTTTCTAAAAGATGAATTTGGCCGATATCAATGCTCGGATCGACAGCTTTACCCATATCATGGATTGTTAATGCGGCTATCGATACTGCAGTTAAAGCCTCCATTTCAACCCCAGTTTGGCCACTTACTTTACAGATGGCTTTTATTCTTATTTGGGACGTTTCAGCCAACAACTCAAATTGGATTTCGACCTTACTAAGTGCGAGCGGGTGACATAGTGGGATTAAGTCTGATGTTTTTTTCGCGGCCATTATCCCTGCAATGCGAGCACAGGCTAATGCGTCGCCTTTGGGTAAATCTTGAATTTTTGCGAATAGCTCCGCCGACATTGAAACTACAGCATGCGCGGTGGCGATACGTTCACTAATTGTCTTTGCGCTGACATCAACCATTACGGCTTCGCCAGCGTGATTGAGGTGAGTTAATGTATTCATAATTTAAATTCTTGGTTGCTGTTATGGTTAATCGGTGTCGAGATCGCAGGACATTGGCGATTATTTAATAAATTGGCAAAATTACAGGGTTTTGTTCTCGCATCAAGTTGTGGCCAAATTAATTGACTCGCGGCTAAATCGGCAGCATCAGGACTTCCAGGAATGGCAAATATAATTGTATCGTTGGCAAGGCCTGCGACAGCATCAGACTGCATTGCTGCGGAAAGGACTGCTTGATGCTTAACTGTCCCAGAAAAACTTAATTGGCGAAACAGTTCGGCAAAACCATCTATAGTGCGGTCGAATAGTACTTTTAGCGCATCGCTGGTACAGTTTTTGGCTTGAAATCCGGTACCGCCGTTTAAAATAATAACTTGGCAGTATGGGTCGGCAATTAAATCGCTGACAGCCGCTCTAAGTTGATATCGGTCTTCGGCAACAATTTGCTGTCTGTAAAACAAATGTTGCTGCTGCTTGATTTGGTTGACTAACATTTGTCCTGTAGTGTCACTTTCTGCAGTATGCCGGTTTGATACGGTAATGACTGCGACAGATAGCGGCAAAAACACTGTATTTTTACTCATGCTATGGCTCCAGATCCTTTATAAATTCTTGCCAAGTTTGAGGGTCATTGGTGTTGAGTAATTCTTCAGGGTACTCACTTGATATTTCGATGAAATTTAAGGTCCGCCAAAGGTTATTGAGTGATTTTGGTGCACTTTCCTGTGTTAAACGATTTGTGAGCTCCTGCTTTAAAGCATCGTTTACCATGATAAAAGCAGGTAACGGATGTCCGACAAAATGTTGACCTGTAAAATCCATGTTGCTCACTTTGCTTGTTGTAAGCGGTTTGAACTGCACTAGTTGTCTTAAACTATGGCAACTAAGAATTGGCATATCGACAGCAAGAACAAGGGCATATGAAAAATTACAAATAGGTAACGTCGCATGCAAGCCAGATAATGGTCCATGATTCTTGTAGACATCTTGGATAAAGCCCGCTTTGTTTCGGCTCACCAGCACTTCTTGTGCTCCGGCTTCATAAGCCAGGTTTATAGTTCGGCTTAGTAACGTGTTTCCGCGCACACTAAGCAATGCTTTGTCTGTCCCCATACGACTAGAAAGTCCGCCTGCAAGCACTATGGCCGTAAACTTAGGTTCAGCAAAGTCCGAATTCGATTGATGTTTTTTTTGGTGATTCAGCTTAATGTGCATCAATGCGGTCTCTTTGATCGTCAACAATTCGGCAAATGCAGCTTAACCGCCAATCATAGCGAGCTGTTTTGTTAAGCCTGTCTGAGCCTGCTGCAGCGAGTGAGCGATTGGTTTATCCAGCAATTGTTTTTGCACAAATTCTGCAATTTCAGCAGGATTATTGCCTGTGAGAAGATGACGTAAATTGCGATGTTCACTGGCAAATAAGCAAAGGTATAAATCGCCGAGACTGGAAACCCGAAGGCGATTACAGCTATTACAAAAGTCTTTGCTGTACGGCATAATTAAGCCGATTGTTCCGTGATAATCAGGATGGCTATATTCTAAAGCCGGACCAGCATCAGCGAGTTTTGGTAGTTGAGTCCAACCAAGTGCCAATAACTGCGCTTGAATTGACGCGCCACTTTGGTGCTGCTTATTAAAAAAGGACTGATTATCGCCAGTTTGCATCAGTTCAATAAATCGCAATGATATTGCACGATTTTTCACGAAATTTAGGAACTGATTTAGCGCTTGCCCATTGTATTGCTTCAATAGCACAGTGTTTAATTTCACCTGACGACAACCAAGTTCAAGTGCTAAATCAATACCCGACAAAATATCTTGAAGCCGGTCTTGTCCGGTCACCAGATGAAAAGTAGCAGGGTCTAGACTATCTACACTAACGTTAATGGCGTCTAAGCCTGCAGCCAACCAATCGCCGATATCGCGCTTTAGGCGATAGCCATTAGTGGTCATTGCGACTTTTTCGATGCCATCTACGCTTTTCACTCGTGAAATGATGTCACAAAGATCTTTACGGAGAGTTGGTTCGCCGCCTGTTAACCGAATTTTGCGAGTGCCGGCAAGTGCAAAGCCTTTTACTAAAGCAACAACCTCATCAGCGGTTAACTCTGCAGCTCTATTTTGGCAATCGCTACCATTTGGCAGGCAATAATTGCAGCGAAAATTGCAGCTTTCAGTCAAAGACAAACGCAAGTATGTAAATCTACGGTGGTATTGGTCTAGCAACATAAATAGAACACCTTTCCAATGGGGAGGTCTGTCCGTTTCCAAACAGGCCCGGTGGCAAAATGCCACGGCTATGCTGACTTGCCTAAATAGGTTTAGCCATCAGAGCTCGGCGTGATGGCCATATTTTAAAATTGTTCGCCGCAACATGTTATTGATCTGAGTGCTTAGTTTGGCTACCCACAAATGAGTAGTTGTGATTGGCCAAACAAAAAGCCCTCCGGAATTAATCGCGGAGGGCTTTACTGTTTTATGAAACAAAATTACTGGCAGGAGCCGCAGCATTGACCTTTTTGTGAAACTGGTTCGACAAAGAGGATCTCATTTTCAAGAAGAATGTGTTCCATTAAATCCTCTTTCAATTCTCGAAGTCCCAAATATAGTGCTGTCCAAGTGTTGCATGCACCATCTGGTAACTCCATTTGATGACTAAGCTTTTCAAGCTCCGCTAAGGCATCGCCATGCTGGACATGCTCATGTTGCATTACATGAATTGGCCCCGTTGGATAAAAACCGTTACATAACATTGGGAAGAGTATTTGTTCTTCTTTATGCATGTGGCTCTCTAATTCTTGTTCCATGTGCGAAAGATGCTCGGCAAGGCCTATTGGACACTCAGGGTGATCGCCATGGACATGTTCTACTCGTCGTGCTAACCGAACAAGTTCAGGCAATTGTTGACGATGACGCGCATGAAATCGCTCCAAAATAAAATGAGCAAGATCAGCCGGTTTTGCTTTTCGCCAATCAGGTTTATTGCTTGGCTTTTTTTGTAAATCTGCTAATTGGGCAATTATTGTTTCAACATCAATTCCACGTTTAGCGGCGGCGTCGGCCAAACTTTGTTGGCCACCGCAGCAGAAATCTAGTTTGTATTGATGGAATACTGCAGTCGCGCCAGCGATAGAAGTTGCAAGTTGGCCAAGGCTTTGTTGAGCATTAATCATGGGTAGTTCCTTTGAATGAATATCGATAAGACAAACAAAGGAATCCAAGAATTAGGCCAAAACTACCACCTTTGATTTATATAGATTTTATTTTTTAGATGGTACATTTAACCCTATTGAAATTGGGTAGTTTCCACCAGATAAGGTAAAAAGTACCGTGTTAGAAGAAACACTTTTGGCAGACTTAGTGACTGATTTACCTGCTGCTGTTCGTTATGAGAGATTAGTTATTACTTTGCAAAGCCATTTTGGTTGTCAGGCTGTGGCTCTGTTGCAACTTGAACTTGAACAGCTTCGCCCTGTCGCGGCAGTTGGCTTACAACAAGAAGTATTAGGGCGTCGTTTTCTGATTGAACAACATCCACGACTTCGAACAATTTTGCAAAGTCGGCAGGCAGTGCATTTTTCACCAGATAGTGAATTGCCTGATCCTTATGATGGTTTAGTCGATGGCATGCTCGGACAAGCGTTGCCTGTGCATGATTGTATGGGGATTTCCCTCTATGTCGATGGTAAATGCTGGGGAGTATTAACTCTTGATGCCTTGCAAGCGGGTACATTTAGCAGATTAACTATTTTGGAATTACAGCGATTTAGTTTAGTGGTTGAGGCTATGCTGAGGGTCGGTGCGTTAGAAACTATGCTGCGGCAAACCCGTCTTGCCGCGGCGATGCCCTTAGATGAACTCTGTAATACTTCCAATCAGGAGTTAATTGGTCAGGCGCCTAATTTACTAAATGTACTCAATGAGCTTCATATCGTGGCATCTACTGAATTGCCGGTATTACTGCTAGGCGAAACTGGGGTTGGCAAAGAGCTTTTTGCCAAACGCTTGCATCAACAATCAAAACACCAGCATAAAGTAATGGTATATGTAAATTGCGCAGCTCTGCCAGAAGCGTTGGCAGAAAGTGAGTTATTTGGTCATCGCAAGGGCGCTTTTTCTGGTGCTCATCAAGACCGCGCTGGTAAATTTGAACAAGCGGATGGCGGTACACTGTTTTTGGATGAAATAGGTGAGTTACCTCTGTCGGTGCAAGCAAAACTGCTGCGAGTTCTACAAAACGGCGAAATACAGCGCCTAGGATCAGATAGTTACCGCCAAGTAAAAGTTCGAATTATTGCGGCGACGAATCGTGATTTAGAAGCAGAGGTACGGCTAGGAAATTTCCGTAATGATTTGTTTCATCGTCTATCGGTCTATCCTTTGTTAATTCCCGCTTTAAGAGAACGGAAGACTGATATTCCGCTCCTAGCAGGTCACTTTCTTGAGCAAAATCGTACTCGTCTCGGCGTACGAGCACTGAGATTATCAACTGATGCACAATGGGCGTTAACCCAATACGGTTGGCCTGGTAACATTCGGGAATTAGAGCATGCGATGAGTCGGGCGGCCCTCAAGGCACTATCACAATCTGTGAATCGTCATGAAATTTTGACTATTTCGGCAGCGATGCTTGATTTAGATCTTTCAGCTAGCAAAACATTCAAATTCAATGACACTAAGCGGATAACTGATACTTCGCCAATTTCAGATAATGCGTTGCCAAGTGATGGTGTTGGACTAGAACATCAATGTTTTGACGAAGTTGCCTTGGTAACCCCGCAACTGCCATTAAAGCTAGCGATAGAACAGTTTCAATGTCAATTGATTGAAAAAACTCTGCAAAACGTCGCATTTAACTGGGCGCAGGCGGCCCGTTTGCTGGATTTAGACCCGAGTAATTTGCACAAATTAGCCAATCGGCTAGGGCTGAAGGCGCAGCGTCATGGGCATTAATTCAGAAGTTAAAGCACAAAAGATATTCAGGAACATCGGCTACAGGGGACTAGCTCTGGTGAGTTTGCTATTGGGGGCAATCGGAGTGGTGTTGCCGGGGCTTCCTACGGTGCCTTTTATTTTGTTGGCAGGTTGGTCTGCGCAGCGTGGATGGCCATCGTTGGCGATTAAACTTCGGCAGAACTCATGGACTGGACCAATCTTATTGCGCTGGCAAGAACATCGTGAAATACCGAGGCAGGTAAAACTATTCGCCACGATGCTCATGCTGATAAGTGTTATTGTCTTTTGGATGACATTTTCGCCATTAGTCGCAGCGATTTTCAGCTGTTTTGTGTTTCTCGGATTTTATTTGCTGTGGTTTGTAAGTAACTAATTTAAATGAGGTTGTCGGTTATGAAACAGCTAGAAAGTTTAGAGCAAACCCGACGTTACAGTCGGCACATCATGTTGCCTGCTATGGATCTAGCAGGACAAGAGCGCTTATTAAATAGCCGGGTGCTCATTGTTGGTATGGGAGGGCTTGGCTGTGCTGCGGCGCCTTATTTAGCAAGCTCAGGGGTCGGAACCCTTACACTGGTTGATGGTGATAGTATCGATGTTACGAATCTGCAGCGGCAGATCTTATATACAGAGACCGATATTGGTGAGAACAAGGCGATAATTGCTTCGAAACGACTTCGCTTGCTTGAACCATCCTGTGATATCCGTACCTTTCCGTCTTTTGTAAGTGAGCAGGAATTAGCAGGTCTTGTATCTTCACATGACTTAGTGCTTGATTGCACTGACAACTTACCAACCAGGCTGGCGATAAATGATGTTTGTGTCGAATATAAAATCCCACTAGTTTCTGCTTCAGCTATCCGATTTGAGGGGCAAATATGCTGTTTTGAAAACTTAGGGTCTGGCCCTTGTTATCGTTGCGTTAGTCATATGTTTGGAGAACAAAATTTAAATTGTTTAGAGGCCGGAATCTTTGCACCAGTAGTCGGTGTTGTCGGAACATCACAAGCCTGTCTTGCATTGCAGATCTTGGTGAAAGTAGGAGATGTTCCATGGCATCAGTTACGATTATTTGATGGTTTTCGCCATGATTGGCAAAGTTTCAAAATTCCAGTCAAAGTTGGCTGCCAATGCAATCTTTGCTCTAACTAGCTCATATGCTGTCTTTAATCCGTTTTGGCTTAAAGTAAATGTGTTCGAATGCAGACACCTTAAAGCCCTTTAGCTAATGGTGTCTGTCCATTTTTAGCGAACCTTTAGTGCAGGCAAATTCTGCCGGAGCAAGCAAATTGCACTGGATGTGTTGTAGTATTTTGTACGCATCGACAAGGTCGCAATCCTGTTGTGATATCTTTTTAAAGCCAAAATCAGTGACTTCAAGGTGCCAAGTCGGGACGACATCCACTTGCTTTAGAGTTTGACGCACACAACCTAAACCACAACCATCGATAGCTAAAATCGGGCGACCTGACTGTGCCAGATGTACCAACGATTTTACTTTACCGCCGACTCCTGCAATACAGGACATTTCAGCATGGCCCTCTCGATCTAGCACTACTGCAACATCATTTGCTAACTGCGCAACATTCGAGCAGCCGCTGCATGCGTACACAAGTGGCTTATCGGTGTTTTCTGATTCTAATTGGTCATTGTTTAATTGGCGCATTGCTAATCTCCGAAGAATAGAACTTTAAATCGTAAGACGGAGTTTGCGCATTAAAATGCAGTGAAGGATTGATTCATATCAAACTGCAACTTTGACTACCCACTCATAGGTAGCTCGCTTCAGGATGCACTATTCATATTTATTTTCAGGGGAGCTTTAACTTTTTCGAACTTTATAAAACGGATATATGCTCACACGGAAAACATGTTGATGCCGATGCAACGGCTAGTTAGTTACACTCGTTTCGAATCTTCAATTTAAATCAATTTACTTATCAACGTTTTGTATTAGTGAAGATCGCTCGGCATTTGTAAGCAGAGCGATGCTAATCGTGAAGCTGCGAGATGTTAGTTGATTGCTGTTTTTAAAATCGAGCCAGCCTTAAATGCAGGGGTCTGCTTAGCCTGAATATTCAAAGCTTCGCCAGTTTTGGGATTGCGGCCTGTACGTGCCGCAAGTGACTTGACCGAGAACGTACCAAATCCAACTAAGCTGACATTTCCGCCGCTATTTAATTCTGCAGTTACAGCACTTATCAAGGCGTTTAAAGCCCGTTCTGCGTCTGCCAATGTGATATCAGAATGTGTCGCAATTTTTGTAATGAGTTCTTTTTTATTCATAGTTAATTCCTTGTTATCAATCAGATTCAGTATTCGTGACTTAGATTAATATTCCGCTGCTGAATCACAATCTTTGTTCGCGATTTTACAGTACCATAAGAAAGTCGCATTCGACATATCGTAAATATGTGAAGAATAAATATCTATCCAGGATGTCCATCGGCTCGCGGAGACGTGAGAATTCGCCAATATATCAACACAAAACAGCCGAATGCGAAGCACCAAAGCAATGAAGTGAAAATTATTGCCGTCACGTAAAGTTCTGGTTTTATTAGCGGTAATAATACTCTACAGGCAAGGGCTAAGAGCATTGCTGCGAATGCGCTGCTCATCAATGGATGAGGTTGCAGCATTCTACCTGTATGACCCAGTGACACTCGCGCCATCATCGCTAATATCATGCCGCCCATACCGCCAACGGTAAGACAGTGCAAAGCCAAACTATGACTTACAGTCATGCCGCTGTATCGAGCAGCAAATAATGCCATGCCCAGGGGGATGCACCAATATGCTAAATGTAATGACCATAGCAACGGTGTACCAAAGGTGATCCAGATTTTTAAGCGGGCAATCCTAATCGCGGAAAATAGTGCTGCCCCCCCAAACAGACTTGCCAGCACAATAGGTGGTACTAATTGTTGCAAGTGCAAGAAGTGTATAAAAAATACTAACCACAACATGCCGAGACTCAAGCGATCTAACCATACTAATGATTCAACCCGTTTGGTTTTTGTGCCATTAGCGGTAAACATTGGCAGCACTCGTCCGCCCACTATTGCCATCACCATTGTAATCAAAAACACAGTGCTAGTGCTGCCATGACTGATGAGCTGTTCTTGATTTGACCATAATCCTGCCCACATTGAAGCATTGCATAGAGTCAGTAGGAGCAGCACTGGAATAAAAAATAGATTTCGGTATTGCTGCGCAGCGATGATCGGTTTTGCTAGTAATATCGCCGCTATAGGTAAAAAAGCCAAATCGACGGCCATTAGGACCTGGATTGGGATAGCTACTGGCAAAATTAACAAAACTCTAGCTAGCAACCAGACACTAACCAGTAACAGGAGTTGTTTGCCGTGAGGCGCTCGTAAGCCTGTCCAATTTTGCATCGCAGTGAGCAGAAACCCAGCAACCACGGCGGAGGTAAAACCAAACAGCATTTCATGGCTATGCCAAAACACCGGGGGTAGAGCTGTCTGCCAAATCCCATGGCCTGATAGTAATAATCCCCAAAACGCAATAGCGATTATCGAGAACAGCGAAGCACCAAGAAAAAGTGGTCGAAAAGCCAATCGTAGTAACACAGGGATTTTCATTTCCTCAGATAGATCAGTAATTTGCATTATTAGTCTTCCATTAAAAAGTTGTCTGCACGTGCTTTAGCCAATTCACGTTGAAATTGTTCTTTGCGATTGGCTAAGAACATTAACATCATGCAACAGGCTAATACTCCGTATAGAACCATAAAGCACGCACTATAGATGCCAACAAGGTCTTGAGATATACCGAACAGCACCGGCAAAGTAAAACCACCAACAGCACCGGCAGCGGAAACAAGACCTGATGCCTGTCCAAATTGTTTTGGGTAATATTGATATAGCAAGCTATAGACACTGGCTCTTCCGAGTCCTTGAGCGATGCCAATCACAAAAATGAGCGCGGTAAATAACCAAATACCAACTTCTATACGCAGATTGACTTGATGTTCGATGCCGGAAATTGTCAGTTCGGTCGGCGGGTAGCTTAAGAAAAATAGGCACACCAAACAAATCCAGAAAACACTCCAGCTCACATTTCTACCGCCATAACGTGCGGACAACCACCCACCCAGACCGCGCACTAAGCTTGAAGTGGTGACAAAAAATAGGGTGAAAGCTAAAGCTGACCCACTGTCCAATTGATATGCGGACATATAGTAATGTGGCAGCCATAACATTAAAGCTAAAAAGCAACCAAAAACGAAATAGTAATAGAGTGAGAATCGCCAGATCCTTGGTTCAGTCCAGAGATTTATCGGATTATTTTTTTCTGCAGGTTCTGTATGCCCCTTTAGAGCAATTCGCTCCGTAGAGGGAGAAGTTGAGTTTTTCGTGCTGAACATACTAAAAAACAACAAAACAATGAGGTTAAGCACAGCAAGCGACTTATAGAGCAACGGCATTGTTAAACCGAGTGTAGTATGGTAGCTAATCAACAAAAGCGAGATGATGGCACCAGCATTACCAATACCAAAGATCCCTAAACTAATAGCAGCATTATTGGGATGCACATTCTGAATTGCGATTTTGCTACCAACCGTAAAAGACACACCTGCGACCCCCAGCCATAAACCAAGCATCAGATGATCAACATAACTTTGTGCAGATGCCAGTAGCCAAAGTGGCGGGGTCTGCATTAATAATGCGAGTTGCCAAATTCTCTTTGGACAAAAACGGTCTATTAAAAAGCCTGCTGGTAAGCGCATTAAGGCGCCTGAAAATATTGGGCTTGCCAGTAATATACTAAGTTCAGTTGCCGATAGATGCCATTGGCTTTGCCAGCCAAGTCCGGCGAAAGCATACAATGTCCAAATTGAAAAGCACCAGCCGAAGGTTAACGTACTCACCAGTAAGTTGTAAGATCCACGCATTTGAATGCTCCTCTTTATCGCGATCCTACCGAAGATTGACTATTGAGGGGCAGCGGCGAGTGAGTACACCTAACGCTTCGCAATGGTGGTTTTTGCGCATTTTTGTTACCACTAAGGTGGTATTTGTTGTTGATTTTCGCGAGTTTCAAGCCAGTTTTCGTCTACCCACTTGGTGGTATAGTCGTTATTTTTCAATGGATTACTATGATTACTTGCTTGATTGAAATCAAACTAATTTACCATTTGTTCTCCTATGCTAGCGGCAAATATAACAACGGGCCCTTATGGAGGACATTATGGCGACCCCTGTCAACGCCGAACAAGGCAAAGTAAATTTACTGCAGATATCCGATCCGAAGATAAAAACACTTCACTTCACTTGGTTCGCATTTTTCTTAACCTTTGTCATGTGGTTTAACCACGCACCTTTGCTGTTTGAAATTAAACAAGCATTGTCTATGACGGATGCACAAATCAAAGCGTTATTGATCTTAAACGTGGCGCTAACTATCCCTGCGCGAATTGTTGTCGGTATTCTCGTCGATAAGTTCGGCCCGAGGATTATGTATTCGTTGTTATTGTTCATCTCTTCGATATTTTGTATCGGCTTCGCATTGGCGCAAACTTTTGAAACCCTCGCATTGTTTCGATTCTTATTAGGATTTGTAGGCGCAGGTTTCGTGATTGGTATCCGTTTAGTTAGTGAATGGTTTCCGAGTCATCAAGTTGGTACCGCTGAGGGTATCTATGGTGGCTGGGGGAATTTTGGTTCTGCGGCTGCCGCGATGACATTACCAACCATTGCGTTAATGTTTGGCGGAGTTGACGGCTGGCGCTATTCGCTGCTAGCGGTTGGCGCATTTAGCATGGCCTATTCGGTGGTTTTTTATCACTATGCCCGCAACACACCAAAAGGATCTGTGTACTTCAAACCAAAAAAATCAGGTGCGATGGAAGTGACTAGTTGGGGTGATCTATTTTTGCTCATCATCATGAATATCCCAATGTATTTAGCACTTGCAATGCTGGCATGGAAGATGTCGCCAGCTGGAGTGAACCTATTCTCTGAGTTCTATATGCAAGCTACTTGGGTGGGTTTGGTTATTCTGTTTGTAGTGCAAACTCATCAGGTATGGCGCGTCAATGTCGAACATTTACGCAAAGGCGTGCCGGCACACGAAAAATACTCATTCAAACAAGTAGCAATTCTCGATGTTGCCTATTTCACCACTTTTGGCTCGGAACTGGCGGTAGTATCAATGTTACCGTTATTTTTCTTGGATACTTTTAGTAGTTTAACTCCAGTAACAGCTGGTCTATTGGCTTCTGGTTACGCCTTTATGAATTTGGTATCACGCCCATTAGGTGGCTGGTTTTCAGATAAATTTGGTAGACGGAAAAGTATGGGTTTGCTGATTGGTGGTTTGGCTGCTGGCTACTTACTTATGGGTTTTATCGATAGCTCGTGGTCGATTGCTCTAGCCGTTATTATCTGTATGGCCTGTAGTTTCTTTGTGCAAGGTGGCGAAGGTGCGGTGTTTGCGATAGTGCCACTGATTAAACGTCGGATGACCGGTCAGATCGCTGGTATGGCAGGTGCTTACGGTAATGTCGGTGCTGTGGTGTATTTAACCATTTTAAGCTACGTGGACTATCATACTTTCTTCTTTGTAATTGGTGGTACTGCGCTAATTGGCTTGGTTTCTGTGATGTTTTTGGACGAGCCGAAGGGCCATCTCACTGAAGTCGATGAAGATGGTAATGTTCACCATATTCATGTGAGTTAATTTAAATGGTATTCGAACGTGCATAAACTCACGCTACAGGTCGATATCGCCGGTAAAACAATTGCCGGTGGTAAAGATTCAAATGAAGATGCGATCTGTTGGCAAATGCCAACAGATCCTCATCTTCAGCTTTATAAAGGCTGTGTGTTGGCGCTTGCAGACGGTGTTAGTTCTGCAGAGGCTGGTGCTTTGGCAAGCGAACGCGCAACTTCTGATTTTATTACTGATTATCTCAAAACCCCTGATAGTTGGTCGACAGCACATAGTGCGGGGATAGTTTTATCAACAATAAACTCCGCTTTATATCAGCAAAGTCGAACTTACCAGTCTGATGAACGTGGGCATCTCTGCACATTTACCGGTCTTATTGTAAAATCCAGAACTGCCTATTGGTTTCATATCGGCGACAGCCGTTTGTATTTATTCAGAAAAGGCACAATTCGCCAACTTTCAATTGACCACACGATGCGTTTAAGTGAGCAGCGGCAGTTTTTAGGCCGAGCGCTTGGCATGGATGAAAGTGTTAGTTGGCAGCATGATTCAATCGCAATCGAAGTAGGCGATATATTCTTGCTCTGTTCGGATGGATTATCTGATTTTGTTAGTGATCTAGAATTGGCAGCGTTGCTTTCTGTACCACTTTCGCTTCAGGACAAATCCGAACGAGCTTTAGAGCTTGCGACGGCCAGCGATGACAACGTCAGTTTAGTTCTGTGTGAAGTTAAAGCCTTAGGCGATGACAGTCTTGATGAATACAGTGAGCGAATGACTCGTTTACCTTTGCTACCAGCTTTAGTAGCAGGTAATAAGGTTGATGGTTATGAAGTTGTGCAAACGCTGTTTGCAAGTTCTAGGAGCCACTTATACCTAGTAAAAGACTCGTTAAACCAAGCTAATTATGTTTTGAAAACTCCTTCGCAAAATTTTGCCGATGACGTGGCTTATTTAGAGCGTTTTATCCGTGAGGAGTGGGTAGGTTTGCGCATTGATGATGCCCATGTCGTTAAAGTTATTCAGCAGGGCCGATCACGAACCTTTTTATATTATCTATTAGAATATCTGGAAGGAGACTCACTAGATTGTTGGTTGCTTCAGCAAGCTCAGCCCTTGCGTCCAAGTATTGCGATTTCGTTGGTAAAACAAATTGCGGATGGTCTTAATGCATTTCATAAACTTGGCATGATCCATCAGGACTTGAAGCCCGCAAATATTATGAGGCTGGCGGATGGGCAATTGAAAATAGTTGATTTCGGTTCAGTGTTCGTTCCTGGCTTGGCAGAAATTTACTCTCCAATTCTTCAAGAACTAGCATTAGGCACAGCCAGTTACTCAGATCCTCATTATCTACATGGTCACAACTCAGTAGAGCAAGGAGATGTTTATGCACTCGCGACAGTTGCTTATGAATTGTTCACTGGGTTTTTACCTTATGGTGAGCAAGTCGACGAATGCCGTTCACTTTCTGATTATCAGAAATTGAAATACGTCAGTGCGACAAAGCGCAATAGTCGGATCCCT
This sequence comes from Gammaproteobacteria bacterium, assembly GCA_017302255.1. Lineage (GTDB taxonomy): Bacteria > Pseudomonadota > Gammaproteobacteria > Enterobacterales > Alteromonadaceae > Pararheinheimera. Next base: position 22,975 of record JAFLDV010000028.1, on the reverse strand, counting down.
CTTTGGTTTGACCGAGCACTAGAGCGAGGCGTGTCATTTGATCTGCATCAACGCTATCTCACAATCGAGCATCTAGTCAAAGACCTTCAAAATCCAAATCCTCTATACTTGCGACAACAAGTGGTCGCGGCTACAAAAAACAATAAATTGTTATTTTGGCAACTGATGTCCGGATTTTGGTTCGTTACGTTGTTGCTGGTTATTTGGCTTTTTAGTACTCAAAGATAGGCGATCTACCGTTTTAAAATGACCATTTTTTAAGTTAGCTCTCGTGTCCAGCAACATAAATATGAAGGACTATTATGAGTAATTCTGAACAGCAAGCGGTAGCCGAAAATACAGAGTCCGTTGTCCTGCCAAGATTAGCTTTGGCACAAAAAACGTTAGCGAGTGCTGATATTGCTGCGAGGCTCAATTCGGCGCAAAAAGACGCATCCAGATTATCCTTAAGTGCAAAGAATTTAGCTGTGCTGGCAATGCGTATGGGTATTGCTGGTGTTGGTTTAAAGACCTTGTCAGGGTTTTATGATGAACTTGCCAAAGCTTCGATAAAGATAAGCCTGGAAATCAATGGTCAAGCGGGCGTAATCGCGAAGAACTCTGTCTCTTTGTGGCGCAAATTCATGTTCTCTGACAACTTACAGCGTGTACAGCACAGTATGGGGGCGGCGCAGGATGAGCTTATTGAACAAAAACTCAAGGTGGCCCACGGCCAAATAAAAAATTTAACTGAACAATCGCAGATTGAGTCTCGGCGTTTAACATTTGCTATCGATGAGTTAGATCAACAAATGCGAAGTATGCAAGTCATTGTGGTGAATGCTCGAATCGAAGCATCTGCAGTTCCAGAATATCATGAACAACTTGCTGAACTCACTGCACAAATACAACGAGCGACGAGCGCCATTCTGGCCGAGGTTCGTAGTTGTCGACAATGGCTTAAGGACTTGGAATAAATGAAAGCAACCGAGATTTACTCAGACTCTACCCATCGCTGGACTATGTTAGGTCGTGACAGCTCAAAACCAGATCGTATAATTGATACTAACCAATATTTGATTCATAGCAACGCTGGAGCGATTATCCTCGATCCAGGTGGTATAGAACTATTTGCACCTATGCTAGAAGCGCTAGTAAAGATAGTGCCATTAGCCCAAATTAAGACTTTGTTTGCTTCCCACCAAGATCCCGACATTATCTCCTCGCTTGGGCTGTGGGACCAGATTTTAGATGGTGCCACGCTTTACAGTCCATGGTTATGGGAAGGTTTTATTCGTCATTTTGGTATGGAAAGGACAAAATTTGCTGGGATCCCTGATGAAGGCTTAGTGATCGAGTTACCAGGGTTCCAGTTGCAATGCATTCCAGCGCATTATTTACATTCCTCGGCAAATCATCATATTTACGACCCCAAAGCTAAAATTCTTTTTAGTGGTGATGTTGGTGCAGCTCTTGAGTCGGTTGACAGTCCACTTTATGTCGATAACTTTAGCAACCATATCGACAAAATGAGTTTCTTTCACCAACGCTGGATGCCTTCTGAGGCTGCTAAACAAGACTGGATCAGGCGAGTGCGAAAACTCGATATCGAACTGATGTGTCCACAACATGGCCGCATTTTTAGGGGCGATGCTGTTGGGCAATTTTTAGATTGGTTCGAGCAATTGCCAGTGGGTACTGCTGTTCGTTAAATAGATCGTGCATTGGACTGGCCAGTTTACCTGGCCACTTCCAAGAATATTTATAGTCAGCCTTGTTTTGGCCGAAAGACTTTAAGAACCTTCTCATCGGTTGTCAGAAACGGGCCTTCCAGTAAATCTATGCAGTAAGGGATTGCTGGGAAAACCGCGTCTAAACACTGTCTTATCGCCGTTGGCTTACCTGGCAAATTCACGATTAAGGTCTTGCCTCGGATCCCAGCTGTTTGCCGCGACAAAATCGCTGTAGGGACGTATCTGAGTGACTCGGTGCGCATCAATTCACCAAACCCTGGCATTAATTTCTGACACACAGCTTCGGTCGCTTCAGGGGTTACATCTCTAAGTGCTGGCCCAGTGCCGCCGGTCGTCACTACCAAACAGCAGCCGGTCGTATCAGCAAGTTCAATTAGCGTTTGCTCTATTAACACTTGTTCATCGGGGATAAGCCGATACTCGACCTGCCATTCGCAGTTCAGATACGCCTGTAATGTTTCCTCAATCGCTTTGCCAGAAATATCAGAATAAATGCCCTGCGAAGCGCGATCACTCACAGTTAAGATACCGATTTTAATAATACTCACGCTAAATTCTCCTGTAGTCGGCAAAAACCAGCAAGTTGATGCCAGTAACCATTTACCTCACCGTCTTTTAGTGGCATGGTCTGTAAATTCGCAAATTGCTCAATTTTGTCAAAAAAATACTCAGGCTCTGGGCTTAGTCTTACATAGCTCACCCAGTCAGTCATTGAAGCAAGATCATTTTGTAAATTGTAGCGCTCGCCTGATTGGGTTTGGATACCATTTAAAACAAAAAGGGATGTACCGTCTTGGCTTTCAGCCAATCTCCCTTTTGGGTACTTGATGCAACAAAGTTCACATTGATCTTTCGCTCTATTCTCTGAGCGAGCGGTGAAACAACGTCCAGACCATGCCAGTGGCAAATGACCATAACCGAAAACTTCAATTTCTAGTTGTTGACGTATATTTTGCACAAGTGGCTGATCAAGAAGTGTCAATATCCAATCACGAGATAGCTCAACCGGTAATACCCAACGTTTCATTCCTTGTTCTGTCATGAGAGCCAGTGAATGCTCATTGTAAATATTAAGTGCGCTACCACCGACAAAGGGAAGTCGATGTTGATGTAACCACGCCACAGCACCAAAATCGTTGGCTTCCACCATAAAATCACCATTGTCGATAATGCGACGCAAGGTATGAAGTTCACTTTGTTGTTCTACCAAAGTGAGCGTCGAAAGTACCACTTGCTTGCCGGCATCTCTAAGTGAATACGCTGTTTTTAAATAATCTTCGGTTTTAAACTCTCGCCTTTTACTACATACAGTTTCACCCAAGTAAACAACTTCCGCGCTACTTTGGGCTATGTCTAGATAAAACTGCTCGAGTTGCCCTTTTGGCCAGAAATACAATACTGGGCCAACGGCAACTCTAGGTTGACTTATTTTGATAGTTTTAGCTGTTGGGCTGGCTAGCGACATATGACTCCCGTCAAATAGCGAATTTATTTCCAATGGCGGTGGTAAGCACCTAACGTTGTTTGGTTACCTTCGGATAAATTACTAAGCACTTGTTGCCATTGGGTTGAGGTTTGAAAATGCTCAGGATTAGTTTTGACTGCGTCAATTGCCGCGCGCCATACACGGGTCAGGTCGCGAACATAAGCGGGACTACGTTGTCGACCCTCGATTTTTAAGGAGACGATACCATCACGATAGAGAACAGGTAGTAGCTCTAGGGTGTTTAGACTCGTTGGTTCTTCTAATACATGGTAGCGTTCGCCCTCGACAGTGAATCGACCTTTACACAATGTCGGGTAGCCCGCAGTCTCATTGGGTTGAAATTTATCGATGAGTACATCGTTTAATCGAGATTCCAATACACCATCTTGCTCAGTCCATCTGACAAATGCCGCAGGAGAGCATGCACCCGTAGTATTCGGCGATTCTCCCGTTAAGTAAGAACTTAAATAGCACCGACCTTCCGCCATGATGCACAAACTGCCAAAGGCAAAGACTTCCAAAGGGATTTTAGTTTGTTTAGCCAACGCGCGAACTTGTTGAATGGTTAACACCCGCGGTAGCACAATTCGTTTGACATCAAATTGCTGATAAAACTCAATGGCGGCTGCGTTGGTTGCACTGGCTTGTACAGATAGATGCGCTTCGGTTGCAGGGTGGTGGTGTTTGATATAATCAAGTAGGGCAATGTCTGCCAAAATAATCGCGTCTGCACCTGCATCGACTGCCGCGTCTATCGAACGATGCCAACGGGAAAGTTGCCCTGGATGCGCGAATGTATTAATCGCGACATGGATTTTTCGCTTTGCACGATGCACATATTCACAAGCTTCTTTTAATTGACTGTCGCTAAAATTCAAACCGGCAAAATGGCGAGCGTTAGTATCATTATTAAGTCCGACGTAAACTGCGTCAGCACCCTCTGCTATAGCAATTTTCAGACTCGCCATGCTACCGGCGGGACATAACAACTCCATGCTGATTACCTCTTTAGCGGGATTTTGATTTTTTGCGTTTTGCTGCACGATGCCGACATTATAGGGTTGTGTAGTTTTCATCGCAGAAAGCAACGGAGGTAGGGTGTGATTAAGCCAAAAGAGGTATTTCAAAGATTAGAAACTCAAGGTGTTCTAATGATAAAACATATATTTACTTGCACTGGCCCGTCAGTTTGGCAGATGACACCAAAGTTGATTGTTTTCGGTGAACGTCAACTTCCTAAACAATTGCGCTGCGAGCTTTTGCAGCGATTACTGAGAGGTTTCTTTGCTCAACGAGCAAAGCTTGGTGAACTCGATTTTTTAATCGGTAAATCCATTCGAATTGAGGTTAGCAGTACGGAAGCGAGAACTACTGACAAGACTCAAAGTATTGCTAAAAAACCTGCAGAGCAAGCTTTTAGCCAAATGCACGTAATCGATTCGGCGTTGGTTTCTGGAAAAACCATAATATGTAGTTATGTGGTGTCATGCTCTGCAAGTCGCCAGCTATTTGTGAGCGATAGTGGTGATTGTGATGTGCTTTTTCGGGCTGACTTGTCGTCATTAATATCGATGATATGTCAGCAAGCGGATGCCGATACATTATTTTTTCGCCGTAAACTGCTAGTCAGTGGTGATACTGAAACTGGATTACATTTGAAAAATTATTTGGATCAGATATCCGTCGATACAAAATTACCAAATTGGCTGCATTTAGCTGCAGTCGAGTTATTAGTTTACGCCCCATAGTTAGGGGCGTTCTGCATACGGATAAATTGGTTAACTGGGACGGCTTTAAAGCAGTTTAACCAATTGACCTTGACGGTCGAAGGTTAAAAAGTCAGCAATAATTCCAGCTTGGATTTGTTTTAGCATCATCCGTAGCGGCTGTTCAGCCTCATCACTATTTGGCGCTATGCCAGCTCGACCGGCCATACTGCCAACAAAAGCAATATCCCATTGTGCCCCAGTTGCAGCAGACTCTTCGACGATTGTATTAAAGTCGATAACTTCTTCCGGTAATTTGTCGACACACAACACTGTATCAAGTGCGCCACCATGCCCTTGTTGAAATAACGCCAGTTGACTATCGGTATATCCGTTCGGTAACTCGGCTTTGGCGAAGACCCATAATAGGCGCTGCGGCTCGGGTTGTGACTGTGCAGCATTAATGAAATCTTGATAGCTCGTTAGCACGAGTTGATGATCGGTATGCGATTGATGCGTTGTATGTTGGCACGCCATAATGACAGTCCTCTAAATAAGTTGCGCTCGTAATAGATTGAGCATGATAGGGGGAGCCTATTGTCAGTAAGTTTAACAATTTGCCAAGACTGCGACTGCTCCCCGAAAGGAGCAGTCAGAATCTACCTACTAAGCGGTATTTTAATTATTAGGTTCTGTCGCTTTTGATGCCGGCTCTCTCAGAGCAGCCTGTTTGTTTGCTGTATGCGATTCAGTCATATGATAATGTCGGCGCCGCTGCTCGGCCCGTCGTCCTTGGCTAAATGCCGAAACTCGCTTTAAATAACCAATAATTCGAGTTCCGTAGTCGACGTCAGCACTATTACATTTAACACAATGAGCAAGCGTCCTTTTATCGATATGGTCACATTGATTGCAAATAGTGATTTTTACATTAATACAGAAATAGTTGCAGCCGGCCCGAGCGGCAAGATCTAGAAGCGCGAGATTACCCTGACAATGCAATTTTTCTTCGAGATTTAGATGTAATGCTGACCCACCATCCAAATACTCCAATAAGCTGCGCCCGTGCAAAACGAACTTATCAAGAATATTTGTTTCGTCATCTTCCACCACATAAAAATAGGAGTTATAGCAATCGCGCTTCACTCGATAACCATCTGCTTTATCCCACTTCGCGTTTTTAATTCCAAGATTTTCAGCTGGCACAAATTCAGTGTTAAACAGGTAGCCAAACTCCGCTCTTGCAGCCTGATTCGAAGAATAAATTACTTGAAGCTGTTCTCTAACAAAACTTAAGTATTGTGGGTTATTGCTGGCGTGAATGCCTAAATACTCTGCTGCTTCTACCATACCGTTAATACCGATAGTCAGAAATTGTTTGTCCAAACTTATAAAACCAGCATCGTAAACAGTGAGCATTCCGGCTTTTTGATAGTCTTCCATCAGTTGCCGATAGGCGACTTGATATTTTTGGATTTTCTTAACTTCACAGCTAAGGTCCCGTCCGTCTTGAATTAATCGATTCATATTCAGAGTTATTACATTGATGGAGCCAGTAGCTACACCGCCGGCACCCAAAGAGTAGGAGAATGTTCGGTCACTAATCTCACTCCGAAGGCGACAGCATGAAGCTAATGAATCTGGACTTTCCGAGAGATAAACAAAGAAACTGTTACTTTCTGCCATCTCATTGGCGATAGCTGTTGCAAAATCCCGGTCTTTACATTTTATGCCATCACTAAGCATTGCAACTGTTACCACAGGAAATGTCAGTACTGCCTTGCTGCGCTCTTGATTAAACCACTTCAGGAAAAACAGTTGTAGTGACGATACACTTTGCCAACTTGGTGCCGAGAAATCTGGGAAAACAAAGTTCTGAAACATGCTATCGAAATAAAACTGGTCATACACTGAGATATTCCAAAATACACTTTGGTAACCGCGGGCAGCAGCTGGCTGATTTAACGCGTACACAACATGTTGTAGGTGATTCTCAATTTGTTTTTTGTGGGTTGTTAGATATTCATCACCATAATCTTTGCGAGCGAAATAATCGAAATATGTGAGAAACTCAACGGTTGCTACTGCACCGGCAAATTGACTCGACACCGCAAATACGAAGTTAACGAAGCAGCCACAGAACGACTCGATGTGTTTAGGGGCGGCGGATTCGCCACCCAATTTAGTTAAACCGTCCAATAAAAAAGGATACATGGTCACTGACACACAATATGGCTTGAGGCTAGTTTCATCATGAACATAAATCTCGTGATCGCGGATTTGCCGTGCATACTCTTGAGCGAGCTCTTGACCAAAGAGGGTGGCAATCTTTTCTTGCACCAACGCGCGATTGACTTGAATGAAACAATCTTTCATTAACTCTGCTTCAAGCGTTGCGATGTTCTTCTGTGTCACATTGGCATTTGCATCAAGTTTTGAACCATCTGCTGCGTTATTTGCGTGCACATAGTTTTGAATAAATCCGATTTTTTGCGTAAGTTGTTCTGGAGTAAATGCCTGCATGGTGGTTCCCTCAAATGGTGGTGAGCTAGTCGAAAGTTATATTTATATTGGTTAATGACATTGCAAAGGGGAGCTCTGGCGCTTGCCAAAACAGTGGGTTTAAGCAAACACTCTGCCGTAAGTCGATTAATCGTTGGTTGGTACCAGGTTGTTCTAAGCCGCCTAATTCTTTAATCCATCGACCAGTCTTCACAAAATCAAGATAGGGCAGTAACTCACTAGGGCAGTAGTCTAGGCCAGTATATAAGGCGGTCTTAAGTTCAAATTCCCGGCAGCATTGCAGCAAAGGAATAAGGAATTCCGAAGCCCACTCACCACCCATGAATAGAACACCGGTAATCAGTGAACGAGATTGTTCTATTTTTTCCAGCAGTACGAATCTGTTAATTGCTGTGCCGAATTCAGCATCCCAACTATCAACGCTATGACAACCAGCGCAGCCGATTGGGCAGCCACTGATAAGGAAGCTAAGACAGACTTCACCTGGGATCTCTTGTAGCACAACTTGTTCTGCGCAGTATTTTAGCTGAGGCACCATATTTAGTTTCTTAATGAATTCTTGCCACAATATGTTGTGTTTAGCTTAAGTTTCCGGCACGTTTGGAGTTTGATCTAGATCAATTATTTTAAGGGAAAAGAGTCTGATACCCCATCGGGAGTAGCGGCTGACAGGAAGCTATTTATTTGCGTGAATTAATCAAAGACTTGAGGGAGATGAGGACGAAAATTAAAGAGGGAATATGCGAGTTGCTGGACCGCTGGGAATTTTTACGAAGTGCGAATGTTATTCTTGCAAAAAAAAGAGCGCCAACTGAGCCTAGATTGGCGCTGTAAAATCCGACAGTAGCTGTCGGGCCGAGTGAGTCATGAGTTACTCAAAATCTATAAAATGGTAGTGAAAAAGTATTGCATCTATAGCTGATAGCTAAACATTAACCAAACTTTATGTGTATCGACTTGATAAGTATCAGCTTGATAAAAAGCAAGTTTCGCCATCATCTGTAAGTTTTCTGAAATATCATAGCTAGCAGTCGCATCAATCTCAGATCCCAGTTTTGCACTGCCAACGTCAGCGTCAAATTGATGATAACTAAGCGTCGATTTCACACCCATAACTGGGTAGCCAACTTGTAGTGCATTTTCTCGGATCCCTTGAGTAGGGGTGGTTAAAAACATGTCAGCAAAACCCTGAAAGGCATGTAAAGTCGCAAATGGCGTTTGAAAGGCATTGGTACCATCACTAGCCAAACGTTCTTGCCATACTTTGAATGTCAATTTTTGCAGCTTGTAGCTTGTTTCTAAACGATGATAGTTCAGTTGGTAGTTATTGGTAGCTGCGTGCGCGTCTTGCTGCCGGGCTGCGCTTAGCTGCCATTTCCATGCATTTTGTTCACCTTGATAGTCGACTCCTGTGGTGTTGCTGCTTCGACTCAGTAGGGTGTCAAAATCGGTGTCGTAGTAAAAAGCGCTAGCACTATGTTTTGGTGCGATAGCCCAATTTAGATGAGCGACATTAAACCGGCCGTGCAAATCGGCAGCTGAACCCTCTGGTCCAAATACGCGGTTAGCATTGTGTAAAGACGCCACGTCAATTTGCCAGTTGTCACTGAGCTGTTGCTCTACACGCAAGCCATCAAAAGTTTGTTCATTTTGCCGCCAACCGACGCTGCCGATAAAACGTTGGTTTAACAGATTTAACCGCTGGCGACCAATCGTGACTTGGCCTCCTTTGGTATAAGCGTATTGAAGTGCCACTTGATTCAAATCGGTACCGCTTGGGTCTGCAATAGTTGCGTAACTACTATTGCCGTTAACCGTACTGTTATATGTTTCACCACCCAGATTTGTCACGTTATCGTATTCGACGAGTGCTTTCAGGCTTTGATTGTCAGTGAATTGCCATTTGCCAGTTTGGATGCTGATACGGCTTCGTAAAGTCGATGCAAGAGCCGTCTCTTGCGAATTATCTGGGTTTGCTTGTTCCAATCGGTATCTAAAATTGAATTTAACAGTACTGTCTTTTAGTGCCTGTTCTGCCGATGCTGCGACTCCGCAACTTGTTAAAAATGCAACAGGCAATAACCATGAACTTGCTTTCATAACTTCTATCCTTCTTGACGATTCTTGTCGCAGATTATATAGGATTTTTATTTATCAAGTTAAAAATACCAATTAAATCAATCGAATACCTAAATTTTGGTAGGTGTGGGACATGGGTGTATCACTAAGTGGGTAAAATTAAATGGCAGGCAAATAGCAACAGAGTGCCGGACACTTTACGTTGATAAAGTATCCAGCCGACGTCATTTTTATCGTTGTTCTCACTGCATTAATGGACTTGCTTCAATATTAAAATCAAAACCTTCGATTTCGGCAGTCGCTACTAGCTGGTGAATATATTGTGCAACAGCTTTTCGGCGGACTTTCTCATTAAGATAATCGGCAATGCGTTGTTGCACTGCGACAAAAGGCAATTGTTGACCGTCGATCCGCTCTAAAACTTCAACTATGTGGATACCATACCTAGTTTCTAAGGGATGAAGGTGTAAGCCAATTGGCAATTTCATCAATACTCTTTCAAGTTCAGGAACTGTTTGTCCCTTACTTACTTGGCCTAATAAGCCGCCACTATCTTTGGTACTACACGCAGAAAACGTCTGACTTAACTTGGCGAAGCTTTCGCCATTTTGTAACTGCGTAATGAGCGCTTTGGCGCTGTCGTTGGCATCTATCCGCCCTTGTGCATCATCTGGCGGACATGCCAACAAGATGTGACGCACTTCTAACAGTGGTGAGCTAAAGAAACGTTCTGGGTTCTGCTGATAGTAACTTTGACATTCAATGCTGTTTGCTGTCGGAACATCGACCTGTTGTGACAATAATTGCTCTATAGCGATATCGTCTTCCACTTCAACATATCCAGACTTGTGAGCTTGTTGACGTAAAAGTGTCGAAATTATTAGGCTTTGCGCGGCATCTACCATTGCTTGGCGTTTTGAGGATGCGGGATGATACTGCATTTCGGCAAAAATATCGGCCTCAGCAATAACTTCTTGGTTCACCGTGATCATGGGGATCCCTTCTTTGTATTTGAAAGTCGAGGACCATAACTGATTGTCCTCGACTTATCTTGCTATTAACGTGATGACCGTTGACGGACTATTTGGTGCGGCCGGCGAATATATTGCAGTGGCACACTAAACATATGGACCAATCGACTAAATGGGAAAACGACAAATAACGTCATACCTAAAAAGATGTGCGCTTTGAAAATCCAGTGTACGTCGGAAATCGCAACCACCGCAGCTGTGCTATTAAAGGTTACGGTATTCTGCGCCCAGGCCATTAATTTCAACATTTCATGCCCATCTAAATGGCCTGCAGATACAAAAATTGAACCAAGGCCTAACAGTAGTTGTGCAAGCAGAAGCCATAAGATGGCAATGTCCATCGTGCTGCTGGTTGCACGCACTCTCGGGTTGTTCAAACGTCTTAGCAGTAAGGTGACTAATCCATATAAACAAATCAAGCCGAAGAATCCACCAACACCCATCGCGATGAGTTGTTTGGTTGGCGCATCAATTCCGACTAAATGCCATACCTCTGGGGGGGTCAGTAAGCCGACACCGTGGCCCATCAGAATGGCAATGACGCCGATGTGAAAGGCGTAGCTGCCTTTTCGTAGTTGTTTTTTCTCTAAAAGCTGGCTAGAACTAGTTTTCCAAGTATATTGTTCGCGGTCATAGCGAACCCAACTACCTAGAAACAGCACAGCCATCGCTATGTAGGGATAGATGCCAAAAGCAAAGGTATCAAAATGCGTCATGATGAAACTCCTGCATTTCGCGCGAGCGAGGATGCGTTTAACAAATCAGTATTGATTGGAACAAATTGGTCACGTCGTTGGCCTTCGCTCGGTTTGTGTTGGCTACTTGGGCAGCTGTTTTCGGACTGTGCCGACATAAAGCTCACCATTTCCTCTTCCCACACTTTGTCGAGCTCTTTTGGTGTGTCATCGCGTTTTTCAGCACTGATCTGCTTTAGTAAATCAGTAACATCTATGTCTGCTTCCGACACTTCTAACAGCGCATTAAATAGCACTTGGTAGTCGCAATCACGTTGATGTAGGCGAGCTGCCAATAGACCCAAAATAGGCGCAACTTCTTGCAGGCCGTATTTTGCATTCTCATCGCCTTGCGTGGACAAAAACTCTAAGTAAAGTGGCACATAATCAGGAAGTTCCTTTAAAGAAATCTCTAGACCGGCACTTTTGTATTGTGCTTGCAAATCAACCATGGCTTGACCACGGTCGCGAGATTCTCCGTGTAAGTGTTCAAATAACAAAAGACTTAACGAGCGTCCCCGTTCAAACAAGCTGTCATAATCAGCTTGCCATTCCATCAAGTCGCCATTAAACCGTTGCTGCACAAAGTGCAGCAACGCTTGGCGACAGGTCTCTGACAAAGAACTTTTACTTATTAACTCAACTATTTCTTGACGGCTTTTCGTCAAATCTTCTGTTGGATAATCAAGCAATAATGAGATGACCTGTAACAGTTGCATGGCTTAATCCTTAATTTCTACAGGGATGACTTGCCGAACGCCTTTTGCTTTAGCGCCAAACAGGTTAACCGAGTTATTGCCGTCGCCGCAGCCATTACCAAAACTGAAGCCGCAAGAGCTCTTCAAGTCGTAGGCGTTTTCTGCATAGGCACGATGACTACTTGGGATCACGAAACGATCTTCGTAATTGGCCAGAGCCATGTATCGATACATTTCTTCAACTTGGTGAGATGTCAAACCTACTTGTTTCAAGACATCGAGATCCTCGACACCGTCAACTTGTTGAGCGCGTTTAAATGCACGCATAGCAATCATGCGTTCAAGTGCGCGCACCACTGGTTTTTCGTCGCCTGCTGTTAACATGTTCGCGAGGTAACGAAGCGGAATGCGCAATGATTTTAGGTCCGGAATTTCACCATTGGTACCAACATGACCCGCTTGCACGGCACTTTGAATCGGTGACAGTGGCGGGATATACCAAACCATTGGTAAAGTCCGATACTCAGGATGCAGTGGTAGTGCTACTTTCCATTCCATTGCCATCATATACACCGGGCTTTGCTGTGCAGCTTTAATCCAATTATCAGGAATACCTTCAGCTTGAGCCGCAGCGATTACCTTAGGATCTGTCGGGTCTAAGAACATATCAAGCTGGGCTTGATACAAGTCTTTTTCATCAGCAACACCTGCAGCCTTCGCAATCTGGTCAGCGTCGTATAACAACACCCCAAGATAACGAATACGTCCCACACAAGTTTCTGAACATACTGTAGGCATACCCGCTTCAATACGAGGGAAGCAAAATGTACATTTTTCTGACTTACCGGTTTTCCAGTTGTAATAGATTTTTTTGTATGGACATGCTGAAACGCACATCCGCCATCCACGGCATTTATCTTGGTCTATCAGAACGATACCGTCTTCTTCCCGTTTGTAGGCCGCGCCTGAAGGGCAGGCGGCGACACAAGCTGGATTGAGGCAGTGTTCACATAGACGTGGTAAATACATCATAAAGGTCTTTTCGAATTGACCGTAAATGTCTTTTTGCACCACGTCATTAAAGTTCTGATCTTTCTTCCGTTTTTCGAATTCAGTCCCAAGAATTTCTTCCCAGTTTGGACCCCATTCGATTTTCTCCATGCGTTTGCCGGTAATTAACGAGCGCGGGCGCGCAACCGGTTGATGCTTGCTATCAGCTGCTGTGTGCAGATGCTGATAATCAAAATCAAAAGGTTCATAATAATCGTCGATTTCCGGTAAGTCAGGGTTAGCGAAAATGTTCGCCAACACCCGACGTTTGCCACCGATGCGTAGTTCTAATTCTCCGCTTGAGTTTTTAACCCAGCCACCATGCCATTTTTGTTGGTTTTCCCATTCTTTAGGAAAACCAATGCCAGGTTTTGTTTCAACGTTGTTGAACCACGCATATTCCACGCCTTCACGCGAGGTCCAAACGTTTTTACACGTAATGGAGCAAGTGTGGCAGCCGATGCACTTATCGAGGTTCAGCACCATGCCAATTTGAGCTCTGACTTTCATTTCACATACTCCAACTTATTTTGTATCTAACCAGTCGACTTTGGCCATCTTACGGACAATGACAAACTCGTCACGGTTACAGCCAACAGTACCGTAGTAGTTAAAGCCATAGGATTGCTGAGCGTAACCACCGATCATATGCGTCGGTTTCATCACAGCTCGAGTGACCGAGTTATGAATGCCGCCACGAGTACCAGTTGTTTCAGCGCCCGGTACGTTAACGATCCGTTCTTGAGCGTGATACATCATGCTCATGCCTTCAGGCACCCTTTGAGAAACTACAGCCCGTGCTGCAATTGCGCCATTGACGTTAAAGATTTCTATCCAATCGTTATCTTCGATGCCCGCAGCTTTTGCATCCAACTCGCTGATCCAGACGATTGGACCACCACGAGAGAGTGTCAGCATCAAAAGGTTGTCGGTATATGTACTGTGGATACCCCATTTTTGGTGCGGTGTGATCCAGTTGAGGACAATTTCCTTGTTACCATTTGGCTTTTTCTGCAGCACTGGTTGTACTGTTTTTAAGTTAATTGGCGGCTTGTAAGAACATTGTTGTTCACCGAAATCGCGCATCCATTCATGGTCTTGGTAGAATTGTTGCCGACCGGTAATTGTGCGCCAAGGGATCAGCTCATGAACGTTGGTATAGCCTGCGTTATAGGACACGTGCTCATCTTCTAAACCTGACCAAGTTGGCGAAGAGATAATTTTCCGCGGCTGAGCAACAATATCGCGCCAGCGAATTTTCTCTTCTTCTTTATTAGTCGCCAGATGGGTATGGTCTCGTCCAGTAATTTTCGACAAGGCATCCCAAGCTTTTACTGCAACGTGGCCGTTGGTCTCCGGGGCAAGTGACAAAATAACTTCGCAAGCATCAATGGCACTTTCGATCCGAGCCATTCCCTGATTCACACCGTCCTTGACGTGTGTGCGGTTTAGCTGTTTGAGGAATTTAACTTCTTCTTTAGTGTCCCAGCCTATGCCTTTGCCGCCGTTACCGATTTTCTCAAGTAGAGGCCCAAGTGAGGTAAAGCGCTGATAAGTATTAGGATAATCACGTTCAACCACATTGATGTGAGGCATAGTCACACCAGGGACTGGTTCACATTCACCTTTCCACCATGCTTTAACGCCATATGGCTGTGCAAGTTCTGCTGGAGTATCATGATGCATTGGAATAGTGACTACATCCGTTTCAACCCCTAGGTGGTTTGGACATAATTTTGAGAATTCTTTAGCAATACCTTTAAAGATCTCCCAGTCACTTTTGGCTTCCCAGACAGGGTCAATTGCCGCTGACAATGGATGAATAAATGGATGCATGTCCGAAGTATTCATATCGTCTTTTTCGTACCAAGTCGCAGTTGGCAGTACGATGTCAGAATATAAGCAGGTGGTTGACATGCGGAAATCCAGAGTGACCCATAAGTCAACTTTGCCTTCGGCTCCTTGATCTACCCATGCGACGTCTTCTGGTTTTTTACCGCCAGATTCACCTAAATCTTTACCCATCAAACCGTGTTTTGTGCCGAGTAAATGTTTGAGCATGTACTCATGGCCTTTACCGCTTGAACCCAGTAAGTTTGAGCGCCAAATAAACATGTTTTTCGGGAAGTTAACTGGATTCTCTGGTTCGACGCAGGCGAACTTAATTGCGCCGGTTTTTAATTGATCAACCACATAATCTTTAACGTCCATGCCTGCGGCTTTTGCCTTCGCCGCAACACGCAGTGGGTTAGTGCCGAGTTGCGGCGCGGAAGGCAACCAGCCCATCCGTTCAGCGCGACTGTTAAAGTCGATGATAGAACCCGTCCATTTTTCCTTGTTAGCTAAGGGCGAAATTACCTCAGACATGTCCAGTTTTTCATAACGCCATTGGCTAGAGTGGTTGTAGAAAAATGAAGTACCATTCATATGACGTGGCGGACGTTGCCAATCAAGTGCGAAAGCCAGCGGAGCCCAACCAGTTTGAGGCCGCAACTTTTCTTGTCCAACGTAATGCGCCCAACCACCGCCACTTTGGCCGATACAGCCGCACATCATCAACATGTTGATAAGGCCACGGTAGTTCATATCCATGTGGTACCAATGGTTAAGTGCAGCACCAACTATGACCATTGAGCGACCGCGAGTTTTATCGGCATTTCTGGCGAATTCACGAGCAACTCGGATCACTGCTTCAGGTTCAACACCAGTAATCGCTTGTTGCCATTTTGGTGTATAAGGCACATTGTCATCGAATGATTTTGCTCTGCTCGGATCATTGAGGCCATTGTCCACACCATAATGAGCCAGTGTTAAATCGAACACAGTTGCAACTAGCGCTTCTGTACCATTCGCTAGACGAACGCGGCGAGCAGGGATCTGACGAACCTGCACTTCTTCATGTTCTGTGTGCTGAAAGTATTTGTATTCGTGCGGTGCACCGCCAAAATATGGGAATGCGACTTCGGCAATTTCGTCGTGGTTTTTAACCAAGGACAATAACAGTTCGACTTCGCCATCTTTATCTTTTTGCTCTAAATTCCACTTACCAGGCTCTTCCGCCTTTTTACCCCAACGATAACCGATCGAGCCATTTGGGCTTGTCAGTTCACCGTTTTGTTTAACGCCAATTGTTTTCCAATCTGGATTATTGGCTTCACCGAGGTTATCAACTAAATCGGCAGCTCTTAAGAAGCGTCCTTGAGTCAGTTTTCCGTCTTGTTCTTCCAACATCACCAGCATTGGCATGTCAGTATAGCGACGTACATAGTCAGTGAAATAAGTGCTTGGATTTTCTACGTGGAATTCGCGCAAAATTACATGGCCAAAGGCCATTGCTAATGCTGCATCTGTCCCTTGTTTTGGTGCAAGCCAAGTGTCACCAAATTTTGAAGCTTCTGAGTAATCGGAAGTTATTACGCAAGTTTTAGTGCCTTTGTAACGAACCTCGGATAAGAAATGCGCATCAGGCGTGCGGGTCTGCGGAACATTCGAACCCCAAACGATGATGTAATTGGAGTTGTACCAGTCTGCAGATTCTGGAACGTCGGTTTGTTCACCCCAAACTTGTGGTGAAGATGGCGGTAAATCGCAATACCAATCGTAGAAACTTAAACAGTTACCACCAATTAATGACAGGTAACGTGAACCAGCTGCGTACGAGACCATCGACATTGCAGGGATTGGCGAGAATCCATTGATGCGATCTGGACCGTAGGTTTTCGCTGTGTAGATATTTGCAGCTGCGATTAGTTCATTGACTTCGTCCCAGCTTGCGCGAATGAATCCGCCTAAACCGCGACGTTCTTTGTAGCTTTTCGCTTTCACTGGATCTTGGATGATTGATTGCCAAGCAAGAACTGGATCTTTATGAACTGCACGAGCTTCTCGCCATAATTTCATCAGATGCTGACGAATTTTCGGGTATTTTAAGCGGTTTGCGCTGTAGATATACCATGAATAGCTTGCGCCACGAGGACAGCCGCGTGGTTCATGATTCGGTAAGTCAGGTCTGGTGCGTGGATAGTCGGTTTGTTGGGTTTCCCAAGTAACTAACCCATCTTTGACATAAATCTTCCAGCTACAAGAGCCAGTGCAGTTTACGCCATGAGTTGAACGTACGATTTTGTCGTGCTGCCAACGTTGACGATAACCCTGTTCCCAGGTTCTATCTGCATTTGTAGTGACGCCATGACCCTCGGCGAATGGGGTTTTGCGTGTTTTAAAAAAACGCAATTTGTCGAGCAAGTGACTCATTGTTTTACTCCTGCTGGCGATGGTACGCCTAACTATTTAACGTCCATCGGTGCTGAACTTGCCTGCAATATAAGATTGCCGAGAGGAATAATGATTGATCTAGGATAAGCTTGCTACGTGGGGCATTTCGGTACAACCTTGATTTTCTACCACCAAATAGGTAGATGTAAAATCCTGTAAATCGTTGATAATTAAGAGATGGTTTGCTCATAATGTTGGATTGAGCAACTTAATTCCTGATGTTGGGAGCAAAGGGGGTAGCCCCTGTGTTCAGACTTTAAAGCAAGCGAATACGTTGAAAACGAGTTAGGCTTGTATCAGTTTTGGATAAACAATGAACAATAAGATGAAATTTTCAATTGTGACTCGGATCGGAGTCGCACTAGCATTAATTGTTGCTCTTGCGCTCGGCACTATGATTATCTCTTATTGGATATCAGAACGTGCTGATAGCGATGCATTGGCGATTAATATCGCGGGTTCGCTGCGTATGCAAACGTATAAAGTTGTGATGTTATCGGCAACACCCGCAGATCCAGCCTTTAATCGAGCAAAACAAAAAATATTTGAAACCTGGCGACATCCTGTATTTAAAAGACTTAATTCCAAACAAAATCATATGAGCGACACTTTTGAACAAGGCAAAGCTGCATGGGAGATAATTGATCAGAAAATATTAAAAGTCGATGTTGATCAGAGATTCGCGTTAGCGACTAGTCAAGTTGATTTACTCGATGATTTAGTTAATCAAATTCAACGTGATGCTGAGTATAAAGTGCGATTATTACGAGCTGTGCAAGTGATAGCATTGTTTACCACAGTTCTACTTGCCGCAATTGTTTTGCACTGGTTGCGAAATCGTGTTGAACAACCTCTAAGTGAATTGACTCGTGCAGCGCATCGCATTGGTCAGGGTGACTTTACCACGAGGTTGGTCCAGCAACAGCCAGATGAATTAGGGGTTCTTGCGACTACTCTAAATAAAATGTCCGATGCCATAGCCTCAATGTATGGCAATTTACAAAAACGAGTTGACTCGCAAACCGCTGCGCTGCAAAACACCAATATTAAATTGCAGTTTCTCTACGATATGGTTCGAAATCTCACTATTGAAACGGTTGATAAATCTAAGCTCGATGACATAGTAGAAAACTTGCAACGTGTGGTCACTATTGACGACATTGAATTGTGTTTAATTACTGAGAATGGCAATAGACCGTACTTACAAATCCTACCTAGCGATCAACAAGAACCCTGTGAAAAATCAAGTTGTCACGATTGTGTAACTGCAAACGAGCAAGGCGAGTGCGGTGAGGATGGCTATGTTTACAGATATGCGGTGCAGCGAGATAATCATTATTATGGAGTATTGGTTGTAAGAACTGGTACATCGACTGTGCTGCTTGATTGGCAACAGCAGTTGCTGAGCACAGTTGCGGATCATATCGCAATCGCTATGGGATTAAAGAGTGAACATGAACAAACTCGACGGATTGCGCTGATGCAGGAACGAACAGTGATTGCGCGAGAATTGCATGATTCTCTAGCGCAGGCGCTGTCGTATTTAAAAATTCAAGTCAGCCGGTTAAACAAGGCTATTCCAAAACATGACGATGCCATGATGTTGGACATTACGGCAGAGTTGAAGCAGGGGTTAGATAACGCTTATCGTCAGTTACGCGAGCTGTTAACTACCTTCCGCTTAAAAGTAGAAGGAGGGGGGCTCGCACAGGCGATTGATCAGGCGATTCAAGCGCTCACTTCACAGTCCGGATTACAATTTAGAGTCGATTATCAACTAATTAACGTGCCTCTTTCTCCACATGAAGAAATTCATCTACTGCAAATTATCCGTGAGGCAAGTCAAAACGCGGTTCACCATAGTAAAGGTACGGAAGTCATCATTCGTTTAGTTCAAAATATTGATCAAAGTATTGAGTTAGCGGTGGAAGATAACGGAGTAGGCATTCCCGAAAGTGCGGAAAAACTAAATCACTACGGACTTGCAATCATGCAAGAACGGAGTCGTCAGCTGTTTGGAGTGTTGAACATAGCAAGACGTATGCAAGGCGGAACCGGTGTCTATTTTAGATTTACACCGGATTATTTGAGGAATCAATCCAATACCGGCGTTTAAACACACGCAAGGAGTGGTTATGTTGACATTCATAAAACATTTTTCGATCGGAAAAAAGTTAGCAATTTTATTGTTTTTACCGATGGTGTTGATTGCTTTACTAGCAGGTCAGCAACTTCTAGATCTGTTTGAACAAGCTCGAACAGCACAATATGTAAAGAAAATAGTGATTGATTCGACACAACTGTCAAATTACATCAGTGCGATACAAGCCGAGAGAGGTACAAGTGGTGTCTTTTTGATAAGTCGTGGAACGCAATTTAGTGAGGAAATGCAGCTTGCCCGGCGTAATCTTGACGATGCAAGACAAAAATTAAGTAAAGCTCTTGTCGCAGAACACGCAAATAGCTGGGCTGAGATTGAAAATATACGACCTAAGATTGATAGCTTTGATTTGACATTACCAGAAATCACCAAAATTTATACTGACCAAATTAATACGTTAATTTCTGCTCTGCAATCGGATGTTAATAAAGTCTCAGATTTAAATGAACGTCAGGGCTTAAGCAATTTGGTCTCGCTAATGAATTGGATAGAGCGTGCGGGCCGTGAGAGGGCGATTGTAAGTTTGTTGCTCACCGAGCAAAAGTTGTCTGATGAATTACTGCGCCGTTGGCAAGCAAACTCAGGGGCACAACAAATTTTCAAAACCGAAGTTACTGAATCTTCATGGTTAAAAGCCCAGAATATTCGTATAGAAATTTCGGAAATTGATGTAAATGGGTATTCTCAACAAATTGAGACTATCCAAAAAACAAAGGTTAGCGAGACACTTAATGGCCTGCCTCAGCAATGGTTTCAAGTTGCGACTAAACGAATTTCAAGCTTAAGAGATGCCCAAAATAACATTTTAGAAGTCTTAAATAATGATTCGGAAACTATGGTGAATGACTCCACTCGACTAATGTGGTTGATAAGTGTTGTCCTCGTAGTTTTGATTACTTTGGTGCTTTGGGTAAGTGTGTACATTTCGAGAGCTATCCGAAATTCTCTTCGTGAAATTGATGGCCTGATGTCTTATTTGATGCTGCATGATTTGACCCATCGCAGCAACGTTCATACAAGGGATGAATTTGGTCATCTTTCCACAGGACTAAATCAAGTTACCGGTGAACTAAATAATGTTCTCCTTGAGATTCGTTCTGCAACTGATCAGGTTGCGGCAGCAGCTGAAGAAGCCTCTGCTATAACTGAATTGACCAAACAAGGCGTGAGTCAGCAACAATCTGATACCGAACAAGCGGCAACCGCAATGCATGAAATGTCGGCCACGGTCGCCGACGTTGCGATGAGTACAGCTCAAGCCGCAGAGCAAGCTGACCATATCCAAGAACGCACCGCGGCAGGGCAGCGGCAGTTGGAGTTAACTAGGGGGTTGATTGCCGATCTAACACAGCAAGTGCAAACTACTGGCGAGCAACTGGATACGCTTTATCAGCACACTCAAGAAATAAATAGTGTGCTCGATGTAATTAAAGGTGTTGCTGAACAAACCAACTTACTAGCACTCAACGCCGCAATTGAAGCAGCAAGAGCAGGAGAGCAGGGTCGAGGATTTGCTGTTGTAGCGGATGAAGTTCGTCATTTAGCACAGAGAACACAACAATCGACCATCGATATCCGGCGGATGATCGATAATCTCCAAAATACCGCAAAGCAATCGGTGAATTCGATGAATATTAGCGTCGAAAAAGCGAACTCCGGCAATGAGCAAATGGGACAAATGGCTTTGTTGTTGACAGCTATTGTTGACGGTGTTCATGCTATTCATGACCGGACTACTCAAATTGCCTCTGCTGCCGAGGAACAAAGTACTGTTGCCGAGCAAATTAATATCAACATCACACGAATTAGTGACGTTTCTATGCAAACGAGTTCTGGCGCTTCGCAAACCGCAGAAATGGCGGCCGAACTTGCCCGCTTAGCTGCTGAGTTACAGCGATTAGTTGCTAAGTTCAATTTAGGAGCTCGTTTTTAAATAACGAGAACTCTATTGGATCCATTTTAAAGGTCTTTTTAGCCACCAAAACCTCTAGCCCACAAAACTTATCGTTATTTGAGTGAATGTCGGTTTGGATCTACCCATAGTTGGGGATTTTCAAACCGAAGCTGTTCGCGCGACAATTAGACTTTGGTTTCGATGAGCGATTGCCCTATGAGTGATCTGGCAGAATTATCCGAGCAAAAAATTCCTAAACCAGATAGAACTACTGCGATGCGCCAAATCATCGAAGCTGTTAAAGCAGAGTTTCCTTTGTACGAGCCAAGTACATATATCTGTGGCGCAAATACTGATTGCCAAGGCTGCCCAAAGAAATTGTTAGAGTTGGTCGATGGCGAAATAAGCTATTGGGAACATGCGATGGCAAAAGGAGTTATCCCTAACTTTGAACAAATTCGTCAATTCGGAAAGATGTGCCTTGGAGTTAGGCGTGGGTTGGCTAGAAATAATTTACTGAATTCGCAGAAGAGCCAAGATTAAAGTAAAATCGATTGTTTGGTTCTATGCAAAATTGAACTAAAATTTTCACCAGTTAACTGCTCAGCTAGTTTTGAATATCCACTTTGATTTTTGTCACAGCAATCGAATTCCACACGTAAAGAATTTTAAATCCCCCCAAGCGCTAACTAATTCAGTTCATTGATAAAAATAAATCAAAGCAGAAGCTAAGTTAAAAGCATTTAAAGTCAATTAATAGCAATTATTGTCACAGAATTTTGTGACAAGCTTTTGTGCAGGGGAGAAATGTCTGAAGGTCAAAAATTTGACTTTTTAGAAACAAAAAAATTGTGAAAATTTCGAGTTGACGAAAATTTTCGTCACAACCACGTCACAGATTTTCATTTTTAGAAACAAGAAAATCCCTAAAAAGGGAAGTCTATGTAAATCAGTGAGTTATAAACTGGTAAAGTTGGTTGCGGGAGCCGGATTTGAACTTCGGGTTATGAGGGTGAAAATATAAATTGATTTCTCATCGTGTAAATTAATTAATAAGCTAGAAAATAAGAATAAATATAATAAAAACAGTAGCATAAATAATATATAATGAGACATCGATTTTAGGAGTGGCCGTACGTTTTCCGCTTTGTGCTGTCTCATCGAAAAATTGCTTGGCGCAGCCTTGTCACAATGGTTAAAAATGAGATTTTTTGAAATTGACCATTAGCTTGATTTTTCTGCATTCTTATGATGATTTCTTCTTGATTGGTCACTGCATATCAAAGCCATACATGCCTTCTGGCTAATTGCATGTAATTTACCATCCGAGAGCAAACGATTCTTACCAGCCGTTGCTGGTCCATCAGAGCAAAAGTTGTAGCTAACTTACCAGTTGGATCTCAATTTAACTTTAAGCGTAGGCTAGTGGTTTAATAGTCGAAATCTCAAAGTGGGAAACTACTTGAGACCGCTGCTTTGTGCCAATTGCGGACATTCACTGAGATTCGGTTAAATCGGCGCTTTTCAATGAAAGCGGACATTGCTGAGACCGAATGATCAATGGCTCTTTAAAATTTCGAGATATTCCTGCATTTCCAGAACGAT
>JAFLDV010000027.1 GCA_017302255.1 Gammaproteobacteria bacterium | reverse complement strand
AAAGTAAGTAGAAACAGCACCAATGAAGCCACTTAGCACCGTTCCAATAATAGGAAAGCCAACTTTAACAATGTCGGAATAGAGCTGTATTTCTTCCTGTGTCATCTTGTTCCCATACTTCTAACGCAGCATTCAGACGCTTCTCCGCTGCAATCTTTCACTACAATCCGTTTACTAACTTTAAAAATATGTTTCTTCGAGCATCTTCATCAACAGACTTTAAAGATGAAAAAGATTCCTCAAGGTTGTGATAGTCGACGGGACTGAATTCACCATTTGTGGTTGATCCGATCTGGATGCCATGCGATGAGTTGCACCATAAAACTAGGTCAATCTCATCATCCTGCAGAACCATTTCTTCTACACGAAAATCATTTGTTGCTTCAAGAAAATCTATCCAAGTTCCTTGAAGAGGTATACCTTCCAAATCTTTGAGGCTAGTATTCCTTAGCCTATCTATACTAAATTTAGAAAGCACGAGGTTTGCAAAGTTTTCCGCTTGAACCCGATTCGAAACTTCCTGAATGGCTTTTTCGACATTCCCATTAATGTCACTTGATTTAAGAAGGATCTTAATCAACTCCTCAGATTTTTTGGTAGCTAGTGTCAAATCGTCTAAAAGTTTGTTCGTGATCTTTGATTTTTCATTATTAGCCCGCTGGATGATAAAATCATACATCATTCCCGCCCATTGCTTCTTTAGATAGGATTCCATATCAGAAAAATCTCGAAATGGAAAAATGGCGTTGTTTTTAGTGTTTTTTCTCACCTCGTCAATAAATCCAAAGATTCTAATATCGTCAATACTCGGATAAGCTATGCTTTCAGCGATTGTAGGATTTTTCTTTTTATTAGTTACAAATACGTGATGATCAGAATGCACCGAAGTTTCAACGAGTGCGAAAATGGGGATATTATTTTGAACAGCTTCTCTGTACTCATTATTGGTAATAGATGAAACTTCAGCTTTGTAGTTACCCCCTTGCCTTCCGCCAATAATTAAAATAAATATTTGGCATGTTTCAACCTCTTTGAGGCAGGAATCATGTGTATGTGCACTTGGGCTGTAAAAAACATCACCTTCATCTGATAAAACAGGTTCGTACCCAATAGTTCTCACAAAATACTTAAGATTTTCTCTTACGTACTTAAGGTCATAGCATGTGGAACTTATAAACACTCTCGGTGTTGCCATAGTCTGTCCTTGATTTAAAAAGTATTCTTCGAAGGCAAGGACCCGCACGATGCAAATTTTATTGCCTTCTCTCATGAATTTCGCTCAGAAGAAGTTAACCTTTAACTCAATATAAATCAACCACTTCCAAGCACACTCAACAAAACAGGGTAGCTCTTGCATGGCTTTCCCTCACAAGACTGCGATTCATTAGCAGCAAACGGCATTTCCCGCTATTGGCTCAGCGCTTTTTTTGGTCTGCTGTAAGTTGCCATTTCAATGATCCGATAAATTAAATGCAATCAATCACAGCAATTTAAAACCAACAAAAACCTATACCACCTGTACCATTTTGGTAGAGGTGGTATAGGTCAAATCAGGAAAACAATTCACCCATAGATTGGCCGATTCTATTTGCGAAATTTTGCTTGATGAGTTCAAGGTCAGAAAAATCATAGCACTGCCCTCGTCCTGCTCTTCCGATACTCTTAACCTGCAATTGCGTTAACATTTTTCCCAAGCTACTGCGCATTTGCGCTGATGTTTGCCTTTCATGGTTACTTTCCAAAAATTGGCTAAACATGCTTTGTAAATCTTTGGGCTCTGGCCGAATCATCCCGTTAAACGGTTTATCTTTGCAAAGCTCTTCATACATAAAAGCAAGTGGCATTGGCAAACTAGCCATTTTCTCATCAAGTAGCGCTTGGGTTACTGGTGCTTTACGTGGGTTAAAATCGCTTATATCGAGATTTAACAGATAATGCATCAAGTGAGCTGCACCGTTATTATTAAGCCATGCAAAATAAGACTCAAAATATTCAATATTTTGCGCAAAATCTGCCGACGGCTCTAACACTAAATACCGTCGTTCCCTTGAACCAGCTTTTAAAACGGTTTCCATATTGCTGGCGAACACAAACCGCGTATAACTACCCACTGGAATTGCATCAAGTCCTTTTCGCTCAATCATCACAGTAGGCTCGCTAATCAGAGCTTTGAGTTTATCTGCGGATTTTGGATCGGTTAAATCAACCTCATCACTGAAAATGAGCAATTTGTTTGCTACCACAGAGTTAAATCGACCGGTTAACAGGTAAGCGCCGTTTGTATTTCCGGCATATTCACCGCACATGGCAAGAAATGGCTGCATTAACGCACCTTTGCCAGTTCCTTCTATCGACTTCATGACAATAGCTACCGAAGGTTTTTCATCAGGTTTTTGCAGCATGTGTGCGAAAAACTGCATTACAAACTTCGCCGCATCTAAGTCACCTGCGCAAACCACCTGAGTTACATGACGAATAAAGGGCTCAACAGTTCCAGCTACCGGCGTAATGGCATATCCGCGAAACAAGTTATATTGATTTGGAGTGCATTTTGCTGGATTGGGGCAAAATGCTAAACCCTCAGGGTAATAGAGTTTACTTGGCCACTTCAGCCACGCTTCGCCCTGGTTCATCCCTGCTATTGTTGGAACATGCAAAAAGCGGTTTTTGAATTCACTCAGGCTTTCAAACTGATGAGATTCGATGTTTCGGCCATCAAAGCCGGTCGTGATAATTTGATTTTTTCCGCCCATTGTCACATGAGCCATTTGTTCATTCATTTTAACCAATATCGCAACTTCTTGCTGAGTGAGCGTTTTGCCGTTAATAGAATCACTGATCGCCACTGTATTTTGGTCGTTCATGCGGACACCCTCTCAATCCCCAAATAGCGCAAAACACACTTCGCTTTCGCTCCGTTCTTCCTAAATCGAATCTCGTAAAATTGCGCAACGTGGCAAACCACTTCGGTCTCGTTCGGATAAGAATCCCGAAATGTTCCGTACCAATGCGGAATCGAATTTCCGTTAACGCAATGGTTCGAACTAATACGCCTTTGTGCGGTTCGCATTATTCCGTTAACGGAATTATTCGGAATCGTTCGACTTAGTTGGTTAACGGCCATAGTGCGCCCCACTTTGGCTTGTCGACTGGAAAACATGGCGTTCGATATAATTGGTTAAATCAGCTAAACGGTAACGGACAGCTCGTGAACCCACTTTGACAAATGGCACTCTTGCGCCTGCCCAGCGATCACGTTCTAAAAATGCAACGCTGACGCCAAGCACTTCGGCAGCTTCTTTGGTACTTAGTAGTTTTAAACTCATGGATTTTATCCTCTTTAATTAGACAAACTTGTTTTGTCGAAGAGGATGGTTGCGGATGTTTGAAAAGATAAAAAGCACTTGAGATCACTGAAGCGCTTCAATGATCAAATTGGAGATCACTGGAGCGCTTCAGTGATCTAACTTGAGCATTTTAGAGCTATGGATGCTCGAAAATATGATTCCACATACTACAAAAACAAGTTTATATCGGTTGTGGGTCACTGAAACTTGTTTTTCCGGTACACGAGTTTCTAACTTTCCCTTGCAACTGACTAGTTATTATAGGTAACCATTCACTATTGTTAAATCCGTCCTAATCGGTCTGAACGACTGAGATCGGCTGCTAGCCATTGTTGTCATTTTTTTCACCGTAAAATCTTTCCCCAAGACTAATTATCTTCAAGCATGCGATCAGGCCGATAATTGGGCTTAAAAGATGTGCAAAGAAATTATCTGTGTAATTCATTGTTAGTAACGGTATTCCAAAGCCAACTGTGATTGATAACGTAAAAAATACAACTATCAGAATTGCAACTTTTGGTTTTTTAATTGCTTCTAGCACCAGAGTGATAATTATGACCATAAGCACGAGACCTAGAAAGCCTTTTGCGAGTGGACTTATGACCTCCCCGAGCCCATAGGCATGTGCCGAAAGGGGGAATATTAACAATATAACTTGTGCGAGTTTCTTCATGCTATCCTAGGTAAGCCCCATTGCTGAGAATATTATGGTTTTCCGTAGAGGATAAGGGAGTATTCTCTGCTTTCGCTTTTGTAAGGTCGCCCAAGCTTCGAAAAGCCAAATTCTCCAAACAAATGATGCATAGCAACATTATTCTCACGGGTTGTTGAAAAACATGACTTTCCAGACAACGCATTAGCTATTGTTTCCATTAAAATACGACCATAGCCTTTCCCTCTAGCTACTTGCGATACATAAAGCCAGCCAAGTTCGTATTCATATCTGGCTTGCTCCTGTGTTCCAGACTTTTCGAATACACGTGCCTTATATTTGGCATTTGGATTCTTGATAGCTCCAACAGCTACACACTCTCCATCACCGATAAAAACTAGCGTCTCTGCACTTTGAATTCTTTCACGAAGTCCGGCTAATACAACTTCTCCGCCTTCCGCGACCAAATTCTCAAATAATATAAGCTCAGCTTCGCTGCAGTCACATGGTCTCTTTACAGTTATTTCCATGTTCATATACCTAAATATATTGTCTATAAGGCAAAAGTCTGGAAACAAGCATTATATTTTTCGAGACTTCATCAAAACCACCAACAGCACAATAGCTATTATTCATTTTGAAATCAAAAATATCGACTTGTCCGTGAAATTTCAGAAAAGTAAAAATGCGGAACACCATTTTTATGTTTGAATCTAAACAACTATCACAGTATTAGCTGCTCCAAACTTCCTTATAATGTTTTGAATGGCAACTGGCTTATTTTCATTCTTAGTTAACAACAACAACTCAGGCTTGGTTTCAGCAATAAGTACCGCTATACAATTTGCGGCTTTTAGTACTGGCATATCCCTGTATTCGTCACTGAAATATAACTTAACAATTTCACTCTCAAGAGGAGCTATTTTTTTTGTGCGAGCCTTCCCTCCTTTTTTTCCGAGTAACTTTGCAGATGTATTAACTCGCCCATGCTTAACTAGAACTTCCGCTCTTGCCAAACAATCCACAATCTCAGTAACTCGGCTTTCGACTTTCGCCTGCATATACTCAAAATTAGCAACAACCAAAAGCGATGCTCTTGAGTTCAATTTTTGTGACTTTACATCACTATAATCAGAGCACTGCATCAGTACCCTTACAGCAAAAACCTCGAACCACTCCAAGTTTTCTAAGCCTAAATCCGTAAGATCAAATGTATCCATCCACAAAAAAAGCGCTCGCCCTTGCGAGAGCCAAACCGAATCAAAGGCTGATTTTTCAATCGTTTTTTGCGCTGTCTCTCGCTCCAAAAATTCAATAATATAATACATCCGATCTATTGCACGAGCAATTGTTATGCATTGATCTTCAGTTCGATTGACCAAAAGCTCTTTCGCTCTGCTAACAGCAAATCTAACTTTCTCCGCCGGTTCAAAAGATAATATTTCAGCATATTTCGACGCTTCGGTTTGATCGATTGCCTGAGTTTTGGGATTATTCAAAGTCCTGCACTCCTATTTTGCATTGGGTTTTGAAATAGTCAGTAATACGCTGCATAGGCTCGCGCAAACGCTCAAAATTCTTGATGACATAGCCGCCGGTAACATCAGAACCAGATTTGTGATTCACCAATTGTTTAATAGCAAACATCGAGATATCGAGAGATTCGGCAACGGTGATAAAAGTGCGCCGTAAATCATGTAAGGTAATTTCAACACCTGAGCTTTCTTTTAAACGCGATACAGCGCCTTTGGTATTTTCAAAGTAGCCGGTTTTCCTTGAACTAAACACGTAATCTTGAGTTTTAAAACGTAGGCGGTATTTCAGGATTGCAGCAATTACATCGGACATTGGTAACGTCAAGGCAGTATTGTTCTTGGTGTCAGGTATAAAAAACGTTTGCTCTTCAAAGTCTACGTTTTTCCAAGTGAGCGTTGCAGCTTCATTTTTCCGTAAACCGGTAAGCAGTAAGAACAGGAAATAATCCGCCGCTACATGGTCATTTGCCGCGCCAGTATTAAATTTGAGGTCTTTGATAGCGCTATACCAAACGGCCAATTGGTGTTGCTTCAAAATGGTTTGTCGTCTTGGCTCTTTCGCCCATGCTTTTAACTGGGTAATACGCACCACTGGATTCGCAGGAAATAAACTTGCGCCAGAATCATCCTCATATTGCACCTCTGCAAACCGGTATAAGGCACTCAGCACTCGCATAATGGTATTGGCGTAGGATGGACTGAATTTCTCTTTAAGCTCGTTATAGCGCTTAATCACCATATCCCGATTGATACTTACAAACGCCTTATTTTTCCAGTCTTTAAGTTCACCATTAAAATAGAACTCATACTGCTCATAAGTACGCGGTTTTAAATCGCATTTAATTGCTTTGTAATCCTGCCAAACTTCCCACAAGGTTAAATTTTGCAATGCATGACGCTGGCGTTTAGCTATCGGATTCGTACCGGTTGCGATTTCTCCTAAATATTCTTGAGCTTTGTTTCGAGCTTGTTCAACAGTGATTTCGGGATACCGGCCTAAAGTGATCCGTTTCACTTTTCCGTCGATACGTTTTTCCAAAATAAATGCTTTGCTGCCACCGGCAGTAACCCTGACAGCAAAACCTTTAAGCAGTGGATCTCGATGAAATATCTGACCGGTTTCAGGTGGTGGCAATTTGTCTACAAATTGCTTGGTGATTTTTGGTGTAGACATAGTGTAGGCAGCTCGTTTCAAGTTTCGGTATGTCAAATAAAACAAGAAATTGCTGAATAGCTAATGAATACAAGGGCTTTAGAGGAGTTTCAAATTTCTTAAAAAGGCTTAAAACACTATCTTTTAAAACAACTTATTCAACGGCACAAAACCCGCGAGATGCGGCTCATTCTGCCCGTTTTCGTTAAAATTACTCGTAGTAAAATAACCTTGTAGTTCCCCAAAATCAATCACTTCTGTTAACAGTTCTTAAATTTTAAGAAAACAAAAACGACAAAAACCTTAGTTTATGGTGGAAAAAAAACTCAAAGAAACTACTGTATAAATGATCAGTTATTTTTTAACCAAAAATCGTCTGGATTTTCTGCTCATGCCTGCTGCTTGCCATGCTCACCCAATCGTTTTTGCAGTAAATGTGGAATATTTTGCAAATAAAGCCATCTAAACACCTAAAAGTCTATTTTGTTGCTCATTTTGTAATCTGTCAGTGTTGAGTACCGCGGAAAATACCGCTAGGGTGGTATGGAGTTAACATAACTAAAAAGGCCAACTCCGATGGTGAGTTGGTCACTGGGTGCACAAAGGCAGAGCAACGAGGAGAATGGGTCATGTCGCAATATGCTGCCTTGAGGGCAAATGTGGGCTTATTAGGCACACAACTTGGGGATACGGTTCGTAATCAATTAGGGCCTGCGGTGCTTGAGCGGATTGAACAAATTCGTCATTACGCCAAACAAGCACGTCAAGCAAATGACCCGCAAGATCAACAATTAAAACAACTGCTGGCTAGCCTTACCGATGACGAAATTTTACCGGTAGCGCGCGCTTTTGCTCAATTCCTGAATTTGGCAAACTTGGCCGAGCAGCATCACACCATCAGTAAAGCCGGTGCTAGTGCTATTGAGAAGCCAGAGCCGCTGCTAGAGCTTTTGCAATTACTGAAAACCAAGCAAGTCGATGTGGAAAAAACCCGGCAAGCGGTTGCAGATCTGTCTATCGAATTAGTACTTACCGCGCATCCAACCGAAGTCACCCGTCGCACGCTCATTTATAAGCTCACCCAAATTGCCGATTGCCTCGCCCAGCGCGAACAAGACTTAAGCGCAGTCGAGCAACAACGGTTAGAAGCACGCTTACGCGATTTAATTACCCAAGCGTGGAACACCAACGAAATTCGCGAGCAGCGGCCAACGCCGGTGGATGAAGCCAAATCTGGTTTTGCCGTGATCGAAACTTCGTTATGGCGAGCCATTCCAGAGTTTATCCGTGAATTAGATGATGCCCTGACGCCAGTGCTGGGTCATGGCTTGGCGCTTGATGCTGCGCCAATCCGCTTTTCCTCATGGATGGGCGGCGACCGTGACGGCAACCCTTTTGTTACCGCCAAAGTCACTCGCCAAGTGCTGCTGTTAAGTCGCTGGAAAGCCGCCGATTTATTTAGCCAAGATTTGGAACTGCTCGGTAACGAGTTATCGATGAACTTGGCCAACGCGGCATTACAAGCCGCAGTACCTGGCTCAAGCGAGCCGTACCGTGATGTGCTGAAAGAGCTGAAAAATCAGCTTATTTTCACTCGCGATTGGCTGACTGAAGCGTTAAAACACGACCGACTGCAAAAACCAGAAGGCTTGTTATGGCATAAACAACAGCTGCTGGACCCACTCTTGTTGTGTTACCACTCGTTAGTCGAGTGCAAAATGTCAGTCATCGCCAACGGCTTATTGCTCGACACCATTCGCCGCGCTTATGCCTTTGGTTTAACGCTGTTAAAACTCGATGTGCGCCAAGAAAGTGGTCGTCACACCCAGGTATTTAGCGAATTCACCCGTTATTTGGGTATTGGCGATTATGGCCAATGGGAAGAACCTGCGCGCCAAGCCTTTTTATTAAATGAGCTTGCCAGCAAACGTCCATTGTTCCCGAAAAACTGGCAACCATCGGCCGATGTGCAAGAAGTTCTAGATACTTGCGACATCGTTGCCCGTCACGGCGCTGAAGCGTTATCGACCTACGTTATTTCGATGGCCGGCAAACCTTCCGACGTGCTTGCGGTGCAATTGCTGTTAAAAGATGCCGGGATCACTTTCCCAATGCGCGTTGCGCCATTGTTCGAAACTTTGGCCGATTTAACCAATGCCCCTGAATGTATTAGCAAATTATTGGCGATTGATTGGTATCGCGGTTACATCCAAGGCAAACAGGAAGTGATGATCGGCTATTCCGACTCCGCCAAAGATGCCGGTGCCATTGCTGCGGGCTGGGCGCAATACAGCGCGCAAGAAGCCTTAGTGGCCATTTGCCAACAAGCCAAAGTGCAACTGACCTTATTCCACGGTCGTGGCGGTACTATTGGCCGTGGCGGTGGTCCAGCGCACGCCGCAATTTTATCGCAACCGCCGGGTTCATTAGCCGGTGGCATGCGCGTGACCGAACAAGGCGAGATGATCCGCTTTAAATTTGGTTTATCCAAATTGGCCCAACGCAGCTTGGCGCTTTACGCTTCAGCAGTGCTGGAAGGCGTGTTACTGCCGCCTCCAGTGCCAAAAGCAGAATGGCGCGCCTTGATGAATCAGCTGGCGACCAGCTCATGTGATGCCTATCGCGCTATTGTCCGTCAGCATCCAGAGTTTGTGCCTTACTTCCGCGCCGCAACGCCGGAGTTAGAGCTGGGCCAGTTGCCACTAGGCAGCCGTCCACCGAAGCGTAATCCAAATGGCGGCGTAGAAAGCTTGCGCGCTATCCCATGGATTTTCGCTTGGTCGCAAAACCGCTTGATGCTGCCAGCATGGCTTGGAGCCGGTTCTGCGTTGGCGCAAGCCGTCGCACAAGGCGATATGGCGTTGGTGCAACAAATGCGCGCTGAGTGGCCGTTCTTCGCCACACGCTTGTCGATGTTAGAGATGGTGTATTTAAAAGCCGATGCGCAAATTGCCGCCTACTACGACGAGAAATTAGTCCCTGAGCACTTAAAACCGCTCGGCGAGCAATTACGCACGCAACTTTCTGCCGATACGGCGCTGTTGCTACAAATCATTCAAGCGGATGATTTAATGGCCAAAGAAAGCTGGATCCGCGAATCGATTATGCTGCGCAACACCTACGTCGACCCACTGCACATTCTGCAAGTGGAATTGCTCAAGCGGGTTCGTCACGCGCCAGAAACCGTCAATGAAAACATCAAGCGCGCCTTGATGGTCACCATTGCCGGCATCGCCGCAGGCATGCGCAACTCGGGTTAACCGGTTTTAGTTCACCACTCGACAATGCCAGTAAGCACCGCTTACTGGCATTTTTTTATCAATGTAGTCGTTGAACCGATGAGTCGCGGTTCAACGACTCTGACCCCATTGATCTAATCAGCCATCTCACCTCGTATATTTATTCAAGCCACCCTAACAAGACATCAGTGATGACTCAGTCCACGCTTAATCTGCCAGCACTCACCCTGTTTTATGATGGCTTTTGCCCACTTTGCGTGAATGAAATGGCGACGCTAACCAAGCTCGACCGTTCGGGCAATTTGCAACTTGTTGATATTCAAAACGCTGATTTAATGCAGAATTTTCCGCAGATTGATATCGAAAACGCCGGCAGGATTTTGACCGGACAAACCGCCGATGGCCAGTTAGTGCTGGGCTTAGACGCCACCCATGCAGCATGGAGCGCCGTCGGCAAAGGCCACCGCACAGCCTGGTTACGCTGGCCAGTCATTCGCTTTTTTGCCGACAAAGCCTACTTATGGTTCGCCGCCAACCGCTACCGAGTGTCCTATTGGCTGACCGGCAAAAGCCGGTCAGATAATTGCAGCAGTGGTTACTGCGAGACCAAACAGAAGTAATGGCTTCCACTTTGGCTACCAAAGAAAGTACAATCCACCATTTACCAGCTAACCAGCTAACCAGCTAACCAGCTAACCAGCTAACCAGCTAACCAGCTAACCAGCTAACCAGCTAACCAGCTAACCAGTTAGGCTAACTGCCAATACAGGGATCGGAATAATCCGCATGGATCAGTTTGTTGCCGCTATTTTCTATTTATTTATCATTGGCTTATTCAGCACCATCGCCGCTTTACCGACATGGCTATTGTGGCTTGCGTTACACCAACAATGGCCATCGACCATCCCAGCAGTGAATATCAAAGCTTTGGTGATGTCGGCGATATTCGCGTTATTGGTTCTTTGGCTCACAGGTTTAGAAGAGACGGCGTCATTACTGGATTTATTGGGGTATTTTATTCTGTTTACCAGCGGCGCAGCGCTTACTGCGCTCGCTGGCTTAATGCTGTATCAACGACGAAACACTAGCCGCGCAGGTGCTGATTAAAAAACGCCATGGTACGCTGCCAAGCTAAATCCGCGGAAGCCTTATCAAATCGCGGCGTGGTGTCGTTGTTAAAGCCATGCTCGACATTCGGATAAGTAAATGACTCGGCCTTGACGCCTGCGGCTTTAAGCGCAGCATCATAAGCAGCAGCCCCACCGTTAATGCGCTCGTCGTTGCCGGCATAATGAATGAGTAACGGCGCTTTAATCGCTGGAACATCTGCTAATTCTGCCTGACGGCCATAAAATGGCACTGCTGCGGCAAGTTCTGGTAATTGCGTGGCTAAATAGTTGGCGATACCGCCGCCGTAGCAAAAACCAACCACCCCTACTTTGCCGTTGCCACCTGACATTGTGGCGAGCACTTTGGCGGCATTGACGAAATCTTGTTTGGTTTTAACTGGATCTAGCCCTTTAAATAACTCACGAGCTTTATCCTCATCACCTGGATAACCGCCCAAAGTAAACAGTGCATCCGGGGCAAAGGCGATAAAATTATCTAGGGCAATGCGACGGGTAATATCTTCGATATGTGGATTTAAGCCACGATTTTCATGCACCACCAGCACTAAGGGTAATGGCCCTTTCGCCCCAGCCGGTTTGACTAAATAGCCGCGCATTTTGCCGTTACCACCCGGTGACGGATACTCGACATAACTCGCCTCAAGCCGCGCATCTGTTGGTGCTATTTGTTGTGCTTGCACGAAATTAGGGGTCAGCGCCTCTAAAATTGCCACTGCCGACATGCCCGCCACGGTATAACGCGCGACGCCGCTTAAGAAATCTCGGCGAGTGATATCGCCATGCACATATTGATCAAACAATTTAAGCGTTTGTGGATGAAAGTCCTGCGCGGTTTTCTGGGTCATGCGACGCTCCTGCAATAGTTAAAGGCCTAAGTTCGAGTTATTCATACGCGGCTTTTACTATGGCAGATCTGTTGGTCTTTGCGTGCGATGCTGGTCGCAGTGGCGAGGCAGTTTACCGAACTTCGATAGCAACTTTGTTGGTGCTAGGCTGCTATCGAAGTGGTTGTCTTGGAAAAATAAAGCGGAAAATTACAGCTGAGATTGCAAGTAATTTGGCAGACCCAACAATTTGATATGCCGTAACTGCTGTTCTAACCAATGAGCATGGTCGTTTTCGGTATCATCCAGCAAAGTTTGCAGCATAGAACGGGTCACGTAATCTTGCTCTGCTTCACATAACGCCATGGTTTTCTTCAGTAAAGCACCAACGTGGTACTCAACATTTAAATCATTTTGCAGCATGGTAGGCACATCATGACCAACTTGAATTGGGTCACGAGTCACCATGTTTGGTGTGCCTTCCAAAAACAAAATACGTTCGATGATGGCCGAAGCATGGGCTTTTTCGTCGGTCACTTCATGATCGATGCGTTCATAAAGTTTTTGCAAGCCCCAATCTAAATACATCCGCGAGTGGATAAAGTATTGATCCATCGCCGTTAATTCGTTCGCCAACAACAGATTTAATGCATCAATAATGCTTTGTTTGCCTTGCATGTCGCGGCTCCTTATCCAATTTTGCTTTGTAAGTAGTTTTCAATGCCCATTGCGCCAATTTGGTACTGCTGCGCATTGATCCAATCGATATGCTCTTCTTCATGCTCAAGAATTTCCAGCACGATTTCGCGGCTCACATAGTCTTGTTGCTGTTCACACAGAGCGATAGCGTTGCGCAGTAACGGGATTTGCTCTTGTTGGAACTCTAAATCACAGGCCAACATTTCAGTGGTATCTTCGCCAATGCGCAAACGACCCAGTGCTTGTAAATTTGGTAAGCCTTCGAGGAATAAAATCCGTTCAATCAGAGCGTCAGCTTGCTTCATATCCAAAATTGATTTTTTGTAACACACCGAATTGAGCTCCTGCAGGCCCCAATTTTTATAAATGCGTGCATGCAAAAAATATTGGTTAATCGATGTCAGTTCCGAAGTCAGCACTTCGTTGAGCATACTTAAAACC
The DNA here is from genome assembly GCA_017302255.1 of Gammaproteobacteria bacterium. Taxonomy (GTDB): domain Bacteria; phylum Pseudomonadota; class Gammaproteobacteria; order Enterobacterales; family Alteromonadaceae; genus Pararheinheimera. Next base: position 46,651 of record JAFLDV010000027.1, on the reverse strand, counting down.
GCGGCATCACCTTGCATGACCTAATCCTCTATTAAACTGTCGAGCGCGTGACGACTCGACTTGCAGCTAAATGGTTGCGACAGCATGCATAAGCACTAGCGTCGATTAAAAAGTCTGGTTCGATTGTAGCCACATTCTCCCGCAGAAGCGAGTTTTTACTTTGAAAAAACTTCAACAAAATCATATACATGAAATTAAGAATGCTTCGCATTAAGTCCTGATTTCTTGTTGGGCGCTGAACTGTCTAAAATTCAAAAACTTAGCTGGCGACCTTTAGTGCCGCCAGCTAAGCACCACGACGAGGTAATTACAGTTTGTACCAGCGTTTAAACTCTAAAATTGCTAAGCCAATCAGCACCAGTGCCGTCACCATAAAGACCGATGACACACTGCGATCAGCTGCTTGCCAGAGGTGTTCAAAGACATCGCCTTTGGCCACAGTGCGCTGCAACAGCCCATCTTGCTGCGACATGCCTGCAAAAACCAAGGCGAATAATAGATGCTCGATGGCGTACCAAAGTTTTGACCAGCGCTGCCAACTCAGTTGCGTCAACCGGTACAGCGAGAATAAAGTCGACGCCAACGCCAAGCCAGTGAGCGTATAGCGCCAAAACTCAGAACCTTCGGCTAACTGGACCGGTAAATTGGCTTGCGCTTCTGCGGACATCCACAATGGTGTCCACAATAGCAGTAGCAAAAACGCGGCACTGGTCAGGTCGGTGATAGTGTCTGACAACCGGATCCGCGCTTGCGGAAAACGCGGTAAGTCTTTAATTTCAAAGCGACGTTGCCGCCATTTTTCGGTCCAGCCAGCATGAGCGGCACCATAAAAAATGGCGGTCACCACCAGCAACACGGTAGAAAATTGTTCAATAAACCCGGCGATTAACGAGATGATCAATGTCACGGGGTTAAATGAATCCAACTGCACTAATAACCCCAAGCTTTTTAACAGCACCAATACCGCAACCACGGCAGCGCTGTGCCACAACACTGTGCGATAAAGTGGCATATCTTCGGCTGCGACCAGCGGTAAATCTGGCGCGTAACGCTGTGCAACGTCAACCGGATGGCCGTGCTGTTGCAATAACTGACCAAGCTCCGCTTCGGTTAACTCACTGCCTTTGTCTTCGCGCGCAGTGTCAACTAAATCCAATAAATTGGCGCGTAGCTCCCGGATAATATCCGGCTGTTTTTCTTTCGGAAGTTCGACGGCTATCGCGTCGAGATATCGGTCTAGTAATTCCATCATCATTACTCCACTCATTCCAATTAAATAGGTGCTATTCAAACTGATGCTTGTGCAATCAACGCAGCCAAACTGCCGTTCAACTGCTGCCATTCTTGGGTTAACTGCCCGAGCAACTGACTACCAACCGCTGACAGTTGGTAATAACGCCGATCTCGGCCTTCCGCCTGCTGCCATTCACTATCCAACAATCCTTGGTCCGCTAAGCGGCGAACCAAGGGGTACAAAGTGCCTTCATCGATGTCGATACCGGCATCCAACAGCTGCTTACGCAGCGAATAGCCGTAGTGCGGTTGTTTCAGCGATGCCAAAACCGCCAGCACCAACACTCCCCGCCGTAATTCCAGCCGCAGCTTTTCTAAGCGCTCATCACTCATGCTGACTCCTGATTTAGATACTGTGCGACACATACTGTGCGACATACAGCACATACTATGCACGACACAGTAATATGGCAAGCAGAATTTGTGGTTTTTTTCGCCAGTCCAAAAATTGTTGATGCAATCCGCAGATTTATTGGTGTATTGCTGTAAGAAAGCTAGAGGTTCTTTGACTACCTTGGTATCTCTACAACATAGTCAGCGAACACTACATGCAGCGACCGAATGAAATGACCGAGCAGGACCGTTTATACCAAAAAGCGTTAGATGAATACGCTGCAGAAATTGCGCGTTTTGTCACAGGTTATGAACGCAACGCCGCCAAACGACAGGATCTTCTGCAAGAGATGCAATTTGCCATCTGGCAAAGCATGTTGGGTTTCAAGCAACAATGCTCTTTAAGAACCTGGGTCTATCGCGTCGCTCACAACGTGGGGGTTAGCCATATTCAGCGCAGTATGCGTTCGACTGAGCAGCACTTCGATGATCTAAACGAACTTGAATTTAAAGTGGATGAAAGCACCGATCCCAGCTTGTCAGAGCGGCAACTGGATTTTGCACGTGTGCTGCAATTAATTTACTTGTTGGCCGCGTTAGATCGAGAACTGATGTTGCTGTATCTCGAAGGTATGGATGCGGCGGAAATTAGCGAAATCACTGGACTATCCACGCGCAATGTCGCGACCAAAATACATCGCATCAAGCAACTTCTGAGCAATCAATTAAATACTGGAGCACACCCACATGAATGAGCAAAACTTCAAGGCAATCTGGCAATCCCAGCCGAATGTCGTGGCAGACTATTCAGCAAATCAGTTACAGCAGGATGTCGCAGGATTTCGCCGTGCAATTAGCCGACGCAACCTGCAAGAAGGTTTTTGTGCGCTGATGGTTAGCATTATCTTTGGCTATTATGCTTGGACTTTGCCTGAGTATTTCATGCGTATTGGCAGTGCACTCATCGTGGTCGGTAGTTTGGTCATCCTCTATCAGCTTAGGTTTCGCGCGGGCTTGCAAAAGCCTGCACCAGAGCAACTTGGCCAGCCGTCAGCCATCTATTTTCGCCAAGAACTTATCCGCCAGCGCGATCTGCTACGAGGCATATGGCTGTCCCAATTCGTGCCGTTGTTGCCCGGCTTCGGGCTGTTTTTCTGGGGCATGGCGCAGCCAAACCCTGCGGATTTTCCGTGGCAAATAACTTCAGTATTAATTATTCCATTTGCTCTGGTAATTGCCATGAACTTGCGGGCCGCGCAAAAATTACAGATGGAAATCGATAAATTGGACCTGCAAATTGCTGAGTAACCATGTAATTTTGCGCGTGGCTTGGCACCAAGTAATAGTGAACTATTGTGCGTCGCGGCTTGATGCCAAATCCAAAGCTGAAGTCCAAAGCCGGACATCCACTTACTGTGTTTGAAAGGTTGTCTGATCTGACGTTACAATCGGATCTCTCGAGCACGCGATTTGACGGATAGCATATTGAAAATTAATGAAACTGCGGCAAGGTTAATCTTCCTATTTTATGTCATGGTTGTCTTTATTCTGTCAGATTCATTGTTCCATGAGCTTGCCGAGCACGTCGAATGGATTGCACATGCATGGACTATAGGTAAAGGGGGGAGTAGAGGTAACGGGGCGGCAGGGGGCATTATTAGTGTGGTCTTTGGTCTTGCTGTATTGGTGTTAACTGGTTACATATATTCGTACTTCTGGGGCAAACTAAAGCTGATCCGCTCTTTTAAAGCAATCGCCCAATCTTCAATTTCAAAGTGTAGCGATGGAGAAATCGTGCGTATTCAAGGCACTCTAGAGTTGATGCCTACCAAGTTAACCGCACCATTTTCACAAAGACAATGTTCGGCGTATTCAATCAGCGCTTTAAAGCCCGCAAAGACCAACGAATGGCCAAGAACATACTGGGACACAATTGCGTTTAAATTGCTGGCAAATGATTTTTTAATCCGATGCAAAAAGCATTTTGTGTTAGTGCGAAGTAACAACGCAAAAATAATCATTCAGACTGATATCGTTCATGACGAGTCTTCTTACTCAAAGGACCTCGGTGGATTTCTCACTTATGAAGAGAACGCAAAAAGAAAGCGGACGCTTGAGGCAGTGGGAGTTTCTCCAATTCCGTATATCGGTGCTTATGGAAAGGACGTCAAATTTGAGGAGGGTGTTCTTATGCGTGGTGAGAGGGTTGCTGTGCTTGGTCGCGGACAATGGATTAGCACTGCCGCATATCAGGAACTTCGCTTTCTGAGTGAGCGAGGTATCGACAAGGTGTTTGAAATTGCAACCGACGCCGAACAACAGCTAGTTATCAGCGACTCTGCAGATTTTTTGGAATAAACCGCATAATCCACATGTTTTGCTTTAAAACTGAATTGAGCTGAGATCCAGATTTTTTGGTCATTCACTTTGTTCGCAGAACTCGTGGAATGACTGCCAAAATTCACAATCTATGACAGTGTAAAGATCATCCCTGACGCCGCAATCACGCCGCCAAGCAGTATCGTTTTCAGGCCTTTTATGGTAAAACTGCCACTTCAGCCGCGTTGGCACCCCTTTGGTATTTTTAGGCGCAGACACAATGAGTAACCCAGCTCCAAAACCGCAGCAGCAATCAGGCAAAGGTTTATTAGCCAATTTGGCCTTTAACATCGTTTTGCCGGTGTTGATCTTAAGTAAATTCAGCTCTGAAGCCCATTTAGGCCCAGTCTGGGGTTTGGTCGTCGCGTTAGCCTTTCCTATCGCTTTTGGTATTTATGAGCTGGTGCAATCCGGCAAACTGAATTTCTTGTCGATTGTCGGCATTATCAGTGTGTTGTTGACTGGCGGCATGAGCTTGCTGCAGTTAGATCCTAAATATATCGCGATTAAAGAAGCGGCAGTGCCGGGCATTATTGCCGTGCTGATTTTAGTCAGCGGCCATACTCGTTTTCCGCTAGTGAAAACCATTTTGCAAAATATGCAGTTGCTCGACTTACCTAAATTGCAGCAAAAACTGCAGGAGCGCCAAGCTGAACAAGCCTTTGAAGCGACGCTCAGTAACGCCAACCGGATTATCGGTGGCTCGTTTATTTTTTCTGCGGCGCTCAACTATGGCTTGGCCACTTGGATTTTAGTTAGCCAACCAGGCACTGAACAATATAACGCGGAGCTGGCGCGAATGACGGCGCTGAGTTATCCGGTGATTGCTCTGCCTTGTACCGGCATTATGATGGCCGCTGTTTGGTATATCTTCAGCCAAATTCCGAAATTAACTGGCGAATCGTTGGAATCATTTTTCCACGAGTGAGCCAACTAACTTGCTGATCGCCGCATTAAGTCGCGCCACACAAGTGGCGCTGACTCGTTGTTTACTCGCCATCACATGAATGGCCGCGCGATTGACGGCAAAGGGTAGCAGTACCAAAGGTGGTGGTTGCTGGCTTTGTCGCCACTGATACTCGGTCGCCACTTGGTCAACTAAGGTGTAATCCGCCCTTTTCCCCAACACCAGTTCCATACGCCGCTCTGCTTCAAACACAAATAAGCTCCGTTTTTTCACCTGCGCATTTTGTTTAATTGCTTCAAATTCATCGCCGTAAAACCCGGTTGGATTATAAGTCCCGACCAATTTACGGATGGCGAGCTGAAAAAATGCCGGGCGCTTAGTGAGTTCCGGATAGAGTTGCAACAAATCTTGATGAACGACTAGCACATTCACTTCATGGCGATAAGGCCGGGTAAACCATGCGTATTCTGCGCGCGCAGGCGTATGTGATGCTGCGAACAACAAATCCACTTGGCCGTTTTTCAGCTGATGCAAGGCGCGAGTTTCTGGCACATATTGCAAGACTAAACGCGAACCCACGGCACCAACAATTTGCCGCATAAGTTCAATATCAGTGCCACCAATATCGGCTTGGTTTTCGGTATATGCTGGAGTCGCTACAGGCGGGGTTGCAGCTGGCTGCGCGCTTGAATTTGGCATTAAGCTTTTGTCAGCTGTGGGTTGTGCAGATGCAGGTACCGAAACATAAGGCAGCCAATTGGCATTGTACGCTACCGATAACTCGGCGGGGCAATCGCCATTGGCATGGGAAAGTGCGGTTATCGGCTGACTAGTTTGCGCTTCGGCAGCCAATGCTCCGGCGCCAACAAGCAATAGCCAGCCCTTAAATGACCCTTTCATGACAGCGCTCGGAAGTTAGCGAATGCATTCAATATAGATCAAAAAAGCGCTACTTAGCATGAAAACAGCAGCGACAAAACATAGTCGCTGCTGTCATGTTCGGCTTATTTCAGTTCACGAATGCGGTTAAATGCTGCCGCTAAATCTTTGATTAAATCTTCCGGATCTTCAAGACCAATGTGCAAGCGGAGCAGCGGCCCAGCATAAGGCCAAGTGGTGGCACTGCGCAGCGCTTGCATATCAGTATTGGCAATCACCAGTGATTCATAACCGCCCCAAGAAAAGCCCATTTTGAAATGGTGCATGCCTTCAACAAAGGCTTGCACTGTGTTGGCATCGCCCGTTTTTAACACGAAGGAAAACAAGCCATTACCACCGCTGAAATCGCGTTTAAAAGCCACATGGCCTGGATGATTTGGCAAAGCCGGATGCAAAACTGCTTCGACTTCAGGTTGTTGCAGCAACCACTGCACAATAGGTTCAACATTGCGTTGATGCTGTGCCAAACGCACGCCCAAGGTTCTTAAACCACGAGCCGCCAAATAAACATCATCGGCTGACGCACAATACCCAAGCAAATAACTATGCTCACGCAGTTGCGGCCAATGTTTTGCGTTGGCACTAGCTGTCCCGAGCATCACATCAGAATGGCCACAAATGTACTTAGTTGCCGCTTGAATTGACACATCAACACCAAGCTCAAAGGGTTTGCATAAAATCGGTGAAGCCCAGGTATTATCCAAAATGGTAATGATGTCGCGAGCACGCGCAATCGCCGTGATTGCCGGCACATCTTGCACTTCCATGCTGAGCGAGCATGGCGATTCTAAATAAATCACTCGGGTATTTGGCCGAATTAAACTTGCAATCTCAGCGCCGATCATCGGGTCGTAGTACGTGGTTTCGATACCAAGCGCCGCTAGCACTTTGTCGCATAAAGCACGCGTCGGCTCATAAGCGCCATCCACCATCAACAAATGGTCGCCTTGGCGTAAAAAAGCTAACAAAGCACCGCTGATGGCCGCTGCGCCACAAGGATACAGCGCACAACCAGCGCCACCTTCGAGCTCGCAGATAGCCTCGCTAAAAGCAAAATGGGTTTGGGTCCCGCGTCGACCGTAAAATGGTACATGCTCACCGCGATGACGAGTTGCGTGTTTCATTTCAGCCATGGTGTCAAACACTATGGTCGATGCCCGCACAACAGGAACGTTAACACTATAGCCAGCCCAACGTTTACCCCGTCCGGCATGGACAATTTGAGTTGCAACTTTCATACACCACCTTTATAGACATCTGGATGTCTTTATTCTATGGAAGCGAGCACGACTTTACCAGCAATAATCTCTACCAAGATTAATTTGCTGCAACCAACTTAAACAGCTTTTGCCGGATGATCAAATCTAAGCAAGGAGCTCGGTTACTTAATTGCGATGAGCAAGGAATGCCAGCAACACTCGATAGTTCAATTATTTTCATCTGTCAAAGACAGAAGCAACAGCGAAAACACAACTCAAAAACAGATTAAACACCCTTTTGCAACATATTGTTTTAACTGAAGTCTTTCTTGCTGATGATACAAACTGATACATGAAATGCTTCGCGATCCGACCGGACTGAATGCTTAGATGAAAATAGCGACGGAAAAATAACCAGTCGCGACGATAATCAAAAATGGAGAGTCCAGTGAAACTTAAAAAATTAACCTATGCAATTGCAGCCGCTTTTGGTGGTATTGCCATAGCTCATGCGGCGACAACGCATTTACCCAATGCGTCGGGGCAACCAACTAACCTAAACACCCTAAAACCAGTCGTTGTTGACACCGACAAAATTAATAGACGGCAAAACAGCCGCACCATTAAAAATAATCGATTCGAAAATGATGGTCTGAACGTCACGTTACAACCGAAAAAAGTGAATTTCGTCCGCGAAGAAGGCATTAGTGGCGACCAAGTGTATATCGTGCGTCTGAGACAATCGCCAGTCAGCCAATATACCGGTGGGATCAGCGGCTTAGCGGCGACAAAATTAGAAAAAGCCAGTGCCGACCAGCGTTTGTTTGCCAAAGGTGAACCAGCAAGCGATGCCGTTTCAGATTATCAAGAATACCTGCTTGCACAGCAATCAACAGTGCTGAGCGAAATTACGCAATTGGTTGGCCAGCGTAAAGCCCGCCAGCAATTTGTGAATGCAATCAACGGTTTTAGCTTGACGCTGACCCAAGACGAAGCAGAAAAAGTGGCTTCATTGGCCAATGTGGTTAGCGTACAACGCTCAAAAATGTACCAACTGCACACCGATGAAGGTCCAAAACGTATTGGCGCTGACAAAGTTTGGGTTGGTAACACCAGCACTAATCTGCCATTTAAAGGCGAAGGCACTATCGTTGGTATCATTGATACTGGCGTGAACACCGACCACCCAGCGTTTGCCGATATCGGCGGCGATGGTTACGACCATACCAACCCAAATGGCGCAGGCAATTATGTCGGCGATTGTGCCATTGATGAATTTAAATCTCGTTGTAACGATAAACTGATTGGTGTGCGCAGCTACTCAGTGATTACCGACACTTACGGCGATATCTATCCAAAAGTTGGTGAAGACGTTTCTGGGCACGGCTCACACACGGCTTCAACTGCGGCCGGTAACGTGTTAAAAGACGTCGACTTCGTCACCGCGATCGCTAGCCCAGCCAGTGATGGTCGTGTGCTTAAAGAGAAGTTATTCCCGCAATTGTCTGGTGTTGCTCCGCACGCCAACATCATTTCCTACCAAGTTTGTTACCCACTGGAAGGCTGTCCTGGTGAAGCGCTAATCGCGGCCATCGAAGATGCAGTGGTCGATGGTGTTGATGCCATCAACTTCTCCATTGGTAATGTGATGAATACCACGTCACCTTGGGATGACAGTATCGAACTGGCGTTTTTAGGTGCGCACCAAGCGGGTATCGCCGTAGCGGCCTCAGCAGGTAACGCTGGCAGCAACGGCAGCCAAGAACTGGGCACTTATATCGACCACGTATCACCTTGGTTACTGAACGTTGCCGCATCAACCACCGGTAGAACCATTGATGTCGATACCAAAGCTCAAGACTTCGCCGGGGGCAGCAATGTGCCAACAGCTGAACTTCGCGGTGGTGGTATCAATGCAACAGCCATCAGCGGTGTAGTGGTACAAGCGGAAAACTTTGGTAATGCGCAATGTACTGAACCATTTGCTGCCGGGACTTTTGACAATTTAACCAATACCGATGGTCAACCATATTTAGATGTGGACGGCAATCCAGCCAATGTCATTGTGGTCTGTCAACGCGGCACCAACGCTCGTGTGGAAAAATCGGCGAACGTCGCAGCAGGCGGCGCTGAAGGTTTTATCTTATATAACACCACCGATTACGGCGATGAAGGCAATATCGTGCAAACCGATACCTATGCGGTACCGGGGATCCACATTTCTAACGCACAGTGGTGGGAATCTTTTAGCAATTGGCTAAGTTCTGAAAGTACTACAGGCCATCGCCTGACGATCTCTGCAACGACAATTGAACGCAAAGTCGATGAAGCTGAAGCCGATAAACTGGCCGACTTCTCCTCACGTGGTCCTGGTGTTGCAAACCCAGAACACTTAGTGCCTTCAATCACTGCACCTGGCGTCGATATCTACGCAGCAATCAATGATGAAAGCCCTTTTGCTGAACGTTTAGAACAAACGCCAGTCACTGGCGATTATGGCATCTACAGCGGCACGTCAATGGCAGCTCCACATGTTGCTGGCGCACTGGCGTTGTTAAGCCAAGCAAGACCAAACTGGACAGTTGCCGAAAAACAAGCGGCGCTGCAATTAACCGCAGAGCCAGTAGTCACTTACGCAATTGCCAAAGGCCAGCCTTGGGAGAAAAACCCGAAAGCCGAAGTGTATCGCGCGGGCACCGGTCGGATTAATGTCGCTTCAGCGATTGATGCCGGCTTATTACTGGATGAAAGTTACGACAACATGTTGGCAGCCAACCCTGCAAACGGCGGCATTGTGCACAAATTGAATTTACCAGAGATGGTGAATTTCAGTTGTAAGCCGACTTGTAACTGGATCCGGACTTTCACCGCGACTAAAGACGGTAGCTGGACCTTATCAGCAGATGAAATCACTAACTGGTCACCGACTGATTCAGAACGCTTTGTGCAACAAGGCGCAAAAATCGAAATAGTCCCGAACAAATTCACCCTAAAAGCCGGTGAAAGCCAAACCGTGATGGTGAAAGCCTCAATCATGAATTCTCAAGATGTTGCCGGGAATTCGGAAGTTGAACTGCATTCACATCTGATGTTGAAAGAAGACAATAACAACGCGCCAGAAATGCGCTTACCTGTGGTGTTCAAATACGACAACGGTGAACTGCCAGAGCGTTTAGCAGTCACAGCACATCGTAACAACAGCAGCTACACCGTGAAAGATATGGCGTTGCCTGCAATGAAACAGCCAGTAGCGCAAGCTTACCAAGCGGTAAAAGCTGAACGTCATACTGTGACCTTGCCAAAAGATGATGAATTCACCTTCCCATGGCCGCTGCAAGATGGCGACGTGGCTGAAAATCGCATCGATGAAGCTGCACATAGTTTCTGGATTGATGTACCAGAAGGTAGTAAACGACTCATCGTCGAAAACCTGCAAAGAACAGCTTCTAGCAACAAAGAAGCCTGGAACTTTGGTAACGTCATTGTTTATGTCGGTAAAGACTTTAACAACAACGGCGAAATGGATCTTGATACCGAAATGCTTTGTGTATCTTGGCACATCAGCTACAACAACTTCTGTAATATCAATGACCCAGAGCCAGGCAAGTACTTCGCGATCATGTACAACGCCAACGATTGGATGACGCCAGGCAATGATACTTTTGAATACACCTACGCGGTGGTCAAAGGCGACAAAGCAACTGATCTGAATGTCACTTTGCCTTCACAAACTGACGGCAAAACGCCAGTAAATGTACAAATCAATTGGAATAAACCAGAAATGGTTACCGGCGATTTGTACTACACCGGTTTTGATATCGGCTCATCGCCAGCTAACGCCGGTAACATTGGTTTTGTGCCAGTCAAACTCAGCCGTGGCGACAACGATGTGACCTTAACTGCCTCGAAATCTGCAGCTCGTGCAGGCCAACCGGTTAGCTTCACTTTAGCAACCTTGCCAAACCTGTCTGGTGCAGATCGTGCGTTCACATTAACTGCAAAAATTCCGGAAGGATTAGAAGTATCTGCACAAAGTGTACAGGTCAGTGACTCGAGCATTGTCACCGAAACCTCATTGAGCAATGGTGTACTGACGGTGAAAGGTTCACAACCAAACACTGCCGATGTGACTCCTGAGTATAAAATCACCACCAGCGATGAAGACTTGATGTGTCGCGTTCCTGATTTCGGTCAGAATAACGATCGTTATGTCAACTTAAGCGGCTTTGGCTTCGGTCCAAGCTTTGGTGACGATCCGAATACACTGCGCCAAGGTACGGAAATTCCATACAACTGGTTATTTAACGATGGCATTGGCTTCGGTTTATACAATAACGAACATGCCAAAATGCCAGTGATGGCGGTTCGTGGTAACGGTAACGTCACCTTCGGCGGCGACCCGTACTTCTTCCCTGCGCACTATCCATTCCCATATAACAGCTTCCCGCATCAAGCGATCGGCACCTTATGGCGTGGTTGGGGTGGTATTCCATTCCTCTTTGAAACTGCAGCAACACCAATAAGCTGGGATAGCGGTATGACCATCGCTAGCACGCAAAGTGGCTGGGCTATTGTTGAATGGGATGGCATGCGCACCATGCCGTACTTGGGAACCGATGAAAACTGGCAAGGCATTTTCGGCAATGGCGATGACCGTTTTGAATTCGAATTAATCTTCAATAACCAAACACGGTTTGCTGATGGCGAGTATGAGCTGTATATGGCTTATAACAAGCTTGAATATGCAGGAGATGTTCGCGGTTCAGTCGGTCTACAAGGTTATCGTGGCCAAACCTCAATTTGGGGTCCATTAGAAGGCTACCATGGTTCACAATACGCATACGAAGACTTAGATACTAAGTTGAGTGTGGGTAAAGTGCTTTGCTACAACTATGTAGGTCCTGAATCATCGCAATTCCGCGTCACCGTCAATGGTACTGTGGCACAAGATGCGATTGGTAGCACCATGACTATTGATGCCACTAGTGAAGTCGCAGGTATGGAAAACATCTCGATGAGTCACAGCATTGCCGTGCCAAGTGACATCACATTGGGCGTGATTGCCAATGCGACCATCGCTGAAGACTCAGAACTTACTGGTGTGCGTGTGTTATACGCAGATGAGAATAACAGTGCGAATATCATTAGCATCTCCGGTGACCATATCAGTGGTACTGTCACAGATCACAAGTCAGGCGGCACAATTAACGTTAAACCGGCAGCAAACTTTACTGGCACTACGACCGTCACTGTCACAGTGGCTGACGTTGAGCAACCAACAGATAAAGTGAGCACCAGCTTTGTATTAACTGTCACGCCAAGTAATGATGCACCGACTGCGAAAGTGGTTAGTAGCAGCGTGGTTGGCACTGCCGGCAACAACATTACTTTGGACGCATCTAATAGTATCGACGTCGACGGCGATCAATTGAGCTTCACTTGGGAGCAGAAGTCGGGAGCTACGCTGTCGTCTACTGCCACAGGCAGCAAGTTAACGCTGAGCAATGTCGCCAGCGGTAACTATAGCTTCATGGTGACAGTGTCTGACGGTACTTTAACCAGTAAAGCGGAAGTAAGCTTAAAAGTTGAAGACAAACAAGTTGTTACCGAAGTCACACCTGAATCTTCAGGCGGTTCTATGGGTTTCGGCTCACTGTTTATGTTGATGAGTCTGTTAGGTTTGGCTTACCGTCGTCGGACTGGTAAGTAATGCCGAGCAAAGTTAAAGGCTAAGTAAGTCTTTCTCAATAAACCCTGCCAAAGTGCAGGGTTTATTTTTTGTACTTTTCTATATAAATCCGCGACTTGGTTTTACTGGCATTTTTACCGGCGTTTCTACTGCAAACATCCTTATGTATCAGATTGTATCATTGCCGAAATTGTGCAGATTTTCGTGGCAACTGTTGGTAAAGTGAACACTGTTGTACAAGGTTGAGAAGCAAAACCGTGTTAAGTGTTGAGCGTTACCGTTGCGCCATTTTTAGTATCTGGCTGACCTTTTTTATATCCCCAGCGCAAGCCGAGGCCGTTGACGGCTGGCAATTTTCTCTTGCTGCCGGCCATGGCAAAATCTCGACGGTGTTATCTGGTCGCCGGCCAATTTCTGGCAATTTCATCCCGGGAGTTAGTTATTACGGCGAACGTTTTTATCTAGAAAACACGCACTTAGGTTACTCGTTAGTAGAAAACGACTACGGCTATATTGACCTGGTCGGTGAGCTCAATGATGACGGCATGTTTTTCGAATTAGATGGCGTTAATAAATTTGGCTGGTGGGATGCGATTGGCATTGGTCGTACTGATGGTGGCGAAAGCCCGGCACATCCTGAAAATTACTATGAAGACATTGAACGTAATTTGTCTTATATGGCTGGCATTAGTGGCAATTTGGTACTGGCCGATACTACTTTTCGCGCAACCTTTTTACGTGACGTCAGCGGGGTGCATCAAGGCGAAACCCAGCGCTTTAGCGTCCGCCGAGACTTTGCGCCATTCCCTAAATTAACGCTGCAACTCACCGCGCTCGCTGAACACAAAGATCAGCAACTGATTAATTACTATTACAATTTCAGACCAAATGAACTGAACAACTCACCGAGCTGGTTTAGCTTGCCGGATCTCTGGAATTTTTCGTACGGCGGCTCGGTGAATTATCAATTTGATCAACATTGGTCGTTAATGGCGCATTGGCAACATCACCAAATGGACAAAGATATCCAACGTAACCCAATAATCTTGCGGGCTGATTATCAAAGTAAATTCGTTGGTGTGAGATATATCTTCTGATGAAGTACTGGTGTATCGCCTTTTTCAGTTGGACGCTCAGCTTGCCTTCGCAAGCTGCAGAGCCGTTTCACTTGGAATTAGTGCCCACCACTTGCGTCACCACTGAGCAACAACCTATCTGCACTATCAAACTGAGGCTCAGCATTACTGGCGGCACTGGCCAACAAATTTGTCTGAACATGCCGGAAAAGCCGCCGTTGTGCCAACAGCATTTAGTCAAAACGACCAGTGAGTTTTTAATTAATGTCGAAACAGCTGTCGATTTGCCGATAACCCTAACCAACAGCGCAGGTGAGGTGTTAAAACGCACCCAGCTGCAGTTGGTGCGTTATCAAAGCCCGAGCAAACGACATAAACGCGGTTATGTTTGGAGTCTGTTGTAATGCATCAACAAGCTCAGCTGTTACTGATTGAAGATGATTACGCACTGGCCAGCGGCATTATCGAATACCTGCAATCACAGTTAATCAATATTCAACATGCCGCGACGGCATCAGCGGCGCTTTTGGCAACCGGGCCTTTTGACTTAATTCTTTGCGATATTATGTTGCCTGATGGTGATGGCTTCGCCCTTCTGCCGCGATTACAAAGCCGACATGCCTGCCCAGTGCTATTTTTAACCGCGCTGAGTAACGCCGATGATCAAATTCGCGGTTTAGAGGCTGGCGTCACTGACTATTTATGCAAACCGATTGACCCTGCCCTATTGCTGGCGAAAATCCGCAGCTGCTTGCGCGCTCATCGCCGTGATAATAGCCAGCCGATTGTGTTGCACGATTTGATTATCGACCGCAGCATCAACCGCGCCACTTTGACCGGCCGCTGTCTGGGCTTAACTGCGCTTGAGTTTGATATTTTGAGTTTTTTTGCCCTGCGCGCAGGCCAAATCATCAGCCGCGAAACCCTCTTCCAACATTTAGTCGGCCGCGAATATGACGGTTTAGACCGTGCTATCGACGTGCGTATTAGCCGGCTACGCAAACATCTGGAGCAGCTTAATGTGCAAGGGTTGGCGATAGTTACAGTGCGCGGCCAAGGTTATTTATTTAATTATCTAAAAAGCCCAAGCACTGTCTCGGCCAGTGATGCTGAAGATGCTCCCGATCGCCCCGTTAACCCGACACGCGATTAAGGCGAAGCAATCATGATTAGTCGTCAGTTCGTTCGCTTTTATCTGTTGATCCTGCTGTCTTGCGCGGCCTTGTTATGGTCATTGGGTGGCTTATATCAGTGGTTGCAGCAAGATCATCAACATTATCAAATTGATATTGAAAACGTCTTTGCGCAGCAGCAACAAGGCCAGCCACCACAACTGCAGCAGATCCCAAGACACCAACTGTATTTTCCGCCAGAAATTACTGAGCTGCTGCAACAAGGCGAAGTGATCGCTGTCGATTTGAGTAACGGCAGCAGTTTGTATTATCGGCAAAGCGAACAACCGGAATTAGTCTACCAATTTGGTCCATTACCGGCAGCGACGCCGCCAGTATCCGACTGGCTGGATCTGCTGCTTTATGTGGCGCTCGCGTTGCTATTTTTGGGCTTATTGTGGCCGGTATTTCGTGACATTCGCGCGCTAATCAGAAAAACCAAAGATTTTGCTGAACACGCCAAACCGATTAAAACCAACATCGAAAAAGGTTCGAGTCTATATCCGCTGGCGCAAAGCGTTGAGCAAATGTCTCTGCAAATCAGTCAGTTAATTGAAATTAATCATGATATGTCTCGCACCGTAGCGCATGAAACCCGCACGCCGTTAGCTCGAATGAAATTCACCTTGAGTCTCGCTGCAGCCCAGCTCGAACCTAGATTTCAACAACGCTTGCAGCAAGATATCGAAGAAATTGATGCGCTGGTTAGCAACTATCTGGATTTCTCAAAGTTAGAGTTCTTTGCCGTGCAACAACCGATGTTGCCGATCAATTGCGGTGCTTTGATGCAAGAACTGGCCGAAAAATTCGATATTTATCAGCACCATTTACACATTAAGTTCCATAGTCGGATCGATTGTTGCCATGGCATTGCTCCAGCAATTTTACTAGCAGCACAGAATCTTATCGCTAACGCACTGCGTTATGCACAGCAGCAAATCGACGTGGAAATTGGCGAACTTGATGGTCAGTATTTTTTGACGGTCCAAGATGACGGTCCAGGCCTCTCTGAGCATCCCGACCACCTACAACGCATCTTCCGCCGCGGTGACAATAGCTCGGGCTTTGGCCTTGGTTTATATATTGTGAGCAAAGTCGCAGAATGGCATCAGGGCGAACTCTGCATCGACAATCACCGCGCCGGTGGTGCGCGCGTAAGCCTATGCTGGCCAAGTCAGCGCTAAGACACACTTCTTCGCATCGCTCTCGCCAAAAGTGTTAACTCATCGGTAAAAAAACTCATGAAACAGATCTAACTGCGGTCTGCATGGCGTACACAGACCATGGCAAGCACGGTTGCGCCATGTATAATGCAATACATCCACTGACGCACCAAAACCAAGCCGCAGTTTTTGCGGGAAATTATTTTGGAACCTCATGAAATATAAAGATTTGCGCGATTTTATTAACCAACTGGAACAACGGGGTTTATTGACTCGAATTTCGCAAGAAATCGACCCTGTGCTCGAGATGACCGAAATTGCCGACCGCACCTTACGGGCCGGCGGCCCAGCATTATTGTTCGAAAATCCAAAAGGTTACGATATTCCAGTGTTGGCAAACTTGTTTGGCACCCCAGAGCGCGTCGCGCTGGGTATGGGTCAAAACGATGTTGCTGCGCTGCGGGAAGTCGGCAAGTTATTGGCATTTTTAAAAGAGCCAGAGCCACCAAAAGGCTTAAAAGACGCGTGGGACAAGCTACCAATTTTCAAGCAAGTGCTGAACATGGCGGCGAAAGTCGTGAAAAAAGCGCCATGTCAGCAAGTGGTGTTGGCCGGTGAGCAAGTCGATTTAAGCAAATTACCGGTGATGACCTGTTGGCCAGGTGATGCTGCACCACTGATTACTTGGGGTTTAACCGTCACCCGTGGTCCGCACAAAGAGCGGCAAAACCTTGGCATTTACCGCCAGCAAGTGCTCGGCAAAAATAAAGTGATTATGCGCTGGTTATCCCATCGCGGCGGCGCTTTAGACTTCTTGGAATGGCAAAAAGCCCATCCGGGCGAACGTTTCCCGGTTGCCGTGGCTTTAGGTGCTGATCCAGCAACTATTCTCGGCGCGGTCACACCAGTGCCAGATACGCTCTCTGAGTACGCCTTTGCTGGCTTGCTACGCGGTGATAACACCGAAGTCGTGAAGTGCATCAGTAACGATCTGCAAGTCCCAGCCAGCGCTGAGTTTGTGCTTGAAGGTTATTTAGAACCTGGCGAAATGGCACCTGAAGGCCCATATGGTGACCACACCGGTTATTACAACGAAGTGGATTCGTTCCCAGTGTTTACCGTGACGCACATCACCCATCGCGAACAACCGATTTATCACAGTACTTACACCGGTCGGCCACCAGATGAGCCAGCCATTTTGGGTGTGGCGCTCAACGAAGTTTTTGTGCCGATTTTGCAAAAGCAATTCCCGGAGATTGTCGACTTTTATCTGCCGCCGGAAGGTTGTTCTTATCGTTTGGCTGTCGTCACGATGAAAAAGCAATATCCTGGGCATGCTAAACGCGTAATGATGGGTGTTTGGTCATTTTTGCGCCAGTTCATGTACACTAAGTTCGTGATTGTTTGCGACGATGATATCAACGCCCGCGATTGGCAAGATGTGATTTGGGCTATCACCACGCGGATGGATCCGGCGCGGGATACCACGCTCATCGAAAATACGCCGATTGATTATCTCGATTTTGCCTCACCAGTATCGGGTCTAGGTTCGAAAATGGGGATGGACGCCACCAATAAATGGCCGGGCGAAACCACTCGAGAATGGGGTGAACCTATTGTCATGGACCAAGCTGTGGTGAGTAAAATCGACCAGATTTGGGATAGTTTGGGCATTGAGCTGCCTACCAAGAAGCCGGGATTGTATTAATGACTGACTTTACCGTAACCATTTTGCCCGCAGGCATCACGTTCTCGGTAAGCCCGACAGAAACTGTCCTAAGTGCAGCGCTACGGCATGGTATTGATATGCCGTATCGTTGCCAACAAGGTGTTTGTAGTTCCTGTGTATGTCGCAGGCAAAGTGGGACCGTGCAGTATCAGGCGCCCGAGCCTGAGCATCGCAACCACCAATTTACTTATTGCTGCTTGGCATTCGCCACATCTGATTTGGTGCTGCAGCATCCTTTTATCCGCGGTGATGCCGCCAACTAAGAAGCCGTTATGACAGAACAAACTCTTACCGCTGCCAGCAACAAGTTATTGTGCAAGGTACTTAGCATCAAAAACCTTACGCCAAGCGTGTTCCAAGTGTTGTTGGAACCAAAAGCGCCGGTGAGCTTTAAAGCGGGTCAGTATTTGCAGATCTATTTATCGGATAGCGATAAACGGCCGTTTTCGATTGCCAGCGCACCAACCGATACGCTGTTGGAGCTGCATATCGGTGGCAATGTCACTGACAATTACGCCAGCCAAGCCCTCGCGCATTTACGCGATAACAGCGAAGTTTTGGTACAAGTCGGTTTAGGCGAAGCCTATTTACGCCAAGGCGAGCGCCCAGTGTTGCTGCTGGCTGGAGGCACTGGCTTTTCTTATGTCGCCAGCATCGCAAAAACGCTGATGACTGCACAAGATCCACGCAAGGTGCTGCTGTACTGGGGTTTACGCCAAGAGTCGGGTTTGTATTACCAAGAAGAACTGGCGGCTTGGCAGGCGGCGCTACCGCAACTGCAAATTGTGCCTGTGGTGCAAGAGCCAACAGCGAGCTGGCAAGGTCGCAGTGGTTTAGTGCATGAAGTGGTATTGGCAGATCTCGCTGATTTATCCGCTTATGACATTTACATCGCCGGCCCATTCCCAATGGTTGGTGCGGTGCGTGATGCCTTCTTAGCGCAAGGGGCGGTACGTCAATACATGTACGCTGACGCTTTTGCCTGGTTATAGGTGTTTGATGCAACTTTGGCGCGTTATTTGGCGTAAGGTTATTTGGCGTAAGTTCAGTACTGCCCAGGCTTTGTGCATTGGCCTGTTGACGCTGTTACTCGCTAGCTGCACTGAACCGCCAGCGTTGCAGCATCAAGTTTATATTTGGCAGCGGCAATGGACCGAGCAACATCCTGCTGTGCTTACGCAAAGCAAAAAGGACTTTAACACGCTCAGAGTGCTAGCCATGCAAATTGATTTGCCGGACGGCACTTATCTGTGGCAACAAAGTCGAGTTGACTTAACCGCTCTACAACAAGATGCTCGGCCTGTCATAGTGGTGGTGCGAATTGATGGCACCATCACTGAGCTTCAGCATCTGTCGATTGCTTGGACACTCAAACCACTGCTGAAACGTTGGCAAGATGCTGGCGTGAAAGTAGCCGGAGTGGAAATCGATTACGACAGCCCACGCAGTCAACTGCCGCTTTATCAAGTTTGGCTCAAGCAACTAAAAACCAATCTACCCAACGACTTACCACTTCGTATTACGGCCCTGCCCGATTGGCTGTTGGCTGGCGAGTTTCCTGACTTGCTGAGCGCAGTTGACGGCATTACTTTGCAACTGCATAGCATTTTAAGCCCAGAACAAGGCTTATTTGATGTGGATGTGGCCAAAGCTTGGGTTCGACAGCTGCAGGTATGGGAACCCAAAAGCTTTGATATCGCACTGCCCGCTTACCATTCAGCCTTGATTGCCGCGCCGACCAGCAAAAGCGGTTATGTGGTGGAAAGCGAAGTTCCGATCGCAAGCCAAGGAGAGCGCCGCGAAATGTATGTCGACCCAGCCAGCGTTGCCGAGTTCTTAGATTGGTTGCAACAAACTCAACCAGAAGGCTTGGCCAATGTCGTTTGGTTCCGATTGCCAATGCCCCACGACAAACGAGCTTGGCCCTTGCCAACACTGCAGGCCGTGATCCGGCAACAGCCGTTAGCGGCTAACATCGAATTAAGCATAACAGGCGACGCGCCACTGTTTGAGTTAGTGGCTAAAAACACTGGTAACACGCCAGGTGCTATGCCTGAAATTATTGATTTGCTTGGCACCAATTGCAGTGGCATGGATCCGTTGGCAGATTATGTATTGCAGCAAACTGGCGATGATATCAGCCTCAAACGCAGTAAAAATTTGGGGTTAGCGGCTGGACAGCAACTCAAACTGGGTTGGTTCCGCTGCCAGACACTTCAACTCGATTAAGTAGTCTGTGGCTCACTACAGCTACTTGTTACAAGGACGAATTATGCACACTTTGCAGCTAGCCTTTTCTCGTCGTTGCCTAATCCCGGTGCTATGCGCACCGTTTTTTGTACTTTCGCCAATCGCCAGCGCTTGTGGCCCTGACTTTCCAATGCAGCTGCTAGATGGCCGACAAGAAAACTTGTTGCGCCTGCCTGAATCTAATTTCATCAATGCCTTAGCGCCATTTTCGTTGCAACTTCCAGCATTACCGGAAAATGCCAATGTCGTCACTGGTGAATATGATTGGCAAGGTCAACAGCAAGTCTCAGCAAGTGTGATAGCTGAACAAAAATTGCTGCCGGCCCCCGTTGCTAGCCAAGTACAAAAAGTTCGAGCCGCGGCCAATTTTAGTGAAGCCTTCGCCTTAGGCGAAGGTTTATCGCCTGAGCTGCGATGGTACAGCGCTGGTGCAGTGGCTTTTACCAAACAAGATTGGCCAAATGCTGAAACGGCCTTTCGAGAGGTGTTAGCACTGCCAAGTGCAGAACAAGCACAACGTCGCAGCTGGGCCATGTATTCGTTAGCACGAGTACTGATTGCTAAGGGCAGCAACACCGAAGCTGACAAATTATTCAAGGACTTATATCTAGAAGTCGCCAATGGCCTTGCCGACCCACTGAACCTAGCAGTGAGTGGACTTGGCGAGCAAGGCCGCCTCGCTTTAAGGTCCGGAAATTGGCAAGACGCCATCGCACTTTATGGCACTCAAGCCAATTACGAACACTCAGGCTATGAAAGTTTGCTGCAGGTTGCTCGGCAGTTATTGGCGTTGGATGATGCAGCATTAAGCGACGCTCTAAAACAGCCATTTGTCGTGAAACTACTTAGCCGCTATTTGCTCACGCAGTACAACAGTCTCAGTTACGATGAAACTGCGCCATTGCCACGCATCACCAAACTGTTGTTAGCCAATTCTGCCTTTCAGGTGGAAAACGCCACCGAACTCGCGGCACTGAGTTACCAACAAGGCGAATTTGAGCTCGCTAGCAAATTATTGCAACTGGCAAAACCAAGCGCCTACGGCTATTGGCTAAGTGCCAAATTAGCGGTTCGTGCTGGCGACGAGCAACAGGCTGTCGCCGCCTATGCCAATGCTAGCAAAGCTTTTGCTGTCGTTGCCGACGCGATACCACTGTCCGACGACGAGCAATGTCGTGTGCAAGCAGAACATGGCGTCTTACAGTTACAACGCGGCGATTACCTACAAGCCATGACCCTACTCTACCAAAGCCGCAATTATTGGCTGGATGCGGCTTATGTTGCCGAACGGGTGTTAACCATCGACGAGCTGCAGCAATTCATCAGTGAACATGCTCCACATGCAACGGCGACTGTTGAAAGCGCCGATTCCCAAACGATGGAAAATCAACTGCGCGCGGTGTTAGCAAGGCGTTTGATGCGCGCAGGCAAACTCCAGCAAGCACTCGGGCATTTCAGCGACGAAAGCAGTTATCTAGCTGCCAAGCAATATCAAGCCGCCTTGAAGGCCGCCAGCTCAAGTTGGTCGGATATCGACAAAGCTGCAGCCTTGTTTCAAATGGCGACCATCACCCGTGAACATGGCATGCAATTGTTCGGTTACGAGCTCGCGCCGGATTATGCGGTGTTTGATGGTTATTACGAGTTATGGAATACCCCAAGTACCGAGGTGCTGAGCGCAGCTGAAATCAAGCGCGTTAATACCGCGAGCGACAGCACAGCCAAGCGCTTCCATTACCGCTATACCGCCTCAGCACTTGCTGATCGTGCCGCTGATTTGCTTCCGCATAATAGCCAGGCCTTTGCGGCAACCCTCTGCTACGCCAGTCGCTGGCTACTCGCCCGAGATCCGGAAGCCGCAGCGCCTTATTATCAACGGTATTTGCGCGATGGGGCTTATGTTGATTGGGGAAGTGAGTTTGGCCAATATTGTCCAGAACCCGATTTTGCTAAAGCCCAGCAACGACTTAACGATAATAGGAGCAAACAACTTCGCCAATTTGCCCGCCATAACAAAGTGGCGCTGTTAGCCGGTGCTTTATTTATTTTATTTGGCGCTGGATGGGCACTGACACGCTGGTTGCGGCGACGTCCAAGCTAGGACAATACCATTGCTGTCGCTCGGGTTATTCCGAGCGACATGCGGCCCCTCGGTTGCCCTAACCGACAAATTGCGGCACAATCGCGCCCAAACAGGTCTAACCAGAGAGCAGTAATGCCACATCTTACTCAAATTAAAGTCCGCGGCTATCACCTCGATATCTACCAGCACGTTAACAACGCCCGTTATTTAGAATTTTTAGAAGAAGCGCGTTGGAGTTATCTGGAAGATGCTGGCGATGTTGCCTTTTTCGCTGAAATGCATTTGGCATGGGTTATCGTCAATATCAACATCAACTACCGCCAAGCCGCAACCAACGGCCAAACCCTGAATATCGCCACCCAATTTAGTAAAATTGGCGGTAAAAGCGCAGTGATCCACCAAGTGATAAGCATCGCCGGTAGTGATGTGGTGGTTGCTGATGCCGATATTACCTTTGTTTGTTTAGATCAACGCACAGGCAAAGCGGTCGCTATTGATGGCGAGCTGCTGGCACGTTTAAGCACACATTTAACAGATTAATCGCCGTGTTATGGCCGTGCCAACGCAAAGTTGGTGCGGTTATCGGCCGACTTATCCCTCAGCAATTTTGGCCAAGTCTTAGTTGTGGCTTTTCAGCGATAGTCTTTTGGCACCATTATTGGAAACAACTAGCAAGAACTAGTTGATTTGACGCACAATGTCGGTGTTTTCTATTGGTTTTAGGCTTGCTGTCTTAGCGCAAACTCAGTAGCATAAAATTTCACCGATTTATAAGGATGTGTCATGTTGCGTACTTTCGCTGTTTGTTCACTGTTACTTTGTGCTTTCGCCGCGAAGGCCGATCTGCAAAGTGCAATGAAAGCGCATGCCGCCAAGGACTACGCCAGTGCTAAGCAACAATTTCGTGCTTTGTTGCCCATTCGTAATGAAGTCGCTGCCTACAAATTAGGCTTGATGGCTTATAACGGCGAAGGCGAGCAACAAGACATTATTCAGGCCGCCGCCTATTTAGCCTTAGCCAAAGAATTACATCACCAACAAGCCGACGTATTATTGCAGCGGCTGACTCGCGGCTTTGCCGAAGGGCAAAAAGCTGAGCTGGAAACTCGCTTGAATGCTTTGCGCGATAGTCTGTTAGTGAACGAAGTTAAGGCAAACCAAGATCTAACTCGCATCCCTATTGATGATGTGAGCGTGCCAAAAGGCAGTAAAATTCTCCGAAAAGAGCCTACTTATCCGCCACAAGCGGCGAAAAGCGGCATCAGTGGTTATGTCAAACTGACGTTTGTGATTGGGCGTAATGGTAAAGTGCAAGCAGCGGATGTGGTAGAAAGTAACCCAGCTGGACTCTTTGACAAATCGGCGTTAAAAGCCATAGAACAGTGGCGTTATCCCGGTCAACCGACCACCAGAGTTGCTTCAGTACAGGCGAATTTTCGCTTAGATTCTTGTCAAAACGGCGCAGCGCGCGCGGAAATTGCCAAAAATCAATTACTTCAGCTGGCTCTCACCAATGCGCCTAACGCGCAATTCCGCTTAAGCCAAGCCTTGCAACAAATGGCAATTTGTACCAATGCCACACTGCGCCATAACCATGCTTTTGCTGAAGCACAGTCTTACATCAGCCCTATTTATGATAAAAAGCTCGCGAGCATTCCAAACAGTACTCTAGGCGTCAAAGGCCTAGCGCAAATCAACGTGAGTAACCGTGGCGTGATCAAGGAAGTATTAAGTAGTTCCTCAGAGCACTTGGCTGACAAGGTGTTAGGTAAGCGCGTCGATCAAGACGTTCGAGCTGGCGAGTATTTACTGCAAAGCCTAGATCCGGATGCTGTGTTCTTACAGCCAATTTTGTACGTTCCACAAACCCAATATAGCCGTTATTGGTTGTTACAAGCCGCCAAAAATGGCCATCGTAATGCACAATGGATTCTGGCGCAGGAAGACCAAAGTTGGTTGTTATATCTAGTCGCCAAAAAAGACCCGCAAGCTTTGGCTTGGTATGGCGCTCGACAATATACCGCCGGTAAAACGTCTGAAGGTATGGAATTATTGGATGCAGCGCTGGCGCAAAACTTTGTGTTAGCAAATAGCATTAAACAAGCGTTGCTGGAATAACAGCTTTACGCCGAGTATTAGTTAGCTGCTGTGGTGATTGCTCTATTAGTCACGCGGCAGTTCGCGGATTTCAACAGTCCCACCCGCTTCATACACAGGATTGCCCGACAAAAATGCCTCGGCAGCCGCCATACTTTCAACCCTTAGCCGGATAAAACCAGTCAGATGATCACTATTGGCTTGCAGCGCAACACCAGTTTTCAGCTCGTCACTCACCGACATCTTCTTACGAAAACAACGACCTGCGCCAATTTCACTGCCGCCAGCAAAACCTCCGCTTTGCTGTAACAAGGTAAAATAATCCTCCCAAGCCTTGCCATCATTGGCCAACTGAGAGTCGATAGCATCATTGTGCATTAGCAGTAAAAAGTCCTTCATTCGCAACGGCCTCCGTTTCTAGATACTCAGGCTAGGGCCATAGTCCAACCGGCTAATTTATTACTCAACACTGACAAAACTGCCGGGATAAACGTTAGTGCTATAGATTAACCAACGCTGCTCAAGTCTATGGAGAATATACAAAGCCCTAAACTCAATGGCCGCATTAGCAAGGTCAACTCGCCAAGCGACATTGACTAGTAACTGTTCATTGCCAAGTGGCTCAAAACTCAACACCTGATACTGAGCCCTTTGATACCCAAGTTGTTGCAGTTGCATACAATTTTGTCTGAATTTACTGACTAACTTTGATTGCTCAGTAAAAGTTTGCACACCATCAGCGTCAGCGATTGCACATGGCAACCGATATAAACGAACTATTTGCTCGGGCTCTAACTGATCAAATGCGGATACATACTGATTTAACAACTCTTCCATGTCTGCTTGCAAGCCATTGTTTTATACATTGAATTCAAGGCGTCAAAACTAAACTTTAGGTCGAGTTTAGTCAATAAATACGCGGCCAATCAATGCAACAACGTAGATTGCAGATATAAGCATAGATTTGCAATTTGGCGTGAAACCTTTGCTCGGGAGCAAGTTAAATCGCCGAATCACCCAGCAAAGCACTGCGCCAGCTAGCTAATTTATCGTTGAAATGAATAGAGGCATTGGCGGGACTGGTGGATGGCAGCACATGGCACTGCATATTGCGCGCGGTTAGCCACTGCTGCAACTCAAGGTCGGAGGCTCGTTGCTTATCGAATAGCTCAGCGGCTTTTTTACCATTCAGCGCGATATGTTGCAGTTTGGGAAGCTCTGTCAGTAACTCCAGCAATCGATTACTGGCAATGCTTTTGCTAATAATTGCACTATCCAGACTGCCGCGGCGTTTGGCACTTTGCACCAGATCCCAAAAGGCGATGCCTTGCTGCTGAGCACCGTGAATTCGTTCTAGATAAGGCAAATTTGCGTCGATACCGAACAGTTGTTGCAGGATCGGCCAACATTGATTTCGTGGATGGGCATAATATTGCGCGGCCTGTCGCGAGGCCACGCCAGGTAAACTACCGAGGATCAACACTTTGGCATCCGCACGCCAAATCGGCGCTAAGCCTATGCTGATCGGTTCAGTTGGCGTTGCCGACGCCACTTAGAATGCCTTAACGAACGGCAAGTTCAGGGGCAAATTGTATCGCCTTCTTCCAGCTTTGCTCAGCAGAGGCTCTTTCACCTTCTTGCTCAGAGCAATAGGCCAAGACCGCATACAGATAGCCGTTATTGCCGTGGTCACGCAACCAATGCTGCACTTGTTTGCGCAGTTGCAGCACCGAGCGACCCAACGGAATTTGCGATAAAGCAGGCCATGCCGCAGGTAAATCGTTTAGCGCCAAGTGGCTTAGCAGCAACTGCTCGGCTTGATCAGCTTGTCCTTGCGCAGCTTGCGCCCAGACTTTTCCGAGCACCACAGCCACTGACTTGCGATCTTTAGCCGGTAAAGCACTCCACCAAGACTGGCTTTCATCTAACTTACCAAGTTGACTGAGCGCTCGCACCGCAAACGGGTAAAACACAAAACGTTGTTGTTGCCACTGTGCTTTGCTATACCACTGCAGCTTCACCGCCGTCGGAATTTGCTCCAGCAAGCTTTGCCATTGCTCGGCGGCTTTTAACGCCTGTAACCACAACTGACCAAGCTGACCGTCTTTTTGTGCATCTGCCATTTTGGGCTGCAGATAAGCAACCGCAGCTTGCGGATTGTTTTGGCGACACAACAAATCGGCGACCACGTACCAACTGTCGCTATCATCAGCATCTAGCGTTGCCGCAATCTGATTGGCCTTCTGCACGGCACCTGCAAAAAATGCGCTGTAGGCCGCCATGCTTTGTTTTACTTTTTCGTATTCAGGTTCAACGATGGCACCATCAAACAACTGGTTGGCGCGGGTGAAATCATGGCGGGCATACGCCAACATGCCTTGTTCAAAAGCTCGGCGCGCACGGCGCGTCTTACGTGAACGCAAGAAGCTAAACGAGATATGACGCAGGTTGAGCAACCGTTTAACGGTCCATAAGCAAAGCCAGAACACGAAGCCAGCTAAAGCCAATAAAATCAACAAATTGACTAATGTAGCTTCAACCGTAACGCCGCCAACCACCAGCATGATATAACCCGGGTTATTGACGATAATCGGCCCTAGCAACATGGCTAAGCCCAGCACCACTATCGACAAAATCATGCCGCGGATCATAATCCGGACTCCGCGTCTAAGGTGCCTTGCTGATACGCATGAAACACTTGTGGGCTTTTCAGCGGCGCCAATAATGGCAAGCTCACTTGCATGGCCGAAAGCGTGACTAATTCATCCGCCATGGCTTGCACCATAGGTTCGGTTGCAGCGAAATAACGTTGTAAACTGTCAGCACTTTGTTGAATCGCTGCCGCATACACTGCTTGGTTATGTTGCATCGCCGCCAGTTCCGCCAGCAACAGTTGCTGCGTCAGCGTATTACGCACGCTCACTTGTTGTTCTGCGGTCAGGCTCAAGCCATCTTCTGGCAAACTAGCGCGCACATGCACTAAATTGCGCCAGAACTTCGACCAAGAGCGGCTTAAGTTTTCTTGCCAATCGGCCGTATCTTCAGAAATTTCCTCGTCCGTTTCTTCGCTGAAAGCTTTTGCCGATTGGCGAAGCGGCAGCGTCAAACTCTGCTGACGTAAATTCGACAAGGTCAGATGCAGCTGATTTAAATCTGGAGCATTGAGCTCATCGAGCATCCGCTTATCTTGGCTAATGGCTTCTCGCACTGCCATCAAACTGGCATCGTTTAATTGCTTTAAACGCTGCTCAGCTAAATCTAGAAC
This sequence comes from Gammaproteobacteria bacterium, assembly GCA_017302255.1. GTDB lineage: Bacteria > Pseudomonadota > Gammaproteobacteria > Enterobacterales > Alteromonadaceae > Pararheinheimera. Next base: position 19,077 of record JAFLDV010000027.1, on the reverse strand, counting down.
CTGATGCACACCGCTAATATTCTGTTCTAAAAATAGTTTTTGCTCGGACAGCCGCAAGAAATAATCAATTTCCAGCAACTGCCACCCTTTCACGTTGCCAGACTGCTGCGCTAACTGAGTTTGCAGCTTTTGCAGCTCTTGTTCGGTTTTTGCCGAAGCTTCTTGCTGTTTATTCGTCCAATCCGCGACCACATTGACCAGCTGCTGCTGCATATCCTGCTGCAGTTCTTCTTGTTTATTTTGAAAGAATGAAACTTGGCTTTGTTGTTCACTCACCATATGTTGTTGCGTGCTCTGCAATGCCTGCAATTGCGGTTGCAACACGTACAATGACCAACCAGCAGCACCGGCTGCAGCAATCGATAGCAACAACGCAATGCTGCCAATCACTAAACCGCTTTTGCTTGCGCGAGCAGGTGCCGCCACCGTTTTACTGGTCACAGCCTCGGCTGTCAGCGCCGCCACTGGCGTTGTCGCTGCAAGTTGTTCACTCATGGAATTTCCTTCTTAACTGGCTAATGCTCTCAAGCAGCGCCGCATCATTAGCGCTCGCAGCTTGCTGGATTTGACTGGCAGGAATGCCATAACCAAGCGCGGTTTCCAGCATACGAGAACTGATTAAGACCCACTGCCGTTGCCGAAGCCATGGATGACACGACTCAGGTAACGACTGAAACAGCAGGGATAAAATTTCATTACTAGTTACTACGATACATTGAATTTGCTGCTGATGCCACAAATCGGCAAGCCGCTGACCGTCCAGTGGCAACGGCACACGTCGGTAACTCTGCACATAACTGACTTTCGCCTCACGCGCTAACAAGCCAGTTTTGATCAATTCTCGACCAGCATTGCCCCGAACAATGACTATTTTTTTACCAGCCACATCCGCCAATTCTGGTAATGCCAACAAGCCTTCGCTGCGCTGGTCGGTTGGCGCAGTTACGGCCCGATGACAAGCGCGCTCTAACGCTGATGCTGTGGTCAAACCGACGGCAAGCAATGGTTGGGTCAGTGTCGATAAATCCATTTGATTTTCAAGACAAGTGACCGCAGAGACACTGACAAAAATAACCAAATCCGCATCACGCAACTGCTGCTGGTCTTTACTTTTAATACTGACTTGCTGCGTGGTAATTAACGGCTGGTAGATATAAGGAATTTCTTGTTGGTCGAGCCCTGCCAATAGCGAATCTGCGCGCCCAGCCGGACGCGTGATCAACACCGAAAATGGCGGCATTTGCCCGCTCATGCCTTACGCATCCTGATAGACCGCAGCCAAAATTGCGCCAGCACCTTGCGCTAATAATGCCGCAGCCAGTTGCTGGCCGAGTGCTTCAGCATCAGCACTATGACCGCGAACCTCGGCGCGCAGGATCTCGCGACCATCTAATTGACCGACTAAGCCACGCAACCAAAGTTGCTCACCTTCAAGCTCGGCAAAAGCACCAATTGGTACTTGGCAACCGCCTTGTAAAGCACGGTTCATAGCGCGCTCGGCTAACACCGCACTGCGAGTTTGGGCATGTTCAAGCGGAGCTAACAAGGCTTGGATGGCGACATCAGCGCTGCGGCATTCAATGCCAACAGCACCTTGGCCATTGGCCGGTAGACTTTGCTCAACACTGATGTAATCCCGAATGCGCTCGACAAAACCTAACCGAATTAAGCCTGCTGCCGCCAGAATAATGGCGTCAAATTCGCCTGCATCTAATTTGGCTAAACGCGTATTAACGTTCCCGCGTAAATCACGAATTTGCAGATCTGGCCGCACTGCCTTGATTTGGCACTGCCGGCGCAAACTAGAAGTGCCAACGATGGCGCCCGCAGGCAGTTCAGCTAAGTTCGCATAACGATGCGAGACAAAAGCATCTCGGGGATCTTCACGTTTACAGATGGTCGATAGCATCAAACCTTCAGGAAACTCCACTGGCACGTCTTTCATGCTGTGTACCGCGATATCCGCGCGGTCTTCCAACATGGCAGTTTCTAACTCTTTAACGAAAAGGCCTTTGCCACCAATTTTCGCCAACGGAGTATCTAGAATTTTATCGCCTTGCGTCGACATCGGCACCAGTTCGACCACAATCCCTGGGTGGAAGTGTTCGAGTTGGGCTTTAACGAATTCCGCCTGCCATAGCGCCAATGCGCTTTTACGAGTGGCGATCCGCACGCGGGAAGGTGTTGCTACTGAGTGTGTCATAAAGAAATCCGCAAAATGCCAGCGCCGGCAAGTACCGGCTCAGAAAGTGACGGTATTATAACCGCTATTGATAAGTAAAGTCGTGTTGATACAGGACATTTTGCGCCTGATCAACAATCTCAACGCGCCAGACGCCACGTTGGTCATCTAATAACCATTTTTCACTGTAGGTCCGCCAAGGTGAATCTTCGACGGTTAATCGCGCTTCATATTGGAACTGATTATTCCAATACCAACGATGACGTAAATGTTGCCCAGCAAAACCTTCAATTTCAGTGAATAAATACACCCGTTTGACGCTGGCAAAAGGCACAGGTTCGGCAACAGCAGCGCCAGGCTCTAGGCGTTCCATTTGGGCCGTTAACACAATGCGACGAAAGCCTGTGGGAAGCGCTGGGTTCTTGACCTGACTTATCACAGAAGCTTGCGATGCCGAGGTTTGATTCAATGGTTGAACCGCAGGTTGCTCTGCGACCTTCTCTTGAGGCTTTGACGGTTGTTCGCCCTGCTCGGCAGCAAGTTGCGCTTTCGCATCGTTACTTGTCGGCAGTTCGCTCTCAACACTTTGGCTGTTGGGGTTGCTTGCTGGCGACGACAGCTGCGTTGGCGGTTCGACCGAGGCCGTGACCCTAGGCTGAGCGTCAGCATTAGTTACAGGTTCATCTTGTGGCGCAGCATAAGCCGCATAATCGATATCATCGTGCGGCCATTGCTGGTAAAGCCAGCGGCCACCATAAGCCGCCAGCAAAATCACCAGCACAGCAACCGCTAGCCGCAAGGCCGATAACGGCGCTGGCGGCGGCGGACTTAGCTCTGGTAGATCCGTGAGCGGTTGCTGATGCAACTTCACAGTGACCTTTAGCTTTGCGGTCGACTCTGACACTAATCACAATCCTAACAAAAATGGGAACGAAGTTGGCTAGTCAGGCTTTTTCAGCAGTTGCGTTTGGATAAACCGACTCAAATCATCAACTTCTTGCGCGCATACCGAATGGCCCATTCGATATTCAAACCATTTCACCTGAAATCCCGCATATTTTAAGCTGTTAAATGCGGCCTTACCAGCATCAACTGGCACGACTTCATCAATCAACCCATGCGCGACCAATACTGGAGTCGCCTTATTTACCGAGTTCATTTCAGTTTTCAGCGATTCAGGCACTGCCATGTAAGTTGAAAGCGCCATAACCCCAGCAATTTTATACGGTAACCGCGGCAGCAAGTGCAGCGCAATTACACCACCTTGGCTAAAGCCAGCCAGCACAATCCGTTCGGATGGCACACCAGAGGCAATGACTTTATCCAGCAACTGCTGGACAGCTGCAGCCGATTGACGCACACCGGCTTCGTCCGCACGACTGCCATCAACCGCATTAAAATCTAAGGTTTTAATGTCATACCAAGCACGCATTACCATGCCGCCGTTGATGGTGACCGGCTGTTGCGGCGCGTGCGGAAACAAAAAACGAATGCCGTGCCCTGTCGGTAAACTCAATTCCGGGACAATTGGCGAAAAACCATGGCCTGAGTCGCCTAAACCATGTAACCAAATGACCGCAGCTTGGGTACCGCCAGCGGCAGGGACATCGACAAAAGGTAAATCAGCCATCAACCTTTAATCTCCAAATTGACTGCTACACCGGCCTGTTTAGTCACTGCCGTTGAAATCAACTGCCAAAACTCAGTGCCTGAGCGATTATCAATCCACTGACCATTTTGCCACTCAAAATGGTGACCGTTGAATTTCGTTGCCACCCACAATTGCTGCAGAGGCGGTTGTTTATTAATGATGATTTTGCTCTTATCGGGAAAACTGATACTTAACAAGCCACCGTTGCTTTCAAAATCTAAGTCCAGATCCAAGCGCTCAATGGCTTCCTCAACCGCGAGCAGAACCGCGTCGGTTAACTCGTCATATTCTACGTCATTCATCTGCTTCACCTGTTTGCTTTTGCCGCTAAGGATGCGATTATAGAGCCATCAACAATTAAAGAAATCAAAAAAAATGAAAGCTGTGCGTCGCGCTGTGGGTTCACTAATGGTTCTCAGTTTATTAATGCTGGTTGGTTGCGGCCAAAAAGGTCCATTGACCTTGCCAAAAGAACCTAAAGCGACCCAGCAATCGGCCCCTGTTCAGGCCGAACCTATCACTCCAGCAACAACAGAAACGCAAGGGTAACTCAGGTGGATCATTTTCAGTATCAGGGGCAGCAACTGTTTGCCGAAAAAGTGGCACTTAGCGCCATCGCCGAGCAATTTGGCACGCCAACTTATGTCTATTCACGGGCGACCATTGAGCGCCATTATCAGGCCTTTGAGCAAGCAGCTGGCGATCACCCACATTTGGTATGTTATGCGGTGAAAGCCAATAGCAACATCGCCTTATTGAATCTATTGGCGCGTCTTGGCAGTGGTTTTGATATCGTTTCTGAAGGTGAATTACGCCGTGTGTTACAAGCAGGCGGTAATCCAGCCAAAGTGGTGTTTTCTGGCGTAGGCAAAAGCGAAGCTGAAATTGAATTTGCTTTAAACACCGGTATTAAGTGTTTTAACGTTGAATCAATTCCTGAACTTTCAAGAATTCAAGAAGTTGCCGAACGACTTGGTAAAGTTGCGCCAATTTCAATTCGGGTTAACCCTGATATTGATGCCCAAACTCATCCGTACATTTCGACCGGGCTCAAAGCCAACAAGTTTGGTATTGATATCAATGATGCTGTTGCTATGTATCAACAAGCGGCGGCTTCATCACATTTAAAAGTAGTTGGTGTCGACTGTCATATTGGCTCACAACTGACGCAAACTCAGCCGTTCCTCGATGCTTTAGATAAATTATTGGCGCTCATCGATAAATTAACTACGCTCGGTATCCAACTATCCCATATCGATATTGGCGGTGGCCTTGGTGTGACGTATTTGGATGAAACCCCACCGCATCCACAAGAATACGCGGCTGAAGTGGTCAAACGCTTAAAAGCCTATCCACACTTAACCTTATTGTTTGAACCAGGTCGCGCCATTATGGCAAACGCCGGTGTGTTGCTGACCAAAGTGGAATACTTAAAACCTGGTCAAGAAAAGAATTTTGCCATTGTCGATGCGGCGATGAACGATTTAATTCGACCAGCGCTTTACTCCGCTTGGATGAATATTATTCCGGCACAGTTGAAACCGGCATTGAGCGCGCAAACTTATGATGTTGTCGGCCCTGTTTGTGAAACTGGCGATTTTCTCGGTAAAGACCGGCAACTAGCCATTGAGGTCGACGATCTGCTAGTGGTACGCTCGGCTGGTGCTTATGGTTTTACCATGAGTTCAAACTACAACAGTCGTCGCCGCGCTGCCGAAGTGCTGGTAGACGGTGATACTGTGCATCTGGTGCGCCAGCGTGAACAATGGCAGGATTTATGGCAAGGCGAGCAGTTGCTCCCAGCCTGACCATCAACAGAATTAAAGGTTGGCATGTTATTACAGTTTTCTAAAATGCACGGATTGGGCAATGACTTCATGGTGATCGACGCTGTGAGTCAAAACGTGTTCTTAACCAAAGAACAAATCCGCCAATTAGCCGACCGCAACTTTGGGGTTGGCTTTGACCAATTGCTGATGGTCGAACCGCCATATGATCCCGATTTGGATTTTCACTACCGCATTTTTAATGCCGATGGTTCTGAAGTGGAGCAATGCGGCAATGGCGCTCGTTGTTTTGCTAAGTTCGTCCGCAATAAAGGCTTAACCAACAAATACAAAATCGCGGTCAGCACCAAATCCGGTAAAATTGTGTTGTATGTCGAACCCGACGGCCAAGTCACCGTGAATATGGGTATTCCGCAATTTGAACCTGCTCGAGTACCGTTCAAAGCGCAAAAACAAGAAGTGAATTACATTCTGCATGGCGACAATGCAACCACGTTATGTGGTGTCGTGTCGATGGGCAATCCGCATGCAGTGATCACAGTCGATGATGTCGATACTGCGCCAGTCCTCAATTGGGGGCCGATTTTTGAAAATCATGAGCGCTTCCCTGAGCGCGCGAACATCGGGTTTATGCAAGTGTTAAGTCCAACCCATATTAAGTTACGGGTGTGGGAGCGCGGCGCAGGTGAAACTTTAGCCTGCGGTACTGGCGCTTGCGCAGCAGCAGTGGTCGGCCAATTGCAGAAAAGTTTGCAGCAACAAGTTCGGGTGGATTTACCCGGAGGCAGTTTGCAAATCCGTTGGAATGGCCCAGGGCAACCGGTCAAAATGACTGGACCTGCAGAGCACGTCTACGATGGACAATTGATGTTATGACCGACGTTTTTGAGCCTGATCGCATTTATCTCGAAGACCAGATGGTTTATCAATACCTACTGGAACACCCAGCATTTTTCCAACAGCATCCTGAACTGCTGTCGCGCTTGCGCTTACCGCATGCGCAACGGGGCGCGGTTTCTCTGGTTGAACGGCAAATGGAAATGCAAAGGGAGCGAGTGCGCGGTTTGGAAGAAGACATTACTCGGTTGATGTCGATTGCTAGGCAAAATGAGCATATCTTTTTTGCCCTCAATCAACTGCACTTAGATATCGCCAGCGCCCAGCAAAAAACTGACATTCGCTTGGCTTTGAGTGCATTTGCCAACAAGATGCCACAAGTGCATGCCTGCACCTTACTTGAATTCAGCAATGAATCCATGGGTGAACATTTTAGTGGCTTACAGCTGATGCTGGAAAATCGGATGCAAGGTCGACAAGTGTATTTTGGCCGATTGAACAAAGAAGAAATGGCCACCTTGTTTCCCAGCAGCATCCACTCGGTTGCGCTGTTACTCATTAGCGAAGTCGAAAAACCACTAGCGCTTTTGGCATTTGGTTCGGAACTTGATGATCACTTCCAGCCGAGCATGGACACCATATTTATCGACCATATTGCCAAACTGTTGGCTGTGGTTTTAACCCGTTATGACCAGCCCAGCGCCTGAACAATTCCGGCCTTGGCTGGAGCAATTTCTGCAATATCTCCGCTATGAGCGGGCTTACAGTGCGAAAACCCTTGAAACTTATCAGCTGCAACTCTGTGCAGTGATCAATCAGCTACCCGCAGATTGTGCTGGCTGGGGTGCGATAACTGCCACGCAACTGCAACAACATATTCTGTCTTGCCGAGCTAGCTTAAAACCGCGCAGTCTCGCCCTGCGGGTTGCCGCGTTGCGCAGCTTGTATCGCTATTTGTTGCAACAGCAGTTAGTTGATGACAACCCTGCGGCCTTGATTAAGGTGCCGAAAATCAACAAGTTACTCCCCAAAAATCTCGACGTTGATGAAATGTCGCGTTTGCTGGATTTGGATTCAGCGGAGGATGATTTAGCCACCCGCGACCAAGCCATCATGGAGCTATTTTATTCATCGGGACTGCGACTTGAAGAGTTGGTGAACGCTAATCTCGCTGATATCGACTGGAGTGAGCGACTCATTCGCGTGCGTGGTAAAGGCAATAAAGAACGCATTTTGCCTGTGGGGAAACTGGCGGCCCAAGCGATACAGCGCTGGCTCGCGGTGCGACCGGCGTATGTCGCTGCAGATGCCAATGCGTTATTTCTCAGCCGCCAAAAAACTCGGATTTCTGCGCGACATGTCCGCCAACGAGTCGCCTTGTGGGGGCAACGCCAAGGCCTAGATCAGCAAGTGCATCCACACATGCTGCGCCACTCTTTTGCCAGTCATGTGTTGGAGTCCAGCGGCGACCTACGCGCAGTGCAAGAAATGCTTGGTCACGCCAACCTAAGTACCACCCAAGTCTACACCCACCTTGATTTCCAACATCTGGCCAAGGTTTATGATGCGGCGCATCCGCGAGCGAAGAAGCAGTCGTGACAATGACGATGTGGACAGATCGAAGTAGTCATTTCAGCAGTATTACTTAGCTCGACGCAGCTAAATATCGGCGCTTTTTAAGCAGACAACTAAGCAGACAACTAAGCACACAACTAAACAACAAATTACGCAGGAAATTCGCCAATGCGCATTTACAAAAATCTCGCACCTATTCGCGCTTTGTCGTTTGATTTAGATGACACTCTGTATGCAAACCCTGAAGTTATCGCGCGGGCCGAATTGGCCATGCAACAGGCGATTGCTCGTCAACTTCCTGATTTTGTTGATAACACTCCGCAATATTGGCATCAGTTGCGCTGGCAACTCGCTGAGCAAAATCCAGAGATCCGCCACGATGTCAGTCAGTGGCGCTTAACTGCGTTGGAGCAAGGTTTAACTGCGGCGGGTATTTCAAACTGTGCGGCTATGGATATTGCGCAATACGCAATGGATGCTTTTCTCGATGCGCGAACCAATGTTCAGCTTGCCCCTGAGGTTCGACCAATCTTACAGCAACTTGCGGCGAGGTTCCCGTTGATTGCCATTACTAACGGCAACGCCAATTTGGCGAAAATGGGCATCGCCGATTTATTTGCCTTAAGCCTGCGTGCTGGCCCTGATGGGCGGATGAAACCATTTCCTGACATGTTTGAAAAAGCCGCCAGTCGGCTTGATCTCACGACTAACCAAGTGTTGCACATCGGCGATCACCCAGAGTCAGATATTGTGGGTGCGCTAAATGCTGGTTGTCAGACGGCTTGGATGGATAAATTTTGTCGCCCGACTGTTCGTCTGCGCGTACTGCCGCATCTGGCGATCAGTGAGCTTGACCAATTGCTGCAACTGCCAGCGCAGAGCCGATAGCGGCACTGCCGTTCTGACAAGGCTATGGTATACTGACTGTAAATTTATCCATGAGTTTTGTAGATGGACGTATCTCTATTACTAGACGGTTTGAACGATAAACAACGCGATGCCGTTGCTGCGCCAAGCCAACATATGCTGATTTTAGCGGGCGCAGGCTCGGGCAAAACTCGCGTGCTAGTGCATCGCCTTGCCTGGTTGATGCAAGTTGAGCGAGTAGCCCCTTATAGTTTGCTTGCCGTAACCTTTACCAACAAAGCGTCGCAAGAAATGCGCGCCCGTATTGAGCATACCGTCGGAGTTAGCCTGAACAATCTGTGGATGGGGACTTTCCACGGCTTATCCCATCGGATGCTGCGTGCGCATTATCAAGAAGCCGGCTTGCCGCAGGGTTTCCAAATTATCGATTCGGATGACCAATACCGTTTAGTACGACGGGTGTTAAAGGCGCTGAATTTAGACGAAAAACATTGGGCGCCAAAGCAAGTGCAATGGTTTATCAATGGCTGCAAAGATGAAGGGCAAAGACCCGGCATGATGAGTCATGGCGGTGATTTTAACCAAGAAACCCTAATCAAGATTTACGCCGCTTACCAAGATATGTGTGACCGCGCGGGTTTAGTCGATTTCGCCGAAATCTTATTACGCAGCTTTGAATTACTGAAACACAACAGTGACATTCGCGGCCACTACCAACAACGTTTTCGGCAAATACTGGTCGATGAGTTCCAAGACACCAACGCCATTCAATATCAGTGGTTACGTTTGTTAGCAGGCAATCACGCGCGGGTCATGATTGTCGGTGACGACGACCAATCGATTTATGGCTGGCGCGGCGCGAAAGTCGAGAATATCCAAACCTTCTTAAAAGACTTCCCTGAGCCTGTCACTATTCGCCTTGAGCAAAATTACCGCTCCACCGGCACAATTTTAAAAGCCGCCAATGCGGTGATCACCCACAACCAGAGCCGCTTGGGCAAAGACTTGTGGACAGACGGCGACGATGGCGAACCAATATCTCTCTATAGCGCCTTTAATGAACTCGATGAAGCGCGGTTTATTGTCAGCCGGATCCGCGAATGGCGTCGCCAAGGTGGCAAGTTGGTCGAAGCCGCAGTGCTTTATCGTAACAACGCGCAATCGCGGGTATTGGAAGAAGCGCTTATCCAAGACGGCATTAACTATCGCATTTATGGCGGCCTGCGTTTCTATGAACGTCAGGAAATTAAAGACGCGTTAGCCTATATGCGTCTTATCAATAATCGCCAAGATGATGCAGCTTTAGAGCGGATCATCAACACGCCAACACGCGGTATTGGTGATAGCAGTTTGGATAAAGTCCGTGAACACGCCAAAGCGGAGCAGCAAACTTTGTGGGCCAGTTTGCAGACGATGCTGCATCTCAATCAGTTCACTGGTCGCGCCGCCAATGCAATCAAAGCCTTCATGGATTTAATCAATCGCTTAGATGATGAGATCCGCGATTTGTCGTTAGACGAGCAAGCCGACCATGTGATCCACCAATCGGGTTTGCACGCGATGTATTCAGCCGAAAAAGGCGAAAAAGCTCAAACACGCATTGAAAACTTAAATGAGTTGGTTAACGCCTGTGCCAACCAAAATTATGTGAACTCGGAAGAGATGACCGCGCTTACCGCTTTCTTATCACAAGCAGCTTTGGAAGCCGGTGAATATCAAGCTGAAGAACATTCCGACGCAGTGCAACTAATGACGTTGCATACCGCAAAAGGTTTGGAATTCCCGCTGGTGTTTATATGTGGCCTAGAAGAAGGAATGTTCCCAAGCCAACAAAGCGGCGATGATCCTACACGCTTAGAAGAAGAGCGCCGTTTGTGTTATGTCGGTATGACGCGTGCAATGCAGAAATTGTATTTATGCCACGCCGAAAGTCGCCGGTTGTATGGTCAGGAACAATACAACAAGCCATCACGGTTTTTGCGAGAAATTCCGGCCGAATATGTGGAAGAAATCCGCTTAACCACTACGGTGAGTCGACCAACGCAATTCAATCGTTTTGGCAATGCGGCCAGTCATAGCGCTTTTGAAAATACCGGATTTAAACTTGGCCAACGCGTGCTGCACGATAAGTTCGGCGAAGGCACGGTGCTGAACTATGAAGGCACGGGCAATCAATCGCGGATCCAAATCAACTTCGACCTACTGGGTTCAAAATGGTTGGTCACTGCTTATGCGCGCTTAACTGCAGTTTAAAGTCATGAATTTACCTCAAGCCATTCGTCAGGCCCGGCAACTGTGTCAAACACAGCGCTGGCGTCTGCCGCTTTGGCTGCAGGGTGAGTTTAGTTTTGTGCGCGAAGCGTTGCATTCGGCTATTGTCGATTATTGCCAAGACGACTCGCCGCAACTAGGCGGACAACAGAATCCTCGCTTTCCAAGAATTTTATGTATTGGCGATGTAGAGCCATTTAACTTGCCATGGCCTGTACAAAGCATCAAAGGCCCTGCACGTACTGCGGTGTTGGGTCACGAAGCTGAGGTGTTGCTTATCAATACCTTTTCACCAGTCGATTGGGAATTAGTCGCAGCTGCGAGCGGCACACTAAAGGCTGGCGGCTTATGGTTGTTAATAAGTCCTGCTCTTGATTCGTGGCTGGCAGCGCCAAATGCCGCGGCAAAGCGCTTGTTAACCTTTCCACAGCAGCCGGCGGCGAGTCCTTTTGCCAAGTTATTAGCACCTCAATTCCAACAGGCGCTACAGTGGCGTCACGATGGTGTATTTGGCGAAATCCGGCAGACTCCGCAACAAATAACCACCGAAACTGCGGCCAAGTTAGCTAGCGATACAGGGACCGAGCTGGCAGAGGGACAGCCTGCAACGCCTTATGCGAGCAACGAACAAGCATCGGCAGTCGCCGCCATTATTCATGTGGTGACCGGCCATCGGCGTCGCCCTTTGGTATTGACGGCGCATCGCGGTCGCGGAAAATCCGCAGCTTTAGGAATTGCAGCAGCTCAGTTAGCGCTCTCGGGCCGTGAGCGTATTGTTATTTGCGCGCCACATCCCGATGCAGCCATTGTTGCCCAACAACAATTTGCGTTGTTAGCCCCAGATAAACAACTGGCATTTATACCGGTTGATAGACTACTCAGCGAACGACCGGAGCTGGATTTATTGCTAATTGATGAAGCTGCCGGTGTACCAATCCCACATTTGGAGCAGCTTACAGCACATTACAGTCGCATTGTGTTTGCTAGCACTGAACATGGCTACGAAGGTACTGGGCGTGGTTTCACGGTGCGGTTTCAGCAATATCTAAATAAAAACTGCCCAGGTTGGAAGAAATTGCATTTGTCGCAACCAATTCGGTATGCAGCCAACGACCCACTCGAACAGCTTATTTTTTCTGCTTTTTTACTTGATTGTGACACTGAGCAACTTTGGCAAACTGTCGCCGACGTCGCAGCGCAACCGGCGCTTACTGTCGAATGTATGCGAGTTGCGATCCCCGATTTAATCGCCGAGCCCAGATTGCTCCGCCAAGTGTTCGCACTGCTTAGCCTTGCCCACTATCAGACTTCGTTACGGGATTTATGGGCGCTCTGTGACGATACGAGTTTGCAGTTGACGCTTATCCAAAGTTCTGGCGTTGTGCTTGGGGTTGCCTTGATTGGTATCGAAGGGGAATTGGATTGCACTTTGAGCCAACAAATTGCCAAGGGAGAACGGCGGGTACAGGGTCACTTGTTGGCGCAAAGTCTCGCTTTTCATCTGCAAGCTCCTGAATTGGCTTCAAAGAAACTTGCGAGAATTCAGAGGATTGTCGTACACCCGTTAGTCCAGCGTCGTGGTTTAGGCGAAACACTTTTAGAACACCTAACTCTGGATTTGATAACTCAACAAATTCAGATTCTCGGTACTAGTTTTGGTGCAAGCATTGAGCTAGCTACTTTCTGGCAACGATCTGGATTTTCGCCCATTCGCTTAAGTCATAAACTTGAGCAAGCCAGCAACGCTCCGTCGGTATTAATGGTGAAACCGCTTCAAGACTCTTTGCAAGCATGCGCTTCTGGCCTTACCGATGATTTTCGTCGACAGTTATATTGGCAAACTTTACCAGGTCAATTCAGGAACAAAGCTCAACAAAAATTATCTCCGGAGATCTTACGGCTGTGGGTTGATGCGCCAAAACAGCAGCTTAGTGCTCACCAAAGGATGGTGCTTTGTCATAGCATACGGCAATACAAAGTTGAGCCCGTCTTAACATTGCTGCAGATGTGGCTTAACCTCCATTTTGCGAGTATCGACCATCCGTTAATTGAGCCTATGATTGCTCTGTTATGGCAAGGTCAGCCTATCGCAGAATTTGAATCCATCTTAAGGCATTACTCTGGCGCTGAGCTTGAAGTTTTGTTTCGATAAACACTACAAACCCTGATTTTTATCAAGGTTATTCAACTATTTTCTGCTATGCTTTTGAGGTTAACTCTGCTTGGAGCGCCAATTTGCATTTAACTAATATGTCCATTTGCTTAGCGTTGTTTTTCGCTTGCTTTAGCATTTTGGCCGAACAGCTTAAACCTGTGCGCTTAGGCATGTCAGCACCACTTACTGGTCCAGCGAAACAGTTGGGCTTGAGCTACCGTGATGGAGCCAAACAAGCGTTCGCAGAATATAATTCTCGAAAATCTGCGACTTCCCCGGCTATTGAATTATTGGTTTTAGATGACAGTTATGCCCAATGGCTCAACGTGCCCTGTCATTGAATTTTTATCAAGCCAACAAATACAAAAGGCAGCCAAATCTCCTGTAGACGATTCGACAACAATATCCAACTCGGGCGTGTAATCTGGGTGTTGAAGGGTGCGCATTCGCCAATCGAGGGTCATATTTTTACTTTCAAAAACAGATTGGTGAAGGTCAACATACTTCTGTACTTCTTTTTCTCCTGCCAATGCGCGGACGGTAAAGCCTGCTGAACGAGGCTTGTACACCTTTACAGGCGTTTGAGACGAACGGCGCATCAGCACCTTTGACCAGGAATCTTCGCCAACATCCGATTGACATTTGAAGCCTGCGTCTTGCAAATCGCGGATTCGGTCATTTTGCCCAGAGAATGCCATGACAAACCATGCCGAACGAGCATAAGGCGTATTCTGTACGCTTTGAGCGCGTTGGTCTGCCCATGCAAGGATTTCTCGATGCAGATGCGATTCGTGTTCAGGATGGCATACATAATCAATTGTCCAGAAAGGCGATTGAAGCACCGCCCAAGCGACAAGTTGTTGATTTTCATCAAACCACAAATTGACATTTTCGGGATGATCGAATGCCCATGAACTAAACCGATAAGGCAAGTCTACGACATGGAGATTGTTTTCTGAACATTGACGAGCCAGAGCAGACATTTGATATTTATCTTGCTCCGTTGAAAAGGGACGTTGCGTTATTGTAGCCATGCGATGATTATCCTTACTTTCTGAAATTTTTACTAATGAACTACCCAGCGGACGTGTATCCGAAGCGGTGAGATGTCCGCCGCATCTCTGTTAGGGGGTAGGACAGAAGCTACATGTGTGTTGGGATGCGGTTTTGATAAGGATAAGTAATTTTTAGCCATCGTTTATTGCTTTTGAACAAATGGAATAATCTTTAAGCCATTAAACTCGCAAGCGTATTTCTCTTGAGACTCAATGGTCGCACTGGTACAGGTACAATAATATTGTACGGTAAATGTAGACTTCTTAATATCATAGCAATCAACTTCGGTAATCAGGTTTATTACTGGTCCTATTAGCATGAGGGTGGAAATTGCTGCACAAAAAATAACACCGATCAATATGGAAGCTAAAATAAGATTTCTTTTTATGGATAAAAAGGCGTAGGTTATTGTTAAAAAAACAACTGGAGTCCATATAACCCAATATAGGCTAATTGGCGAAACTGGAAGGTTTGGCGAAAAAAATACTTTAAAGTATGCCAATATAAAACTTATGATTGAAACAAATAATATCCCTACAAGAATGATTGAAGGGATATTACTTATTTTTGTTTTTTTTGCCTCAATCATGTTTACTAGCTCCCAATTTTCCTATATCCTACCTTGTTGATTGTTTTTGAATTTATTTTTGCCAATTGATAGCAAATGCCTATCCATCCAGCGTACCTAACCCCGCCCTCTCTCGTGGACCGGGCGAAGCAGTCGAGCCAGAAAAAGGCTAAAGCTAAGTCTTCCCCTTTAGGGGAAGATGTCCAAAGGACAGAAGAGGTCAGGTTCTCTTGACTTTCAAGACAGTTGCTGCACGCTTTGTTGGGCAACCTGCCTGCTTACCAGAACCTTGCCCAAAAAAGACGACAACGCCAACGAACTACGATTTTACTTGCAACTCAGTTTTTGGCTAGAGTTGGAAATAGATTTATCTGAAAAAATGTCTACAAACAATAAACTTACACTGTCTAAAATATTTCATTTATAAAATAGCGAGAAGATATTAAAGAGGCTATTGAATACATCAAACCTATGATGCGCAAAACCACAATAGCGCGAGTTGTTTCGGTATCCTCTTGAATTAACTTGAATCTTGCGAGTATTTTTGTAAAGAAACCAGTTTTCACAATCATGAAAAGCCCTAGCATAAAAGCTGTCAAATTACCTAATAACTGTGTGTAATTAAAATATTCTGTCAACCATCTTTCATCGAGTAACCAATTATTCCATGCCATTGTTATTAAAATTCTTGAGATAATTCCTGGGACGCATATTGCAAGAAATACCCAAAGGTCTTTTTTCATAATCTTTCTTCTCGAAAGTCTATTATCTGAAATTATCCATCAACAATGGTATTTTATATTTTGCACGGGGTTGCCCAACGGTTTGCGTTACCTGCGCTGGGGCGGGGACGGCGAAGCCGTCCAGCCAGAAAAAAAGCTAAGGTGCGGACTCTGCCCGGAAGCAGAAAACTTCTAAAGCTGAGTCTTCCCCTTTAGGGGAAGATGTCCGAAGGACAGAAGAGATCAGGTTCTCTTGACTTTCAAGACAGTTGCTGCACGCTGTGTTAGGCTGCTAATTTTCATTTTCATGCTCATTGCTTGGAGGAGTTGCATCAGATTGCCAGGACTCAAGAATGCTTTTACCAGTAAATTCGATTTCTCCAAGCAAATTTAATCCGCGATCGTAAGTCGTAAGCAAGATGTCTAGAACATGTAAAAGATCGCGTTTAGCGCGATTGAATTGAGTGGTAATTCTAGGTAGTCCCGCGGTAATTGATCGGAATCTTTCCATGCTTTCCTTAGATGAAACCATCACATTTCTAAGGGTGCTGGCAGCAGACAATGCATTCTCTAATTGTGTGCGGCTCTCTGGGTTGATACCAAATTCTGGTAATAGAACCATCGTACGTCCATAGGCATCCAATGACTTCGAGAGAGCATCTCTGAAAATTGGTATTTCTGGTTGCATACGTGCGACGAAGTCAGACATATTCTCAGCTTGTTTATTCGCGATACGTTTATATGCCGAAAATTTCGCTTTGTCATCCCCAGTAATTGATTGCATGTCTAGAGTGCTTTTATTCGTGCCTGTATTCAGTTGTTCAAGAGCCTCTCCAATATGATTCGTGACCTCTATGACTTTTTGCGATGTAGTTACCGTTGTCTCGATAAGGTCCAAGAAACCTTCATCCTCTGAGATTTCATCATGGCTTTCTTCGAATGATGGCAATGTCGTTGTTGTTTCAACCGGAACAGTGAGAGGCGTCCCTGTCAAATTGTTCTCTTTTAAGAAATCTTGAACTTGTTTGCTTAGGTGGATTCGAAGTAGCTGAGCGTATTCTTCCCCTCCGGTGAATGTGGAATATAGAATGCCTCTATCACTAAGGGATTTTCGGAATTCCTTCAACAGCCGTAGTTGATCTGGATCAATATCATCCGGTGATATAGGAGTAGTCTTAAAGTAAATCATCAAACGAACCAGTTTCGGATCACTCCGCCATCGCCCATATGCGCTTTCGAATTCCTCAAGGGTGCCGGATTGTGACCGTGGCGTTGGAGTACCGATCCGAGACCATAGCATCAAGAGCAGAATATCGTAGTCCTGAGGAAGCTGATGATTAATAACGTCTTGTGGATCAGTGCCGGCACTTGGAAACGAATGAGTTTCCCACTTAATCAGCTCCAAAGAAATGCCCAACTGTTGGGGCCAAGTGAGATTCAACTCTTGGACAACTCCCTCAAGCAACTTTCGCTCTTCACCCAGATCAGATGGAGAAGCAACAAAAATACGAAGGACGGTTATCGTTTTTGGCATCTGTGCCTCCTTTGTACAATTATGTTATACAAATTCTTTTACCACTTGGCAGCCGAACGGTTTGCGTTACCTGTTCTAAAGTTTTGTCACCTTTTAATACGAAGGTCGTCTTTAATAAAGACCTCAATATTTTCAATTGGCTCATAATAGGTAATCTGGGAAAAAAACAAACCATATTGATTGCGTTTTTCTTCATTTACCACATTGCCTTTCTGATAATCCGATTCTAAATGAACCGTAAATACGGTGACATCTTGTAGAAGAAGGCTTGGTGGATATTCAACAACATTGAAAATCCTTCCAATAATGCGAGATTGGCTATACTGAAATGTTTCGCTTACTTTGTCTCGTGGAAAGACGTGCCGTGCTATATTCGGAGATGGGCGTTCTATCTCTCCAATTTTGCCAGTTTGGAGTGCGCCAGTTTCAAAATAGAACCATTTGTCCTGTTGGTCAATCCAAAAGCCCAGTAGTTTTCGAATATCTTCAAATGATGGAATAGGAAGTTGAACACTCATAGTTGAATCTTTGGTAATTTTATTCTACGAATTACAGCGATAATCTCTCAGCGAAGCGCCTAACTAGGGTATATACAAACACCCTTTATCTTCCATAACAGCCGACAAAAACTTTTCTGGGTAGGCATATCCATACCACCCTTACCCTGCCCATTATACAACCAACCTCACCCCGCACACAACCAATCTCTAATCTCGAATATCGAAATACAGTACAATCCTCTCCTGCCCACTACTCACTACTCCCAATTCCCAATTCCCCATTCACTATTCCCCCCTCCCACCCCATGCGCCTAAAAGCTGATCTCACCCTCTTCCTTATCGCCATCATCTGGGGCTCCGCCTTCGTAGCCCAACGCGTCGCCGGGCAAGTCGGCAGCGTCTACATCTTCAACGGAGTCCGCTACTTATTAGCAGGGCTCGTCGTTCTGCCCTTTGCATGGCGCGTGGGGCGGAGTGCCAATCCGCATTCCGTATCCCGCGACCAAACAAAATGGATGCTCATTGCAGGCTTCTTCCTCTTTATGGGCAGTGCCTTGCAACAGACGGGCATGCTCTACACCACCGCAGGCAATGCTGGTTTCATCACCAGCTTATATGTGGTTCTCATCCCACTCATCCTTTTCTTCTTCTGGGGCGAAAAGCCGCATTGGCTCTTTATCATCGCCGTGGTCTTCGCCATGGCGGGCGCCTTTCTACTTTCCACCGGCGGCAAGCTCAACCAAATTCAATTCGGCGATCTATTGGAACTGATCGGCGCATTATTCTGGGCGGTTCACGTCGTCATCCTCGGCAAATACGCCCACAACTTTGAGTCGATGTCTTTCTCGGTGGGGCAGTTGCTGGTTTGCGGCGCGCTCAATCTTTGTGTGGGCTTGGTCATTGAACCCATGCCAGTCTTTGACCCAAGCTTTCTCTTCGCTATCGGCTACACCGCCATCCTTTCATTAGGGTTGTGTTACACACTTCAGATCTGGGCACAGAAGCACACTCCACCCGCCGACGCCGCCCTCATCATCGGGCTTGAGTCCGTCTTTGCTGTCCTCTCTGGCTGGCTATTACTCGATGAACGCCTCGCCAGCATCCAGATCATCGGCTGTATCATGATCTTCGCCGCTGTCATCCTCTCCCAATTCAAAGAATGGACATCAGGTACAATTGACCACGATCATTTAGTCGAGGGGCGATGAACAATCGTAAATCGCCAATCGCTAATCGCTAATCGCTAATGTCCCTCGACCTCTCCTTTCACCCCCTCACCCAAAAGCTCTGGCGTGATTTCGAACTGCTCTTCGGCGAGAACGGCGCCTGTGGCGGCTGTTGGTGCATGCATTGGAAACTACGCGGCAAAGCC
>JAFLDV010000026.1 GCA_017302255.1 Gammaproteobacteria bacterium | reverse complement strand
GCCATGCGAGAACGAGTCAAACGATACATCCTCCCCGAAAAAAGAAAACGGCCCAAAGATAGGACCGTTCGTATTAGTAAAACCCGATATCCCGTTCGCTCAAAACATTCTTAAGTGAATGGTGTTAAGCATTAGCTGGCTTTTTCTTGCTGAGTCACTAGCTCTCTTATTGGTCAGTAACAAACTGCCACACTAGGCCTTAAAGCGATCGATCGATTGATGTAATTGTGCAGCTTGTTCGGCAACCTCTTCGCTGATCTGTGCGTTGTGACGGGCAATCATTAACGACTGTTCTGAGATATCCCGAATTTTCACCACATTTTTATTCACTTCAGCGGCCACATGGCTTTGCTCTTCAATCGCAGTGGCTATTTGCGTAGTCATATCCATGATACCGCTGACATCACTAGTGATTGCAGCCAAGAGGTTATTGGCGACTCCAGCTTGTTGCACGCTGGCTTCACCTTGCTGGCGACAACTTTGCATTGAACTGACGATCTCTTTGGTGCGATTTTGCAGACCAACAATGATAACTTCAATTTGCCGCGTTGAGTCAGCTGTCCGCTGTGCCAGGTTGCGAACCTCTTCCGCCACCACCGCAAAACCACGGCCTTGTTCGCCAGCGCGCGCAGCCTCAATCGCAGCATTGAGTGCCAACAGGTTGGTCTGTTCGGCTATGGCTCTAATTACGTCCAACACCGAACCTATGGTGCTACTGTCTTTTTCCAGTTCGCCCATAACCACTGCAGCTTTTTGTAGATCAGTGGATAATGCGGAAATTCTTAATACTGTCTGCTCAACTTCTTTCATGCCGTGTAAGGCATTCACATTAGTTGCTTGCGCTTTATCTGCAGTGTTCTCGGTATTATTTGCGATTTCATCAATGGTAGCGCCCATCTCAGTAACAGCGGTTGCCACCATGTCACTTTCCATTTGTTGTTGTCCCATACCTCGACTAGTGTCGGCAGTGGACTGGGCAAGCTCAGCGGTTGCTTTGTCTAACATGGTCAATGCTTGCGCTACACTTTTCACTAAGTCTTGGAAGTCTGACAACATGCCATTGAAATCATGAGCAAGGCGGGTCATTTCATCGTTGCCTTCAGGCACCACTCGTTGACGGAAATCGTTATCTTCTCGAATTAAGCCAATGGTTTTACAGATATTTTGGATCGGGGTTAAAATACTGCGGCTGGTCATCAATACCAAGGCCAACACTATCACCAGCACAACAGCAAACAACGTGAACGCCAGCAGCTGCGATTTGGCGGCAGCATCATCAACCGCAATTTTTGCTGCGCTCGACATAGCCTTTAAGCTTTCCTCGGTTTCATGAATAGCCGCACGCATCTGGGCAGTAATACCCTGATCTTGTTGCAAGCCAATTTCTTTCTTACCAGCCACTAACGCAAGAAACGCCTGCGCATAACTATCTGCAGCTTGTGCTAAATCATGTCCGTCGGCGCTTAATAATGACTTGAAGGTCAGCATTTCTTGTTCAAAAGTAGCGACATACTTCAGATCGGAACGCAGCATAAAATCTTTTTCGGCGCGACGAAGTTGTAACAAGCTAACCATTGCTTTGTCGTTTTGCACTTGCTTGAATTTATTTTCCAATTCATGGGCAGCTTTGCGTAATGCGCCATAATAGCCAGATTGATGATCCAGGCCCACTGCATTCGCCTTGGCAACTAATTCTTCAAAACGTTGTTGATAGGCGGATGTCTGTGTGGCAAAAGTCTGCAAAGCTTGAGTATCGATATCCTGATCTTTCATCGATTCACTGAGTTGCTTGATATCTTGCTGCAGCTTTTGCATCGACTGGCTGTATTTTTCGACGTACGCCATATCCGAGCGCATTAGAAAATCTTTTTCATGCCGTCTTAACGTCAACACGTCGGTATCTAATTGCGCGATTTCAACTTGTAAGTGCGCAATGTCTTTGAGTTGGTGGCTTTGAAAAATTAGCAGCATCAGCATCACCAACATGGCTGCACCAACTACGGCACTGTTCACCAACAAGCGGTGCTTTATCGATAAATTACGCAACATAAAACAGACTCCTATGCCTGACCCCCAGACTGACTTTGAGTCAAAGCATAGTCAAGAAATGACGTGTATGCGTTTGATTTGATAAAAACTTCAGTATTTTTTCGCTTGATTAAAAGAAGCTAATTAAGTGAAATCAATACTATGGAGAAAATGTCCGCAAGAATTCTAATGCGTCAGCCTCAGGCAAGGGTTTTGCAATCAAATAGCCTTGTACCGCATCACATGACATCCGCTTTAACAACCCTAGCTGATTCTCATCTTCAACCCCTTCAGCCAGGATCCTTTTACCGAGGCCATGCGCGAGGGTAATCATGGTTTTAACGATCATCATGTCGGAATCACTCCCTGCCATATCCATGATAAAGCTGCGATCAATTTTAATCTTATCGATCGGCATCCGACGAAGGTAGCCCAGCGATGAGTAACCAGTACCAAAATCATCGATAGACACGCGAATACCCATTTGCTGTAACTCTGCGACAAAGTTACGGCCCTGCTCCATATCACCCATCGCGGTATTTTCGGTGATTTCGAGCTCTAACAATGAAGTTGGCACTTGGTATTGTTCAAGTAACGCCTGAATGCGACCTTTTAACCCAGGTTGCTCAAAATGGATTGGCGTCATATTCACCGCGATTGACTGATTGATCCCTTGCTGACGCCAACGGCCAAGTGTTGCGACTGCTATCTCGAGCAACTGTAAGTCCAAATCGCGCATCAAGCCAAGCTGCTGCATCTGCGGTAGAAAGTGCCCAGGCATCATCAGCCCTTTCTCTGGGTGCTGCCAACGCACGAGCGCTTCAAAGCCATCAATGCGCTGTTCACGAAAATTAAACTGTGGCTGGAAATACAACACAAACTGCTGTTGACTCATCGCCTGCAGTAGTTCTTTTTCCATCGATAACAACCGGGCAGATTCCTCTTCCATGCCCTGCGAATATTGCACCCAACGATGCTGCAACCGTTTTGCTTGATGGAAGGCAATATTGGCCTTTTGCAATAACGTTTCCGCAGCCTTAGCATGCTCAGGAAACTGCGCAACCCCCAGAGTTGCAGTGAGTTTTAATAAGCCAGAATCAAAATTGAATGGCTTTTCAATCAAATGCTCGATGTGCTGCAAACAATACTGTCGTTGCTTTTCAGTTTCGATATCCTCCAACACCAGCACAAAAATGTCGCCGCCAGAGCGTGCAATTAAACTTGGTTTCAGCACACTTGCTTCGAAGCGTCGATTGACCTCACGCAAAATTCGATCGCCCTGCTTTATCCCGACACTTTCGTTCACGTTTTTAAACCGATCAAGACCAACCATGACTAACAGAACCGATGCTGGTTGCTTGCTCAGCAACAGGTTGAGTTCGTGCAACAGGGCATCACGGTTAAGCGCGCCAGTAAGTTGATCATGACTGTCGAGGTATTGGGTTTTTGCGGTCAATTGCTGATTTGCACTGCGCTCGTCTTCTTGCAGCCAAACAATAAGCCCCATCCCAAGCAAGCTGACCCACAGCGTTTCAATATGCCGAGTGACGATTGAGATCCTACTAAAAGTATCGCTTTGGCCAAGCCAGCTCGACAGCAGCGCTAAGATCACCATTTGTAAGCCCCACAACAGCAATACCGCTGCAACAGAACGGGTTACAAACAGACGGTTAGTCATGGAAAATAACCAAAAACCGGACACTAACAGCGTTGACCCGATAAACAGCAGCCGTAAATTCACTTGCACGGCATATTTCCAAATCGACATGGTGTTTTCTGAAATGAAAAAGAGCACAGAACACAAGGTAATTAGGGCGACCAGCAATAACAGTTGATTGGTGAGGCGACTGGATACTCGCTCAGAGACAACGGCTTCGCGCACACCGACTAGAATCATAATGGCAAAGGAATAACCACAGAAGATATAAGCAAGCTCATTTAAGGTGCGAATGATTGGGTCAACATCTTGATTGACCACAAAGGCGCTGTAGCTCATCAACAGCATCATATAGCCGGCAAAGAGCGCAAAAGCGATAGCCCATGACTTAAGATAGTGGCGGTGATAAATTTTGTAGAAATGCCAAAGCACTAGGCACAGCGTAAATGCTAGTCCAGACTGGATCACCAACAGGGCAATGCGGGCTAATGTCAGCTCAAAGCTCAATGTAAATACCTGAACTATTTCTCTATTTAAGAAAATTATCACATCATCCCTGTATTTGCACTCTTGCTGCGAAAATTCGGTGCTTGTTGCGCTGAATCAAGACATGCAGCTTGAGGTTAGCCTCGATCGGTTTATACTGTGCTCTGGATCAATGACTTATCAGGTGGGCAATCAAATGCAATACAATACTTCCGAACTCTGTGACCTGTACGCCGATATGATCGATGTTGTCGAACCTATTTTTGCCAATTATGGCGGTCGTCGTTCTTTTGGCGGTGTGATAAGCACCCTTAAATGTTTCGAAGACAATGGTTTGGTTCGACAAATGCTGAGTGAACCAGGTGTGGGCAAAGTATTGCTCATTGATGGCGGTGGCTCTGCACGCCGAGCGTTAATTGATGCCGAACTTGCAGCAATGGCTGCTGAGAATGGCTGGGAAGGCATTGTTTGTTATGGCAGCGTGCGCGATGTTGATACGCTCGAAGATTTCGATATCGGCATCCAAGCGGTGAATGCAATTCCTGTTCGCGCTGATGACCAAGGCTTTGGTGAAGTCGACGCTCCAGTGTGTTTTGCTGGCGTGACATTCCTACCAGGCGACCACCTGTACGCAGATAGCACAGGAATTATCCTGTCAGCAGATCCACTAGATATCGAATAATATGCTTAAACAGTTTCAGCCGGCGGATATCGCCGCTTTGCAACAGAGCCGTGCCGGGGAAACTCGGCTCGGCCAAGTACTGCAATACCTCAATCCACTTCTACCACTCGCTGATGCGCTCGTCAGTGCTCAAAGCCGCGGCGCTCGTTATGCACTTGTTGGTATTCCTGAAGATATTGGCCCTAGGGCGAATTTTGGACAGGGCGGCGCCGATCTAGGCTTCCAGGCCTTTTTAAGTCGCTTTATCAATTTGCAAGCAAATAGCCATTTGCCCGCCAGCGAGATCCTATTAGTCGGTACCGTTGATTGCAGTGATCTTCAATTACAAAGCCAAGGTTTAGTTGCCCAAAAGGATGCGGATTTAGAGCAGTTGCGCCAGCTCTGTGCCGCGCTAGACCAGCGGGTTTGTGCTGTATTAAAGCCGATTTTTGACGCGGGAATTACCCCTATCGTCATTGGTGGTGGCCATAACAACGCGTACCCACTGTTGCAAGCCCTGTCGTTATCAAGCGGCCAAGCAGTCGATGCCATAAATCTTGATCCCCATGGTGATTTCCGACTCTTAGAGGGAAGGCACAGCGGAAATGGTTTTAGTTATGCAAAAGCTGCGGGTTATTTGCGCCAGTATGCGGTCGTTGGCTTGCATGAGTTAAAAAATTCGGAAAAGGCTCTGGCCCAAATGACACAACAAGATGCCTGTTTCTTTAGTTATCAGGATATCTTTGTCAGACGGCGATATAGTTTTAGTGAAGCTTGTGATCAAGCCATTGCGCAACTCGGACTTCACCAAACTACCCCTCTAGGGGTCGAAGTCGATACTGACAGTATTAGTCAGATGCCAGTGAGCGCGATGACCAACTGTGGTATTTCAGTGGCGGATGCCGAACACTATGTTTGGAAACTGGCGATGCAAGATCGTGCTCGTTATTTGCACTTGGCTGAAGCAGCTCCAAGTCAACATCCGGCAGGATTAGCTGCTGGTCTAAGCGAGGCAGGACAAGTCCTTGCCGCCTTGGTTGTTGCCTTTATTCAAGGTCGAACTGCGCGACATCCGCGTTGATATGCTGACTAGCGCTTTGGACAATTGTTAAGCAACCTTAGGTCTTTCCAAACCTTGAGTTAATCAATTAGCCGACCTTATGTTGTGCGCCTTTAAGACGCACAAGATGACGACCGCATGAGAAAGTACAGACTGCCCATCCGCCCTTTAACAGAGCACATATCTAAGCGATATCGGAGTGTAAGCTGCTGTTATGAATCTGGAGCCGACGGGTGAGAAGATTGCCACTGCGCCAGCCAATAGGTTAACCCTGCCAAAGCGAATGGTTTGCTGTATAAAAAACCTTGCCCTCGGGTACATCCTAAGCGCAGAAGCTTTTCTGCGACTTGTTCCTCTTCTATACCCTCTGCAACGACCTGCAACTGTAGGTTTTTCGCCATATCAATAATGGCTCCGGTCACTGCGGCTTGAGATTCAGAGCGGTGCAAACCAGAAATAAATTGGCAGTCCACTTTGACTTGCTGAATTGGTAACTCGCGCAGCACCGCTAACGAAGAATATCCCGTACCGAAATCATCAAGCGCTAACTCAACGCCGAGTGAGCGCAAACGTTGCATCACTGGCCTTGCCGTTTCTGCGTCTGCCATTAATGCATCTTCCTTTAGTTCCAGCATCAGCCCAGCGGGGTCGACCTCTGCTTGCTCTAAAAGTTGTTGCAGCTGCTCAACGAACTCAATTTGAATGATGTCTCTGCTCGAAATATTGACCGCAATTTGCACCGATTGCCCCTGCTTTTGCAGTACAGCAAGCACGGTAATAGCTTGGCGCAAAACCCAAGCGGTTAAAGGGTAAATCACCCCCATTTCTTCCGCCAAAGGCAAAAACATTTTTGGCGCCAACAATCCTTTCTCCGGATGCTGCCAACGCAATAAAACTTCAACACTAAGCACCTGTTTAGTGACTAAATCAACTTGCGGCTGCACATCCAATTGCAACTGATCAGTGCCGATAGCCGTTTGTAACTGCGCCATCATTCGAAGCTTTTCACTGTTAAAATGCATCATGGTTGGATTAAACACCGCACTAGCACTATGTTGCCATTCGTGTTGTTGTAGCGCTTCATAGGCTTTATCGAGCAGTTCAGCTAACTGATCACCATGCTCAGGCGCATGTACAATACCGCTAATGATTTGATATTCCACGGCAGCACCATGCAACAACAATGGCTCTGGCACGGTCTTTTCAATTTGTTGCGCCAAAATTTCAGCGGTGTAAGCGCGATCTCCTGCTTGCATCCAAACGGCAAAATCAACGCCACTTAAGTGACAAACCCGGATTGGGAGGTTCTGGTTTTCTAGGATCAGCACTTCTTTACACTGACTCAAGCTGGAGTTAATTCGAGAGGCAATCTGGGTGAGTACCACATTGGCGTGACTGTGCCCAAGCATGCGGTTGACTTCATCAAAGTTTTTAATTTTTAACACTAACAACGAATATTGACCCTGCCCTTGCGATAACAGCGGGCTAACTCGGTGTTGAAGTTGGTGTCTGTTGGGAAAACCAGTAATTAAATCGTGTAGATAAGAGTAATCATCGAAGGGTCTAGTCGCATCAGCCAAAGCTCGCTGCAAGTTGCGATTTTGCCGCAGCATCAAACCAAGTATCACCAGCAGCAGTAAATAAAGCGCGATGACCAAGTCCATGACAAAAATGTCCAAATAACCCTAATTAAATTGAGCTTAATTCATTTCCGCTTTTTGTAAATGCGACCTTAGTAAAGTTTGGCAAAATTGCCTGTAAAGACTGCAATTCGGTGCATTTCTCTGCAACCGGCAGGGTGAGAGCAGGAATGTCAGTTCGATAGCAACATCTCTCGGCTAACTATTTATTTGCGTCACTTGTCCGCCGATAACTAATTGGCGCAACGTTGTTACCCCTAATTGATAACAAAGCTCAGCGGGTTGACTGATTTGGTATAAACCAAAATCGGCACGAAGACCTACCTGCAGCAGGCCACGATCGTTTTTCCCAAGAGCCTTGGCGGCGTTAACTGTTACCCCACGCAATGCTTCCTCTGGAGTTAAACGGAACAAGGTGCAGGCAAAATTAAGCATCAACGGCAAGTGGCAAAGCGGCGAAGTACCTGGATTCAAATCCGTAGACACTGCCATCGGCACTTGATATTGCCGCAGCAAATCAATCGGTGGCATCCGAGTTTCGCGCAAAAAGTAATATGCGCCGGGCAACAGCACCGCCACCGTCCCTGCTTGCGCCATCTTTTGGACATCTTCTTCGGTTAAGTACTCAATATGATCAGCTGAGAGACCGCCAAATTCGGCAACTAACGCTGAACCACCCAATGCTGACAATTGCTCAGCATGAGCTTTGACCGGTATCCCTAAACTTTGTGCTTTGTTAAATAATCGACGACTTTGCGCTACCGAAAAACCTATCCCTTCGCAAAACACATCAACAGCATCAACCAATCCAGCTTCGGCTAAAGTTGGCAGCATGGTATCGACGACCAAATCCATGTAGCCATCGCTGTCGTTGGCATATTCCAATGGCAAGGCATGTGCGCCTAAAAAGGTCTTTTCAATTTGCACAGGATGATGATCTGCCAATAATTGCGCAACTTCGAGAATTTTGCGCTCATTGTCCAAATCCAAGCCATACCCTGATTTAATCTCGACAGTGGTGACGCCTTGGCGCAGCAAAGCATTAAGCCGGTCTTTGCCAAGCACAAATAAATCTTCCACCGAGGCAGCTCTTGTTGCTGCCACAGTCGACTTGATGCCGCCACCGGCCGCTGCGATATCCTGATAACTGGCACCGTTTAAGCGCATTTCAAATTCATTCGCCCGACTTCCCGCGTACACCAAATGGGTATGGCAGTCGATAAAGCCAGGCAGCAGCCACTTGCCTTGTCCGTCAAACATGGGCGTCGCCAAATTATCAAAAGCAGGAAGTTCTGCTTTCGCCCCTAGCCAAGTAATATAGCCATCTTTAATCGCGATAGCGCCGTCGATGATCGCGCCATAAGGCTGGCCGTTATCGGTCATAGTGGCTAAATTGACGTTGTACCAAAGAGCATCAAATTGTTGCATCTTTAGAAGATCCTTCTGATTTGGCTAAGAGATTTACTAAATAGGCAGCATCAATTACCACCGTTACTTTGAGAATTCTAACGGATCCTATTGTATATACAACCAAAGTCAGCTAGTTTTTCGCAGAATTGTCTTCAATAAATGAAATCATGAATCAGACGACAGACAGCAGCACGCCGAAATTTGCCGCTATCAAAGAATTTATCTTCAGCCAAATTGAAACTGGTAATTGGCCTGAACATAGCCGCATCCCTTCGGAAAACGAACTGGCTAGCCAGTTTAGCGTAAGCCGAATGACAGCTCGACGGGCATTACAAGAACTCACCAAGCAAGGAGTTTTATATCGAACTCAGGGCGTCGGCAGTTTTGTTGCCAGTGCAAAATCACAATCGGCGCTGCTGGAGATCCGCAATATTGCCGATGAAATTCAATCTCGCGGTCACTTCCATAGCGCAGAGCTGGTGCAATTGAGCCAAATTCCCTGTCCAAATATAGTTGCGAGTGCCTTGGGATTGCAGCCCAATGATCCGGTGTTCTTCAGTCTAATCGTACATTATGACAACCAGCTGCCACTGCAACTTGAAGCTCGATTTGTCAATCCAGCACAAGTCCCCGATTACTTACAACAAGACTTTACCCAATTAACTCCCCACGAGTATTTAAGTGCGGTCGCACCATTAACCGAAGCAGACCACGTGGTCGAAGCAATTCTCCCTGATGCATTCACCAGTAAATACCTGCGCATCTCGCAACATGAGCCATGCTTACGCTTAACTCGGCGGACTTTCAGCCGCGGCGGCGCAGTTAGTTTTGCTTATTTAACGTCGGCAGGAAGTCGATATCGCTTAGGTGGCCACCTTAATTTTGCCGCACCGAACAAAAAATAAAGCCTTGATATAAAAGGTGCTGCAATAACTCGCCGAGCCCCGACGAATTTTGCTAGAGGACATTTTAACTTGCTGTTACGGCGCAGAGTCAAAATACATGTGGCTTAATCGTATAAGCACGAGTAAAAATCCTCAGGGAATTTTCGACTCTGACCTTTCTAATTCCTGATCTATCTACTAAATTTCTAGCAAATATTGGTTTTTGTCGATATTTAATACAACTCGAACTGGCTAGACCAGCTAATGATTCTCTGTTAATTTCGTGTGTTCATTTGACGCCACAAAAACTTCAACAATACTAATTATAATCATGTTGAAGACAAATGAGACAAAAGCAATTATAATCTCTTAAGAGACAGATAGGACAACAGGACTAGACATGAAACTCACCGTTGCAAATAAGGTCATTCTTGGCTTTGGCATTATCGCGCTGTTACTGCTTATCGCCAGCTTGTCTTCGTTATGGAGCTTTAACACCATTTCGAATTCAAGCAGTCGAGTGAACGACATCGCAGTTCCCGCGCAACAGCAAAGTAATTTCGCTCAAATCCAACTGCTAAAATTGGCAAAACTGTCTGCATTGGGTTTTACGGCAGAACAGACCGCCGATATCAATAGATATCAATAGATATCAAGCCGATTTTAAAGTTGCAGCTGACAACTTTAATCAAAATGCCAAGAAATTATCTGCGCTGCTTAAAGATGATCCGTCGTTAAACAAGCCATTGAAAGAAGCTTTGGCTCATGCTGATAGTTATTCGCAATCGGTAAATGCAATGTTTGCGGCAAAAATGCAAGTCGTTGATGGCGCACAAGCAACTGCGGCAGAACTCGATAAATTAATTAAGATGATTGATGAGGCAGGTGCAACACTGCTTGATATTACCTACATCGAAGAGCCTTCGCAAAAAGCGACTTTAGAATTAATTGGTGGTGCAGCTGGTCGTGTTGATGGTCAATTATTGTCTTTAATGCAAACGGTTAAAGAAACTGCGGGTTATACCGAACCTGATCAGTTGAAAGAAAGCCAACAAAACATTGAGTTCGCTCTCAATGATATGCAAGGCAACCTCGATTACATTGGCAATTTGGTGGCTAAAGTTGGCGCTGAGGATTTGTGGCAAACTTTTAACGAACAACTGGCCGCGGTTAAAACTCAAAGCGCTGCAGCTAATGGTCTGGTCGCACTTAAAACCACACAATTGAACGCTTTACAGCAAGCCAAACTGCAGTTAGCAAAATCAGAGCAAGAAATTGGTCAAGCAGTCGCCTCATTGGATTTGTTGTTAGATGGTGCAGGCAAACAATTTAACACCTTACAATCCGAAGTTTCTTCATCAGTAAGCTTTGCGGTAGTGCGCACTGTGGTATTGATGATTGTCCTGATCGGGTTAGCGATTGGTATCGCATTCAAGACAATTACCTCCATGCTCCGCCCTCTTGGTAGCATCAACAAAGTATTGGGTGAAGTTGCCGCCGGCGACCTGTCACATCGGTTGAAAATTGTGAATGATGACGAATTTGGTGCCTTATCGGGGAAAGTGAATAGTCTGATCGATGCGCTGAGCCAATTAATTCGACAAATTTCCGACAACGCACTTGAACTCGGTCAGAGCTCAACTCGTTCGCGTGAGGAAGTGCTTGAAATCAGTGAAGCCTTGTCACAACAACAATTGCAAATCAATACGGTAAATGAAACCACGCAATTGCTGGCTAACAGTACTCATGACATTGCGGATCAAGCGGCTTTGGCTGTTTCAGAAATGCAAGGCGCGTTGCAACAGAGCCAACAAATCGACCATATTTCTTCAGAGAACAACAAGCTGATCAGTGGTTTGGCGGTGCAGCTTACTGGTACTGCCGACATTATGCTTAAAGTAAACGACCAGTCCAAAAATATCGGCGGCATTTTGGCTACCATTCGTGGGATTGCTGAACAAACTAACTTATTAGCACTTAATGCTGCAATTGAAGCTGCACGGGCCGGTGAACAAGGCCGTGGCTTTGCGGTAGTTGCTGATGAGGTGCGAAGCCTTGCTGTCCGCAGTCAAACGGCGGTTGATGAAATCCGCAATATGATTCAAAACCTGCAACAGCAAAGTACTGCAGCGGTAACAGCCATCACCCGTGGTCGCACTGATGCTGAATATTGTGTTGGTCATACCGAAGAACTGGTTGCCTCATTAAGTCAGGTGACTAGAGCAATCACCCACATGCACGACATTAGCACCACGATCGCGGGTTCTACCCAGCAGCAGTTAGCGATGGGTGAAGTGATCCAGCAAAATATGCAGCTCATGGTTGAATTGTCTGATCAAAGTGCCGGCAAAGCGACCAAAACCTTGGAACATAGCCAAGCTGTGGCTATTAGCGCTGAGCAGTTACAAGATTCAATTTGTACCTTCAAAGTCTAACTTTGCCCTGTTCGATAAAGCCCCCGACGCCATCGGGGGCTTTTTTTTCGTTAGATTGGGCAATACACAACGGCAGTTGATTGTGTTGACTCGATATGTTGACTGCATAACTCCCAAAATTCGTTCCACTTGATTAGTCTGCACTAGGTGAGTTGACAGTACATTTCTTAGCTGCAATCGATAGCTTTGATTGATGGACTCGCTGATACCCGTCTTATGACGATTGTCGCAGGCATAGTTCCACAGCACTTTTCCAACTAGCGTTAGGAATAGAGAAAGTCATTCCGAGTCTAAGATTGTGCGCGGTTAGCGGTTAGCGGTTAGCGGTTAGCGGTTAGCGGTTAGCGGTTAGCGGTTAGCGGTTAGCGGTTAGCGGTACCAAACTGACTAAGTGTTGACTAAAAATCCAGCAACTCATTGTTATAGTTAAAAAAAGGCTGGACCATCGTCCAGCCAGGCAGGATGTGTTGCTCTTTCCTTAGAATTATTTTTTTGTCCCTTTTTGCGCAAAACGCCAGACATATTGCCAAAATAGAGACAAGAAAAACCTTACGAAAATTTGATATTGTATCCAAAAAAGGTTTTTTGGTTAATTTTTCAGCGCAATAGCTGCTTTTTTAGCTGCTTATAGTTAAAAACCTCAATACCAGCTTCTCGAGCAAAGATATCGGCTTGGGAATCCACACCAGCTAAACACAGCAAAACACCACTACGACATTGATATCTCAACATTTGTTGGAAGATAGAACGCAGCTCATAAATGCTAAGCGGCTGATCACTGCTTTCATCAACACAGACTAATTTGCGTTGATGATTTTTTTCATCAAGTTGCAGGTAACGCTGTGGATGTTGTGGTAAAGCTTGCAGTTGTTGATGGTGTAAAAACATCTGCAAATCGGATAAAAACTGCTGCTTCACTTGCGATGAGCGTCCAGCGTTTAGCCAGCGGAAAAAACGGCCTAGGTGATGTTCAAGTTCAAACAAAGCGAATAAATTCAATAACAGTGACAGGCCAAGCATAATTCCAAAAAATTGCAGCATGAAGCGGCCTGACGGGTCATTCGTGTGTTCAAGGATGAGATTAGTATTTGCAAATGAGCCAACATAAGTTAGATAGCCGATCCCTGCAAGGATCCCTAACAAAGTGCACAATATTGCTGCAAATAACCATTTGTTTTTCATTGATATAGCTCGAAGATAATGCCAACGAGCTAATACTGCGGTGCCTGCACTCTTTCTGCTGTATCAATATTTGATAAAGTTTTGATATTCCTTGTTTTCAGCCATTTTTAGCTGAAACAATGAGCAATTGCTGAAATTGGTGAAACAAACCGATAACCAAATCCCGGTAAAGTAAGACTGCGACTGACATCAATAGTACGCGACATTTCGCCAGCAGCCGCTTGATTCTCGATCGCAAATACCGGCGCCTTGAAACCCGCATCCATACAAGCTTGCTGATAAAACTGCTGTTTAGTGGGATGTTCTGGAGAACAAAGATTCACAACTCCGTTCACTACTAGCGACGACTCTGGTTGTCGCAGCCAAGTGATCAGGAACCGCTGAATATCGTAACTATGCAGCATATTGACCGGTAAATCTGCGCCCGCTAAAGCACCATGGCGAGTGAAATTTGCAGGATGTCGACCAGGACCAATTAACCCCGCCAGCCGCAGTATCACGACGTTCTCCAATTGGCACATGATGATTTCAGCGGCTAGTAGACGCTGCACACGACTGAGCTGAACTAGTGCAGCGGGATTTTTTGCAGCCATTATTGCTTGAGCATAATCGGTCGCCAAACTACCAGCGGCTAATTCCAATAGCGCCGTCGGTAACGGCAATGCAGCTTCCGTTAAATGACCAGTGAGACCCGCATAAATGCCAGTACTTGAACAAAAGAAAATCTGGCTCGCCTTGGCACAGGAATCACTAATTTGCCGAAGTGCCGCTAAATAGTTCGGGGTGCTAGCGGGTAATGCCACAATCACAATAGCATCTGCGACTAAAGCGAACGGAAACTCAACCACGGGTAATTGCAATACCACAGGGTGGATTGACTCTGGCAGTAACGCACAACTTTGCGCTGATTGCCGAGTACCAAAAACTTGATAGCCAGCAGCAGCCAAGGCAACACCAAGTTGCTGCCCTAACCAACCGCAACCGAAGATGACAACTTTACGCATGAGGTAATACCGCGAATCGGCCATCAAACTCGGCAAGCAATTGATCTTCATGCCACAATTGCACAAGCACTTGCTGGCGCACTCTTTTGCCAGTCGCGAGCGCATCTAAACTTCCCCGACAATTGAGCAGTTCAACTCTAGCCACTGCATCCGCGCGCACCGGCGCAAGATAGCGTACATTGGCATTGGCCAAAACGATATCGCCATCAAGATTGTTAGCTTGCAACTGCAGCCATACCATTCCCCAGCCGGTGAGCGTCAACAGACTATAAATTGCCCCTGCAAACATGCTTTGGTGCAAATTTTTATTCGGCGCTAATGGCGCACTGCACACCAGACTGCGACCATCAAATGCTTCAATATGCAGCTGCATATAAGCGGACAGCGGAATGGTTTGATGCCAAGTCTGTTGTAACTGCAGGCTCAAATGTTCGCGTTGTTGCGCTGTGGCGACTAAAGATAAAGGCCGCCACATCTGCTGATGTGCGATGCCATAGAGCGGAGCTAATTCTTCGCCAAAGCTATAGCCTAGCTTTCGGTAAAAACCAAAAGCATTTTCCCGAGCATTTAGCACTATCGCTGATGAACCCCAAGCTTCGGCTTGTCGCTCCAATGCCATCAACAGCATTGCCCCGAGGCCTTTGCCTTGAGCTGCTGGGCTTACCGCCATATAACGGACTTGAGCTCGGCCATCGTCAAGGCGATGCAGACGCCCGACAGCCAAGACTTCTCCATCTGCTGAGGTCACCATTTGGTGGAAAGATCCTGCTTCTAACTCATCACGCTCGCTGCCTGGCGCCTGCCCCCAAGGAGCACGCAGCACTTGATAGCGTAAATTGTAATAAGCTTGCCATTGAGCCTCGCTCTGCGGCGCGCTAAGCTGCCATGTCATGGATTGCATTCTCCTTTATAAACCGGCGGCATGCTGGGAGGGCATTGTGGAACAATTAACAGCGCAAACTCAAGAGTTAATCTACTGTCGGCGCAGCAACGGACTCGACATTCGAGTGGAACAAACAGAACATATTCGCTGGCTGCTGATTAATGGCCAACGGCAAAGCCAGATGGATTTAACTGCACCTAGCAGGGCAATTTATCCTTATGTGCAACAGTTTCTTCAGTCGCTGAGCAAACTCACCAGCCACGACATTCTACAATTTGGCTTAGGTGCTGGAGAGTTAAATCGTTGTATTTTATCAAAATTCAGTGAAGCAAATCTAACCACTGTTGAACGAGAGCCAGCGATTGTAGACATTTATCAAGAGTTCTTTCAATTGCCCGAAACCAAAGCCAGAGAACAGCTGCTTATCGGCACTATTAACGACTTTACCTTTGCGTGTTTCGACTCTGTCATTGTGGATATCTATCCATGGCCGCAGCCTATAACAGCAATACTTAACAGCCTTCTACCACTGTTGAAAACCGACGGCATGCTGCTACTTAATTTGCCCCATCCAGAACTTTGTGAAGAAGTTCAAGCATGGTGTCAGCGAAGTTTTCAACACGTAGACATATTCCAAAATCCCGGGTACCAAAATCAACTCTTTTGCTGTTGCTAACCGCACTAAACATACTCGCGCAACTTTGCAACTGGTTACTCTAACAACGCTAGCTTACTGACATTGCAACCAAAAAGTCACTGGCCCATCATTGACCAAACTCACTTGCATATCAGCGCCAAAACATCCGGTCGCCACGACAACCCCTTGGCTCTGGCAATACTCGACAAATTGCTGATACAGCGGCTCAGCCAATTGTGGCAATGCCGCGGGGGTGAAGCTCGGCCGTAAACCAGACTGCGTGTCGGCGGCTAAAGTAAATTGCGACACCACCAACATCTGACCGTTAACCTGACCAAGGTTTAAATTCATCTTGCCTTGTTCGTCGCTAAACAGACGATATTTCAATACTTTATCTGCAAGTTTTCTAAGCTGAACTGGGCCATCAGTCGCTTCAACACCGAGTAACACCAGCATGCCAGCGCCGATACTGCCAACTTCTTGATCTGCAACTGTAACGCTGGCACGACGAACCCGTTGAATTAATGCAATCATTGACGTTGCCACCAATCTGCAAATTCAGCTGCAGCATCAAACAATGCCCGGGTTATGCCGACTTCGCTCGCTGAGTGCCCGGCATTATGAATGATCCGCAATTTCGCATCAGGCCACGCTTGCGCCAAGGTCCAAGCATTCTCCATTTTACATACAGCATCATAACGACCATGTACGATCCAACAGGGTAAATGGCTGATTTTGTGCAGCTGATCTAAAAGCTGGTTTGGTGCGAAAAAACAATGATGCAGGAAATAATAATTTTCAATTCGAGCCAAAGGCAACGCGTACTCGGCATCCACAGCGCCTGCACGCATTGCGGCATTCGGCATTAAGGTTGCGACTCGCGACTCCCAAAGGCTCCAAGCTTGTGCTGCGGCCAATTGCTTAGCTGCGTCATCACCTTGCAGCAACTGACGATATGCAACTAGTACATCCAGACCATTAAAAGCCGAGATTGGTTGCATAAAATCGCCAAAATAATCAGGGAACAGTTGGCTTGCGCCGCCGCCGGGCCGATACAACCAATCAATATCTTCGGCGCGACCTAGAAAAATGCCCCGCAGGATAAAGCCTAGACAACGCTCCGGATGCTGTTCGCCATAAGCCAAAGCCAAGGTGCTACCCCAACTGCCGCCGGCGACTAACCAACGAGTAATACCTAAATGCTCGCGGATCAATTCGATGTCTTTGATTAAATCCGCGGTGGTATTGTTTTCCAAACTGGCAAAAGGGGTTGATTGACCGCAACCGCGTTGATCGAATAATACTATTCGATAACGCTGACTATCAAACAGGGTCCGCTGAAACGGCGAACAACCGCCACCAGGACCGCCGTGGCACATAACTACCGGGATGCCATCGGGATTCCCGCTTTGTTCAAGATAAATCCGATGACCATCAGCGGTAACCAGAAACTCCGATTTATAACAATCGATTGCTTCAGCTTGGTACATTTGGCGACTCCATCGGCTGGATACTTTTACGAAATCTGGCATTTTGTTCCTGCAATAATGCAGTTAACTCTGCCCCTAATAACACCACGAGCCAAGACAGGTAGACCCAAACAAACAGGATTGGCACTAACGCAAGCGCGCCATAAATTGCTTGATATGATGGAAAATGCTGAATATAGAGCGCAAAGCCCTTTTTCAGCATTTCAAATAAAATACTACTGAACAATGCCCCACAAAAGGCATGGCTGTAGCGCACTTTGACGTTTGGCACCAACTGGTACAGCATGAAAAATGCCAGTAAAGAGAACAAATATGGCGCTAACGTCAGTAGTAAACTCGACAACCCAGGTGTGTAGTTATCAGCCAAGTGCGTCAAGGAAGCGAGATAAGAAGTAAAGGCAATCGAACTCCCTAACAAAATAGGCCCAAGTGTTAAAATCATCCAATAGATCGACAAGGAGATAATCAAGCGCGGCCTTTTTTGTACTCGCCAGATTTTATTCAAGGTTTTATCAATGTTATGGATAAGCATTAAAGCGACGACCACCAGAAAACCAACCCCTACGGTGGTCATCTGTGCAATGTTGCCAACAAAGCCGTTGATATAACTCTGCAGCTCTTCACCCCGTGATGGCACGATGTTGGCGTAGACAAAGGATTCGATCTGGGTGCGAAACCCCGAAAACATTGGAAAGGCATTCAGTACTGAAAAGGCCACAGCGACCAGCGGCACCAATGACAACAATGAAATATAAGCAAGATAACCACCAATCATTCCTACTTGGTCGTGTTGGCAGCGCAAAATATAAAGGCGAATGAACCTTGCCATATTCCGAATATGGGCAAATCCCTGTTGTATGTATGGGTGCAACATAAAATCTCAGCACTAGCGACAAAAACGCCAGCCTAGCATATTTTCCGAAACTGACAAAAGTCAGTCACTTATTGCAAAGTGACTGCTTTCGTTTGCCTTAGCGCATCGCTAGCGAGTTCTTGTAATTCATCGCCATGTTGGTCGATAAACAACACTTTTAGACCCAAGCGGTCAGCAACCGCTTTACCATCTTGGCTACCTAAACATAAAAACGCTGTTGACCAAGCGTCTGCATAGGTTGGATTCTCAATAAACACTGTGGTGGATACCGTTTGGTGCTGTACCGGCGATCCAGAACGAGCATCAAGCACATGGCTGAAGCGTTTACCATTGGCATCAAAGTAATGCCGATAAGTACCGGAAGTCATCACAGCCAAAGGTTCATCTTGCTGAATTGTAATAATTTTTTGTAAGGTTTGTTCACCCGGCAGTGGTTTTTCGATTGCCACTTTCCATGGTTTTTGTTCAGGCTTTTTGCCGCGGACCTGCAGTTCGCCGCCAACTTCAACCAAATAATTTTGGACTCCAGCTTGTTCCAAAATTGCTGTCAAACGACGCACTGTGTAACCTTGCGCGATAGAGCTAACGTCAATCCGCATTGTCGGCAGTTTTTTTGACAACATTGAAGGGCCTTCTTCGCTGATTTTCGCCATACCAACTTGTGCCAGAGTCTCAGAGATCTGTTCAGATGTCGGCTGATTAAACTTATCGGCTTTAAAGCCCCATAAATCAAACAGCGGTTTCACCGTTAGGTCATAACAACCCTGGCTTTGCGAAGAAATCTCGCGGGCGATCCGCACCAATTCAACTAATTCTGAGCCTACCTCAAAAGAATCAGTGGTCGTTTGCGCATTAAAGGCCTCAATCACTGAATCTTTGCGATAGTTTGACATGACTTTGTCAATGCGGCTGAGCTCGGCATCTACTTGTTGCTGCAAGCTTTCAGCATTTACAGCTTGTTCTGACCAATAACTAATGTTGTAGGTTGAGCCTTGCGCTGGTCCAGAGAATTTTTGAATAGGATCTTGTGGCGCGCACGCGACCAACCCTGTGAAACAGACTACGAAAGTAAACAAGCGGAATTGCATGCTTTGGCCCTCATTTTTGACCGCCGCAGTGTAATCAAAGCAGGCACTAATTACCAGTAAGTCGTTGCATTTGCTGCCGAAGCAGGCTAAATCGTTTTTGTTGCTCTAACGAAAGTGGAGCCTGATTAAGCAAATCTATACAATCCTCCGCCATAGATCGCCATTCTGGTTTTAGTTTTGCACTCATGGCAATTGCCTGCAGTAAGTTTAAGGCAACGTTACCATTGGCCGGCATGCTCAGCAGCGCGCTATGGAAATAATCGATTGCCATCGCATAATCGCCACCACCAAACGCCTGCATACCTTCAGCATTTTGTTGCATCAGTTGCTCGCGCAATTGTTGATACTTCTTCTGCTCGTGCTGCATCATCAGCTGCAAAGCACTGCAATATAGATTGTCATCTTGGGTAACGGTCGAAAGTGCAGTGATGTAATGGTCGCACATAGCCAGATTGCCACTTTCAAAATAGGCCCTCGCTCTGTCCAACATGCCCATCGCGGAAACAGGTTTGTCGTGACTTAACTCTTCGCTTTGTTGCAACAGTTGCAAGGCTTTGGCTTTTTTGCCCTGTAGCAATAAAAGTCTCGCTTCCACCACAGCTCGATCGTGCTCATAACTCGAAGGGTGGAACCGTTTTTTAATCCCATGAATGAAAGATTCTACCTTACTGATTTGCTGGGCTTTTTCCGATTCTGGCAAGGTTTGCGCTTGTTCTACGAGAGCCCTAGCATAATTCAGCATATTATCTGGGGTGTCATACATCGAATACTTGGCGGCGGCGAGCAATTTGTAATAAACCTGCACCGCTAAGTCTTTTTGATTATCGATAACCGCAAGGGTTGCCAGAACATGTTGGCGGAGATAATTGCGCGGCGACACTTTGGCGACCTGCTCCACCGCCGTTAGAGCTTCGGTCGGCTTTTGCTGGCTAATGTATAGCCGTGTCAGCCAATCCAGTGCTTCAACTTTAGTCTCGGCACGAGCGGTTAGTTCATGCAACATGGCTTCAGCTGCGTCATGTTGGCCTTGATAACCCAGCGCGATGGCAAGTCCCAATTGCGCCCATGGAAATTCTCGGATTGATAATGCCCACTGATAAATCGCTTGCGCTTCAGATGGGCGCTCGAGTTTGATTAATAACTCCGCTTTCAGTCGACTGGCATGTAAAGCGTACTTGCTTTTATGCGCAATAACTTCATCGCAGGCTACTACGGCCTCGGCATAATTATTGTTAAAGATTGCTTGGTAGACGCTGAGGAGTGCTTGCCGCAAATGAAACGATCGCCCGATCCGTCGCTCCAGCTCAGCATAACTAAACGGCTTAAGCAAATAATCATCGGGTTGAAACTCGATCATGCCGTAGACGGAAGCGCGCTGGCGTTCAGCGCTTACCACTAGAAAACAACAATTGGCTTTAAGTAGACGCTCTGAGCGCAGCACTTCGAATAGCTGATAGCCATCACGGCCGCGGCCCAAATGAAAATCGCTAAGCACAAAATCAAAAGAGTGACGACGGCATAATGTCATGGCCATCTCAGCATCACGCGCAAGGACCACGTCGTCAAAACCGATTAAGATCAACATGCTTTTCAAATAACTACGGATTTGGTCCGAGTCATCGACCACTAACACAGTTTTCTTTTTATAAAACGCGCGCCGTGAGGTCAAAGCGAGACTCTCCTGTCATATCGACTTCAAGTTGCACCTGTTGTGGTGAAGGTCCGAAGTCGACCTACTGCGAGGACTGCGCTCAATCTGCCATTTTCAAATGCAAAAGGCCAGCATCACTGCTGGCCTTTTCGACAAATCGCGGGTTATTAACCGCGGCTTGCGCGTTTACGATCGTTTTCTGTCAGGTGACGTTTACGAATACGGATTGACTGAGGTGTTACTTCAACCAATTCGTCGTCATCGATAAACTCAAGTGCTTGTTCCAGTGTGTAACGGATTGGCGGCACTAAGTTAATCGCTTCATCAGTACCAGAAGCACGGACGTTAGTTAACTGTTTGCCTTTTAAGCAGTTTACAGTTAAGTCGTTGCTACGGCTGTGAATACCGATGATTTGACCTTCATATACTTCTTCTGCGTGACCGATGAACATACGACCACGTTCTTGCAGAGAGAAAATCGCATAACCAGCGGCTTTACCCATTGCGTTAGAAATCAATACGCCGTTCATACGCAGGCCGATTGAACCGCCTTTGAATGGACCGTAATGATCGAAGCTGTTGTACATTAAACCTGTACCTGAAGTCAGCGTCATGAACTCAGTACGGAAACCAATTAAACCACGGCTTGGCATTTGGAAATCCATACGGATACGGCCTTTACCATCTGGCTGCATGTTGGTCATTTCAGCTTTACGCTCACCCATTTTTTCCATGATAGAGCCTTGGTGTTGCTCTTCCACGTCAATGGTAACGTTCTCGATTGGTTCCATTTTCTGACCATCAACCACTTTCATGATTACTTCTGGACGAGAAACTGCCAATTCGAAACCTTCGCGACGCATGTTTTCGATTAAAACACCTAAGTGTAATTCACCGCGACCAGAGACTTTGAATTTGTCACCGTCTTCAGTTTCTTCAACGCGCAATGCCACGTTGTGTTTTAACTCGTGAGTTAAACGCTCTAAAATTTGACGTGAAGTCACGAACTTACCTTCTTTACCCGCGAATGGCGAAGTATTTACTTGGAAAGTCATGGTCACTGTCGGCTCATCAACTTGTAATGGCGGCAGCGCTTCAAGGTTGTTTGGTGCACAAATAGTGTCAGAGATTTTCAGCTCGCCTAAGCCTGTAAATGCAATGATGTCACCAGCGTTAGCTTCTTGGGTATCAATACGCTCTAAGCCTAAATAGGTAAATACTTGACCTACTTTACCGTTACGTTTTGAACCGTCAGCACCTAATACAGTGACTTGTTGGTTCACTTTTAACGTACCGCGTTTAATACGGCCGATACCGATGATGCCAAGGTAGCTAGAGTAATCTAATTGAGAAACTTGGATTTGAGTGTCGCCATCCAGTTCAACTTTTGGTGGTGCAACGTGTTCAACGATAGCAGCGAACAGGTCGTTGATATCAGTTTTTGGCTCGTTGTAATCAAGAGTCGCCCAGCCGTTGATTGCTGATGCGTAAACGATTGGGAAATCTAATTGCTCGTCAGTAGCGCCTAAGTTGTCAAACAGATCGAAAACTTGATCGATAACCCAATCTGGACGTGCGCCTGGACGGTCAATTTTGTTCACAACAACAATTGGCTTTAAACCGTGTGCGAATGCTTTTTGTGTCACGAAACGCGTTTGTGGCATTGGGCCTTCAACCGCATCAACTAACAATAATACTGAGTCAGCCATAGACAATACGCGCTCAACTTCACCACCAAAATCGGCGTGGCCTGGTGTGTCCAGGATGTTGATTTGATAGCCATTCCAGCGTACTGAGGTGTTTTTAGCAAGGATGGTAATACCGCGCTCAGACTCTTGCGCGTTTGAATCCATCATCCGCTCTTGCAACTTTGCGCGTGCGTCGAAAGTGCCAGACTGTTGCAGTAATTTGTCAACAAGTGTAGTTTTACCGTGGTCAACGTGCGCGATAATGGCGATATTACGCAACTTGCTGATATCATAAGACATTTATTTGGTGCTCGCTTAGTGTAGTGTAAATGTTTACTCGCTGACTTTAACGTACAGCGGGTACCCGAAAAATGGTGCGCGTATTTTACCTGCTTTACCGGTGCTTGGGAAATTAATCTGATTGTTTATTTTTCAGACCGTGGTCAACACTCACATAAAATTATGAATATTTAAGGACAAACTTGGTTGCGACCAAGCGCTTTTGCTTGCGAAAGCATCGCTTCTGCCTGCAAAAACAAGGGTTCAGCTTTGCCACAACCCAGCTGGCTTGCTACGCCGAGACTAGCGCTAAGCGTCAATCCCTCCGCCACATCCTCACAATGAATTCGCGCGACGATCAGCCGAAGTTGTTCCGCTAATTCTAGGGCAGGCTCAAGTGTGGTATCTGGCAGCAAAATCGCAAACTTTTGTGGACCGATCCGGGCAAGAAAATCCATATCACGCAAAAATAATCGTAATGCGTCTGCGACACGGATGATGACCTGATCACCCACCCGCTTATTCCATCGTGCATTCACAATCGCGAAATCGTCGATATCCAGCAAAATCAGACTCAACACTTGTTGCAAGGTTTTAGCTTGAATTGATTCCAAAGTAAGATGTTCGATCATTGCGGTGTGAGTGGGTAAAGCCGTCAAATCATCCACTTTTAGCAAAGTGTCGGATTGCATTTTTATCTGTTGTTCTAATAAATGGTGGCTTTGCTCAAGCTTCGCAAGCTGAACTTCTTGCATTGCCAAGGCACTGTCTTTCACCACAACTTGTTGCTGCAGTTGCTGGGTATTTTTGTGTAAATGTCGAACCCGCCATTGGTAAAGCACTGTCATCAAAAGCACAACTAGCACCACTGCACCAAGCAATAGTTCAAAACGCCGCCAAAATGGCTGCTCTATGCTAAAGCTAAACACCGCTGGTTGGATGGACCAGGCTCCGTCTGGGTAACTTGCACTCACCATAAATTGGTAATCACCCGCCGGTAAATTAGTATATTCAGCGCTAAAGAGCGTGCCTCGGTCGACCCAATCCGGATCAAAGCCTTCTAGTTTGGTGCGATATTGTAAGCGGGTCGGCATTAAGTAACTAAGCCCTGCATAGTCAAAATTTAAACGCCGAGTATGGGCAGGAAATTGCTGAGGCGTCAGCGCCACAGTCTGACCATCAACAGTTACTTTTTGAATAACAGCAGGTGGAGTATCTTGATGATTTGTTGTTAAATCATCAGGATGGATGCGCGCTACCCCCTTAGCCGTTGCAAACCAAAAACTGCCGTCGCTCTTGCGAATAGCAGATGGCATCGAGCCACCGTTACATTGCGCATCTTGCATGCCTTCACGTGCGCCAAAGTGCTCGAAGCGGGTTAGCCTTGGTTGATTCCCTGCGAGAACTTTATCAATCTCAGTGCGCAGAATTCGAGTAATACCGTGGTTACTGCTGATCCAAAAATAATTTCCATCTTCCGACTGAATGCTAAAGATTTTTTCTACTGGCAACCCCTGAGCCGGGCCAAGTAGCTGTAAACTTTTGGTACGCCAATCATACCGAACTATCCCACGGTCCGTTGCCATCCAACTTTGTTGATTGCTGTCATCTAAGAAAAAATCGAAGACT
Organism: Gammaproteobacteria bacterium; assembly: GCA_017302255.1. Lineage (GTDB taxonomy): Bacteria > Pseudomonadota > Gammaproteobacteria > Enterobacterales > Alteromonadaceae > Pararheinheimera. The sequence goes on along the minus strand of JAFLDV010000026.1, from coordinate 38,003 downwards.
TGTTGGGGCCCATCCAATGGCGACAAATCTATGGTTTGCATGGTGTTATCTTGCCAAATCACCGCGCCATGGCCAGTTCCGATCCATAACCGTCCCTGTAAATCTGCTCGGATTGCACTGACAAACTCACCCGGAAGCCCGTCTTTGATATGGTAATTACGTATTTGTCCATCGGTTAGTACACTTAAACCAGCAGAAGTACCAAAAAAGACCTGACCTGCAGGAGTTTGATGAATGGCTAACACCATATCCGAACCCAGGCCAGTTTGACGGTTCAGGCGCATTAGCTCTTGTTGTTCATGGAGCAAAATCACACCATCGGCATAGGTTCCCACCCAAACATCACCATCTGCGGCTTGGGCAATGGATCGGAAAGAATTTATTTTGATCGGCGTTTTTAATTGAATTGGCGCTACCACGCCGTCTACGTAACGATCAATACCTGAACTACTACCAATCCAAACACTACCGTCCTCGTGCTGAAAAACCGCGCGGACATAGTCATCTGCAAGACCATTGCTGGTGGTTAATGTCCGAAATGGCGTGCTACGGAGCCGAAATAAACCGCCGTTGGTACCAACCCAAATGCTTTGTTCACGGTCTTGGAATAAACTAAGAATGCGGTTATTAGGTAACCCTTTGCTGACATTTAAATTTTCCAGACCGAAATCACCTAAACGAAAAAGGCCCTTATCAAAAGTCCCCACCCAAATGGAGCCATCTTTATCCAACAGAAACTTGGAAATGCTTAGCTTGCTTAAATCCGGATGCAACAGCTGAAATTGTTGCTTTTTATTAATAAAAGCACCTTGATCAGTGCCTACCAGTAACTCACTACTTTTGCGTCCAGCTATGGCGTAGACGTTCATCCCTGCAAAAAAGCTGACGGCATTAAATCGAGGGGTAGCTAGTGCAGGATCGTACCAAAATAGACCATTGGCCGTTGCCAGCCAGATTTTGCCATCTTCAGTCTGAGTCATTTGATGCGCAATATTGGTGCGTAGCTGGCTCTCCACCGAAAATTGGGCAATTTGCCCTTCCGCATTCAACCGAAATAAACCACTCCCTTCCGTGGTCACCCAGAGTTGGCCAAATTGATCTTCCAAAATATCATTTACTTGGCTATTGACGGCGGGCAGTTGCCTCGCGGTGTCATTTTGCAACTGCACTAAACCACCGCGCGAACCTCCGAGCAGCAAAGCACCATTGGCGCGTTTAGCCAATACCAAAATGCCAGAATCGGCCAATTGATTAAGTTGGTTTCTATGGAACAAGTCAAACTGGCGACCATCAAAACGAGCGGCACCTTCCCAGCCAGCGAACCATAAATAACCATCATCAGCTTGTTGAATACTATTTACCGTGTTGTGAGATAGCCCATCCCGCGTTGTCCAAACCTCTCGATAAAAGTCCTGGAGTGGCACATTGGCCGCCACGGCAAACTCAGCAAAAGCACAAAGCAGCAGACAGCACAGCTGGAACATTCTAATCAATGCGCTAATTCTCCCAAGAAACGTCATATAAACCTTAGCGCAATTAGCGCTAACATCCTATTGCGTGCTGATTTATCGAGCAAATCAATCGGCGATTCCATATTCTAGCGCGAGATTTATTTCCACTGTGATAAAAACAGCATAAAGTGGCTGACAAGCAGGATAAACTTGCTATCTTTATGCTGCACTTTGATGGGGCGAGCTAAATTATAATGCACCAAATCAATGCAGCAACGCACAATAATGGTGCAAATTTGCAATGAACAATGCAAGCACTTAGCCAAATAACAAATAAGATCAATGACTTATTTTGTTGGCACAAGAATCGCATTTGTAGCGCAAATTCGCGGTAACCCCGCAAACCTGAACCATCGTTTGAGTTTAATCCGGAGGAATGCATGTCTGCATCGAACGTTCTGAGTTTTATGAAAGAAAACGACGTGAAATTTGTTGATTTACGTTTTACTGATACTAAAGGTAAAGAACAACACGTTACTATTCCTGCCAGCCAAATCGACGAAGATTTCTTTGAAAACGGCAAAATGTTTGACGGCTCTTCAATCGCCGGTTGGAAAGGTATTAACGATTCCGACATGATTCTGATGCCAGAACCAGCGTCAATGGTATTAGACCCATTCTTCGAAGAAACAACTGTAATCATCAGCTGCGACGTTATTGAACCAAGCACTATGCAAGGTTACGAGCGTTGCCCACGTTCTATCGCAAAACGCGCTGAAGAATATTTAAAATCAACTGGCATTGCTGACACCGTATTGTTTGGACCAGAACCAGAATGGTTCATGTTCGATGACGTTCGTTTCAAAAATGATATGTCAGGTTCATTCTTTAAAGTTGACTCTTCAGAAGCTGCTTGGAACTCTGATGCAGAATATGAAGACGGCAACAAAGCTCACCGTCCAGGTGTTAAAGGCGGTTACTTCCCAGTACCACCAGTTGACCAACATCATGATATCCGTAGCGCCATGTGTATGGTTCTGGAAGAAATGGGTCAAGTGGTTGAAGCTCACCACCATGAAGTTGCTACTGCAGGTCAAAACGAAATCGCGACTCGCTTTAACACTCTGACCAAAAAAGCTGATGAAATTCAGCAATTAAAATATGTTGTGCACAACGTTGCCAACATGTACGGCAAAACTGTGACTTTCATGCCAAAACCAATCGTTGGTGACAACGGTTCAGGTATGCACTGTCACCAATCATTAGCAAAAGGTGGTGTAAACCTGTTTGCTGGTGATAAATATGCTGGTTTGTCAGAAACTGCGTTGTACTACATCGGCGGTATCATCAAACATGCTAAATCAATCAATGCATTCACTAACCCATCAACTAACTCGTACAAACGTTTAGTTCCACACTTCGAAGCTCCTGTAATGCTGGCTTACTCAGCGCGTAACCGCTCTGCGTCAATCCGTATTCCATTAGTACCAAGTGCAAAAGCTCGCCGCATCGAAGTTCGCTTCCCAGATCCAGCAGCTAACCCGTACTTAGCGTTCGTTGCGCAATTAATGGCTGGTTTGGATGGTATCCAAAACAAAATCCACCCAGGCGATGCGATGGATAAAGATTTGTATGACTTACCACCAGAAGAAGAAGCACTGATCCCACAAGTTTGTGGTTCATTAGATGAAGCTTTAGATGCTCTGGATGCAAACCGCGCTATCTACACTAAAGGCGGCGTAATGTCAGATGCTATGATCGATGCTTACATTTCGTTAAAACGCGCTGAAGCTAAACGCGTTTCAATGGCTGTACATCCATTAGAATACGAACTGTACTACAGCGTATAATCGCGCTTAATTTAAGCGTCTGATAAACAAAGTACATTTTGTTTAAAAAAAAGCCTGCACTTGCAGGCTTTTTTGTTCTGGTCAAAAATCAAAATCCGCGATAGAGTAAAGAATTAGTCATGGACTCAACTTTTGTTGCGAAGGCAGGTTATGAAATATACAGGCTGGTTGTTTCTGATGTTGTTTGCTGCGGCCGGATCCGCTGAAGAAAAAAAAGTTTTTGTCACGGTCGATAAAAACAACAATCTTGTTTTCTCAGACAGTCCAAGTCCAGGAGCATCACAGGTTAATATTAAAGACACTGGTACCGCTATGGCTCCGGTGACATCAAATATTCTGAACGAGCCCACCCCAACCAAAGAACCTGAGTTCCAAGTTACTATTGCCAAACCTGAACAACAAGGCACGATCCGGGATAACAACGGTACAGTGTACGTTTCTGGTTCAGTGAGCCCATTATTTTCCCAAGGTTTACGCGTCGTCCTCTATTTGGATGGTAAACAGGTTGCAGGCCCCACTGGCAATGCAAATTTTATCCTGCATGACGTTGATCGTGGCGAACATCAATTATCTTTAGAACTTCTTAATCATTCCGGCAAGGTTATTGCTACAAGTCCAGCTACGACGTTCTATATGCATAGAGCTTCCGTAATATCACCAAAATAGTGCGAATCGGCTAGTTTCAGCAGCAATTTAAGCAATACTGAAACATCAATCCGCACTAAAATGGTGCATGAGGATTTAAGCCGTGACGCAAAACCAAACTTCCCTAAATTTGCTTGGTATTGATTATGCTGAGCAACTGACAACAGCCATCCTTGTTTTGGATGCGCAGTTACACGTCCGCTATTTTAATACGGCGAGCTGCGCATTGTTGAGCATTGGCGAAAAACGCTTGGTAAACCAATATTTTCCGGCATTGTTCCAATTTAGCGATTTGAATGTGAGCCACCTGCTCAGCACTCTAAAAACCAAACAAGGTTTTGGTGTTAGTGATGTGCATTGTGTAATGCCCGATGGCCGGCATGTGCTCGTTGATGTGACGGCTACTTGGTTAGAAACCGACGAGCCTAGCTTGTTAATTGAACTACGCCAGGTCGACCAACAACGTAAAATCAGTATGGAAAGCCTGCAGCAACATCAACACTTAGCTGCACGCGAACTGATCCGGGGTTTAGCCCACGAGATAAAAAACCCTTTGGGTGGCCTGCGTGGCGCGGCACAGTTACTGGAAGAATCCTTGACTGAGGAGCAGCGAGAATACACATCGTTAATCATTGCCCAAGCCGATCGTCTCCGTAATTTGGTTGACCGCTTACTCGGCCCTTACAAACCACCACAACGTCAGTTGTGCAATTTGCACCAAATCATCGAACGTGTCAGCCAACTTGCGCAAATCGATAATCCAAATGAAGTGTCATTTAGCCGTGATTACGATCCAAGTATCCCAGACTTCTTGCTTGATCCTGAGTTGATTGAGCAGGCTCTGCTCAATATCGTGAGAAATGCGCAACAAGTGCTAGTAACCGGCGGCGACATTGTGTTGCAAAGCCGGATTTTGCATCAACACACCATTCATGGCAGGCGCCACCGTTTGGTCGCGACAGTGAAAGTCATCGACAATGGCCCAGGTATCCCAGCTGAAATTAAGGATACGCTCTTTTATCCAATGGTCAGCGGTAAGCCTGGTGGTACTGGCCTAGGATTATCAATTTCACAGACCCTGATCCACCAACATGGCGGCTGGATCGATTGCGAAAGCTGGCCAGGACGCACCGAATTCACCCTGTATTTACCGATAAGTACGAAAGGAGATTAACCCCATGCAGCAAAATGTCTGGATTATTGATGACGACAATTCGATCCGTTGGGTGTTAGAAAAAGCCTTATCTCGCGCCGGTATTGTCTGTGAAAGTTACGCCTCTGCAGACTTAATGTTGCAACGCTTAGAATATGACCAGCCGGCAGTGGTTGTCTCCGATATTCGCATGCCCGGAACTGACGGCATGACTTTACTGAGTCGCCTCAAAGATTTAGCGCCGGAACTTCCGGTGATTATTATGACGGCCCACTCCGACCTCGATAGCGCAGTAAATGCGTTTAAGCGCGGTGCCTTCGAATATTTGCCAAAACCTTTTGATGTCAACGAAGCTGTTAGCCTTATTAGCCGCGCCCTTGAACATGCCAATGTTAAGAAACCTAAGCCATCGACCGCCGTACTTTCAAACGTGCCTGAAATTATTGGTGAAGCTCCGGCAATGCAGGAGGTATTCCGGGCCATTGGTCGCTTATCGCGCTCAAGTATCAGCGTACTGATCAACGGTCAAAGCGGTACCGGTAAAGAGCTGGTTGCGCATGCCCTTCATAAACACAGCCCGCGCGCCGACCATCCATTTATTGCACTGAATATGGCGGCAATTCCAAAAGATTTAATTGAATCCGAATTGTTTGGCCATGAAAAAGGCGCATTTACTGGTGCAGCCACTTTACGTAAAGGTCGGTTTGAACAAGCTGATGGGGGCACTTTGTTCCTCGATGAAATCGGTGATATGCCACTGGATGTGCAAACTCGGTTACTTCGGGTCTTGGCGGATGGTCAGTTTTATCGGGTGGGCGGTCATCAAGAAGTTAATGTCGACGTGCGCATCATCGCGGCAACACACCAAAACCTCGAGCAGTTAGTAGCCGAAGGTAAATTCCGCGAAGATTTGTTCCATCGCTTAAACGTCATCCGGATCCAGATCCCGGCATTGAAAGATCGCAAACAAGATATTCCCAAACTCGCACAGCATTTTTTGCAATTAGCCGCAAAAGAATTGAATGTCGAAGCCAAAGATCTGGCTGCCGACACCGAAAAATTCTTAGCGCAACTGGATTGGCCAGGCAATGTCCGTCAATTAGAAAACACTTGCCGTTGGTTGACTGTCATGGCATCCGGCAAACAAGTATTACTGTCTGATTTGCCGCCAGAATTAACCAGTGCACCGAAGGTTTACACCGCTGCTGCCGCGGATGCTAATCAAAGCTGGCAGGAATTATTAGCCGTGTGGGTGATGCAAAAGCTCAATACCGGTGCTGAAGATATATTGGCTGAAGCAGGTCCGGAGTTTGAACGAATTGTGTTGCGTCAGGCGCTGCAATTCACCCATGGCCATAAACAAGATGCGGCGAAACGTCTAGGGTGGGGACGAAATACCCTCACTCGGAAACTTAAAGAGCTGGACATGGAATAGCAGTAAAAAGAAAACCAGCATTGCGCTGGTTTTCTTTTTTTGTGCGCAGATTTACGTCACAACTTTGATGGATAAAGAGCCGTCGTTACGACTTTTTCCGCTCGACCATTTTGTCACGCATCCGCTCCATCCGCGCATCCAATTTTTCCTTTTGCTCAGGAGTCAGAATACTGCGAATATCGTGCTGCAGTTTCAAACGCGCCAAGCCGTGTTCCAACATTTGACCTTGTTGCTGCTCGAGCAATTGCCGCGCTGCTACTTCATCAAAGACGTCTGCACGAACTAAACTCACCACCTTGTCTGCTAATGCTTTGTGCTCAGCAGGATTTGGCTTCTGCGCAGCAAAAGCACTAGTCAACTTGTCGATTTGTTGACGTTGTGCATCAGTCAGGTCTAGGCCCTTTAACATCCGCCCCATTCCCTCAGGACCACCATGCCGATGTTCCATCGAGCCACCGCGCTCTTGCTCCATTGGTTGCGCCGAAACAACTTGCGCAGTTACTAAGCTTAAACCGGCAACTAAAACTGCGGTTAATACATTGAATTTTTTCATAAATGTCTCTCCAATTGTGGCATATACTGCATTTAGACGTCGCTGCTTAGCCAGTGCTTCAGCGTTGGATATATCTTAACGAACCAGACGCAAAGTAACGCAAGTGGCCGGTAAAGGTTATGTAAAGAGACTTGTCGAGCCGTGTCAGCGACTTACACTGTCGACAAAACCTGAGGAGATGCGTGATGCAAAATGGCCAAATGCTGTTAATTGATGATGATGCGGAACTAAGTCAGCTAGTTATTGATTATTTGACCCTAGACGGCTTTAGCGTGGATCACGCTGCAGATGGCTTGACTGGCTTGGCTAAGGCCCAATCCGGCGCCTATCAGCTCATTCTGCTGGATATTATGCTCCCTGGCCTTGATGGCTTATCTTTGTTACGACAACTTCGCCAAACTAGTTATTGCCCGGTGTTGATGCTTACTGCACGTGGTGATGATATCGACCGGATCATTGGCTTAGAATTAGGCGCAGACGACTATCTCGCGAAACCATTTAACCCACGGGAATTAAGTGCACGTGCGCGGGCAATCTTGCGCCGTGTTGAATTGGCGCAACTACCTGTGCAAGCGCAACATTCTCACCTCGAAATCAACGGCGTGCTGTTAAATCGGCAAAACCGCCAAGTATTGTGTCAGGGTAATGCTGTGGTATTAACGGCCACCGAATTTCAGCTGCTGGATTATCTGATGTCACATGTCGGCACTGTGGTATCCAAAGAAGACCTGAGTAAACAAGTACTAGGGCGCAATTTACAGCAATATGATCGCAGCCTTGATATGCACGTTAGCAATATCAGGAAGAAAATCGGCCAATTTGATCCAAATGAAAAAATTCAAACCTTACGTGGTAGTGGTTATTTATTTATGGCAAACGCATGAATCTAAAGCAATTAAACCCATGGCGATTCCTAGCGTTCCGGCTGTTTAGCTGGTTTTGGCTGGTGCTCCTCATTACCTTACTAGTCGCCGCTGTTGCCGCGAAAAGTTTGGTTGATGACACTGAAATCCGCCGATTGCCACCAGGTATTGCCGAAGAAGTTCGGCCTATGTTGCATTCGCTGCAACGATTTGACTCAGTTGAAGAGCTAAGTCGTAAAATCAATCGTCGCGACCGAAATCGTTGGTTAGTGGTTGATGCTGATACCAATACCGTGCTGAATAGTTCAATTTTACCCAAAAGCTTTGACCAACATTGGCTAACTGAACTGTCGCAGCTCAATCGACCACGACTGCTTCTGCACAAAAAAACCGTGCTCGCTGGGCCATTTTTAGTCGATTTCCATGGTCGCCAACTAGCACTGTACCAGCAACGTGAACGACCTGATCGCCAAGGTTTTGATCTTGAAATGCTTCCGCAGTTTACCCTGCCCTTGCTGCTGTTACTGTTTTCCGCGCTTGCCAGTATTGGCCTCGCGTTGACTATGACCAAACCACTTCGGCTTTTACAACAAAAGAACCTGCAATTTGCCTCAGGCGATTTAGCCATTCGGGTTGATGGACCAGACCGTCGCAGTGACGAAATTGGTGAACTCGCTCGTGGCTTTAACCTAATGGCCAGCCAAATCGGCGCTTTAGTGCAAAATCAACAACGATTGCTCCGAGATATTTCCCACGAGCTTCGTTCTCCGCTCACTCGGGCACAATTAGCAATTGCTTTAGAGCAACGCCAAGGCGGCGGATTGCAGTTACCCAGACTGCAGCAAGAACTCGAACGCATTGATCAGATGTTGGATGAACTACTGACCTTTAGTCGCTTGGATGCTGGGCAATACCAGCTACAAGCACAAGAACTTGATGTCGTCGAACTGATCGAAGAAGTCATAAGCGTGAATCAGCTTGAAGCCGATAATCGGCAACAACAACTGATTTACCAAGGACCAACCCAAGCTTTGGCATTTTGTGATAGCCGTTTAATTGCTCGAGCCATTGAGAATGTGCTGCGAAACGCAATTAAATACAGCCCGCATGATACGACCATTACTTTGGCGCTGCAGTTAACTCAGGGGCAATTATTACTGAGTATCACTGACCAAGGTCCTGGGGTGCCGGTCAATGCGCTACAGGCGGTATTTGAGCCCTTTTATCGGGTTTCAGATAGTCGTAATAGTCAAACTGGCGGCACAGGTCTTGGCTTGGCCATTGCTGCGCAGGCATTACGTCAGCACCAAGGGCAAATTAGCGCTAGTTTGCCTGCCGCCGGCGGCCTCGCTGTTCTGCTACAATGGCCACAACAACCTAATGCGATGAGAAGCGAATGATTGCAAAGTTAGCCCCAGAATTTGCAGCTAGTGATTTGTTGACGGTAAAAGGTCTACGACACCTCGATAGCTTTTGGCAAACTGGGACTAGCGCTTGGTTTGAAGGTGAAGCGCAGTGTCGTTTACATTACCGTTATTGGTTAACTGCAGAAGCTACAGCAGCACTGGTCATAGTGCCGGGCCGGATTGAAGCAGCCCATAAATACTTAGAAGTCTGTGCTGACGCCGTTGCCGCTGGTTATCAGGTGTTTGTGCTTGATCACCGAGGTCAGGGGGCATCAGAGCGTTTAACCTCAGATCGACAAATTGGCTTGGTGCTGGATTTTAATGATTACATTTCCGACCTAGGGGTTTGGTTCAGTCAAATCCGTCAACTAACCCAGCTGCCGTTGATTGCAATGGCTCACTCAATGGGCGGCGCAATTCTAGCAGGATATCTGCAACAGGCGGCACCGGTGCACCCCATCGCAGCAATCTTCTGTTCGCCAATGTGGGGACTGCCGACCGCCCCAATGAGCAATAGCTTTGCTCAGTGGTTGGCGTTGCGGATTAGTCAGCTCAATAAAAGCGTTTCTCGCACTTTTTGGTATGGCCCGGGACAGCGCCCTTATCAAGAAAAACCATTTTTAGACAATGATTTAACTACTTGCCCAGAACGCTACCAATGGTTTCGTCAACTTTACCAACAATACCCAGAATACCAAGTTGGCGGTGCCAGCTGGACTTGGCTTGCTTGTGCACTGCAGGCCTGCGAGCAGTTATTCCAAGGTAAAACTCCAGAAATTCCAATGCTACTAGTCCAAGCAGAACAGGAACGCGTGGTCGATAATGCTGCACAAAATAGACTTTGGCAGCAGTGGCAACTGGGTAGTCCGATTGTCATCGCTAAAGCCCAGCACGAACTGTTATGTGGCGAAGATTGGCAACGTCAATTGCTCTACACGGCTATTAACCAGTTTTTGGCTACTTTACCCGCGTTAACTGCTGAGCAAACGTTGGTGTGAGGTTGAGCGAAGTCAGCGCATGAAAAGCTAAGAGCGGTGAATTCGCAATATCAGATTTAAACTGCTGTCGATGAAAACGGGTATTCCATTTGCGGAACTGCAGACAACGGATCGGCATGAATAATTACTTCAGCATCTTGGAACAAGGCGGCCACTTGCTGCTCAGCGGCATCGACAATATCATGCGCATCATGCAAGGACAGTTCATCGGCCAAAACCAAGCGCAATTGAATGAACACCCGCGGTCCAGCCTGACGGGTTCGCAATTGATCAACGCCCTTGACGGCAGGTAAATCTGTCAATGTATGCAAAATTTGCTGACGCAGCACTTCGGGAAGTTCTTCATCAAGCAAATGCTTAAAACTTTCTCGAGATAATTGACCGGCGTTCCAAAACAGATAAAGTGCAATTAATACTGCCATTGCTGCATCTGCCCACAACAGGCTATTTGCAACCAACACCATCGCCAATAGCACAGCAGCGTTCATCAATAAATCACCGCGATAATGAGCCTGATCCGCTTGCACGGCAAGCGACCCTGTTTTGCGAATAATCCAGCGTTGCATCATCACTAATATCAGCGTCAAAACACTACACACGACAGTGCTGACAATACCAATCTGCAAAGATCCGACCGGCTCAGGCGCAAAGAAACGACTGATCCCTTGGTACAGCAACATTGCTGCCGCACCGACCAGAAACGCCGACTGAAACAGCGCCATCACAGCTTCGGCTTTGCCATGGCCAAATCTGTGGTCATCATCCGCGGGTTTAGTGGCATAGCGGATCGCCATAAAATTTAACAAAGACACTAAAACATCTAATAATGCATCCATGAAAGACGCCAACATTGATGCGGCATTGGTCTCAATTGATGCGTAAAGCTTAATAAAAACAATAGCTAACGCCATACCAATTGTCAGGTAACCAGACCTTCGCACCCATACCACATAGTCAGTTGACGTCATTATCGTCCCTTAATTAACTCGCGCCATTAAAACCAAGCTGCCGCCACGCTTCATAACAAACAATGGCTACCGAATTGGATAAATTTAAGCTTCGTGCGTCTGGCATCATTGGGATGCGAATGCGCAGTTCTGCCGGAATTGCATTGCGGATCTCATCAGGCAACCCACTGGTTTCTGAGCCAAATAACAACAAATCGCCCTTGGCAAATTGCACTTCGCTATGCGGACGACTGCCTTTGGTGGTCAGCGCTATGACTCGGCTTGGCGCTAAACTCTCAATCATTGCTGCATAATTTGCATGGCGAGTCACATTTGCCAAATCATGATAATCAAGACCTGCTCTTCGAAGTTTTTTCTCTTCAAAATCAAAACCTAAGGGCTCAATTAAATGCAAATGACAGCCGGTGTTCGCGGCTAAACGAATGATATTGCCACAATTTGGTGCAATTTTAGGTTCAAACAAAGCGATATGAAACATAACCTACTATCTAAGAATGCGACGAGATGGTGTCAGTATACCCTAGCCCGCAACGATGGGCGATATAACACGAGTGTCAGCACTATCGGATTTTGTTCGGAACTTTGGTATTTGGTTTAGATTTGGCTATAGTCTTAACACTTAAATTGCAGAAGGATTTTGCAGGATGGATTGGTGGCTGCTTGCTGGCTTAATTCTGGTGTTGCTCTCTATATTGGCGTTTTTCGGCTACCAACGCTTCTTTGGGATCCCTCGTGCCGAATTTAAACGGATGTATGCTACTTCGCCATTGCCTTGCTGGTTGTTGACCGCTGAAGGCGAAATCATCGAACAAAATCATAGCGCTAGTTTATGTGCCGCCCCCTCTCAACTACCACTCTTTGAAACTGCGACTTCAAATCTTGATATTTGCCCGCAAATCCTCGCTGATGCAGTTCAAGGTTTTCACCAAGTTGATGCCTGGTTGCATGACCATAGCGGCAGCCGGCAGTTGTATCAGCTCGACGTGCTCCATCTCGGTCGTGGCAACTATTTATTGCAAGCCCATGATCGACGCCCGGTTTTGACTCTGCAGAAACAATGGCAGCAGCAACTATTGCTCAATCCAGCAACTGGATTACCCAATCGATCACTGACTTTTTATCAAATTGAACAATCATTGCGCCAAGCACATGGCATGCAATATCAAGTTGCCTTATTACTTATTGATTGGCCTGAAAAATCGAGGTTAGCGCAAAGTTTTGGCGATGACACCTTAGCGCTGTTGTTGCGGCAAAGCTCACAGCAACTAGAGAAAGTACTGCCGACCAACTGCTTATTGCTGCAGCCACAACCGGACCAATTACTGATCATTTCACCGTTAAAAAACTCGGGGCGCGCCGCATGGTTCGAGTGCTATCAGTTAGCAGAACAATTGCAACTGCAATGTCGGCAATTTCATAGCAACGACGACTGCAACATTTTGCTTGAAGCCTGTGTTGGCGGAGTTATTTACCCTGATTCCGCCGAAAATGCCGATGCCCTGCTGCACGCAGCCGGCCAAGCGTTATGGCGAGCACGCAAGTCCGCACGACTTATCCAAATCGGCTTGTTTCACCCACAAGACGAGCAGCCTTGGTTGTTGCAATCCCAGCAACAGTTGCACGAAGCTATCGCCCAATATCAATTCGAACTGTGGTTTGAGCCGGTATTCCAGTTACAAGATCAACATTTACAAGCTCTAAGAGTCGAACCGCGCTGGCGCTCGCCGCACGGCGTGCTCAGTTACCAGCAATATGCCAGCACCTTGGAGCATGCTGCACAGCATATTGCATTAGAGCGCTGGACCTTGACTCATCTCGCTGAGTTGTTGCAGATGTGGCAATCCTCCGCCCATATCCCAAGCTGTCATTTGAAAATTAGTGCCGAGCATCTACTGCAACAAAGTTTACTGGAGTTTATCAGCAGCTTATGTAACGACTATCCGGCACTGCCACAACAGCTGGTGTTGGGCTTTGACGAATCCGGCTGGTTACAACAACCTACTGAATTTCTGCAAAAATGTGAATTGTTGCGCAAGCTCGGCTTCAAGCTAATACTGACCGATGTTGGTGATGGGCTTTGTTCTATGACGGTCTTTCAATTGCCGTTATGACATGAAGTATCGCTAGCAGCCAATTTAGTGGCAGAGATTGAACAATATGATCAAAAACGCAATTTATGCGCAAGCATAATTCGGATCTTCGCCAATCAACATATTGAAATCACAGCAACTGCACTAACAACAGAAATGCAGGCGTATTTACTACATGTGATGGGAGTGAAAAATGGCTCTGGACCGGTACAAGGGCTAAGAGTACCGGCCAACCAACTCTTGGATTTATTAAAGACAGAAAACTTGCTGGTCGCAGAGCGCTAATTACTCGTCGCGGCGTTCGCGACTTAACAGGTCAACAGCTGCAGCTCTGGCGTCTTTCCCCATATAGAGTACTTGGTAAATCTGCTCAGTTATTGGCATTTCCACACCAACTCGAGTCGCGAGGTTATACACTTCTTTGGCATTACGGTAGCCTTCCACGACTTGGCCAATAGCAGCCATCGCTTCCTCAACCCCTTTACCTTCACCCAGTAATAAGCCAAAACGGCGATTGCGGGATTGATTGTCCGTACAGGTCAGTACCAAATCGCCAAGACCTGCCATGCCCATGAAGGTCTCAGTCTTAGCGCCAAGCGCACAACCTAAACGGCACATTTCGGTTAAACCACGGGTAATTAGGGCGGTCCGAGCATTAGCACCAAAACCGATGCCATCAGCCATGCCAGCGCCAATGGCGATTACGTTTTTTACTGCTCCGCCCAATTGCACCCCAATGAAATCAGGATTGGTATAGACGCGGAAAGTTTTACCACAGTGCAGCAGATCAGAAAGCACTTTGATAAATTCAGGATCGGTCGACGATAAAGAGATCGCCGTTGGCAATCCTTTGGCTAATTCTTTCGCAAAGGTTGGCCCAGATAATACGGCCAGCGATACATCATCGCCTAAGATGTCACGAGCGACATCTTGCAGCAGCCGGCCAGTGTCCGGCTCTAAGCCTTTAGTTGCCCAAGCTACACGAGCATGTGGCAACAAATAAGGCTTAATTTGCCGCAAGGTGTCGGCAAACGCATGACTAGGGACTACGACTAACACATTTTGACTAGCTTGGACTGCAGCCACTAGATCATCTGTCAGCGATAGCGGTGCAGGAAGTACCACATCCGGTAAATATCGCTGATTAATGCGCGAGCTTGCCATCAACGCCATATCTTCGCGATTACGACCCCACAACAGCGTCTGATGGCCATTTCGAGCCAAACAAATCGCCAGTGCAGTGCCATAAGAGCCCGCGCCAAGCACGGTGATAGCCGCAGTCATCGTCATGATCGTTAGTTCGCTAGCTGAGCTTGCGCTTCAGCTTGGCGTTGTTGCATATATTGCGCGAATAAAGCGTCAAAATTCACTGGCGCTAAATTCAGTTGTGGGAAGGTGCCACGGTTCACTAAGTTTGATACTGCTTCACGAGCGTATGGGAACAAAATGTTCGGGCAGAATGAAGCCAGCATGTGCGCCATTTGTGCTTCTGGTAAAGTTGGTACTGAGAAAATACCAGCTTGTTGAACTTCACACAGGAAAGCTGTTTCTTCGCCAATTGTTGCGTGAACTGTCAGTGACAACACGATTTCGAACATGTTGTCGTCTAAGCGATCGCTACGAGTGTCCAAATCTAATTTGATTTCTGGCTGCCACTCTTTACGGAAAATGCCTGGAGAATTTGGAGTTTCGAAAGAAACATCTTTCATATAAATACGTTGGATAGCGAATTGAGCTTGCTCTTCAGCGTTTACGTTATTGATTGCGTCGGTCATGTTAAATCCTAACCCAGAATTATTGTTATCGTTGTAGTAGCTGGTCTAACTGACCTTTCGCTTCAAGTGCGTAAAGGTCGTCACAGCCACCAACATGCTGTCCATTTATAAAAATTTGCGGCACTGTGGTACGCCCACCCGCAAGTTCGATCATTTGTGGTCGCAGTTCAGGCTGTTCATCGATTTTGTGTTCGAGAAATTCGACGCCTTTCTGACTAAGCAACGCTTTAGCGCGAACACAATACGGACAATAAACTTTAGTGTAAATAGTGACTGTGTTTGTGCTCATCGCAGAACTCCGCTTACTTTTTTACGACTGGCAAACTGTCGCCAACCCATTTTTGCATGCCACCTGTTAAGACGAACACTTTGGTGAAGCCAGCAGCTAATAACTGCTTTGCTGCGCCTTGTGCTGACATACCGGCAAAACATACAACAATAATGGGTGCGTCTTTTGATTTTTCAAGGCTTTCAATTTGCGTTGGCAACTGTGCCAACGGCAAGCTGCGAGCACCAGCGATATGACCCTTTTTAAAATCATCAGCACCGCGAATATCTAAGACCACTGCATCTTCACGATTTACTTTTAAGGTAAGTTCGGTCGGAGACACAAATTGAATTTTTGATAATAAAGATTGGATCCAGCTGAACACGAGTGCGAAAAATAACGCCGCCCAAATCAGGCTGAGTACCGGGTGATTACCGGCGAATTCGATATATTGCTGCATAAAATTGTCTAGCCTTAAAACCAGTTGAAGGCCGAGTATAACTACTTTCTATGCTAAAAACAGCCCTGCTCTGACCTCTAGCCCGCTGCAATCTATGCTTTTATCATCTGCTTGCGCAGTTTATGAACAGCAAAGATTGGAGTCATGGCTAAATTTCGGTAAGATGAAGCGAATAAAAAATGATGATCAAGCAACAAGCAGCGGAGTAGTCATGGCACAGTCGGTCAAACCACTAGTTCTTCTTATTTTGGATGGTTGGGGCTATCGCGAAGACCCTACAGACAATGCAATTGCTCAAGCTAACACCCCAGTGATGGATCGCCTGTGGCGCGAATATCCGCACAGTCTGATTTCAGGTTCAGGAATGGATGTTGGTCTGCCAGATGGTCAAATGGGCAACTCAGAAGTCGGTCACGTTAATTTGGGTTCAGGCCGTGTGGTTTATCAAGACTTTACCCGGATCACCAAAGCTATCAAAGATGGCGATTTCTTTCAGAATCCAGTGTTAACCCAAGCGGTTCAAGCGGCAGTTTCAGCGAAAAAAGCTGTGCATATTATGGGTTTGTTATCGCCAGGTGGTGTGCATAGTCATGAAGAGCATTTAGTCGCAATGATTGAGCTTGCGGCACAACAAGGCGCTGAACAAATTTACCTGCACGCCTTTTTAGATGGTCGCGACACTCCACCACGCAGCGCCGAAGCATCGCTTAAACTAATTTCTGCTAAATTCGCCGAACTTGGTAAAGGACAAATCGCCTCAGTTATCGGCCGTTATTATGCAATGGATCGTGACAAACGTTGGGACCGGGTCGAACAAGCTTACAACCTGATTGTCGATGGCCAAGCTCAGTATCAATATGCAGATGCCATCAGTGCCTTACATGCCGCCTACCAGCGCGATGAAAACGATGAATTTGTTAAAGCCTCAGCTATCGTTAACCAAGCAGGTCATGCGATTCGCTTAGAAGATGGCGATGCGTTGATTTTCATGAACTTCCGTGCTGACCGCGCACGGCAATTCACGCATACCTTTACCAACCCAGAGTTTTCGGGATTTGCTCGGCAGCGCCAAGTGGCACTTAGCCAGTTTGTGATGCTCACTGAATATGCTGCCGACATTAAAGCGCCTGTGGCTTATCCACCAACCAGCCTAAATAATGTGCTTGGTGAATGGCTGGCAAAACACCATAAAACACAACTGCGTATTTCCGAAACAGAAAAATACGCCCACGTGACCTTCTTTTTCAGCGGCGGTCGTGAAGAGTTATTTGCTGGTGAAGAACGTATTCTGGTGCCATCACCAAATGTCGCGACTTACGATTTACAGCCAGAAATGAACTCAACCCTGTTAACCGACAAGTTAGTCGAAGCCATTCATAGCAATAAATTCGATATGATCATTTGTAATTACCCTAATGGTGATATGGTCGGACATACAGGCATTTTATCTGCCGCAATTAAAGCAGTTGAAGCTGTCGATCATTGTATCGGCCGGGTTGTTGAAGCCCTTGCTGCCGTTGGTGGTGAGTGTTTAATTACCGCCGACCATGGCAATGCAGAACAAATGGTTGACCACGAGTCTGGTCAAGCCCACACCGCGCACACGTCAGATCCGGTGCCGTTAATTTATGTGGGTCGTCAAGCTCAAGCAGTTGATGGCGGCATATTGAGTGATATTGCTCCAACCTTATTAACTTTGGCTAACATGCCTATCCCGCCAGAAATGACCGGTAAACCTTTGTTTAAGTTGTCTTGAATATGCTAAAGCAACGGATTTGCATGTTCTGCCTGCTAATGGTGACTTTGCCATTAGCAGCGCAGCAGTCTGACACCGCGAAAGCTCGCAAGGAGCTCGCCGGCGTTCGCGAAGAAATTGCGCAAAGTGAAGAGCAGCGTAAAGCGCATCTGCAAAAGTTGGCTGAAGCCGAGGAGCAACTTAAGGCTTCAGACGAAAAGCTAGCGGATGCCAGTCGAGCCGTGAACGAACAGCAAAAGGCGCTGAGCCGCTTAGCAGAGCAACTTACCGGTATTGATCAACAAAAGCAGAAACTCGAAGTACAGCGGCAAGCGCAACAAGTATTGCTTGCAGAACAAGTGAAAGCAGCCTACCAAGTGGGTGGGCACGATTACACACAAATGCTCCTTAATCAGCAAAATGCGCTGCAGCTAGAACGATTGCTGACTTACTACCAATACTTCAACAACGCCCGCATGAAGCAGCTTACAGAATTAAAACAAACTGTGAGTGAACTTGAAAATATTGCAGCCACCCATCAAAGTGCAGTTGCCGAACAACAACAGCGTGTTGATCAACTGCAACAGCAAAAGAACGACTTGGCTAATGCTCGAACCGAACAAAAAGTAGCGGTTAAAACTTTACAAGACCTGTTAGCTGAGCAGAAACAACAGCTGGCTTATCTGAAAAGTAATGAAAAAAGCCTACAAGCCACTATTGATAAATTGAAAGAAAAAGCGGCACTGCGGCGTCAAGAGTATAAAGGTAAAAAGCAAGGCCAACTGCCTTGGCCAGTAAAAGGCCAAATTGTTCAGAAATTTGGGGCAAGTCATGGCGGCGAAACCAGTGCGAGCGGCATCATTATTCAAGCGCAAGCAGGTCAATTTGTGAAAGCAGTCAACGCCGGGCAGGTGATTTATGCGGATTGGCTAAAAGGATATGGCTGGGTGATTGTGATCGATCACGGCAATGGCTTGATGAGCTTATATGGCCACAACCAAAGTCTGTTGAAAGCTCCCGGCGATGAAGTAAAAGCTGGGGATTCGGTGGCTTTAGTCGGTCAAAGTGGTGGTTTAGGCCGGCCTGGTCTCTATTTTGAAATTCGGCAAAAAGGTAGTGCCGTTGATCCAATGGCTTGGTTACGTTCACCTTAGCAGCTGACGCGAATACCTCGCAAAATCGCTTTGTTGAACCAAGGCCCGACAATCGGCCTAAGTTATTAAAACTGTGGGATTGTCGACGCAGGCACGCTAAAGAATGTGCGACAGAGTAGCCCCCGACTCTTGCAAGAATAAGGGCATACACCATTTCTGGGGCAACCCATAACTTTGTAGTGAAGAATAATTCTGTGTTGATGCGTTTGCTTATTTGTTGTTTCTCAATGGTTTTAATGCCGGTTTTTGCACAATCGGCGCCAGTTAAAGTTGCCATTATTATTGACGATATCGGTTACCAAAAAGCCGACCCTCATTTGATTAAACTTCCGTATGCGCTGACGTTCGCGGTAATGCCATTCACCCCAAACGGTGCTGAGATGGCTGAACTTGCTAAACAGCGCGGCAAAGAAGTGATGTTGCACATGCCTATGGAAGCCGTAGCTCTG
Source organism: Gammaproteobacteria bacterium (assembly GCA_017302255.1). Taxonomy (GTDB): domain Bacteria; phylum Pseudomonadota; class Gammaproteobacteria; order Enterobacterales; family Alteromonadaceae; genus Pararheinheimera. Next base: position 18,750 of record JAFLDV010000026.1, on the reverse strand, counting down.
AATCATTTGCTAGGTAAAGGCGCGTTACGGCAATCAATGTCAAGGCCGCAGGTCGAACAAGCGCTCAATCAGGCTCTAACGCAAGTCCCGCAAGCGGTCGGTGTTAATAACCACATGGGTAGTTTATATACATCGCTAGCCGAACCTATGGACTGGACTATGCAAGTCATGGCAGCACGCGGTTTGTATTTTATCGATAGCAAAACCACCGGTCATAGTCAGGTGGAAAAATACAGTAAGCTGCACCATGTAAAGAGCAGAAGCCGCGACGTATTTTTAGATAACGACAAATCCTACAAGGCCATTGATAAACAGTTTAAGCAATTGATTTCCATTGCAAAACAGCACGGCAGTGCTATTGCTATTGGTCATCCATATCCAGAAACCTATCAATACTTACGTAAAAATCTACAACGGTTACAACGCGAAGGCGTGCAATTAGTACCAGCGTCCCAATTGCTTGGCTTGCCAGGCGCGCCGCACCTTGCATCAAACCAACAGCCAACGCCGGCCAAAGCACCGGTCAAATCAACAGTGGCTCCTGCTAAAGTGAATAAACCTGTGGTGACTGCCGACACTAAACAACCGGAGAAATTAGAGCCTGAGCAAGTGGTCACGCAAGAAACTGCGGTACAACTGTTGAGTGCTGAGACCGAAGTACAACCGTTGGAATTATTGCCTTGGCGATTGCCGCTGCGGCTCGAACTCCCTGGGTTCTCAGCACCTAGTTCAGCTAACTCGCTAACACAGGACATCCCAGACCTGTTCCCTAGTGAGCATCAGACTGCGGTACCTAGCGAGCCATTGCCTGGGATTGGCGTGCTACAATACTAAAATTGGCTTCAGGAATGGTTCAGTTTCGGCTGCCTATTGTGGCTCTGTAACTAATAAACAGATGATTTTAAAAAGGATGAATTTAAATGGCTAACACTCTTCGCACTTCCCTATTAGCGGTTACTATCGCAGCGTCATTCATCGGCGCACCAGCCATGGCATTAGATTGCGGTGGTTCGTGTAACGCATCAAATGCCTCAGCCGTCATGTCTGAAGGCGTGGGAATTGTACTAAGTGGCTCAGTCTCAGCAGTAGCGGCTTCTGGTCAGTTGGTTATTGAAACGGTCGAAGCTGGCGCGGAAACTGTAACCATCGTGGTAAAAGCTAGCGGCAAAGCTGCAAGTACCACTATTAAATTATCTGGCAAAGCCATTAAAAAGGTCGGCTTTGTTGCAGGTCAAGCTATTGAACTAACAGCAATTAGTACGGGTCACTTCCTGGTGTTGAGCGGTAAGGCTGTCGCTTTTATTCCTAACGAAGTTGGTCAAGCGTTGATTGATCACAAAAAGGTCAGTAATTAATGCCGGGTCCTATTAGATGGTCGGCACTCGCTGCCGGCTTTCTACTCTTATGCAGCACTGCTAGCGATGCGGGGCAATCTTGCGGCGAAAGCGAGCTTGATCCGCAAGAGCTTGCTAATGCACTTGAGATCGCAGAAAAAACTCGGCAGTACCTGATAAGCCAAAATGCGCAAACGGCTATTATCGCCAGAGTTGGCCAAGACTTGAAAAAATACGGTCTTCGTTATTCGCATCTTGGTTTGGTTTATCAGGATAAGCCCGGTCATTACACAGTACTGCATGAACTTAACGAATGCGGCTCGGACCGGTCAGGATTGTACGAAGAAGGCCTGGGTAATTTTTTCCTCGATGATGTGTTTGCTTTCGAGGTTTTAGTCATGCTGCCTCCTGCTGAACTTCAGCAAGGTTTAAACACTGCGATCCTCAATAAAAACGCGTTAAAAATTCATTTCCCTGAATACAACATGCTTGCGTACCCATTTTCGGATAACTACCAAAACTCCAACCAATGGGGTCTTGAGTTGATAGCTCATGTATTGCATAACCAGCAAAGTCTTGACCGTGCTGAGTTGCAAAACTGGCTTGAAGCTGAGCATTATCAACCAGGCATCATTAGCGTAGATCCGGTGTCTCGCATTGGGGCAAGTGCGTTTCGTGCTAATGTGACTTTCACTGATCATCCATTAAAACAACGACTTAATGGTGAGTATCAGGTTGTCACCGTTGAATCTGTGCAACAGTTTTTGCAGAAAAAATATCCAAATCTGACGCAACAAGTACTGAGTTTGCCTTAACCTAAGGCGTAGTTGTTGACCACTAAGAAAGCAAAAAGGCAGCCTAGCTGCCTTTTTTATTATTTATTAGTCAGCGGGTTAAGCAGCATCAACCATAGCTGCGTGCAGCTTCTTCATCGCATTTTTTTCTAACTGACGAACGCGTTCGGCTGAAACTTGATAACGATCAGCAAGTTCTTGCAAAGTCAGTTTTTGGTTATCTAACCAGCGTGCGCGAATAATATCTTGGCTACGTTCGTCTAAGGTCCGTACTGCAGCTTGTAAGCGCTCAACGGCCGCACCTTCAGACTGATCTTCTTCAAAATTATTCGCCAAATCTGATGATTTATCTTGTAAGAAATACACTGGCGCGGTGAAGTTGTTTTCTTCTTCATCGTCCGGGGCATCAAATGGCATATCGTGATTGCTCATTCTCGCTTCCATTTCCCGAACTTCATATTCAGGAACACCCAGCGACTCAGCAACATTTTTCACTTCTTCTTGGCTGAACCAGCCCAAGTTCTTCTTCGACTTTCTTAAGTTAAAGAATAATTTACGCTGTGCTTTGGTTGTCGCAACTTTAACGATGCGCCAGTTTTTCAAAACAAATTCGTGGATTTCCGCTTTGATCCAGTGCACAGCAAAAGACACTAAGCGCACACCAACGGCTGGGTCAAAGCGTTTTACTGCTTTCATCAGACCGATGTTGCCTTCTTGAACTAAATCACTGATTGGCAATCCGTAACCTGAATAGCTCCGTGCAATATGCACGACAAACCGCAAGTGCGACATGATTAGCTGACGCGCAGCCTCTAAATCGCCATTTTGCTGTAACCGTTCGGCTAATGCTCGTTCTTCATCCGCGCTTAACATCGGGATGGTGCTCACAGCATGAGTATAGGCTTCTAAACTGCCACTGCCTGCCACTGATAACGTCATTAACTGCGTTGGATTTGTCATACATAACTCCTGTAAAGGATGAAAGTAGCCTCATATTAGCACTCTTTGACAGAGAGTGCTAATCGAAGTTCCGCTGTTTTAAGAACTGAATAGTCTTAAAATGAGAATTTGAGAATATATCTTCATAAGACAATGGCGAAATATCCGTTATGCTCAATAGATAGACTCTCACGGTAATTACATCTTTTGAGAGACGTTTTTCCTTTTTTCGTCTGCTGGCATTTCGACCAGTTGTACAACAGGAGTCAGTATGTACTGTTATTTGGCCCGTCAGCCTATTTTGGACCCGGACAAAAAACTGTATGGATACGAGTTGTTATTTCGCGACGGGGTCGCAAATTGTTTTCCAAACATCAATGCAGATGAAGCGACGTCCAAACTGATTACTGAGCACCATCTGTTAATGGGTGTCGAGAAAATCACTGGCGGCATGAAAGCCTTCATCAATTTCTCGGCTGATACCCTAATCCACCATTTTCCGACATCCATAGATCCCAACAGCATGGTGATTGAGATCTTAGAAACAGTGCCAATTTCGACTGAATTGTTAGCCGCTTGCCGCGAACTGCATCGGATGGGCTACAAACTGGCATTGGATGATCACGATTTCGACCCGAAATGGGATATTTTCTTACCCTACGTCTCGGTAATCAAAGTCGATGTTCGTCAGTTCAATATTCTCCAAATTAGCAAATACGTCTCCAGAGTCCGTCATCATGAAGTGACGTTACTTGCGGAGAAGGTCGAAACTGCTGACGAATTCGAAAAATTGAAACAACTCGGATTTCATTTATTTCAAGGCTATTTCTTTGCACGGCCGGAAATGCTCAAACACAAAAAAATCGCCAGCAATAAACTGAATTTACTGATGTTGATTGCGGAATCGAGCAAAATCCATTTGGATTTCGACCAGCTATCAGCCATCGTTGAGCGCGATTTAGGCCTTTCGTATAAATTACTGCGCTTTGTAAACAGCGCCAGTTTTGCCCGAGAAAAAGCCATTGGCTCGCTGAAACACGCGATGATTTACATGGGCGAAGCTGAACTGAAGAAATTCATCGCTTTGTTAGCTCTCGCCAATTTAAGCGAGGACGGTCCAAACGAATTACTCAACATGTCGATTGTGCGTGGACGTTTTTGTGACCGCCTAGCGGCAATCAAAGGCGATCCGGACAATCCACCTGCCGCGTTTTTAACCGGGCTATTTTCGCTGGTTGACGCCTTACTCGAACAGCCGTTGATTAACTTGTTAGATGACTTGCCAATTTTACCAGAGATCAAAACAGCCTTACTTGAAGGTGAAGGTCATCTTGGGATTTATTTACGTTTGGCTAAAGCCTATGAATTTGGCGATTGGGAACTGCAAAAAGAGCTCACCCAACAAATCTTTGGTAAAGAAATGGATTTGAGCAATGAGTACTTGTTATGCATTGATTGGGCTCATGGCCTGATGAAAGAAGCCGGTTAAACACCAAAGAACAAACCGTAAACAAAAAAGCCAGTGGGTGATGCCACTGGCTTTTTTATTTGGTGCTGCAAGTAAGCTTAAGGCTCTATCGCTTTAATATGGCTACGAACTGCGAGATATGAGCCAAACAAACCTAAACCGGTACCTATCGCCATCAGCACACCGAACTCAGCCAGCGACAATGAGTTGATCACAAAATCGCTTTGATACAGTTGTGTGACTTTCGCAATCGCCGCTCTAAGCCACAGGATCATAAATTCGATAACTAAAAACGCGAGGAAACCGCCAAAGATCCCAAGCCAGACACCGGTATATAAAAATGGCCTTTGAATAAACGCGTCGGTGGCACCAACCAATTTCATTACTTCAATCTCAGCTTTTTTATCCATGATGAGCAAGCGAATGGTGTTGCCGATCACTAATAAAGCGGCGCATAACAACAATACCGCGATGGTATAAACCGCTTGTTGCATCAAAGCCATTAATGCCGCTAATCGTTCTAACCAGCTAATATCTAACTTGGCTAAATCAACAAACCTTTCCTTTTCAAGCTTTTGCAGCAAGTCTTCTGCTGCAGATGGTAAATTTTCCTTTGGCGTAACCACTAAAACATCGGGTAATGGATTTTGATCTAAAAACCGGATCGCTTCACCAAAACCTGACTGTTGCTTGAACTCAGCCATTGCTGCCGCTTTATCGATCAATCGAACTTTTGCAACTTGCGGATCACCTTGCAGAATAGTCACAAAGGATGCGATATCAGTCGGAGTTGCTTCGTTTTTCAAAAATAAACTAATTTCAAAAGACTGATCGTAACTCCGACTCACTTGCTGGATGTTCTTGACCAGCAAATGTAAGGTGGCCGGTAATGTCATGCTAACACCCAGCACGGCAACAGTAACAAACGCCCACACCGGCGTTCTCCACAGTTCACCGAGGCTACTGACGGCTTGACGGGCATGCGTTGCCACAGCGCGCCACAGCTTTTCTCTGCGCGTTAATTTGACGGTTGTGGCACCAACGGCGCGCCCAGATAACAGCATACTCATGCTTGAGCCTCCGAATGCAATAAACCATCGTTAATCATTCGGCCGTTTTTCAACGTCATGGTGCGATAGCGCATCCGCGCAATGAGGCTTAAATCGTGACTTGCAATCAGTACCGAAACTCCAGCCTGGTTAAACGCTTCAAACACCCGCATGATATCTTTTGATAAATCCGGATCGAGATTACCAGTCGGCTCATCAGCAAGTAGCAATGGCGGTTTGTTGACCACAGCCCGAGCGATCCCTACCCGCTGGGCTTCGCCACCGGATAAAGTTGCAGGGTAACAACGGGCTTTATCCAGCAATCCAACTTGATCTAATGCTGCATGAACACGACGCGCCATTTCACGGCCAGTAAAACCTTCAATCACTAACGGCAGTGCCACATTGTCAAACACGGTATGACTGGATAATAAGCGATGGTCTTGGAAAATCATGCCTATGTCACGACGCATGTACGGGATCTGTTTTACTTTAACGTCCGCTAAATCGACACCGTTAACAATCACTTGGCCAGTCGATGGCCGTTCAATGAGACTGATCAGGCGAAGCAAAGTACTTTTCCCCGCGCCAGAGTGACCGGTTAAAAAAGCCATTTCGCCTTTTTGCAGTTCAAAACTGACTTTATCCAAGGCAACAAAACCGCCTGGATACCCTTTGCTGACCTGATCAAAACGCAGCATGCTTAGAATTCCTTATTAAACAGAGCGCGAATAAAATCCTGACTATGGAAAACTCGCAAATCATCAATACCCTCACCTACCCCAATGTACCTGATTGGTAGGGAAAATTGATCAGCAATTGCAAAAATCACCCCGCCTTTTGCGGTACCGTCGAGTTTAGTTAGACTGATGCCAGTCAATTGTACTGCTTCATGGAACAATTTCGCCTGACTAAGCGCGTTTTGACCTGTGCCTGCATCCAGCGTCAACATAACTTCGTGCGGCGCAGCGTCATCAATCTTCTTCATCACCCGAACAATTTTCTTCAGCTCTTCCATCAGGTGCGCTTTATTTTGCAAACGACCTGCAGTATCTGCAATCAAGACATCAACTTTGCGAGCTTTTGCCGCCTGATAAGCATCAAAAATTACGGAAGCACTATCCGCACCCGAATGTTGAGCAATCACTGGGATCTGATTACGCTCACCCCAGACTTGCAACTGCTCGACAGCTGCGGCGCGGAAAGTATCACCAGCCGCCAGCATGACTGATTTACCTTGTTGTTTAAATTGCTGAGCCATTTTGCCAATGGTGGTAGTTTTACCAACACCGTTCACCCCAACCATCAGAATGACATAAGGGCCATTTGTGGAGTCGATTTGTAATGGCTGCTCAACTTTGTCCAATAACAGCGCCATTTCAGCTTGTAACTTTTCATACAGGCTATCGGCATCTTTAAGTTGTTTGCGATCGGCGTGAGCCACCAACTGCTTAATGAGCTTTTGCGTGGTATCAACCCCGACATCGGCCATCAACAATTGTGTTTCTAACTCTTCATACAAATCATCGTCAATTTTTTTACCGAGAAACAGACTAGCCAGTCCATTACCGAGGTTTTGACTGGTTTTTGCTAAGCCCTGCTTTAGGCGGGCGAAGAATCCAGGCTTTTTCTCTGCCGCAGATTCATTGCTAGTCGCCACAATGGCTGCTTGTGCAGGCGCAGCAGGTTCAGGACTCACGGCAACTGTAGACTCGGCTAACTCAACTTCGCTTGCAGCAACCGCAGATTGCGGCTCAGCAGCCACAGCTGAGCTCGGTTGTGCTTCGGCAGAGACCTCGGTTGGCATTGTTTGCGCAGGGGTTTGATCTGGTGTTGACTCTTGGGTTGGCGTCACAACTTCAGGTTCAGATTTTTTGCCAAGGCCGAGCCAAGAAAATAGTTTATTAGGTTTAGTCATAGGGTTCGCTGTCAGATTGTCGAAACTCAGGTAAAATCGACGCTTATACTATCATCTTTATTAATCAGGCATAAACAACGAATGAAAGCTCGTCGTCCATCAGTGCAAAAGACTGCAGAACCAAACCACGGCGGTCCAGGCGTTGTGCGTATTATTAGCGGCCAATGGAAGGGTCGTAAATTGCCAGTACTTGACGTACAAGGGCTGCGTCCAACCACAGATCGCGTCAAAGAAACCTTGTTTAACTGGTTAATGCAGGACATTCACGGCAAAAAAGTTTTGGACTGTTTTAGCGGCAGCGGCAGCTTAGCGCTTGAAGCTTTATCCCGTCACGCTGAAAGCGCATTATTACTGGAAATGGATGCCAAAGCGGCTCGTCAGCTCAATCAGCATCTAAAAACTTTACAATGTGAGAATGCTCAGGTTGTGCAAGCCGATAGCCTGCAGTATCTTGCTAAACCGGCAACCAGCCAATTTGATCTGGTTTTCATCGATCCGCCATTTCGGCAAGGTCTGGTCGACAAATGCTGTAGTTTGCTCGAAAACGGCTGGTTGACTGCGGATGCGCTGATTTATTTAGAGTGCGAGAAAGAGTTACCAATCAGCAACTTACCTAGCAATTGGCGCATCATCAAAGAGAAAATCGCTGGTCAATTAGCCTACCGCCTTTTACAACGCCAAGACTAACTGACCGATCATTTGCGGAGTTATTCAGCCGATGGCTCAGGATTTAGTTCCATCCCAAGGTTAGTAACTCCTTGTTCTTTCACCCACGCTTTTAATTGTTGGATCTCTTCCCGACCAAAAGTTGGCATTTCACTGACAATACCAATAATCTCACCGAGGCAATCCATTTCGTAAGCCATCAGCTCGTGATCTCGGACATGCTTTTTTAATTCAGCTTCAGTGCTGATATCCAAATCTTCTGAACTGTATTCGATTAAACGCGCGACTGACGCTTGTGAGATCTTAGCAACATTGACAAATTCAGCACCGTCTTGCCCGCTAATGCCATTGAGTAATGAATCGAGCGCTATCAACGTATCTACCGCCGGATAAACCCCAAACATATCAAAGTGACTGACTTCTGGAGTAATGAGCTCCAATTCATCTTGTAGGCGCTCAAAATTAATTTTTGCCCGACGAACCTGTAGCCATTCCCAGACTAAATCCAACACATGACGCGGCAAGGCTGCATCGCCAAAGCTGGTGACTTCACTGAACAGTTGATAGTTTGGTAACATCCGCTCCATCAATGTGGCGGCAATAGCCGCCTGTTGATAGAAACCGAGTTCGCGAATTTGCTGAAAGTTATTGGCTTTTGTGCTCATGAATACTCTGATTTAACAGGTCAATACCTGCAGAGGACCAACAGATGCCGCCATGATACACAAGGCGGCATGCTGAGACCAGCCTCAACGATTTTGCAGCTGCTTTTGCGCGTAATCGAATTTCAACCGGTATTCCGTGACTTGCTGCTCCAATTGCTGAGTAACAGCCTGCGATTCTTCCTGCTGGGCTTGCAACTGCATACGCAATTCACGAATGGTTTCCCGTGATTGATCGGCTTCACTTTGTTGCCGCTCTTCCACAGCCTGACAGCGCGATTGCGCTCGGAATAACTGACTTTCCAATTTATGAAGCACAGTCGCATGCTCAGCTTGTTGTTTTTCCAAGCTTTCACGCGCCGCTTGCTGCTCTTGCAGGGCCGCAGCATTACCTGCCAACTCTTCGCTTAATTTTTGGTTTAAATCGTCTTGCGCAGCAAGTTGCTCCGCCAGTTCTCGATTGGCTTGTTCAATACTTTCCAACTGCGACAACCGCTTTTTCAGCTCGACTTGCAATTGTTGGTCAAACTGAGTCATCTCACTTAACTGCTGCGCTAGCTGGGCAAGTTGCGCTTGGTTATCCGCATGTTGAGCTGAGGCTTGCTGTTTTGTCTCAGCTAATTCTTGCTGCAGCTGCGACAATTCATCGTCATGGCGTTGTTGTGCTGATGCTTGTTGCTGTTGCTGCTGTGCTTGCGCGGCGTTGTAGTCTTCTTGCGCTTGTCGTTGCTGTTGCGCAGCTTGTTGCTCGACATCTTGCAATTGCTGCTGCAGTTGTTGATATGACTTCAAATTCTGCTGCATTTGCTGCTGCAACGCAGTCAATTGCGACAGCTGATTGTCTTTTAACTCCAGAACATCTTGGAGCTTTTGTTCAAGCTCAGCGACCAGCTTCTGTACTGCAGCGAGTTGCTGTTTGCTGCTAGCAAGCTCAGTTTGGGTGGCTTGTGATTGCCGGCCTTGATCTTGATAGGCGCTGACCAAGGTTTGATGCTCAGTTGACAATGACGCAAATTCTTGGCTCATCCGCTGCAACTGCTTGTTGTGATTGTTGGCCTCTTGCGCCGCTGCAGTTACTGCTTGTTGTGCACTTTGCAGTTGCTCTTCTTTTTTCGCCGCTTGCTCAGTTAATTCAGCACTTTGTGCAGTGACCGCCGCCAATTGCTGCTCGATGTCACCTTTCTCGCTTTGCACTTGTTGCAATTGCGCTTGAACTTTTGCCAATTCAGCAGCACGTTCTTGATCAGAACCTTCCAAGGTTTGCTGGAGCTGCTGTAATTGCTCGGCAAGGGCCGCTTGACTCGCCTGCGCAGACTTCAAGCTGCCTTGATGCTGTTGTTCTAAGCTGGCTAAAGTGGCATTTAACGAAGTATTTTGCGTTAACGCTTGCTGCAGCTGCGCACTTAACTGCGCAACCTGTTGATTGGCTGCTTGCAATTGCCCCGAGTTGTCAGCAGAACTATTACTCAGTTGCTGCGTCAACTCCAAGGTCTGCATCTTCTCAGCTCTGAACTCATCTTGGCTTTGCTTAAGTTGCACCGCCAAACGCTCCATGGCTGCTAGTGCCTCTTCTTTTTCTTCTTGAGCTAGTTGCAGTTTCTTTTCCAAAGGTTGCAGCTTTTTAGCATTTTGAACTTGCGCTTTTTCTAGTTCTTGGACTTGTTGCGCAAGTGCTTGCTGGGTTTCTGCAGCCTTTAGCAGTTGTTGCTCAAGTAAAGCAACGACTTGACCTGACGAATCATTATCATCCAGTTGTTTGCTTAGCAACTGCACCTGTGCAGTGGCGGCAGCGGCTTGTTGGCGAACCTGGGCGATTTGCTCTTCAATAATTTGCATTAATCCCGACTGCAACTGTTGTTGTTGTTGCTGGAGCAGTTGGGCGGAAAAATCAACAAGCGCCACTTCTAGTTGGTGTTGTGCTTGTTGAATGAGTTGCTCAGCGGCTTGGCTAAGCACCGGGTCGGCAGCGTACATTGATTAATTCCACTTAAAATAATGGCCTATGCCATTTAAAAACATCTGGACTGCGATAATCACTAGGATCATCCCCATTAAGCGTTCCATTGCGGTCAAACCGCGCTCACCGAGCACCCGATGCAACAGTGGCGCAAACATCAAAATGGCCGAGCTGACCAGCCAAGCGCCTACCAGCGCTAAGGTCCAGTCTACCATTTGTCCCGGCTGTTGGTTTGCCAATAAGATTAATGCCGCCAAAATAGACGGACCAGCAATCATCGGCACTGCCAATGGGAACAAAAACGGCTCTTCACCTTCCTTCAGACCAACCACACCACCTGGGGGCGGAAAAATCATCCGGATAGCTATTAAAAACAAAATAATCCCGCCTGCAATACTAACTGCTTCTTCTTTAACCCCCAACAAGTTGAGGAAACTCTGACCGCCGTACAGAAAAAGCAACAGTATAACCAGCGACAACACTAATTCTCGAACCAACACCAGACGGCGACGCTCGGGTTTGAGGTCTTTTAGTATCGCCACCACAATAGGTAAATTACCGAGCGGATCCATGATCAGGAACAGCGTGAGCATCGCACTCCACAGATCAACTGCCATGTTTACCTCTTCTTGGTAATTTTCGTTGGTTTGAGTGTAATATGCTCTGTGTGCTCGACTCCGAGTCCCGAATTAAGGGGCGGAATTATCGTGATACACAGACCTATTACTTTTTTGTTGGAAATTAGTAGCACCTGAAGTAAAACCGTGCAACGCATTTTTGCATTCTAACGCAGGATTGTTTCGATGATGACATTAACTACCCCCGCTTTGTTATTCCCAGCAATCTCTTTGTTGCTGTTAGCCTATACCAATAGGTTCCTAGTTTTGGCACAACTGATTCGACAATTAAACCACCGCGAAGGCTCGCAGGTCCGCGATTTAGCCAAGCGGCAAATAGAAAATCTGCGGCAACGGATAGTGTTAATTCGGTCGATGCAACGTTGGGGGGTTATCAGTTTCTTGCTTTGCACTCTCTCTATGTTCAGTCTGTTCATGGAATGGGAACTTGCAGGTAAATGGTGTTTTGGTGCGAGTTTGGCGAGTTTAGTGTTGAGTCTTGCAGTTTCGTTGTTTGAAATACAAATTTCCTGCAATGCTATCAACATCGAACTGGAATCGATGGAGAATCGCAGCTAATTTCGGTGAAATATTCGTGAGAAAACTGACGGCACGTCGAATATTGAGCCATAGTTGACGAAGCGATTATCCACCGGAATGGTGTTATGACCAACCAAGACTTTTTATTTAGTCAGGACTTCTCAACGCAAAACACCAAACCGGATGCAATTCAAGACCAAGAGCTTTCATCAGCGCCCCCTTGGTGGGTGCTGATTGTCGACGATGACGAAAGTATCCATCAAATCACTTCACTTGTGCTTAGAGGCTTTCAGTTTGAAGCCCGACCGGTGCAACTTATCCACGCGTACAGTGCGAAACAAGCTGAGCAAATCCTCGCAAGTGGCGAACCCGAAATTGCCTTAGCCATTATCGATGTGGTGATGGAATCCAACCATGCCGGCCTTGATCTGGTGAAAACAATTCGCCAGCAGTTGGAACTGGCGCAGATCCGGTTAATTTTACGGACCGGTCAACCTGGCGAAGCCCCCGAAGAGCATGTGATTCGCGATTACGATATCAACGACTACAAAAACAAAACCGAAGTAACCGCGATTAAGCTAAAAACCATGTTGTACTCGGCTCTGCGTTCTTACCGTGATTTATGTATTATCGACAACAATAAACGAGGCTTAGAGAAAGTCATCGCCTCCACGGTGCAATTTTTAGAATGTGAAAGCCTCACCGAATTTGCATCCAATATTTTGAACCAAGCCGCGAATCTACTCGGCCTTGAACATCAACAAATCTATTGTTGCGCGGCGACCGGCGATCCTAGGCAACATCAATTATCCCTTGAAGTGATTGCGGCCAGCGGCCATCTGACTGCGCCCAGTAATATGCTGCCCGCCGATGTGGTTGAAAAGTTAACCAAGGTTCACCACCTCAAGCGCTCATTTCATGGTGAAGACTATTTTGTTGGTTATTTTACTACCAGTCGTGGCCTCGAGAACCTACTTTACGTCAGCAAAGGCTCCAAACTAGGTCCGGTAGATCATCATTTACTTAGCTATTTTGCCAGCAACATTGCAGTTGCCTATGAAAATGTGCGCCTGCGGGAGTTGATTAAAGAAAGCCAACGAGAGCTCTCATATATTTTGGGGGAAGCGGTCGAGAAGCGCTCAAAGGAAACCGGGAGTCATGTCAAACGGGTCGCCAATTACAGTTATTTGCTTGCTACTCAATACGGTTTGAGTAATTACGATGCCGAGAAAATCAAACTCGCATCACCTTTGCATGATGTTGGCAAAATTGCGATCCCTGACAGTATTTTAAATAAACCAGGCAAACATGACCTCACCGAGTGGGCGGTGATGAAAAGTCATGCAAAAATTGGCTATGAAATCCTACAAAACTCCCAAAACGAAATCCTCCAACAAGGCGCGATTATTGCGCATGAACATCATGAGCGTTGGGATGGTGCTGGCTATCCAAGAGGGCTTCGCGGCGAGGATATTCATATTTCCGGTCGCATCACAGCCCTTGCCGATGTATTCGATGCTTTGGCCAGCGAGAGATGTTACAAACCTGCTTGGCCGATGACCAAGGTTATTCAATATATTGCCGATGAGAAAGCAAAACAATTTGACCCGATATTGGTCGATATTTTACTGAGCAATATCGACCAATTCTTGGCGATCCGCGACGCCTATCCAGACAACACCGATTAACGACTTGCTGTTTTCTCTTCAGTGCTTTTTGCTTTAGTTGTTTTCAGCAAGTGGCACTGTTCTTGTCGTGTTCTGATATTTCTGAATAAATTCAGCACAATCCGCAGTTGCATCTAGCTGATTGATGCCCAAAGTAAGTTCCCCCACGGTTAAGCCGAATTTGTGCAAGGTCGAGCGATTAACTAACTGAGTGGGCGTGACTAAATACAACCAATCCTCGACCTTCACATCAATATAATCACCGTCTGACGGAATACGTAAAGTATATTCCCAAAACAAAGTGTTGCCGGCAGTTTTACCCGTCGCCTTGCCAACGACGTCTTCCGCAATGCCGCTTACGCTGCCGTCAGCTTCCACTTGCAGCTGCCAATGCCGTTTATCAATGCGACCATCACTAAATTGGAAAATTTCATATAAATCACCGCGATTTTGCTGCCATTGCCCACACAGTTCGGCACTAAAGTGCAACTGCTGCTGACCTTGCCAGTTGTGCATCACACCATAAGCACTGCTAGTACCGCTGAAAAAGCTCGAAAGCTTAAATTCTGGCGTCATTTGCTTATAGTCATCAACTGATTGACTGCAACCCACTAGAGTGGCTAATAGTGCAAAACCGCCAAATATACGAAATAGAGTCATGATTGCAGCCCAAAATGATAAATAAACTAGGTTATGCTGGGTAATACGCAAGAATCACCGTTTTGGATTGAAGTATGTTTTTGCCGTGGTACCTCAGCGCGATCCACCAAGTATCGATAGAAGTAACCATATGAAAATTAATACCTTTTTATAGAGAAGAAAAAATATCTGATTTTTTCTTCCAATCGTCAAACTTTTTGCCAAGAGCCATCGACCAACTGCTATCAAATATCGGAGACGCAAACAACGTGTTTAAACGCAGTGATGAATCGTTAATCAGTAAGGCCTTGGACGGCGATGAGCGCGCATGGCAGCAGCTCGTAAGCCGTTATCAATCGGTCCTCTATTACTACAGTTTGCGCCTAATGGGTGATCCGGACGATGCCCGCGATCTATTGCAGGATGTCTTGATGGTTTTGTGTCGTAATTTAGCGCAATTTCGTGGCGATAGTAGTTTTAAAACTTGGTTGTTTGGCATTGCTAACTATCGAGCCATGGATATGCTGCGCAAACGAAAACCGGTAACCGATATTGACGATATTCCTGAAGCTGTTGATCTTGATACACAAAGTCATGAACAACAGTTATCACAAGCACAAACAGAGCGGCTCGTTAAACAGCATTTAACGAAATTGCCCCCGGAACAGCGGCTGGTGGTGGAATTACGTTTCTACCAACAATTTACTTTTGACGAGATTGCGGTGCAGCTAGCAGTGTCTAGCAACACGGTGAAATCTCGATTCTATGCCGCTCTAGACAAGTTAAAAACGCAACTGGAGGTCCATGATGTCCGACAATCAGCAAATTTTTGATGCCTGGCTTGCTGGCAAAATAAGTGACAGCGAATGTCGAGCTGCTTTGCAAAATGATGCGGAATGGCTGTCACGCCTGCATATGGCATTAACTATCAAACAGCTTGCTGCTGCGCCACAGTTTGATCCTGTTCCTGAGATTAATACTTCGCAGATGTTTCAGCAGCAATGGGGGCGCAAAAAAACTGCATTCACTTGGTGGCCACAACTCAGCGTCGGCATGTCCGCGTTGGCGTTAATAGTCAGCTTATCGCCATTACAGTTGCAAAGCCATGATGGTGCTTTGACTCTACGCTGGAGCGGCAATAACGAACAGCAAATTCAACAACAAGTGACCAGCATGCTGGCCTCTTATAAAACCGAACAACAAGAGTATCTGCAACAAACATTGCAGCTTCAGCAACAACAACAAAGCGCTCAGTTAGTGCTGTTAAAAGACTATCTGACTGAAAACGAACAAAAAGCCCGACGTACCGACATGCTGGAATTGGTCGAATACCTCAATCAACAACGGCAATCCGATTGGCAGTATTGGCAAGACAATGCCCAACCCAAACAAGCAAGTTTGGACTACAGCCCGGACTATCGCGGCAAACGCACAAATTAATTGGAGTGAATTATGACGATCAAAACCTTAGTAAAACCACACTTAACCTTATTAACGCTTTGCTTGCTTAGCTCTTGGCAGCAAGCGGACGCCGCAGAAGCTGTGAGCCCAAAACTTCGGCAGAATTTGGAAATCATGCAAGATATTTTGCAAAAATCTTTAGAGCAAGGCCGTGGATCAGCGATTGGTCGGATTGAACATAGTTACGTCGCAGGTCAGGGCGTGTTGTTCCAAACCAGCAGTAACCGTGGTTTTGGCCATTTTTTCCCAGTAGCTCCACTCGCACCGTTGGCTCCGATGGCGCCAATTGCTGGAGTCAATGCAGCAGAAATGGCGGAATTGGCTCAAAACGCAGAAGATATCGCGGTCGATGTGCAAATGAACATGCAATGGGATGAAGAAGCTTTTGCCGACATGTCCGAACAAGCAGAAGCCGCTGCCGAAGCCGCAGCAGAGGCTTTTTCCGAGCAACAAGAACAGATGCGCGACCAATTAAGAGACTTGCGCGAACAAAAACGCGATCTCGAGCGCGATCTTCGTGATGTCGAACGCGAAAAACGTGATATCGAATTTTCGCAAAAAGTCGGGAAGCTAGACGCTGAACAACAAAAGTCACTGAAAGCACTGAATGAACGTCATGCGACTTTGCAAAAACAAGTCAGTGAAATGCAGAAGAAATATGCTGCCCAAGAACAGGAAGTGCAAAAGAAACGGGCGGAGCAGCAAAAAATTGCGGAGCAGAAGCAGCAAGAGTTGGTGGCTCGCGTTGGGACCAATTTTGCGTCCACCTTGTGTGACTATGGCGCAAGTCTGCGTGAGCTCAAAGATAGTGAATTTGTTTCCTTACAATTGAGCACGCATGGCCGCGATAGCCAGGACATCTATTGGGTCTTTAAGAAAACAGATATCAATCAATGTGTCAGTGGCAAAATTAATGCTAGCGCTTTACTGAAAAAAGCCAATTATTATCAGTACTAAGCAAATACCGCCTCACTTCGTTTATCAGCAGAATTTGTTCGATATCAATTGCGGTGAATAAAAGCCGCAGTTGATATTGACAGATCTGGTGTAGCTGCGTAAAAAGCGCAAAACAAAAGGGGCTCATAATGACTCAGCAGCAAGATAGTGCCGAACTAATGCCATGGTTAGAACACGCCATGCATGAGTTTTATCAACATGGCTTAGTGGTGATTGCCGATGCTATCCCTGCTGAACTTTGCCAAGCGTTACTTGCCGAAGTGAGCGCATCCAATTCACTACAACCTGCAGGCGTTGGTCGGCAAAACCAGCTACAACTCAACCATGATATTCGCCGCGACCACACCCTGTGGTTAGACGGTAGCACCAAAGCTCAACAGCAATACTTATACCGGTTGGATCTTTTACAGCAGCAAGTCAATCGCCGGTGTTTTCTTGGCCTCACCCATTATGAATGTCACTATGCTCGCTATCAACAAGGCGACTTTTATCAAAAACATCTTGATGCATTTAAAGGCCGCTCGAATCGGGTACTAACCACAGTGTGCTACCTCAATAGTGTGCAACAAGGCGGAGAATTAGTGATTTATGACGAGCAAGACCAATGGTTACAACAGGTGCAGCCTACTCAAGGCACCTTGGTAATGTTTGAAAGTGAACGGTTTCCACATGAAGTCAAAGCCGCTGGCGATCTGCGCCATAGTATTGCCGGCTGGTTTCGTAAAGATTAATAAAAAAATTTAATTTTTATTATTTAGGAACAATGTAATTGGTTAAATACTGAACTACGCTAAGTCAGAGCTTTCGATCTTATTGACTTACAAGGATTTAGTGATGCGTCAAAACTTGCCAATTACCACCCAAGAACGCAAATTTCCCAAAGGCCAGAAGTTAATTTCGACCACAGATACCCGCGGAATTATTACCTATTGCAACGACGCTTTTGTGCAAATTAGCGGGTTTACCCGTGAGGAACTCATTGGCCAGCCGCATAATCTTGTACGTCATCCAGAAATGCCAGTTGCTGCTTTTAAAACCATGTGGGAATACCTGCAAAACGGCAAGCCTTGGATGGGGCTGGTGAAAAATCGTTGTAAAAACGGTGATTATTATTGGGTGCACGCCTACGTCACACCAATCAGCGAAAATGGCAAAGTCATTGGCTATGAATCAGTTCGAGTCGCACCAAATCAACAACAGATTGAACATATTACCAAGCTATATCAACAAATTAATGCTGGCAGTGTTGCTAAAAATTCGCCGGTTCTCAGCGAAATTAAAGATGCTGCATTACCGCTGCTGATCATAGTCGCTGCAGGTATTTTGCAATATCTCGACCTAGGTATTGCCGGGTTTGTTGCGGCACTCATCGCCGCCATTGTAGCCGTCGCGATGGGTCGTATACGCCAACAGCAGACTTTGGAATTGATTCTAAGTTATCTGCATCAGCCTTTTACTGATCCGCTAGCGGTACAAAGTTACGCAAAAAACAGTGGGCAATTGGGCGCCGTCGAAGTTGCACTTATTGCCAGCAATTCGCACTTAGATACCATGCTAACGCGTATTGAAGATTCCGCTTTACAAGTTGCCGCGCGCTCGCAAGATGCACTGAAACTTAGCCAAAGCTCAGTCAGTAAGTTACAACAACAGCAAGTGCAAACCGAACTTGTCGCAACGGCCATGAATGAAATGACCACCACTATTGCCGAAGTTTCAGGTCATGTGCAAGACACCGCAACCAAAGCTGAAGATGCCGATCAACTCGCACAAAAAGGTGCGGCGATAGCTCGGGACACCCGCAGCGCAATCTTAAAATTACAGCAAACAGTCAATG
Organism: Gammaproteobacteria bacterium; assembly: GCA_017302255.1. GTDB lineage: Bacteria > Pseudomonadota > Gammaproteobacteria > Enterobacterales > Alteromonadaceae > Pararheinheimera. The sequence continues at coordinate 248 of JAFLDV010000026.1, read as the reverse complement.
GCATTAGTGAATCTGTTACTGAGCTTGCTGCGCAGACTAAACATATCAGCCAAGCAGCTCAAATCATTGAACAAATTGCCGAGCAAACTAATTTACTCGCGCTAAATGCCGCCATTGAAGCTAACACCATTCACTTAAGAATGTTTTGAGCGAACGGGATATCGGGTTTTACTAATACGAACGGTCCTATCTTTGGGCCGTTTTCTTTTTTCGGGGAGGATGTATCGTTTGACTCGTTCTCGCATGGC
>JAFLDV010000025.1 GCA_017302255.1 Gammaproteobacteria bacterium | reverse complement strand
AACATTCTTTGCCAAATCAATAGAGATAGTGCTAATTTTCATATCGGACGCTCCTGTGTAACTGAATGGTATCAACATCAGTTTGGCGCATTGACGCCGTATCGGGAGCGTCCATCTCATCAGCCACCATTTAAAAAATGGCTGGCCTCGGTTGGAAAAAAGAAACAACAGTGTTGCTCTGCTATGTAATTTCAGCGATGCATGGGTATTTTTATATTAATAATTGGATTTGAATTTTTCTGATTTAGGGATTTTTGCGTGATAGGACAATAAGCTCTCACGCCAGATTTGCGATCAGCGTGAATTTATAGGAATTTGCGAGGGTGGGATCTGGGGGATGAATTTACTATCCAAAACTTCGTCGACAGTGATGAATACCTTGCAGCCACTTTTGACCAATGGCTTGGCAAAATTTGTCTATGGCAGCGACAGGGCCGATGACATGCCGAAAATCTTCTTCAAGTTTCTGACAATTTTGTAGCCAGTTGCCTTGTTCGATGCCAAGTCTTGCCAGAATTGGCGGTGCGGCGTCTCTGATTGCACCGCGTTTATCTGGACGAATTTGCCGGCCAGTCCAATCGACGAGCTCAATATAATCAGTTAGATGCATTGGGATGCAAGGTTCACTTACAAGCCCTTTAGCGTCGATAAAAGGCATTAACTTGCCATGAAAAGCACATGTTACGTCACTTGCTAGGTTTCTTGGTGCTAGCCGCTCAGCAATACTGGTGTATGCCGAGCTTTCCGGTGTTTCAGCAATTTGGGCGCGGATTGGGTTTAAATCGATATAAACCATGGTGTTAATAAGTGCAGCTTCATCCAAAATCGCTTGCGATTTAAAGCGACCTTCCCAAAATCTGCCACTGCATTTGTCTTCAAAATTGGCGAGTCTCGCGATATGTTCGTTCAAACAGCGCATAAACCAACTGATGCTGGTTAAACGTTCACGATAAATTTCTATCATGTTTTCAGCGGCTTGAATGTCGTCATCTTCAATCAAGTGACCAGCGAGGTAGAGTTTCATCAAATCAGGCACTTGGAATAGGATGCCCCAAAGCTCAAAGATTTCAGAAGCAGACCAAGCCGCCGCTTTTTCAACATTCACTCTGACCAAAACATGATAGTGATTCATCATGATGGCGTAAGAGGCGACATCAATCGCAAACATGGTCGTCAGCAACCGCAAACGCTCGACAATCCATTCCCGCCGATGTTCGAAGTTAACACCATCAAGTTCTCCGCACAAAAATGAGCGCCGCACACAGCGGTAAGTTAAGTGATAAAACGGCGTTTCGCTAAGCGCGATTTGTTTGTTACGATGCCTTGGCATGATGTCATCCTGACAAAATTTCCATGAGTTACAACTTTGGTTGCGAAAATGTTAATAGTCAAGGTGTAGTTCAAACTGAAAAGTGGCTGTCCAGCTTCGAGCATAGTTCAAACTGAAAAGTGGCTGTCCAGCTTCGAGCACCATAACTATGTGGTTTTATCGCTGGCCGGGGCGAAAGCACGAAGCCAACCCCCCGATTGTTCAAGCTGCAGGGGGAACCCCAAAATGATTGGATATTCGGGTAGGCGGCAAGTGAGTGAGACCGCAGGAGCATAGTTAACTATGTGACTGCGGCGAACGCACGAAGCCAACACCCCCGAATGTTCAAGCATGCAGGGGTTTAGACTTCGAGATTGTCGATGAGTCGAGTAGTCCCTAAGTACGCCGCCAACAAAATCACCAGTGGCGAACTCATATCATTGGCTAGCTCTAAGTTATGGCGCTGACAAATATTGACGTAGTCTGGGCGGAAGCCTGCTTGGCTTAAGGTCTCACGTACTTGCTGTTCCAGTGCGCGAAAATCACTCGCAGCCTGATCGCGAATTTGCTGAGCCAGCCATTGCAATTGTTGATAAATCAGCGGCGCTGTGGCGCGTTGTTCAGCCGACAAATAACCATTTCTCGAGCTTAAGGCTAAACCGTCAGCCGCGCGTTCGGTGTCGATGCCGATGATTTCAATCGGAAACGACAAATCGATAGTTAGCGCTCGGATCACCGCCAATTGTTGATAGTCTTTTTTGCCGAATAAGGCGATGTCTGGCTGCACTAAATTAAAAAGCTTAGTGACGATGGTAGAAACCCCACGAAAATGGCCGGGACGACTAGCTCCACAGTGGTTATCGCCGATAAAAGGCACATCAACTGCAGTTTGGACTTCTAGGCCTTTCGGGTAGATCAGTTCTGGGGTTGGCGTAAACACCGCGTCGGCTTGATGATCAGTAAGACCGGCACAGTCTTCGGCTAAAGTGCGCGGATACTTGGCCAAATCTTCATTCGCACCAAATTGCATTGGATTGACAAAGATGCTGACAATGACTTTATCGGCACGCTGGCGCGCTTCATCAACTAACTTCAAATGGCCTTGATGCAAGTTGCCCATCGTTGGCACAAAGGCAATGGAATGGCCTTCTTGTCGCCACGCTTTGACTGTTGCTCGCAGAACTTTGATATCAGAAATCACCAGCATAAGTTATCTCGGCCAATAAATTAAAGTGAGTAAATAAATACAGTTAGCTTAAAAGCTATGCTCAGCGGCAGGGAAATGTCCCTGCTTTACATCAGCAACAAACTTGGCGATAGCTTTTTTGATGTCGCCGGTTTCTTGCAAAAAGTTTTTCGAAAACTTCGGAATATAACCGCTACTGATACCGAGCAAATCGTGCATCACTAATACCTGACCATCGGTTACGGCGCCAGCGCCAATACCAATTACTGGAATATGCAGTGCCTTGGTAATACGTTCGGCAAGGTGAGTTGGAATACATTCCACCACCAATAATTGTGCACCAGCTTCTTGAATGGCCAAAGCTTGTTGCAGGATATGGTCAGCAGCGTCGGCATCGCGACCTTGCACTTTAAAGCCACCAAATACATTCACTGATTGTGGCGTTAACCCTAAATGACCGCATACCGGTACACCACGTTCGGTCAGTGCTTTGATGGTGGGTAGCAGAAATTCACCGCCTTCCATTTTGACCATGTTGGCTCCGGCTTGCATCAGCGGGATCACACTTTGAAAAGTCTGTTCAATGGTGGCGTAACTCATAAACGGCATGTCCGCAATCACAAAGGCTTGTGAGGCACCAGCACGCACACAGCGAGTGTGATAGGCAATTTGCTCGATAGTGACCGGCAGAGTGTCCGGATGGCCTTGCAGCACCATTCCTAAGGAGTCGCCGACTAAAATTGTTTCTACGCCGTTGTCGGCAAACAATTTGCCGAAACTGGCATCATACGCCGTCAGCATGGTGATTTTTTCGCCTTGCTGTTTCATCTTCAACAAAGTTGCAGTAGTAATTTTTGCCATGACGTTCTCATCCGACCATTTGAATTAACGCGCGCAAGATGGCATAAGTTGCCGTTTGCTGCAACAGTTTCAGGGGCTTTGCAATAAGCTTAGGCCATTGATGGGCACTTGCGCGAGCAAAGCCGCTAACGAGCCAAGTTTTGGGATCTGTAAATCCGGCGCAATCTCTGCGAGTGGATATAACACAAACTCGCGCACCGCCATGCCGTAATGCGGCACTGTTAAGCGCGGTGTCTCAATTAACATATCGCCAAATAACAAAATGTCTAAATCTAGGGTACGCGGTCCCCAGCGCTCGGCTTTGCGAACACGGCCGTGGCTCAGCTCAATTTGTTGAAGCTGATCAAGTAATTGCTCGGCACTAAGCTTGGTATGTAAGGCGGCTACCGCGTTGACATAATCGGGTTGGTCTTGTGGGCCCATAGGTTTGGAACCATAAAAACCAGAAACGCGGTGCACTGTGGTATTAGGGATTTCGGCTAAGGCGGCGACCGCTGCAGCGAGTTGTTGCAGCGGTGCATTAAGATTCGCGCCAAGCCCGATGTAGGCACAAATCATGGGTTATTCCGCGCCTTGACTATCATTAGTGCGACGACGCACTGGACGACGTTTGCGCTTTGGTTTGGCGCGTTCAATGCCTTCCTTACCCAAGTTGGTCACTAAGTACTCACGTTCGGCTTCGTCAGAATTAGCAAAACTCTGCCACCAATCAGCAAGTTCAACTAATGAGCCACCTTCCGCTTGCGCACGCAATTGCAGGAAATCAAAGGCTCCGCGGAATTTTGGCAGCTCCAGTAATTTAAAGGCGCGACGACCCGCACGTTTGGTCAATCGTCCTTGTAGTGCCCAAATATCTCGAATGCTCATGCTGAAGCGTTTTGGAATAGCGATGGTGCGCTGCACATCGTCAAGCACTTCCGTCATGGCGATATTCAGTGCATCAATTTCATTAAGGCCACTTTCAACCAACAGCGTTTGCATCCGCAGTTCTACCGGGTACCACAGCAGGGCTGCATAAATAAAGGCTGGCGTTACTGGCTTATCTTCGGCAACACGTTGGTCGGTATCTTGTAAGGCATTGGTGATAAGGGCAAAAGCCTTGCCATCACTGTCTTGCTTGATGAATTTATGTAATTGCGGCAATAACTGCTTAATAACACCGAAGTCATGCATCATCATGAAATTATCGAATGCTTTGCCAGCCATCAGTAGTTTTAATGATTCATCGAATAAGCGCGGTGCAGGAATATTGCGTAGCAATACCGCCAATTCGTTAATTGGTGCCGCAGTTTCCGGCGCAATATCCATATTCAACTTAGTGGCGAAGCGAATAGCGCGCAGGATCCGCACCGGGTCTTCACGATAACGAGTTTCAGGATCACCGATTAACTCAATGCGGCGCGCCTTAATGGCTTCAACTCCGTTGGCGAAGTCGTAGATGGCAAAGTCGCTAACTGAGTAGTACAGGGCGTTAATGGTGAAATCGCGGCGTTCTGCATCTTCTTCGATAGTGCCATACACGTTGTCACGCAAGATTTGACCGTGGTCGCTTCTTACGCCATCCGGGATATTTTCTTCATCTTCGCCGCCACTGTGGTGACCACGGAAGGTGGCAACTTCGATAATTTCGCGACCGAACACCACGTGTGCCAAGCGGAATCGGCGGCCAATCAAGCGGCAATTTTTAAAGACACCGCGCACTTCATCTGGATGGGCATTGGTGACGACGTCAAAATCTTTTGGTTTTAATCCGAGTAACAAATCTCGAATACAGCCGCCAACTAAATAGGCTTCAAAACCAGCATCTTTTAAGCGGTAGAGCACTTTTAGTGCATTAGGGCTGATGTCTTTACGCGATACGCCGTGTTGATCGCGGGTAATCACTTTTAATCCCGGCAGTACTGTACTTTGATGATCAGGATTTAATTTAGGGCCGCTTTTGCTGGCGCCATCGTTATTGCGCACAGGACGGCGTTCACCGCGAGGCTGCTCATGACGAGAATGCTCTTGGCGTGAGTGCCGTGAATTGCGTTCATATTGTTCGTTTCGACGCGCAGGTCGGCCGGGTCTTGGCCCTGGCTGTTCGGCAAATGGAGCAGTACGAGTCACTGTCGGCTCGACGGTTTGCTCCAGTTGCTCTTCAAGTTGCGCAGTCGCAGCAGTTTTGGTTTTGCCGCTTAATTTACGACGGCAAAAATCTAACACTCGGGAAATTATGGTCTTTCTCCTTGGTACTCGGGTAGTTGGGCAGGAATGCACATGAAAAATCTAATCATGGTGCCCAAGAGGCTTAAAAAAACGCCGCTATAATACCGCACAGTGGTGAAAAAATGAAAGGAAACCCCAGCGCTTTTCCGCCATATCAGCGAAAAGCATCAACTTGGACTTCCATTACCGCGGGCACAGCACTCAGTTGCCAGTGTTGGCGAGCCCATTGCAAGATAACTTCACAGGACTCTTCAACCAATTCAGCTGGCGGTGGATGCCCGAGTAGGCGAAGTGCGGCAGCTAAACTAACAGAAAGTGGCCAAGCCCGAATATCAGTGGCGTGGTTTTGTTTACTCAATTTTTGACCTGGCGCGCTCACCGCCAGCGGCAAGTGGGCGTACTTAGGTACTTGTGGTACATATAGTTGGAACAATGCTTGTTGGCGTGGTGTCATCGTCAATAAGTCGGCACCGCGCACTACTTCTGTGATCTGTTGGTCAACATCATCCAACACCACCACCAACTGGTAAGCAAACAGGCCGTCACGGCGTTTTATAATGTAATCTTCTTGCGCTGTGGCGGCGTCAATCTGTACTCGGCCAAACACGGCATCATCAAAATAATTGTGTACTTGTTGGCTTTTCATGCGCCAGGCCAAGGGCTGTGTTGGATCAATTAGCGGATGTTGCCGGCAAAACCCATCATAAACCCCGCCTAATTCGGCAATTCTCGCCCGGGAACATTGGCAAGGGTAGATCTGTTGATTCGCTTGTAGTTGCTGGAAATGGTGTTGATAAAAATCCAGTCGTTGGCTTTGATAGACTTCAGTTTCATCCCAATACAGACCAAATTGCTCTAAGGTCCGCAAAATTTCGCTAGCGGCACCAGGGACTGTTCTTGGTGTATCTATGTCTTCGATGCGCACCAGCCACTGGCTATTGGCATCACCGGATTTGGCTTGTAAGTAACTGCCGACAGCAGCGACTAAGGAGCCGAAATGCAAAGGGCCGGATGGCGAAGGTGCAAACCGGCCCCGAGTGCGGGAAACTGCAACGGTCATGACTTAACCGCCGAGTTGCTTTTCCTTGATTTCTGCTAACGTTTTGCAGTCGATGCACATATCGGCAGTCGGGCGTGCTTCTAAACGTTTGATACCAATTTCAATGCCACAGGTATCACAGTAGCCAAAATCTTCGTCTTCGATTTTTTGCAGAGTTTTTTCGATTTTCTTCAGCAGTTTGCGCTCGCGATCACGGGCACGTAATTCTAAGCTGAATTCTTCTTCTTGCGCTGCACGATCGACTGGATCTGGGAAATTCGCCGCTTCATCTGCCATATGGTTTTTGGTGCGGTCGACTTCTTCACGCAGTTGCTGACGCCATGCATCGAGAATTTTGCGAAAATGCTCTAATTGCTTCGGGTTCATGTACTCTTCGCCCGATGCTTCCTGATAAGGGGAAACGCCGGCTAAAGCCAACAGACCCAGAGTCTTATTTGTTTTGCCTTCTGGCATGGTAATCTCCTGTAAAACAGTGCCAAGCAAAAAGATGGCGGCTATTGATAGCAGAATATCAACACCATCGCAATTACTATGAAAAAAGCCGCGGAAGTATACAGACAGTCTTGGCTTTCGTCAGTAAGTAATTGCAGTAAACTTGTGCACTGACGCAAAATAGACAAACAATCTAGACCAGTTTTCAAGCCTTGTGAATAAAATTTTTATGACATGGCTGTCAGCGCAATCAGCAACCGAACAATTGTCGGTCTGTCGCAGGTTGTTGTTCGTTAATTTACAGGAGTCTTCATGGAACTTTGGTGGGCATTTTTACTGCTCGGCGCAGCGGTCGGATTTTTTGCTGGATTACTTGGCGTCGGTGGTGGTGGCATCATGGTTCCAATCTTAACCTCGTTATTTATTAGTTTGGATTTTGTCCAAAGCCAGCAAGTGCATATGGCGCTTGGGACATCGATGGCTGCAATCATTGTCACCGCTTTTGCCAGTGCTCGCAGTCACCAAAAACATCAAGCGATTGTGTGGCCAGCGGTCAAAGCACTGAGTCCAGGCATTGTGCTCGGTACTCTGGGCGCCTCATTTATAGCAGCGTCAGTACCGTCTTTACCTTTGGCCATATTCTTTAGTTTGTTTATGGCGTTTGTTGCACTGCAATTAATTCTGAATATCAAACCAAAACCAACCCGGCAATTGCCTGGCAATTTACCTTTGGCGGGCGTGGGTTTTGCCATTGGCGGAATTTCCGCATTAGTTGCGATTGGCGGCGGCTCCTTAACCGTGCCGTTTCTAACTTGGTGTAACCTCAAAGTCCAACAAGCGATCGGCACATCGGCAGCTGTCGGCTTGCCTATTGCGGTGTCTGGCACTATCGGTTACGTCATATCCGGCTGGCACGCTGCCGATTTACCACCATGGAGCCTCGGTTATGTCTATCTACCGGCTGTGGCACTCATTTCGGTGGTGAGTTTTTTTACTGCGCCACTTGGTGTGAAGCTAGCGCATCGCTTACCCGTGTCTGTGCTCAAGAAGATTTTTGCCCTGTTGATTATGTTGTTAAGCGCCAAGATGCTGCACGCGGTGCTTGGCGCAGATTAAACGAGCGTACTGTTTAGTTAAAACTGCATTGTGATACACTCGGCGACATTGCCGTCGAACTATATAAAAGGTAAATCATGGCCGAATTACTCCAAATTACACTGACCTCTACTGCAGCTGACGCTAAGTTCGGCCGCAATCCAGCACTGACACCAACTACTGATGGCTATCAAATTCATGTCGCCAGCTCGTTAAATAGCGCAGATGCTTTACGCGTGATCCAAAAAGCAGGTCGCAGCTTAGATGGCCTCGGTTTGGCGCAAGTACAGCTTTCAGGAAGCAACTGGACTCTCGATCAGCAATGGGCTTTTTACCAAGGCTTTAGCAGTGCGAAAAAACTCGGTGGTGTTAGCTGGACTGGTAGTAACGACCAAGTTGAACACTTGGTGCAGCTGCAACAGTGTTTTGCTTTTGCCAAACGAATCACCAATGAAACACCGGAAGACTTGTCGCCACAAACTTTGTGCATGCAAGCCATCGAATTTATTCAAACTGTAGCCGGCAAAGATAAAGTGCAAGCGCAAGTGATTGCTGGCGATGAACTGTTGCAAGCGGGTTGGGTCGGTGTTCATACAGTTGGTCGCGGCAGCGACCGTGCACCAGCCATTTTAGTGCTCGATTACAACCCGTCTGGCGATAGCAATGCACCAGTGGCTGCGGCGCTGGTTGGTAAAGGCATTACCTTTGATAGCGGTGGTTATTCGATTAAGGCCTCTGAAGGCATGGTTACCATGAAATGTGACATGGGCGGCGCTGCGACAGTAACCGCTGCGCTAGCTCTGGCAATCATGCAAGGCTTAACTAAACGCGTACAACTGATTTTATGTTGCGCCGAAAACTTAATAAACGGTCGTGCTTATAAACTTGGCGATATTATCCGTTATAAAAACGGCGTCTCGGTTGAAGTTGTGAACACTGATGCTGAAGGTCGTTTAGTGCTGGCCGATGGTTTGCAAATCGCTGCGGCTTCAGGCGCGCCTTTGGTCATTGATGCTGCAACATTAACTGGTGCCGCTATCATGGCGTTAGGTTCTGAATACAACGCCTTGTTTGGTTTAGACAAAGCGCTGCAAGTCCGTGCTTTAGGTTATGCGCAAAGTGTGCAAGAAGGCGCTTGGGCGCTGCCACTTGAGCGTTGGCACCAACAGCAATGTCCATCGGCCTATGCGGACACCGCCAATAGTCGACCAATTAAAGGTGGTGGTGCTGGTGGTGCAAGTAATGCTGCCGGTTTCCTTAGCCGCTTTGTCGGTAATGATGGGCAGGGCTGGATGCATGTTGATTTAGCGGCCGCTTTCCAAGCTACCGCAAATGGTTTCTGGGGCGCAGGTGCAACGGGCGTTGGTATTCGAACTATCGCGGCAACCTTATTACAAGAAACTCGTTAATTTGTTCTGCTAGGACGGCAATTTGACTTTACCAGTCGCTGATCTTTGCCCGGCGTTGTTGCGTGAATTACAGCAACAAAGCCGGGTCATCTTGACCGCGCCACCAGGCGCAGGCAAATCGACCTACCTTCCACTTTTTTTGCTGCAAGCGCCAGAATTCGCGAATAAGCAAATCATCATGCTTGAGCCACGGCGACTGGCTGCGAAGAGTATCGCCAGTTATCTCGCGACCCAGTTGGGGGAGCCGCTTGGTGAAACCGTCGGTTATCAAATTCGTTTTGAGCAAAAGCACTCGGCTCGCACTCGGTTGTTGGTAGTGACCGAGGGGGTGCTTATCCGAAAAATTCAGCATGATCCGGAATTATCCACGATTGATTTGCTGATTTTTGACGAGTTTCATGAACGTTCGTTACAAACAGATTTGGCGCTAGCGTTGGCGCTGGAAGTGCAGCAACTCAATAGTGAGCTGCGTTTATTGTTGATGTCCGCGACCATGGATACCGCCAAGTTAAGCACGTCTTTGCAAGCGCCAGTGCTGGTGAGTGGGGGGCGCAGTTATCCAGTAGAAATCCGCTATCAGCCACCAAGCAGTGAACCGTTGTGGCTGCAGGTGGCAAAACTTGCAGCGCAACTATTGGCGCAGCATGAGGGCAATTTTCTGTTATTTTTGCCGGGCCAGCGGGAAATTGAACAAGCCGCAGATTATTTGGGCTCGCTGATGTTGCCAGCTCATGTTTCAGTATTTCCATTATTAGGTAAGTTGAGTCTTGCCGAACAACAACAAGCCGTTGCCGCACCGGCGGCCGGTATGCGTAAGATTGTGCTGGCAACCAATATTGCGGAAACCAGTTTGACCATTGATGGCATCACCTTAGTGATAGATTCTGGCCAAGCGCGCCAAGCAAGTTATGTTGCGAAGCTTGGTTTTAGCCGATTGGATACTGTGCAAATTAGCCAAGCGGCAGCTACACAACGTGCCGGTCGGGCCGGGCGTTTAATGCCAGGCATCTGCTATCGCTTTGATACTGAAGAGAAATGGCGAAGACGTGCCGCCTTCACCACACCGGAAATTCTGCAAGCCGACCTGCTCACATTACGGCTTGATGTTGCTGCGTGGGGCTGCCAAATCTGCGATTTATTTTGGCTCGATGCTCCGCCTCCTGCGCAAATAAAAGCGTCGGAACAAGCGCTGCAATTACTCGGTGCTTTAGATGCGCGTGGCAGTTTAACTGCGCTTGGGCGGCAAATGTTAGATTTGCCAGTTGCCCCGCGATTAGCCGCTATGCTGCTTTTTGCTAAGCAGTTGGAGCAGCAAGGTGAAACGGGGGCTGTCGAGCTTGCAGCGATTTTAGCGGTACAGCTTGAACAAAATCGCCGTTTTTCTGGCACGGATTTGAGTCGGCAACTGAGGCTCGACGGCGCGAATGCGCAGCAACAGTTTCGACAGCTGATGCAGTTATTTAAAATGAAGAGCGGTTCGTCATTACCAAGCCATCTAGTACCATTGCTATTGAGCCATGCTTATCCTGATAGGATCGCCTTGGCACGTGGCCAGGGGTATTTGCTAGCAAATGGCACCGGAGCCTTATTGCCAGCTGACGATGCACTCAGTGGGCAGCCAGTGTTGGTGGTCGCTGATCTGCGGATTTATCAGCAACAAGCGCTCATTTCGGCGGCAGTTCCTTGGGATATGGCGGCGTTAACCGAACATTGGCAGGCGAAATTTGTTCGCCACACCTTTGTTGGCTTTGATGAGCAAACCGGACGATTTCAAGCCGAGCAGCAGACAAAGCTTGGCGAATTGGTTATTAAAAAACAGTCGCTTACCAGCACAATCGACGCAACGCAGCGTCAACAAGCCTGGCTTAATTATTTGCGCCAGCGTGAGCTTAACCCATTAACTTGGTCACCTGCTGTTTTGCAATTACAGTATAGAGTGGCGCTTGCCAAGCGTTTATCACCAGCGCTGTGGCCGGATTTTTCAACCGAAGCCTTGTGTGAAAATCTGGAACAATGGCTTGGGCCATTTTTGCTCGATATTAAAAATATCCAACAGTTACAAGCGATTGATTTAAAAGGTATCCTGTTAAATCAGTTTAGTTATGCGCAGCAGCAACAGTTGGCGTTGTTGCTACCAGAATCTTGGACCTCACAATTAGGCACGGCAGTCGCTTTGTCTTATAACGCGGATGGCGAAGTTTCGATGGAAATTCGTCTCGGTGAAATGTTCGGGCAGCAAAGTACGCCAACAGTTGCCAATGGACAGATCGCGGTGACGGTTTCGTTACTTTCGCCTGCTCGTCGACCGTTACAGGTGACTCGTGACTTAGTGAGTTTCTGGCAAAATGCCTATCAAGATGTTAAAAAGGAAATGCGCGGGCGTTACCCCAAGCACTACTGGCCGGATGATCCATTACAAGCAGATCCGACCAATAAAACTAAGAAGGCAATGCAAAAATGACCGTGCGCCGTAAAACAACAAAAAAATCCGGACTAACGCCATTTCAGCGTTCTGTTTTATGGTTTTTCTTAAAATCAGCGATGGTCGTTTTTCTGACCCTACTGATTTATTTCATCTATTTAGACAGCAAAATCACCACTTTATTTTCCGGGCAAAAATGGCAAGTGCCAGCGCAATTGTATGCGCGTGTGTTGCACCTGGCGCCCGGCGTCCATCTATCGCAAACGCAATTTGTCGACGAGCTGAAACGGTTGCAGTATCGAGTGGATCCTCGCCTCAATGGTCCTGGCCAATATTTAGTCGATGGCCCAAAAGTCCATGTTTATCGCCGAACTTTCGAATTTGCCGACGGTGCGCAAGCCGCTTCGTTATTTACCGTAGAATTCGCTGGAGATTTTGTTCAGGGCTTACAAAAATCAGGCAAGGCTTTGGCCAAAGCCAAAATGGAACCGCAGTTGTTGCAGCACTTGGTCACTGCTGAACAAGAAGACCGCGAGTTAGTGCAGTTAAAACAAGTACCAGTGACTATTCGCGAGACTTTATTGTTAGTCGAAGACCGCGATTTTTATAGCCACCATGGTGTGTCGCCATTGTCGGTGCTGCGGGCACTCATCACGAACTTACAAGCGGGTCAAACAGTGCAGGGGGGCTCGACATTAACTCAGCAGCTCGCAAAAAATATGTATACCAATCAAGAGCGAACCATGGTGCGCAAAGTCAATGAAGCGCTGATTGCTCTGGTTTTAGATTATCGTTACAGCAAAGACCAAATTCTCGAAGCTTATTTTAATGAGATTTTTATCGGCCAATTCAAAGACAATCCGGTGCATGGGTTGGGTCTTGGCAGCAAATTGTATTTCGGTAAGCCGCTGGCGGAATTGCGTCCACACGAATATGCCTTGTTGATTGCCATCATCAAAGGCCCGTCGTACTACGATCCGCGTCGCTTTCCTGAGCGCGCAGCTCAGCGGCGCGATTTAATTCTGCATTTGATGGAAGAGCATGGCTTACTTGACGGTGAGCAAACAAAAGCCGCATTGGAGCAACCGCTAGACGTTATCCCGATTGGGCAGCATTTAAAAGGCAAATACCCAGCTTATATCGACAAGGTTCGCCAAGAACTGCGCGAGTTAGTGACAGATCCGCTGCAGATGCAAGAGGGGCTGCGGGTTTTCACCTATTTAGATCCGATGGCACAACTTGCTGCGGAGCAAGCAGTCGCTGAGCGCTTAAACAAACTCGACGAAAAAATAGAAGTAGCGGTAGTGGCGACTGACTATCAACAGGGTGGTTTAAAAGCTATTGTTGGCGGTCGCAACACCAGTTTTGCTGGCTATAACCGAGCAATTTCGGCTCGCCGGCAAATCGGCAGTATCATCAAACCAGTGGTCTATCTGACCGCATTGGCTCAACCTGCGCGGTATAGTCTAGGTTCTGTACTCGCCGATACGCCTTTAAGCCTGCGCAGCGGCAGCAAAAACTGGCAGCCGCACAACTATGATAAAAAATTCCGTGGCAATGTGCCTATCGTCGAAGCGTTGAGCCAATCACTGAACATTCCGACCATCCGCCTTGGCTTGCAACTTGGGTTGCCTGCAGTAGCGCAAAGTATTGAAAAGTTGGGTGTAAGCCGTGAATTCCATCTACAACCTTCATCTTTACTCGGTGCCGTAGAAATGAGTCCGCTGGAAGTTGCGCAAATGTATCAAACCATCGCCAATAAAGGGCAGTACAAACCACTAGCGGCTATTGAAGCCATAGGTGCTGCTGATGGGCGAGTCATCTATCAACGCAAGGTTAAAGCGGAGCCTCGCTTCCAGGTATCTGCTGCATATTTGTTGCAGTACGCGATGCAGCAATCGACCCAAACAGGCACTGCACAAATACTATCGACTCAGTTTCCTGGCAGTCGATTTGCCGGTAAAACTGGTACCTCTAGTGATTATCGTGACAGCTGGTTTAGTGGGTTTGACCATGAAACTGGCCTGACAATTTGGCTTGGCCGCGATGACAATCAAGCAATTGGTTTAACTGGCGGTAGCGGTGCTTTGCCAGTATTTGTTAATTATTTTAAGCACAACAGTCCGAACTCATTGTTTCGTGCTGTTCCGGAAAACGTTAGGCGTCAAAGCATTTCGTCGAATTCCGGCCATTTTGTGCAAGATTCTTGCGTTAACGTATTGTTATTGCCAGTGATTTGGGGTGAAATGCCTGTTCAGGAAAATTGTGATTGATTGTAATTTAACCGATTAGAGCAAGACGCAACGAGCAGCCCATGTCAACCAAACCAGAACAACAACTAAAAGTCGGTGATTGGTGGTATTTGCCGCAACAAGACAAACTGGTCAAACTTTCTGAAACAGGGGAAATTGTCCAGACTGCTGAGCTCGATAATTTGTGTCAAAAAGCATTCAATTACTTCATGCAAAATCCGGGGCGCTTAATTACGCGCGATGAGTTACTCAGTAATGTCTGGGGCGTGCGTGATGTCTCTGACGGTCGAATTTCACGGGTGATCCGAGTACTTAGGGTTGAGCTTGGTGATGACAGCCGTGAGCCAACTTATATTGAAACCATCCCTAAACGTGGTTTTCGCTTTGTCGCTTCAGTGGTTCGGGTTGGCGCTCCAGCAGTGGAGCAACCTGCTGTTTTTGAAGAGACTGTCGATGATGACACTGAGTCGGCAATCGACCAAGTGCCTGCGATGGTTCCAAAACGAGCTGTCACTTCCTATGTCCTTTGGAGCGCTGTTGCTGCTGTTTTCAGTTGTAGCCTTATTTACTTTGGCTGGTTGAATTGGGGCTCGACAGCTCAGCTTGAGCAAGAAATTCCGTTTGGTCGTCTAGATCCTGTCTCTTCGATGGATGGTTTGGAGTTTTATCATTCAACGTCAGCAGACGGCCGTTATTTAGCCTACAGCCATATGATCGATATCCACAGCTCTTCGTCGTTGATTGTACAAGATGTGGAAACTCTTGAAAAACAGGTCATTAAAACATCTGAAAATAGCAATTTAATTGGACCAATTTGGCATCCGAATGGCAATGCACTGGCTTATCAGCAACTAAAGCGAAAAGTGAGTTGCGAAATAAGATTGCTGAGATTTGATGTTCAATTTAAGGTGCAATCTGATGATCTGCTGACAAAATGCGGCGCCAATAGTATGGGCGCACGGATGAGTTGGTCGCCAGATGGCCGCTATTTGGTGTATCCAGACTGGCAAGATAAGTCTAACAATATTGCATTGATGCTTTATCCAATGGATGGCGGCAAGATTGAGCAGTTAACCATGCCACCGGAAACCAGTATCGGCGATTTTGCTGCCGCATTTTCACACGATGGTAATTACTTAGCCTTTATCCGAGATGTTGCTGGCGCTGCAGGTCAGATATGGATGATGAACTTTCAAGATCGCTCTATCCAAATGCTTATTCAGCCCCAAGGAATATACCCAGGTCAGGTTGCTTGGATGCCCAACATTGACGAAATTTTGTTTTCTTCGGGTAATAATGAATTGTCGGTAGTAGATGTCCATACCAAAAAGGCGAAGGTATTTGCTTACACCGATAATAAAGCTGGTGAAGTAATCATCAGTAGTAAAGGACGAATTTTCGCTAGCGTTGGCAAATTATGGCAAAGCAGTATTCGGCGTATCAACAACCCGCTAAAGAACAATCAAGCTGTCGATGAAATAATGCAACAAGCTAGTCGTGGTGAAGGCATGCTAGAGCTAAATCCAGTAGCCGATGGACCAACCGCAGTCATGTCGAACCGCTCTGGAGTGCAGCAAGTATGGCTGTATTTCAAAGATGGCCGGCAAAAGCAAATCAGTCGTTTTTCTGGTGATTTTAGCCCGAAAGCGCTTGAGTTTTCTCCTGATGGCAAGTCTTTGCTAGTGCTTGTTGGCACTTCAGTGTGGTTGCTGTCTGAGCAGACATCGCCGGTGTTATTAAGTCTGGATGGACAAAATAGTCGGGATCCAAGCTGGAGCTATGATAGTAAAACGATTTATTTTTCTGCATCTGAACAAGGCCGCTGGAAAATTATTGCCATGGACCGGGATTCGCTAACCCAAAAAACCTTCGCGGTTGATATGGATTATTTCCGAGAAAGCCCAGACGGCGACTACCAAGTTTGGCGCAACACTGAAGATAAACAGCTCCGCATTAAATTTAGAGATAACTCTGAGATCACACAGCTGCCAGTCCCGGCACAAGGAGACTTTGTTTCCCCTTCTTTAGTGTTGCGAAAGTCAGCGATTTATTTCTTAAATTCAAACGAATCCAAACAATACGAAATTTATAGTTATGATTTAGTCAGTAAAACCATCAACAAAACTGGGATTATTCATCCGAAATTAGCGCGTCGATTTTCGGTCAGTACTGATGAAATGTTTATTTTACAGGATGACGGCAAAACCGGTGATATTGATATCGCTGAGTTAGTATTTTCGAAACAAACTTTATAATAGCTTTATCAAGTTTTCATAAGGTATTAATTCAAATGTTGTAGCCATATAGAGGTGTAGCTAACCTAAAAGGAAGACATTAAAATGAAAAACAATAAATTAATTAACACAGCATCTACTTTAGCTCTTATCACTTTATTTGCTGTTGGTGTTAATGCAGCTGAGACGACTAAACCAGAAACTACAGCACCGACAACGACAACCACTACTACCACTCCGCCAACTAACGGTGAAGACGGCACTGGTGAGTGCTGGATGTGGCCACACTGTATCGTCATTAACTAAGTACTTGTTCGGTAAACTGCGCTAAATTTTGCCGTTTTAGGTTCGGTCTTCAAATAAGTAAAAATCATGTATACTGCCTTCACGTTGTAACGGGGAGGCAGATATGCTTTACGCCGAACCATGGCTTAAAATCTTACATTGGCAATATGCGCCGAAAAGTGGAACCTTGTGCCGTTACGATGGCTCTGGCGATGCCATTGTCCTTGAGCCACGACTACATTCACTGCTCAATTTTTTTCTGCAGAATCCTGAGCAAATTGTTGCTAAAGAACACATCCTCAATAGTGTCTGGGGCACAGATCAAGGTACTGACGCGGCCCTGATGCGCGCGGTCGCTACCCTACGAAAATTGCTCCAAGATCAAAGCAAGCCTCCATTGTTTATCGAAACTCATTCCCGCAAAGGATATTGCTGGATAGCCAAAGTTGAGACTTTAGCGGAACAGACGGTTACCGAATCGGTGGCGCAAGAGACCGTTGAACCGCAACCAATGGCAACTACAGCAGAAGACAATACCGAAACAGTCAATAATTTGCTGGTAGATATTGTTGAATCCCGCAGTCGCCAGCGTTTTGCAACTTTGCGATATTTGTGTATTAGCGTCAGTGCCGTCGCGATTCTATGTATTGTTTTTGTGTTCCTGCTGTGGCGCTTGGGTCGCGAAGCATATATTCCTAGTTTTCCCTATCAGATTAATATCAGTGCGCTGCCTGGTGAAGAAATTGAACCAGTGGAAAGTGCTGATCGGCAACATTGGTTTTATTGGTATCGCTCGGAAGGTAGTGCTGAATGGCGATTAATTCGTCATGAAACACAAAGTCATCGCAAGATCCAATTAGCTGCAGGTTTTGAGCAGGTTGGACAACTCAATTGGTTCGACAACAAGCTAGTGTTTACGGCAGTCCGAGCCCAAACTTGTGGAGTCTTTTTGCAAGACCCTGACGCACCGGACCAGACTAAGCAAATAGCGACTTGCCAACAATTCGTCAGCAAAGGGCTTATTGCCAAAGATCACGAGTTATTTTGGCTTGATCAAGTTGCAGGAGAAACTCAACTGTGGGGGCTAACGCAACAGCAACAGAAATTGCTGCTGACCCTGCCAGGTGTCTTTCGTCAACCCAAGCAGTTATTGGTACAAAACCATCAGCTTTATTTGCTGGTGCAGGAATATCAGCAAAGTTACCACTTATTTGTTTGGAAGCAGGATGCAGATCAACCAAGGTTATCTGCCAAATTCGCTATGGAAATCCAATCCATCAGTTGGTGGGATAAGGACACTTTGTTGCTCAGTGGTTTAGAGAAATTGCAGCTCTATAACTTAGCCGGGCAGCGGCTAATGGCGCTCAATACTCACGCGGGTCTGTTTGCTGATATGCGGAGAATAGGCGATACCTTATTAGGGATTGTTCAACAAAATCCTGCGCTTGATTTGGTGCCTTTTCAGCAGGATAGCGGTGGACGCCACGCAGAACTCAGTGTCCCACAGTGGTTAACCAGTAATCGTGATGATTGGTTATTTGCCGGGGACGGCGTGTTTTTGTCCACGCGCTCTGGACTACCTCAGATCTGGCGTTATGCCGATGGCCATCTACGACAACTCACTAAATTTAAAACAGCAGTCAGCATTAACCAACTCATTTGGCAGGAGCAAAATCTATTCGCAGTTGTCGATCAGCAATTGATGCAAGTCGATTTGGGCACTGGCGAGTTATCACTGACTGCTTGGTCTAGCGGCACTAGTCGGCGCTATGCGAACTGCCATGGACAATGGTTTTGGACAGAACAAACCGACAGTGGCTGGGGCCTTTATCAATTAAAACAAAGCGCTGCAGTCAGACTGGTTGAGGATGCGGTGGATTTAGTTTGTGGCCCGAACAAGTCTTTAGTTCTGCAATCCCACAATAACAGCAAATTACAGCGTTATTTTCTGGAGAATGCAAAAGTGCAACCACTGCCAATTGATATTGATTGGCGAAGTACTCAAGCAGATTTGTGGGGAGCGAATGATCAGGCAATCTATTGGGTTGACGCCAATCACCATTTACAACAATTTGATTGGTTGACCAACACCACTAAGTCGGAGGCACTGCCAAGTACACTTAAGCCAGAAGCCCTGTACGTCACGGCTGAGCCAAAGGCACTGTATCTGTTGCAACGTCGATCACAGGAAACAGAAGTGGTGCGGTTACAGGCGATGCCCATCTCGGAGCACTAGTAAGTAATACTCCGAGTGGGTTATCGAATCACTGTTGCTTTATTTTGCCAATTCAGCAAAGGCTCGTTCGGCAGCAGCGATGGTAGCAGCCAAATCTTGCTCTGAATGTGCTAAAGATAAGAATCCAGCTTCATAAGCTGATGGCGCCAAATAGACGCCCTCGGCCAGCATTAGATGGAAGAAGCGTTTAAACGACTCGATGTTACACATGGTCGCTTGCTTATAGCTGTTGACTTGGCGCTGTTCAGTAAAGAACAAACCAAACATCCCACCCACTTGATTGGTGGTAAATGGCACTCCGGCTTTATCGGCCGCTGCTTGTAAACCTGCTAATAAGGCAGTCGTTTTCGCAGTTAATGCTTCATAGACGCCAGCTTTGCTGATTTCAGTCAGCGCGGCTAAACCTGCGGCCATCGCGACTGGGTTACCCGATAGTGTACCGGCTTGGTAAACAGGGCCTAATGGCGCAATATGTTGCATGATTTCTCGTTTGCCGCCAAAAGCGCCAACCGGCATGCCGCCACCAATAATTTTGCCCAGCGTCGTTAAATCAGGTTTGATGCCGTAATAACTTTGTGCGCCGCCTAAGGCGACACGAAAGCCCGTCATAACTTCATCGAAAATCAGCACAGCACCATGCTCATCACAAAGTGCACGCAATCCTTCAAGAAAGCCTGGCGCCGGTGGGATACAGTTCATGTTGCCGGCAACAGGTTCGACGATGATGCACGCAATATCGTTACCATGTTGGGCAAAAATCTCGGTAAGTTCCGTTAGGTTGTTAAATTCACAGGTCAGGGTGTATTTGGCAAAATCAGCCGGTACGCCAGGTGAATTTGGTACGCCTAAAGTCAAAGCACCAGAGCCCGCTTTAACCAGTAATGAGTCTGCATGCCCATGGTAGCAGCCTTCAAATTTTACAATGGTATTGCGACCGGTATAACCACGAGCCAGCCGAATGGCGCTCATGGTTGCTTCAGTACCAGAGCTAACCATGCGCAGCATTTCCATCGAAGGCACTAATTTCGACACTAGCTCTGCCATTTCGATTTCAGCCGGACATGGCGCACCAAAGCTTAAGCCATTTTCGGCGGCACTTATAACAGCCTGACGGATCGCTGGATGGTTGTGTCCCAACAGCATTGGTCCCCAAGAACCAACGTAATCGATATAAGCTTTGCCATCGACATCGTAAATGTAGGCACCGTCGGCGCGGGCGATAAATACCGGCGTGCCACCAACGCTTTTAAATGCGCGGACTGGAGAGTTTACGCCGCCAGGAATGGTCTGTTGGGCGCGGCTAAACATTTGTTCTGATAAAGTCATGGTAAATCCTTGAATGAATGAGTGGTTATAAGCTCTTCGCTGAGAACCACGGCACGTCGCGCTCATATTTTTGCACGAGATTTTCGACGCCAAGCG
Organism: Gammaproteobacteria bacterium; assembly: GCA_017302255.1. Taxonomy (GTDB): domain Bacteria; phylum Pseudomonadota; class Gammaproteobacteria; order Enterobacterales; family Alteromonadaceae; genus Pararheinheimera. The sequence goes on along the minus strand of JAFLDV010000025.1, from coordinate 43,499 downwards.
TTAGCGCAAACAACGCCATCCGCACCAAAACACCATTGTCGGCTTGACGGAAAATGGCCAAATTTGGATTTAAGTTTAAGTCGTTATCGAGCTCATTCGCTTCTAAACGGGAGTCACGTGGCAACGGATGCATAATCACAGTATTTGATTTGCAGTGACGTGTGTAGATATCTTGGTTTAAGCGGAATTTGCCGCGATATTTATTGGCTTCATCCTGAGATGGAAAACGTTCTTCTTGAATACGAGTTTGATAAACGATATCGGCGTTGATATTCCCGGCAAGTTGATCGGTGATAGTCACACGGTGGCCGGCATCTTCAATCGCGCTGATAATGTCATCCGGCATTGCCAATTCATCTGGAGCAATCAGGGTGAACTGGATGTTTTTGTACAAACGTAAGAGCTTTGAAAGTGAATGGACTGTACGACCAAATTTCAGATCGCCAATCATTGCGATATGCATACCGTCGATTCCTTGCCCTGAGGCGGCAAGTTCACGTTCGATAGTAAACAAATCTAATAATGCTTGAGTCGGGTGCTCATTCGCACCGTCACCGCCATTTAGCACTGGCACGCGGCTACCTTCTGCAAATTCTGCGACGGAACCTGCTTGTGGATGGCGCATGGCGATTACATCGCTATAACTGCTAATGACACGCGCGGTATCAAATAACGATTCGCCTTTTGATAACGCCGAAGATTGCATACCTGTGGTTTCACGAACCTCGCCACCCAATAAATTAAAGGCACAGCCAAAACTTACGCGAGTTCTGGTGCTTGGTTCAAAAAACAAGTTTCCTAGGATGGCGCCATCAAGCACTGTCGTGCGCTTTTGCCGCAATGCGTAAGGTTCCATCGAGCGCGCAATATCAAAAATATGTTGGATGCTATCGCGATCGAATTGTTTTACTGAGAGGATATGTTTGCCTTTAAAGCTCATCATGGGTGCCTATTGCTTGAAGTGACAGACAGCGGCACGACGGCCGCAGGACTGGCGCGCATTATAGCAAACAGTATGGCGGATGACGATGGCAAAAACCCGGCTTAGAACCCGGGTTTTATGATCGCGAGCAAGATGATGGCAAATAACAAAAGCACAGGTGCTTCATTAAAAAACCGATAAAAGCGACTGCTGCGCTTATTACGGTTGTGTTTGAAGTCGGCGAGCAACTTAAAACAGTACGCGTGATAAACGTAAAGCAGGCCAACTAACAGTAGTTTCAGATGTAGCCAGTGGCTTGCAGCAAACCAAGCGCTGCCGTAACTAACAATTAGCAAGGTACCGAATACTGCGGTCAGCAGCGCGAATGGGGTGACGAAGTATAATAGTCGACGCTCCATGACTTTGAATATTGCATCGACATCTGCCGACTTGTTATCAGCATGATAGACAAAAATTCGCGGCAAATAGAAAATTCCGGCAAACCAAGACACCATAAAACCGATATGCAATGCTTTGTAAATCAATAACTCGTACATAATTCCGTCTCTAAAATCACAATAAATTATTCTGCCGCATTAACAGCGTTCGCACCTGCTCCCAAACCACAATTCCTAATGGCTGGTCAGGATGCTCATCGTCATAGACCAAGACAGCACCGTCTCGAACATCACCGAGTTCGGCAAACACTTCTGCCATCGTCGCTTGATGGCTAACTGCATGCACTGGTTGGAACTTCAGCATACTTTCTCCGGTCATGGAGAGAGATAAATCGTAGCTTGCAAGTTCATAATGCTGGTCTACGGCGAATTTGCGCTTCACGAGCAATTGTTGAGTCGGTAGCAGAGTATCCAAAACCTGAATGATTTGGGTGTCGGTTGGATTTTCGAGCACCTGATAATCTTGTTTCAGCATCGCCAGTACTCCGACCTTTTGCAGCACATCATCAGCAGGTGAAAGACGATAGGGCATCTGTAGGAAATCCAGCTGCAGCAAGAAGATAGATTTGGTATTAAAAAATTGCACTGCCGTGACATAAGACGCAGTGATCACCAAGATTGCCGGAACTACTAGCTCCGGGTTTGCTGCGAGTTCGGTCACCGCGACCAGAGCAGCAAGCGGTGCGTGGATAGTTGCCGCCATCATACCGGCCATGCCGAGCACTGCGTAAGTTCCGACAGTGCTGTAATCGCCAATCAGCAGCGACGGCATAAACGCCAAAATGGTGCCCATAACGATGCCAATACCAAATACTGGGCCGACGATCCCACCCGGAATACCAAGCCCTAAGGCGAATACAGTTAACAGGAATTTGGCAACAAAAATTGCAAATAACAGACCCATTTGGTCTGGCGCTGCAACTGCGTAGTGAATAGCCCCTGTTTCCGCACCAAGTGCCTCAGGTACCAAGTATCCAATGCCGATAGTCAACAAGGCCGCTAGCCCCAATCGCAATGACAGATGCCAATTGTGGAATGTTTTCATCATCCGCATCAGGCTTTTGTTGAAGAAAGTTGCAACTATGCCCATCGCAACGCCGCACAAAATCAAATAAGGGAGGTGCCAGTGGCTTAATGTCACCATATGCAAGCTATGCAAATCGTTATTGCTACCAAACACTGCAGTTGCAATAATTGAACCGGCAGTCGATGCCAACATAATTGGCACAAAGACGTGGATGCGATATTCCCTGAGCACGACCTCCATCACGAAAATCATCGCCGCCAATGGAGTGTTAAATGAGGCCGAAATGCCAGCAGCAATACCACAACCTGCGAGGATACGGATACTGTTATACGGGAGACGCAAATAACTGCCGATACTACTAGCGCCAAAAGCACCTAAATGCACTGATGGCCCTTCACGACCAACCGAAAAACCAGCACTTAACGCCGCAATACCACCAAAAAACTGATGGACAGTGTTTTTCCATGGCATGATACCGTACTTAAGTTTGATACGATGTATAACAAACGGGATGCCGAGTCGATAATGCTTGAGGCCGATCATTAAACCCAATAAGGTAATGAATACGGCTGAAATCAGAGGTAATAATGCCCGTTGCTCGGGAAGCATCGCCGCAAAATCGTCAGCATGTTGCAAATAAAGGGATTGAATTGAGCGAATGGCCAAGCGAAAGAGCACAATCAGCAGCGCCGCAATTATTCCGCCTAGCAAACCCAATAAACACAATTGCAAAGATGTCACTGGCAAGGCAAGTCGCCGCCGCAGCGGTGGTAACCATAAACGCCAGGATTTCATGTTAGAGTACCTAAAGCAATTGCAACTAGTATTTAAGATAACACTTTGAGTCTTTTGATGAAACTTCCAATAATTAAATTGCCAGATTTTACCAAACCCCAGCAGCTGGCCATCGCTTTCGGTATTTCCATATTCAGTGCTGTGGTCGCATATGGTATTGGTCATTGGCAGTTCAATAACAGCATTCAATTGCTGACTCAGCAAGTGTTACAACTGGATGCCAAGCAACAAATGCAAGCTGCACAACTTGCGGAGGCAACCAAGAATAATGATTACCTCGCCGCAGAAATGGCTGTGGAGAAAAGCACCAATCAATTATTGCTTGCGGATTTAAAAAGTGAACAACAAAAAGCCTTCGATTTAAAACAGCAGCTGGCGATTTACGAAAAGATTGTCAAAAAAGACCAAGCGGTATCGACCTTAATTCTTGATAGTTTTAGTGTTTCATCAGGATCTGCTGCTGGCTCCTTTAAATACAGTGTTTTGGTTATTGAACAAGATAAAAAGAAAAAATCGGTTAAAGGTCAAATTGAATTAGTCGCGGTTGGCAAGAAAAAAGGTAAGAAATTACGGGTGGATCTGCTGAAGCTGGCAGGGGTAAAGCCAAAGGCGCGCAGTTACACCTTAAAGCATTTTAAGAGTTTTGAAGGAGAGTTTGTGCTGCCAGCCGGCTTTAAGCCTGACACTGTTGAACTCAAAATCACCACGCCACGAGCGAAAATCAACAAAGTCTTGAAGTGGAGCGAGATTGGCGAAATACTTGACTAAAAGACTCAAGTACTTGATAATTCCGCGCTGTTATAATGCTGTCGAGGTTTGAGCATGTCTGAAATTCAGGTTCCAATTCAGTTTACTGACGCTGCGGCCAATAAAGTGTTAGCGCTTGTGACCGATGAAGAGAATCCCGCTTTAAAATTACGTGTCTATGTGACAGGTGGTGGTTGCTCGGGCTTTCAATATGGCTTTACTTTCGATGAAAAAGTAAATGACGGTGATTTCACTATCGACAAAAATGGTGTGACCATGGTGGTTGATGCTATGAGTCTACAGTATTTAGTTGGCGGCATCGTCGACTATACCGATGGGTTACAAGGCAGTCGTTTCATCGTACAAAACCCAAATGCCACAACAACTTGTGGATGCGGTTCAAGTTTTTCTGTTTGATCTCTAAATTTGGGCAGTCCATCGCGGACTGTCCAAAATAATCTCCTTCATTTCTTGAGTAGCAGTGACATCCTCTAGTCAACTAGGCTAAAATCCCGCGCATAAGCTAACAAATAAATTACTTTTTGTTAATTTGTACCTAAAACCTTTGCAGCAATCATCGTTTCTTTAAGCGGAAAAATGATTGGAGGAAATGTTTTTGTGTTGTTAAATCAGATAGATAAGACTTTGCTAACATTTTGCTATCTTTTTTTGTCGGCAGAAACTGTACGCTCGTCGCATCCTATGGTTTAATTAACCGATTTTTATTGCTTATTGGGACACCAATAAGGTTTGGATTTTTATTCGGCAGGAAGTGTTTTACATAAAAAAAGGCGTTAAACGCTGGGAGAACAGAACGTTATGAAAGGTACTAAGAGCGTCATTTCTGACGAGAACAAAAGACTGTGTGTTTGGTTGAAACGGCAACGTCAAGAAAAAGGCCACACCATGCGCAGTTTGTCAGAAGTGCTGGGTACACCACACTCTTTTATTGGGAAAGTAGAAAATCAGGAACGTCGCTTAGATGTGGTTGAGTTTGTCCGGTACTGTCAAGCATTGGAAATAGACCCAGCGGAAGGATTAAAACAAGTGACTCAGTTGGTGTAAACCCGCCGAGTATTGTTGAAAAAAGCCGCGGGATGCGGCTTTTTTTTCGTCTCGATTTGGTGGCGGTTATTAAGCAGATTCGGTTGATGGCTTTTTTGCTTTCAGTTTGCGGTCAATTGACCATAACAGTAATAATCCAGGTACCACCATTAATGATGTGAGGATGAAGAATAACGTCCAGTCGCCGTTGAGCCAATCAACGAACTCACCACTCACCGCAGCCATAGATGTTCGTCCAAAGTTTCCAATAGATGCCAATAAAGCATATTGACTGGCCGAAAATGCGACCCCAGTAAAGCTCGTCAAAAATGCGACAAATGCCACGGCGGAAAAAGCTGTGGTGAAATTATCCACCAAAATAGTACAGAGCAATAAAGTTTCATTTGGCCCTACTTGAGCAATCCAAGCAAACATCAAATTACTTCCGGCCATAGTAATACCGCCAATCACCAGCCCCTTCATCACACCAAAGCGCATGTTAATTAAGCTTCCGAGTAATGTGAAAGCAATGGTCGCGCCCCAGCCAATCAGTTTTGAGTAATCAGCGATTTGCTCATTGCTAAAACCGATTTCTCGGTAAAATTGAATCGACATCCGCCCGAGAAATGCCTCGCCAATCTTAAAAACCAAAATGAACGCGATAAGGGTCAGTGCTACTTTGAAGCCATTACGCCTGAAGAAGTCAGCAAAGGGTTCAACTACTGTGATAGTTAGCCATAACGATACCGGGTGACGAAGCGCTTTGTGATAGCGCTCCGCTGCTTTTTGTTGCAGCAAGTCACGATTATTAGCCGGTTCTGGGATGAGTAACGTGACTACGACCAAGACCAGCAACATAAACGCAAGTAGTTGGTAAGCTGCAGGCCAGCCAATTTGATCGGCATAGTGGAAAGCAACATAACCAGGTAAGGAATAACCGGTCCACCAGCCAGCTACCGCCATCGCAGCCGCTGCTGGCAAAAAGTTAGCTTCACCCGCAAAAATATCAATCCGATAACCGTCAATAGCGACGTCCATTGTTGCGGCAAAAAGGCCAATACTTAATGCCAAAGCGGATGTCAAAATCACGCTATTCGCAGGGTTGCTGTATGACATTGCGATGGTGAGTGACACTATGGCGAGTTGCATCCACAAGATCCAACTGCGTCGCTGTCCTAGGCGTTGCCGGCCAAAAATGTGCACGCGGTCAACTAACGGTGCCCACAAAAAATTGAAGGCATAAATGGCTGTTACCGATCCCAAATAACTTATGGCGGCCCGGGTTAAGTTTGCGTCTTTAAGCCAACCGGTCATTGCCGAGCCGATGAGTACCCATGGAAATCCGGAAGAACAGCCCAATAAAAATACAAACCACAGGCGTTTATCGCGATAGAGTTGAAGCGTTTCAAAAAACGGAGCGGGTTTTGATGAGGACACAGATATCTACTTTCCATATGAGCGGATTCGCAGTGCGCACCTTAACAAACCAGCTCTCAGCTGAAAAGCAGAATCAGCTGAGTTGGTAATTATGGTCTAACACCCACACAATCATTTGGAACTTCTGTTTTGCCGCGCAGAAATCCTAAACAACGTTGCAGCTGCTTACGCAACAATTTGTCATGTTGTAGCTTGGACTCTGGCCAATATTCAAGTTGATGCAATACATGCCAAAAGACTTGTTCATGAAAGCTCTGGGGGACTTGTGCGCCGACACGCAGTTGCGCCCATTCTTCAAGGGTGTCCCAGATAAATAGATGCAGCTCGGCGTGGGGAAGTTGGCCACGTAAGTACCTTGAAACAAAGTACACCAGTTGCTGTGACTTCTGCGCAATAAACATCTCAACCATGACAGATGCCTCGACAAAGGCGGCGCTGGCCGCTTTGGTTAACAGGATTGTTAACGGCAAACCCCATACAGCAGGGCTTTGCAGCCCCTACAGCGAGCACAAACTCGCTGTAGGTTCTTGGGCAAGTATAGTTGGAATTATTTAGCGGGGAGTAAAATTACCCGATTTAACATCAGAGTTTTTTTCGGCACATTTTCCCAGCCGAGCTTTTCATTGAGGCCTGTCTCGAGAGTTTTAATCTTTTCAAGAACTTCAAAACCTTCGACTACATTACCAAACACCGCATAGCCCCAAGTTTTACCAGGATTTAAACTTGGATTATCGTTTAAATTAATAAAAAATTGGCTAGAACCAGTGTGTGGACCAGTTTCTTGATGTGCCATAGCGACACTGTAAAGATTATTTTTCAAACCATTGCCTGACTCGTTTGGAATAGTGTCAAAGGTTCTGATGGCTTCAAAGTTGGAATCATAACCGCCGCCTTGCAACACAAATTCCGGTTCCAGTCGATGAAAAATGGTCGCGTCATAACGTTTCTTTTCCACGTAAGATAAGAAGTTATTGACGGTAACCGCTGCCTTCATCCGATCCAGTTCAATGACAATATTGCCTTCGGAAGTTTCAAGACGAACACGCGGAAACAAATTGTCTTTTTGCACGAACTCACCGTTGCCCGGTATCGCAAAGGCACCAAAACTGAGTACTGCAAGCACAACCGCAAACCATTTATTCATGATTAGCCCCGAACAAAATCTTGCCAGCTGCTATCAGCCATCACTTGGCCGAGTACTTGCTCGACTAATAAACGTAATTCACGTTCTGCCACAGCGGTATCTAATTTAAATGGTGCGCTGAAATTGCTGCGAGCACTGAAGCTCTTGTTATAGGTTGAGCCGTTCCGGTCGATCAATATCGTGATCTCGACGTTATTACGCACTTCGTGTTCAACAGTTTTAATCTCTGCATTCGCTTCTAACTGGTTGATTTGAATAGTGACCATCGTTGCTTCACCTGCTGCAACAACGCCACCTTTTTGGGCAATAGCACCAGTTAATGATTGAGTAATAGCGCCAATCATATCGTTACTAGTTGGGTAAGATTTCACACCATTACCATCACGCATCACTAATGTAGCGTTGGTTGGGCGATTATCTTGTACTGTCAGTGATAAACGGACATTACTTAATTGACCAGATTGATTGGTGATCAATTGTGGCGCCACGATGAAAGAGGGTACTGGGTTACTACAGGCTACTAAAGTCAGTGACATTGCAGCGACTAACATTAAACGACGCATGATTATTTCCTTCTGATCGCTTCTAATATGGTGAATTTTGCATTACTGGCAATATGGATACAACCACCAAATAGGCGGCTGAGTTTTTCGTGATAACCAAGATGACGGTTGCAGACGATGCGCAACCGGCCGCCTACTTTAAGTACTCGCCGAGCATCGGCAAACATTTGCCAAGCAATGTGGTCAGTTACCGCATTCTGTTGATGGAATGGCGGATTACAAATTATAAAATCTATTGATAAATCAGTTTGTTTGCTAAGGCTGTCATCGACAACAAACTGGCAGTTTGCCAATTGTTCTGGGCAATTTTGTTCAATGGTGAGTCTAGCGGAATCAACGGCCATATAGGATTCGTCACAAAACGCCAGTTGTAATTCAGGGTTTGCCATCAACATGGCGACTCCCAGTACACCGTTACCGCATCCTAAATCAATCACTTGGCTTGCAGCTGGTAGCTCTGGTAAGTGCTCCAGTAAGAACCTTGCACCTATGTCCAGCTGTTCGCGGGAGAACACGTTTGCATGATTAAATAATTCAATTGCTTGCGGAGCTGCTGCAGAAGCTAACTGAACCTCAGCGTTCCAACGCAGCGGGAATTTAGGCAATAATGGCGTCGCCGTTGTTGTATCGCAGCGCGCAGTGATCAAACGACATTTCTTTTCCGTAAGTGACGCGTTAGTCTCGCCAAGCTCTTCGCGAAAGATAGCCAATACATTTGCGTGTATATCTTTGGCTTTTGCGCTGGCAAGCACCAAGGTACCAGGGGCAAGCACCTGCTTTAGCGCTCGCAACTGAAAGCGCAAATAGCTATGGTTTGCCGGAAATTTTAATAGCACTAGACCTGCAGCTGGCAGCGGTTCAAGACTGTTCAGTTGCGACACTGCAGTTAAGTTATTCGCTGCTAAGTTATGATTAGTTGCCAGTTGGCTGATATACGAATCAGTCACCTGGATTGGAGAGAATGTGTGCAAAGCACATGCTAAAGCACCAAATTGATCATTGAGTAGCAATAAGCTGCCAGAAACAGTCGGATACTGTTCCAAAGCTGCCTTGATCAATAATTCATCGGCCGCGTCCCAGGCTTGTAAACTGCGGTTTTTCTGGTCCGGTGGGTAGCGGTCCAGCGACAAAGACTGGTCACCGATTGCGAAAAGTTGGCTCATGATGCTTAAACACTAAAGAAGAAGGGGGTTATTTTGCCAGATCCGACCCTACAGGACAACTTAAGTCGTGTAGCGCCAACAGCCCAGTATTTTCAGCTGCCAAACGCTGAACTGTATTATTGGCCGCAATTTCTTACGGAGCCAGCAGCTGAGGCGCTGATGTCGATGCTACCTGGCTTGCCTTGGCAGCAGCCTGAAATAATGATGTTTGGTCGGAAAATTGTCATTCCGCGTCAACAACTGTGGATGGGCGATAGCCATTGCAGTTATCGCTATTCTGGTGTGACGTTTCAGCCAGAGCCATGGCATGCGGAAATCTGGCAACTGACTCAGCAAATTAATCAGGCTTTGCAACAAAGATTTAATTGTGTGTTGTTAAATTGGTATCGTGACGGCTCACAAGCCATGGGTTGGCACAGTGATGATGAACCCGAACTTGGTGATGCACCGCAAATTGCCTCTTTAAGTTTGGGGCTGCAACGTCGATTTGATTTGCGCCATCGCCAGACACAAACCCAGTTGCAATTGGAGTTAGCGAACGGTTCTTTGCTGTTGATGGCAGGCGAGTGTCAGCAGTATTGGCAGCATCGTTTGCCCAAGCAAGCGGCGGCGTCAGCACAGCGGTTTAACTTAACTTTTAGGTATATAGCTCCCTAAAGTTTAAGGATTAAGCCGCCTTGAATTGGTGAGTAGCCTACGAACAGTAATTTTGGCAAGAGAAAAAATTTATCTTTTTTTGCCGATGAATTCTTGCTGACAAGGGCAGTCGCCTTAACTAGAGTAGAGAAGATTAAGCAAAGAAGGAGCAGAGCACAATGTTGATTCATACCTCGATTGAGCAAAAATTGTTGAGCGCCTTCGACCCGGTGTTTCTTGATGTGGTTGATGAAAGTCATATGCACAACGTGCCGCAAGGTGCGGAGTCTCATTTTAAAGTGGTCATCGTCACACCACAGTTTGACGGCATGCGCCTATTGCAGCGTCATCGCGCTGTTAACGCAGTGGTGGCCGCTGAGCTCGCTGAAAAAATTCACGCGCTAGCGTTACACACATATACGCCAAGCGAATGGTACGAATACTACGCGGAAAAACCGCCGGCATCGCCAAAGTGTTTTGGTGGTTCTAAGCGAGAGAAGGCGGCTACATAGCCGCTTTTTTCTTGGGAAATCGTCAGCTTGATGCTCATTTTCGCCAATAATCCAACAAAATCGCCACAGGTTCACTACAGCTAATTTGCTAAATTATTAGCTGATCAGACCTGTTTATGCTGTTAAAGTTTTACACTAACCGCTGTTTTGTCTTATTACAGGTTTAATTTTATGGTTATTCAACCGAAGATCCGTGGATTTATCTGCACAAATGCTCACCCTGTGGGTTGTGCTGAACATGTTGCTGAACAAATTACTTACGTCAAACAACAAGGGGCAGTGCAAAACGGCCCGAAAAATGTATTAGTGATTGGTGCATCAACGGGTTATGGCTTAGCTTCACGTATTACTGCAGCTTTTGGCTCTGGTGCAAAAACCTTAGGGATTTTCTTTGAAAAAGAAGCTTCTGAAGGCAAAACTGGCTCTGCAGGCTGGTACAACACTGCAGCTTTCGAAGCAGCTGCCAAAGCAGAAGGCTTGTGGAACAAGCACTTAAACGGTGATGCCTTTACCGATGAATTGAAATCACAAGCGATCAATATCATCCGTAGCGAAATGGGCAAAATTGATTTAGTGGTTTATAGCCTTGCCGCACCGCGCCGCAAAGATCCTGTGACTGGCGAAGTATATAGCTCAGTATTAAAACCTATAGGTCAAGCTTATACAGCGAAGAACCTGAATACGAGCAAGCGTGAAATTGAATCAGTTTCAGTTGAACCGGCAAATGACGACGAGATTTTCAACACTGTTAAAGTAATGGGTGGTGAAGATTGGGAGCGTTGGTTAGATCAACTGCATGCAGCTGGTGTTCTGGCTGACAATTGTCAAACCGTTGCATATACCTACATTGGTAAAGAATTAACTTGGCCAATCTATGGTAAAGCGACAATCGGTCGTGCCAAAGAAGATTTAGATCGTGCTGCAAGTGCAATTACGACAAAATTGAAAGCGCAAAACGGCCATGCTTATGTTGCGTCATTAAAAGCGTTAGTGACTCAAGCTAGTTCTGCGATTCCGATCATGCCACTTTACATTTCATTGCTGTACCGAGTGATGAAAGCCGAAGGCAGCCACGAAGGTTGTATCGAACAAATTTATGGATTGTTTAACCAATGCCTTTACAACCCAGCACGTCAGCTTGATGAGGGCGGTCGTTTGCGGATGGATGGTAAAGAACTTGCTGATCATATCCAAGCGAAAGTCGCAGCTCTTTGGGACCAAGTTGAATCACACAATATCGATGACTTGACCGACTATAAAGGCTACCACCAAGAATTCTTGAGATTATTTGGGTTTGGTTATGCGCACGTTGACTATGAAGCAGATGTTTCGCCGATGGTCACTCTTGCCAATTTAGCTTAAGATAATAAAGCCGCAAATGATGCGGCTTTTGTTTGCGCAAGTGGGTAACAGAACAAGAGGGTGGGGGTCAATAGGACATTTTGTTGCAGTGTAAGAGGAATTTTATGCAGTTTTGCTGGTTTTTTACGCAAAGCATTTAAAGTTGACTACACTTGGCTTCAGTCGATGTCCTGACCGCCACAATTTTGTTATTTATCATAGCTGGTCTGAGGGTTTAGTGCTAAAATCCGCCGCTGTGTACGTGTATCTGGTGAAATCTGGTTATTTATTAGCCGGTTTTCGCCAGGTGCGCTGCGAGGCGAGCAGCCAAAAATAACCAGGCCCTGTTTCTTCCCGTTAAAGTAGTGCAAGTACGTATGATTAAAATCAAAAATGGATTGGACATTCCCCTTTTGGGCAGTCCTAAACAAGAGATCTCTGGCGGCTCAGCCGTCAAATCGGTCGCTGTGCTGGGTGAAGACTTTGTTGGTATGCGTCCTACAATGCTGGTTGAGGTTGGGGATAAAGTAAAAAAAGGTCAGGCGCTTTTTGAAGACAAAAAGAACCCTGGCGTTAAGTTTACTGCAGCTATTGCCGGCACTGTCACTGCCATCAACCGCGGTGCTAAACGTGTTTTCCAATCGTTAATTATTGAAGCTGACGGTTCTGCTGAAAGTGTGCAATTTGCCGCTTACCCAGCAGCGCAACTTGCTTCATTAGAAGACGCAGTGGTTAAACAGCAATTATTGGATTCTGGTTTATGGACTGCGTTCCGCACTCGTCCATTTAGCCAAGTTCCGGCGATTGATAGCACTCCACGCGCGATTTTCGTGACTGCGATTGATACCAATCCGCATGCAGCTGACCCTACTGTGGTTATTGCAACGCAGAAAGATGCTTTCGAACACGGTTTGACTGTGTTAACGCGCATCGCTGGTAGCAAAGTCATTCTGTGTAAAGCGCCGGGTGCAGCAATGCCAGCGCCTGCCAATGTCACAGTTGAAGAATTCGGTGGTCCACACCCTGCAGGTTTGCCAGGTACCCACATTCACTTCTTAGAGCCAGTCTCTTTGAAAAAGGTGGTTTGGCACATCAACTATCAAGATGTTATCGCCATCGGCAAATTATTCACTTCAGGTGAGTACTATGCAGATCGCGTAGTGTCTTTGGCCGGTCCTGTAGTTAAATCTCCACGTTTGATTAAAACCGTACTTGGCGCTGCTATGGCAGATTTAACCGCCAATGAGCTGAACGAAGGTAATAATCGTATTATCTCTGGTTCAGTATTAGCGGGTAAAGCAGCTGTTGGTGTAAACGCTTATTTAGGCCGTTTCCATTCACAAATCGCCGTTTTAACTGAAGGTTTTGAGAAAGAGTTTTTAGGCTGGATAGCTCCAGGCGCTCAAAAATTCTCAGTAACCCGTGCGTACTTGTCGCATTTAAGTCCGAAGCGTTTATTTAATATGACAACCACGACCAACGGTTCTGACCGTGCCATGGTACCAATTGGTAACTACGAGCGCGTGATGCCACTGGATATTCTGCCAACATTGTTGCTGCGGGATTTGTTGGTTGGCGACACCGATGGCGCAATATCTCTGGGTTGTTTAGAACTGGATGAAGAAGACTTAGCGTTATGTACTTTTGTCTGCCCTGGTAAATACGACTACGGTGTGGCATTACGTAACTGTCTGACGACCATCCAGAAGGAAGGCTGACGATGAGTTTAAAGCATTATATAGAAAGTATTGAACCGTCTTTTGAAAAGGGCGGCAAGTATGAAAAGTGGTATGCGCTTTATGAAGCTGTTGCCACAATTTTATACACTCCGGGTAAAGTGACCAAATCGTCTACTCATGTGCGTGACAGTATCGATCTGAAACGTATCATGATCTTCGTATGGTTAATGTTATTCCCAGCAATGTTCTTTGGTATGTTCAACATTGGCCATCAAGCGGCTTCAGTGTTGTCTGCGACTGTTACTCTGCCTGATACTTGGCAGGTTGCGTTGTTCCAGATGTTAGGCGGTGAATTAACTGCTGAATCTGGTTGGGGCAGCAAAATGTGGTACGGCGCCTGTTGGTTCCTGCCTATTTATGCAACAGTGTTCTTAGTCGGTGGTTTTTGGGAAGTCTTGTTTGCATCTGTCCGCAAACATGAAATCAACGAAGGTTTCTTCGTATCTTCAATCCTCTTTGCGCTGATTCTCCCTGCAACTATTCCGCTGTGGCAAGCCGCATTAGGTATCACTTTTGGTATCGTTGTGGCAAAAGAAGTGTTCGGTGGAACTGGCCGTAATTTCTTAAACCCAGCCTTAGCGGGCCGTGCGTTTTTGTTCTTTGCTTACCCAGCGCAAATTTCAGGCGATAAAGTTTGGACTGTTGCTGATGGTTATGCGGGGGCTACTTGGTTATCGAAAGCTGCAAACGGCGAAGTGACTGACTGGTCGATCAACCAACAGTGGTGGGATGCGTTCTACGGTTTTATCCCAGGCTCAATTGGTGAAACTTCTACCTTGGCTCTGATTGTCGGTGGTTTAGCACTGATTTATTTCCGTATCGCATCATGGCGTATTGTCACTGGTGTGCTGTTAAGCACGGCGTTTTTCGCAACCATGTTTAATATGATCGGTTCTGAAACCAACGCGATGTTTGCAATGCCTTGGTATTGGCACATGGTGTTGGGCGGTTTTGCCATTGGTACATTCTTTATGGCAACAGACCCAGTTTCTGCATCATTCACCAATACAGGTAAGTTCGCCTATGGTGCATTGATTGGTTTTATGGTCGTGATGATTCGAGTAGTGAACCCGGCTTATCCAGAAGGCATGATGCTGGCGATTCTATTCTCTAACTTGTTTGCTCCGGTATTCGATTACATGGTTGCTCAAGGGAATATTAAGCGGAGGCTGGCACGTAATGTCTAATAACAATGAAAGTATCGGCAAAACGTTTTTTGTCGTTATTGGCCTGTGTCTGATTTGTGCGATTTTCGTCGCGGCATCAGCTGTAGGTTTGCGTCCAAAACAAGCAGAAAACAAACTGCTGGATGCTCAGAAAAACATTTTAGTTGCAGTCGGTATGTTAGAAGGCACTGACATCAAGGCGCAGTTTGATAAACATGTGCAAGTGCGTTTAGTAAACTTAGATACCGGTGATTTTGTTGACCAAGATCCTTTGACTTATGACTATCGGAAGATGATGAAAGATCCTACGGGCTCAATCAAATTGGACGAGAAAGATGACGTAGCGAAAATCAAAACTCGTGCGAATATCGCACCAGTTTATTTAGCTTACGCAGAAGGCGTTGAGTCGAAGAAAGTGAGTTTTGTAGTATTACCAATCCATGGTTACGGCTTATGGTCAACTATGCACGGCTTTATCGCTCTTGATAAAGATGGCAATACTATTAAAGGTTTGAATTACTATGAACATGGTGAAACTCCAGGTTTAGGTGGTGAAATCCAAAACCCAACTTGGGTTGCCCAATTTGTTGGCAAAAAACTTTTAGATGATGCAGGCAATCCAGCGATCAAAATTTTGAAACCTGGTAATGCAATTCCAACATCTGCATCAGATGTCGATGGTTTGTCAGGTGCAACCTTAACCAGTAAAGGTGTTCAGAACTCTTTCACTTTCTGGGCTGGTGCTAAGGGCTTCGCGCCATTCCTGACTAAAGTTCGTCAAGGAGCATTAAACAATGGCTAGTGCAAAAGAAATGAAGTCACTGGTATTTGGACCAGTATTCGCCAATAACCCAATTGCTTTACAAGTACTTGGTATTTGTTCGGCGCTGGCTGTAACAACGAAGTTAGACAAAGCCTTAGTTATGGGTGTTGCTCTTACCTTGGTTACCGCGTTTTCAAGTATGTTTATTTCGATGATTCGTAACCACATTCCATCGAGTGTGCGGATTATCGTGCAAATGACCATCATCGCTTCATTGGTAATCGTCGTTGACCAAGTACTGAAAGCTTATGCCTACAACGTAGCAAAAGAATTGTCAGTATTCGTTGGTCTGATTATCACCAACTGTATCGTTATGGGTCGCGCAGAAGCTTATGCGATGAAGAGCCCACCGTTAATGTCTTTCTTGGACGGTATCGGTAACGGCTTAGGTTATACCGTATTGCTAGTTTTAGTTGCTGTACTTCGTGAAACCTTAGGTTCAGGTACTTTATTAGGCTATCCATTAATGCCACTGGTTAGTGCCGGCGGTTGGTATATTCCGAATGGTCTGATGTTAATGCCACCAAGTGCTTTCTTCATCATCGGCGGTTTGATCTGGGCTCTGCGTACATGGCGTCCAGAGCAACAAGAGAAGCACTAAGGAGAGTTTCATGGAACATTATATTAGTTTGTTCGTTCGTGCAGTGTTCGTTGAGAACATGGCACTATCCTTCTTCCTTGGGATGTGTACTTTTATTGCCATATCTAAACAAGTGAAAACAGCGTTTAGTTTGGGTGTCGCGGTGACTGTGGTTCTGGCTTTGTCAGTACCATTAAATAACATCGTGTTCAAACAATTCTTGGCACCAGGTGCTTTAGCATGGGCTGGTTTCCCGGATACCGATTTGAGCTTCTTAGGCTTTATCGCGTACATCGGTGTAATCGCTGGTTTAGTGCAAGTTTTGGAAATGTTTTTAGATAAATATGTTCCTTCACTGTACAACGCACTTGGTATTTTCCTGCCGTTAATCACAGTAAACTGTGCGATTTTCGGTGCGGTGGCCTTTATGGTTGAGCGCGATTACACCTTAGCAGAAAGTGCTGTGTTCGGTGTGGGCAGCGGTATTGGTTGGACCATGGCAATTACAGTAATGGCGGCGGTCAGTGAAAAACTGAAGTATGCAGACATTCCTGTGGCATTACGTGGTTTAGGTTCACGCTTTATTATGGTCGGTCTGATGAGTTTGGGCTTTTTGTCCTTCTCAGGCGTGTCCCTGTAAGCATCGGTAGTATAAGGAAAAAGCAATGCAAGAGATAATTCTTGGCGTTGGGATGTTCACCTTGCTAGTGGTTGCCTTGGTTGTCATGATTTTGGCAGCCAAAGCGAAGCTGGTATCTTCAGGTGAAATAACCATCAGCATCAACGGTGACCCGAGCAAAGCGATTAAAGCCAATGCTGGCGGTAAATTATTAGGCGTGTTAGCTGATAAAGGCATTTTCTTGTCATCAGCTTGTGGCGGTGGTGGTTCTTGCGGTCAATGTCGTGTGCATGTGCACTCAGGTGGCGGTGATGTACTGCCAGTTGAATTTGGTCATTTGACCAAAGGTGAACGCCGCGAAGGTTGCCGTTTAGCTTGTCAAGTTAGTGTAAAAACTGACATGGACATCGAAGTTGAACCGGAAATCTTTGGTATCAAAAAGTGGGCTTGTTCTGTTATCTCTAACGACAACAAAGCTACTTTCATCAAAGAATTGAAGCTGCAGATTCCTGATGGAGAATCAGTACCGTTCCGCGCTGGTGGTTACATCCAGATCGAAGCGCCAGCTCACCATATTAAGTATGCAGATTTCGACATTCCTGCTGAATACCGCGGTGACTGGGAACGCTTCAAGTTCTTTACTTTAGAATCTAAAGTAAACGAAGAGACTATTCGTGCTTATTCAATGGCTAACTATCCAGAAGAAGAAGGCATCATCATGTTGAACGTGCGGATCGCGACTCCTCCGCCAAACAACCTGACCTTACCATGCGGTAAAATGTCTTCTTATATTTGGAGCTTAAAAGCTGGCGATAAAGTGACGATTTCTGGTCCATTCGGTGAGTTCTTCGCGAAGAATACCGATGCAGAAATGGTGTTCATCGGCGGTGGTGCTGGTATGGCGCCAATGCGTTCACATATTTTCGACCAATTACGCCGGTTAAAAACCAAACGTAAAGTGACTTTCTGGTACGGTGCTCGCTCGAAACGTGAAATGTTCTATGTTGAAGATTTCGATATGTTGCAAGCTGAGAACGAAAACTTTAAGTGGCATGTTGCCTTGTCTGATCCGCAACCGGAAGACAACTGGACTGGCTACACTGGTTTCATCCATAACGTCATTTTAGAAAACTACTTGAAGAATCACAAAGCTCCAGAAGATTGTGAATTCTACATGTGTGGTCCTCCAATGATGAACAAAGCTGTTATCGCTATGCTGAAAGACTTAGGTGTAGAAGACGACAACATTCTGTTGGATGACTTCGGCGGTTAATAGCCCGACATCAGCTCCAAGAAAAACCAACCTCCGGGTTGGTTTTTTTATGTCTGTAGCAAAATAAAGACGTTGATAAACCCATGGCATGTTAGTGCTTAAGCGCTAATTTGCTGAGATAAATCAGGCAAGCGCAATGGTAGGATGCGCACAACTCGATTGGCATAGCGATTTCTGGTGGTCTTGGTATGTCACTGTAACTACAACTAAACAAGCGTTCTCGACTTTGCTTTGTCGCGGTGGCGTCCCGCTGGCACAGCTTGGCGAAAGGCTGGTACAATAGAGGCACGTCACAACGGCTATTTGGGTCGTTGTCCCAGTCAAAACGCAGAGGTGTGCGATGGAAGTCTTTGTCCTAACATTTGTCATTATGTTGGTTGTGGTAGCAGCTATGGCGATTGGCTATATGGTGCAGCGTAAAACGATTGCCGGAAGCTGTGGTGGTCTTGACGCATTAGGCATAGAAAAAGCGTGTGACTGCGAAAATCCATGCGAAAAGCGCCAAGAACGCATGCGCAAAGAAAAAGAATGGCAACAAAATAAAATCATCTAAAGCGCCCACAGAGCGTTTGTTGCATACTCCATCTACTCTTACCCAAGGATATGATAAATATGGCTTTTCCTATTCCAGTCGCTTGTGCGGATTTAACCTCAGCGCTGCAGAATTCTAAATGGGACGCATTAATTGTCGTCGCTCAGGATTTTTCGACTATTCCGCATGACGGCATCAAAGCGTCTGTTATCGCAGCCGCCAAGGTTGACCGCCGCATCGGTGCTGAGACTGTGACTTTGTTAAATGATAAAGCCCCAGGTCAGCGGTTAGTGTTGGCACCAACTGGCCTATTACACCGTGATTATGATGACGTACGTTGTTTTGCTGATGTTGCCAAACAAGCTATCGCCCAAGCAAAAGCCTCAGGCGCAGTGAATCCATTAGTTTGGGTGCAAGCTCATGCTGACGCTCGTTATCAACATGCGGTTGAAGTTGTGTATTTAGCGATGGCGCAAGCGCTGTGGCAGCCGCTTGAAGGTCGTGAGGCTCGTGGTGAATTGGCGGTCGAGCCAGTGCAAACAATTGGTTTGGTTGGCGTTGCCGACAGCGTTGCCGCATTCGTGAAAGCTACCGAAGCGGGTCGACGGGTCGCTCGAGATTTGTGTGGTACTGAACCAGAGCGAATGACACCGCGTCGTTTTGCTGATTATTGTGTTGAGGCATTCGCCAGCTCAAAAGTCCGTGTGGATGTCGAAACTGATGTCGATACCTTATTGGCTGATTATCCATTGTTAATGGCAGTTGCCCGCAGCTCGTTAATGGTGGAGCGGCATAAGCCTGCTGTTATTCGGATGGAGTATGTTGGCGAAGG
The DNA here is from genome assembly GCA_017302255.1 of Gammaproteobacteria bacterium. GTDB lineage: Bacteria > Pseudomonadota > Gammaproteobacteria > Enterobacterales > Alteromonadaceae > Pararheinheimera. Next base: position 24,146 of record JAFLDV010000025.1, on the reverse strand, counting down.
CGAAATTACCGAGACTTTATTGTTTGCCGGTAAAGGCTTGGTGTACGACACCGGCGGTGCTGATCTGAAAATTAACGGTGCTATGGCCGGAATGAGCCGCGATAAAGGCGGGGCAGCAGCTGTTGCTGGTTTTATGAAAACCGTCGCTGAGCTGCAGCCAAAAGGTTTAAGAGTCGTGGTTGAAATTGGTGCTGTGCGCAACAGCATTGGCTCAGATGCCTTTGTTGCTGATGAGATCATCACTAGCCATGCCGGTGTGCGCGTGCGTATTGGTAACACAGATGCCGAAGGCCGCTTAGTGCTTGCTGATTTGCTTTCTCATTTGCGAATTGATGCGGCAACTGCGGTCAACCCGACTTTATTTACCGTAGCAACCTTAACAGGCCATGCAGCACGTGCTGTTGGTCCGTATACGGCACTCGTTGAAAACGGTGCGGCGAAAAAGCAACAATTGTCCGCTCGTCTTGCCGCAATTGGTGAGTTATGGGCAGATCCGCATGAAGTATCAACCAGCCGTCGTGAAGACTTTGCCTTCATTCGCCCACGTACTTCTGCCGATGATGTACTTAGCTGTAATAATGCACCTTCTTCAGTAACAGCTCGTGGCCACCAGTTCCCAATGGCATTTTTGGTGGTTGCAGCTGGTTTGAAACAAGACAGCGCGCATAATGCCGGTGTTCCATACCTACATCTTGATATCGCTGGCAGCGGTGTTGACGGTGGTGACTGGCAGCATAGCAAGCCATCAGCAGCGCCTGTTAGCAGCCTTGCCGCCTTTTATCTTGGGCAAAATTAAGCTTGGGCACAATTAAGCGGGTCCAAGGATCCGCTTTACCTTGGTATTGGGGAATGGATGCCTCAAGCCAGTGACAACAAGTGAAAGATGTTGTCGGTTTCGTTACAGCTGGTTATGCTGTAACAAAGATTTAAGTCTCATGTTTGGGTGCAGGTTAAAGGACTAATGAAACTCCGCGAAACCCTTGTCTTATATATGTTTCCGTTGCTGGTGTTACCCACGGTATTCTTTGGGTATCTCGCCTACAACTATAGTACGGTCGCTTATTCACAGCAGGCTTACGGCAAGGTTGCGCGTCATTTGGCGGATCAGCAGCAAAAGCTGGAGCATTTTTTCTCGTCGCAGCAACAATCGCTAAATCAGCTAAGTAAGAACCCGGTCACTACTGCCTATCTATCTGATCCGCAAGCGAATGAAACTAAACTACGACAAACCATTACCCATTTCCAACAGCAATCCTCTGAAATTTATCAAATCAAACTGCTGAAATTGAATGGTGAAATTGTCCTCACGGAACCGCGTAATCCTGCTGGGCAAATGCCTGGTGCGCGTTTTCGTACCGATTATTTTTCCAGCTTACAAGGTATGGTTGACGACTCCGGAATTTTTATCGGCCGGGATACTGAGCAAAGCGAACTGCGGGTGATTATCGCGCAAAAAGTGTATCAACCTGCGCAAAATGTAGCTGATATCAATCGCTTATGGGGTTATGTCTTGGTTACGCTTAATATCGGGTTGCTCGATCAAGTCGTGCAAAATCGGATGTTGCCGTCCAATGTGACTTTACTGGTGAGTCCAACAGGGGTTATTTCGTACGCTGATAAATCCATGTTAGTCGGTAGCACCTTAGCGCCGTCTAATTTTGCCGAAGTGCAACAAGCCGTTGGTGCGGAATTACTAAAACCAGTGACATTGCTCGGTAAACCTATGCTTGTGCTTGGTTCGACCTTGCCTGGCGAATTTATGCTGGTCAGTGCGGTATCGGAAGATGAGTTATATGCTGATCAAATTTACCTGCCTTGGTTGTTGTTCGGTGGCAGTGTGATATTTGCGCTTGGTTTGCCATTGCTTTGTTATTGGCTGTTGGTGAAATACATCTTCGAACCTATCAAAATTCTGACCGAAGCCAAAACTGCGGTCGGTCGTGGCGATTTGAGCACTTTGCTGACGGTGAAAAAACAGGACGAATTGGGCGACATGTTTGCGGCCTTTAACGTCATGGTTCGGCAATTACGGGTCTATCGCGAACGCGAGCGGGCTTACAAGCAACAACTTGAAGATAAAGTTCAAAAACGTACCCAAGACTTAGCGCGGGCAAATAGTAATTTAGCGACTGCCAACCAGCAGCTGATTACCGCTCGTGAAGCGGCCGAGCAAGCCAACCGATTGAAGAGTGTGTTTTTGGCCAATATGAGCCACGAGATCCGTACGCCGTTAACAGCAATCATCGGTTTTAGTGAGCATGCGATTTCTGAAACTGACAAAACTAGGGTGAGCGACTACCTGCAGCGGGTGCTGCGTTCGAGTGCGCACTTATTGAATCTGATTAATGACATCTTGGACTTATCGAAAATCGAGGCTGAAAAACTCGAATTGTCGTCGAAAAGCTTCAACTTCTTAGCAATGGTTGATGATATTTTCCAGCAGACTTTAGACCAAGCGAAAGCGAAAAATTTGAACTGTGTGCTAGAGCTGAATTATCCGTTGCCTCAATTCATACAGGCCGACGAGTTGCGCTTTCGCCAAGTTTTATTGAACCTGACGAGTAACGCCTTAAAGTTCACGCAGCGCGGAAAGATCGTGATTCAAGTAGCTTATCAAACTGGTGCCGAGCAGTTGGTCCTGAAAATCAAAGACACCGGCATTGGTATGAGTGCTGAGGAACTCTTGAAACTGTTCCAACCCTTTGTGCAAGCGGATGCTACAGTCACGCGTAATTTCGGCGGGACCGGTTTGGGCTTGGTCATCTCGAAGAAACTGATGCAACAAATGCATGGCGATATCAAAGTCGAGAGCGTAAAAGGGATCGGCAGCTGCTTCGAAATTACCATGAATTGCGAAACTCAAGTGGTGAGTTTGGTTGATGATTATGTACCGCACCATCCAGAAGAAGAAGTTGTGCCGGAAGCAAATTGCTTGGCAAAACTTCGTATCTTGGTTGCAGAAGATAATGTCGATAACCAGCTGTTAGTCGGCGTGTTGTTGAACAAAATTGATGCAGACTACACCATGGTGGCGAATGGTCATCAAGCGGTGCAGAAGCTATTGGTGGAAGAATTTGATTTAGTCTTCATGGACATGCAAATGCCAGAAATGGGTGGCGAGGAAGCGACTCGATTAATTCGGCATGCGGGCATTGATGTGCCGATTATCGCTCTCACGGCAAACGTGATGCGCGAAGACCATCAGCGTTATTTGGAGGCGGGCTGCCAAGCGCTGTTAGCCAAGCCGATAGTACAACGAGATTTCTACACGATGATTTGCACCTATACGCAACCGCAAACGTCCTCAGAAGACGACATTGCCGCGCTGTTAGCCTCAGATCCGGCTATTATCGCCCTAAAGAAAGACTTTGCCGCTCGCTTGCCAGAGCAATTGCACAATCTGAAACAACTGCAACAAACCCAAGATTTGGCGGGTTTACAATATGAAGCGCATAGTTTGAAGGGCTGCGCCGGTAGTATGGGTTTTCCAGAAATTACCCAATTGGCTGCCGAGCTTGAGCTCGCAGCTAAGAGCCGTGACAGTTTATCGTGCCAGCTGATTTTGGGCCGAATGTTTAACCAGTTGGCTGCTTACCCGGAAATTTCAATACAAGAGTCTGTTGATGTCTGAAAACTTTGAATTGCATGCGCAGCTTGCTAAAGATTCCATTTGGCTGGCAGATTGGCCACTATGCCAATTACGCTTGATTAACGATAGTAATTATCCATGGTTTATCTTAGTGCCTCGGCGCGCAAATATTCGTGATGTCATTGATTTATCGGATGAAGAGCAAGCTCAGCTCTGGCAGGAAAGCGCAAAATTAAGCCGATTGTTGCGGCAGAAATTTAGTCCAGAGAAATTAAATTTAGCCGCGCTTGGTAACATGGTGCCACAATTGCACTTACACCACGTTGCCCGATTTTCGTCAGATGCGGCTTGGCCTTCGCCGATTTGGGGCAAAGTTGCAGCCATCCCTTATACTGAACAGCAGTTAGTGGTGCTACTTAACGAATGGTCTGTCGCCTAGCAGTAAACGCACAACCATAAGGAATTGATATGTCAGCGGAAAATGCGTTAGTTACCATCTTAGTGGAAAAGCTAAAAACCAATATGCTCGTGCTGCCGACCTTGCCGGAAATTGCGGTTCGAGTGCGGCAGGCCGCTGAAGATCCCGATATCAATCTGCATTCTATGGCCGAAGTGATTTCTCGAGATCCGGCGCTAACTGCGCGCATGATCAAAGTGGCCAATAGCGCTTTTCTCGGCCGTTCTATCAAGGTTGCTACCGTCAACCAAGCAGTGACGCGCATCGGACTATTTCAGGTAAAGAATATTGCGACTGCAATGGCGCTGGAGCAGCTGTTTGTTAGTAATAACGCTTTGGTTGCGGCAACCATGGCTGACCTGTGGCAAGACACTATCGAAATTACCTGCATTGCCATGGCATGTTTGCGCTTTTATCTGCAAAAGCACAAGCACTGCAACCTAAATTTAGACACTATGACACTTGCAGCTTTAGTGCATCGGATTGGGGTGTTGCCAATTCTTACTGAAGCAGAAAAACATCCGCGAGTATTTGCCGAGCCGGGCTTTTTAAACCATGCCATTAGTGATTTCTCATCGGAAATTGGGGTGGGTATTATCGACGCTTGGTGTTTTGCTGATATTTTCAAATCGGTGGTGAGTCAATGGGGCACAGCTGAGCTCGCAGAGAATCCTGGTTATACCGACTTTGTACGGTTGGGATTAATGGCACGTCAGCATTACCCAGATCGTTTACATCAAGATGAGTTGTTGGCCAAGTATCTGCAATTGGGTCTGATTCCGAAAATTGATTTTATGCATGACCCAGATATCAGCCAGTGGTACCAAGACGCAAAAACGATGTTTCTTTAACCATCATTTTGCAAGCTAGCCAATCAATTAGGGCCAGCGATGCTTAAACTAAAACAGGGCCATCAGGCCCTGTTTTGTTGTTATGCATAGCAACAGTGAACCAGAGCGCGATGCTTAGCTTGGTTGCACTTGCTGGCGAATAGCTCGTAACAATGAGTCCAGCTCATTGGCCATCACTAACAAATCAGCATCGAGACGTAACACTAAATCATCCCAACCGAGTTCATCATTTTTGTCGGCAATGATTTCATGGAATTTAAGCTTCTTCAGGCTGCCATCTTCACAGATTTGGAAGTTCAGAAGTTCTGGGATCGCCAATTCAAGTTTAGTCACTAACTTATCTTCAAGATGGCTTTGCACTTCTGCAGCTGTGAGTAGGTGATTGCTGAATTTAACTTTGGCACCTTCTTCGTCTGGCGCTTTCAGTTCTGCTTCATTGCCCAGTTGATAACCCGTTGGTAAACCTTGATTAGACAACCAGTGTTGCATCGATTGGCTTAACTGATTTTGGTCAATCCAAGGCAATGCCGGCAGCGAGCCAAGCGCTTTACGCAGCATGGCTAAAAGGTCTTCAGCTTTACCTGCCGAGCCAGTGTTGACGATAAACCATTGGTTTTTCGCATCATATAAGGCCGTAGTAACTGATGATTTGCTAAATGCCCGCGGTAACAACGCTTGGGTGATTTCTTCTTTCAGCGCTTGTTTCTCTTTACGGCCCAGTGGGCGACCTTTCTCAGCTTCTAGTGCATCAAGACGTGGCTGCATTTCTTCGGTGATCACCGCGGCGGGCAATACTTTCTCTTGGCGTTTTAACGCGAACAGGAACAGATCCTGTTGTTGATGCACATAACTCTTAATCGACGGATGCAATGGGTAGGTAAAGCCCATTTTTACTGCTTCTTGGCCAACGCATGGCGTGAATTTATGTTCGATGAGGGCGCGCTCTAAGCTGTCGATTTGCAGATTCAGCGGTTCGGTAATTTGGTAGACACGGAGGTTTTTAAACCACATAACAAGAGGATCCAATGAGACAGAAAACAGCAGTATACCGAGATCAAATACGCAGACAACCCGTTTACCCTTAATCATTGAAAATTCGGGGGTGTTGCTGCCTGCGCTCACCCTAGTCACATAGTGAACTATGCTCCTAGGGATTCGCTTAGTTGCGGCCTACCCGAATGTCCAATGACTTTGGGTAAACCCTTAATCATTGAAAATTCGGGGTGGGGTGCTGCTGCCTGCGCTCGCCCTAGTCACCCGTTCACTTAGTCATGCAGTGAACACTTAGTCAAGCTGTGAACTATGCTCCTAGGGATTCGCTTAGTTGCGGCCTTCTCGAATGTCCAATGACTTTGGGTAAACCCTTAATCATTGAAAATTCGGTGTGTTGCCTGCGCTCAGCCTTGTCACCCGTTTACTGAGTCACATAGTGAACTATGTGACTAAGTGCGAACTCACTGACTACTCAGCGTTTCAGCGCTTTTGGAAAACGAATGTGGTATGCCAAACCGTGGCCTGGCTCGCTTTTCACTTGGATGCTGCCGCCAAGTGTTTGTCTTACCAAGTTATAGGTGATATGAGTACCTAGGCCACTGCCGCCTTGGTCCCGTTTGGTGGTGAAGAATGGATGGAATAATTTTTCCAACTGTTCTGGGGTTAGGCCCTTCCCATTATCGCTGTAATTGATATCGACCACGTTGCCTTCATCGATAACGGTAATGTTGATATTGCCTTCTTGCATCTCTTCAAAGCCGTGAATAAGGCTATTCATCAATAGGTTAGTGAAGATCTGCGAAATAGCGCCAGCAGGGCAGCTCAGCACTAAGTTCTCTGGACAGTTCACTTCGATATGGTGACGGGTTTTCTTGAAGTGCGGCTGCAAGGAACGGATGATTTCGTTAAGATAATCTTGCAGCTGAATGGTCCGTACCGCTTCACTGGTTTGGTCGACGGCAATTTGCTTAAAGCTTGCGATAAGTTCAGATGCCCGAATCAAATTGGTATTTAGCAGCTCCGTGCCTTGTTTGGCTTCTTCAATAAAATGTTCCAACGCTTTTGGCGACAAACTCTTTTCTTGATAGGCGTGTTCCAAAGCTGCCAGTTTTTCCGCAAGGAAACTCGTTGCAGTGACACCAATGCCAACCGGCGTATTCACTTCATGAGTGATACCAGCGACTAGACCGCCTAAGGCTGCCATTTTCTCCGACTGAACCAAGCGGTCTTGTGCTTGACGCAAGTCAGTCACTAGTTTTTCCAATTCAGTTTGTTTGCTGCGAAGTGCGTCTTCAGTGTGACGCCGCCGTTCAATTTCTTCACGCAGCGCTTGTTGTTTCACTTCAAGTTCTTGTTTTTGCTGTTGCAGATCCATCATGGCTTGAGATAAACCCGAGGTTTTGCGCGCAACTTCTTGTTCCAAGATTAGATTGTGCTGATCAAGCTTTTCATTCGATTGCAGCAGTTGCTTTTGGGTGTTTTCCAACTGGCCTTTGTAATCTTGCACCCGGGCAATCAGACGGTTAAACGCATCAGCCATTACCGCCAACTCGTTGGTATCGCCATGTTGAATTTCAACTTTGGCACCTTCGAGATTATCGAGTTCTAAATCTTCAATCTGTTGCGTCAATTCCGAGAGTGGCAGGGTCAGCTGCTTTCTAAACGCAATCAAAAACAAAATGATGAGGAAGGTAGTTTTAAGTACGGCGTTACCGACTAAGAAGTAAATACCGACTTTGATCCGATCAAGCACGATATTGCGGCTGGAAAATAAGGTCACATCACCAACTTGGGTGGCGCGGCCGGAAAATTCAAAAATAAGCGGGAAGGTATAGCCGAATAAACCCGATTGCTGCTCGGTCAGCCGAACTCCTTCTTTCACCAATTGCGTGCTGTAGCGCTCACTGATGTCAACGTATTGGCCAAGTTGCGTAATGACAGCGCCGCTGTCATCTCGGACAATAATGCCTTCAATCGATGGAATCGCTAACAGACCGTCGGCGATAATTAGCGCTTGTTGTGTGTTCAGCTCCCAAATAGCCCGGGTCAGTGAGCCGGAAATGGTTTGCTGTAAGGTGGCAAGTTCACCGTTGATATGGCTTTTGGTATTGAAGTACTCGGCAACAATTTGACCCAAGGTTACGACAAAAGTCAGAATAAAATACACTGATAACACTTTGGTCAGCAGTTTTCGAGAAAGGCTTTTCTGTTGCATCTGACTACCTGTGGGTTGAAGCCTCGGTGAAATTCACCTGTTGCTATAAAATTAGCTAAAAAAAACAATAATTAAAACAACAATCGACACAATTTACCGGTAAACCGCAAAAAAAAACCACTGATGAACTCTCGTCGTCGTCGAGGAAACTATAGCCTAGATCCGGCGGTGGCGAAAATATCTGCATTGTTGACAAAAAATAAGCAAATCGCGGCGAAAAGTCGGCAATCTGTTGCATTAAGTAAAGCTACTGGTTATATTTTGCCCGTAACTCATTATGATAACTATTAAAAATTTTTTGAGGCAGTTTTAATGGCTTTGCCAGTCTTGATTTGTGACGACTCTATCCTTGCACGTAAACAAGTGCGCAAAAGCCTTCCAGAATCCTTCGATGTTGAAGTCCAGACCGCCGGAAACGGGCTCGAAGCGTTAGCTATTCTTCGTAGCCAAGAAATCGGTTTGGTGTTTCTTGATTTGACCATGCCAGAGCTTGACGGTATTGGCGTGCTTGAAGCCATCAAAGCGGAGCAAATTGACTGCTTCGTCATTGTTATCTCTGCAGATATTCAACCGGAAATGCAACGTCGTGTCATGGAATTAGGCGCACTGGCATTCATCCAAAAACCGGTCAATGAAGACAAACTACACGGCGTGTTACGTCAATACGGACTTTTCTGATGAACGGCAGTTTCAACGAAGAACAACGCGATTGCCTACAAGAAATCATCAACGTTGCGATGGGCCTTGCCAGCGATAAATTAGCTCGTTTTCTCAACACTTTCGTCCATCTACAAGTGCCATCTATCGCCTTAGTTGGCGCCTCGCATTTGCCTGCTGAAATTGAAACTCGCTATCAAGATATTGAAGCGGCGATGGTCAGCCAGGGCTTTTTTGGCAACGAAGGCCTCCGCGGTGAAGCCATCGTGCTTTATCAAATGGAAAATGCGCACAAGATTTCTGCCCTGCTAGGGTACGAACCCGGTGACGTTTCTGAAATTGAGATGCTGACAGATATCAGCTCGATTTTAACAACCACCTTTTTGAACGGTTTAGCCGAGCAGTTAGACAACAGCATGTCTTACAGCGCTCCGCGTATTCTGTCATCGCGTAATCGCGACATTGCCGAAGTGCTGACCAATACCTCGTTCCACTGGGAACACGCGCTAAAGGTCGATATTAGCTACCAATTAATTGATCACTCCTTTAATTGCGACATGGTGTTATTGATCCCTGGCGAAGCCGTTAATCATATCAAAACCATTCTTGATCGGATTTTGGAAGAATACTGATGTCGCATATCGGTTTAATTAGTCCAATCCTGGCACAGCTCAATAGCGGTGTGGTGGTGGTCGATGACGAATATAATGTGCATTACCTCAATAACTTTATGGAACGCCACGCCAGTTTGCAGCTATCGCAAGTAGCGGGGCAGTCGTTATTCAAAGTGTTCGCTGATTTGCCTGAGGCATGGTTAAAGCGCAAGTTGATGAGTGTGCTCGATTTAAAAACTCCAGCATTTAGTAGCTGGGAGCAACGTCAGTATATTTTCAAGTTGCCGCATTTACGACCTGTCACCAGTGGCAGCCAATATATGGCGCAAAACTGTACCATGCTGCCGCTACAGACCGATGCTGCCGGGCAACCGCTGATTTGTATATTGATTGAAGATGCGACGGACGCCTTTGTTTATCATCAACATCTAAGCCGAACTCTAGTTGAGCTGGAAAAAGCCAATCGCCAAGATGGTCTTACTAAAGTATTAAACCGGCGTTATTGGGAAGAGCAACTAAAACAAGAAATTCATCGCGCACAGCGTTATCAGCACCCGTTGTCGTTGATTTTGTTTGATTTGGATAAATTCAAAGACTTAAACGACAAATATGGCCATTTAGGTGGTGATTTTGTGTTGATTGAACTTGCGGCTTTTATTGGCACTTTGCTGAGAGATTCCGATTTACTGGGACGCTACGGCGGCGAAGAGTTTGGGATTATTCTGCCGGACACGCCATTAAGTGGCGCCCAAGAAGTCGCGGAACGCATCTGTAAAGCGGTGGCTGATTATCCGATGTTATTTAATCAACAGACGATCCGCACTAGCTTAAGTATGGGCGTTGCCGAAATGCATCCTAAAGCCCATGTGTTGCATGATGATTTAATTCGTTGCGCTGACATGGCGCTCTACAGCGCGAAACGCGCGGGCCGTAACCGAGTTTGTTGTTTTCAGTTCGGCGAAACTGAGTACCAAAAGAAAGTTAACTAGAAAATATTCTAAACATTTAGATTGACAGACGTCTAAAACTTTGCGCATATAGACGCAATGAAACATATAAAAACAAACAATACAACCACCACGATTATTACCACCAACCCTGCGGGGTAGGAGGTCGGCGGCGTATTGTCCTTAATAAAGGCCCGTGACCTCAAAAGTCACGGGCTTTTTGCGTTTATACAGGAGAGAAAAATGAGGGTGCTTAAGTTTGGTGGTTCGTCACTGGCGTCGGTGACAAGATTTTTAGAAGTCGCTGGTATTGTGCAGCAACAACTCGGCAATGAGCCGGTAGCCTTAGTGTTATCTGCGCCACATGGCGTTACCAATTTATTGGTAGAACTCACCGACTTGGCATTTTTAGGCGGTGATTACCAATCATTGCTGCAAAAATGGCGCGACCGTTTGGCACAACTGCAAACGGAAGCCGAAGGCCGTATTAGCGCTGCAAGTGCTGATAAAGTTGCTGCAGTGCGCCGTGTGCAAGATGAGCAACTGACCGCTTTTTTACAGGGTATTTCGCTGTTGCAGCACTGCCCAGATCATATCAAAGCCCGTATTTTGGGGCTTGGCGAGCAATTTAGCGTCGCGCTGATGACCGAGTTATTGCTGGCGGCGAATGTGAAAACCTCGATGTTGGATTCGGTAGTTTGCGTTAAAAGCCAAGGCGATTTCTTAAATGCGGTTGCTGATATTCCAGCCTCTGAGCTGGCGCTTGGCAAGGCGCTGGCCGGCAAAAACAGCCAAGTGTACGTAATGGCAGGCTTCATTTCGAGTAATAGCCAAGGCGAGTTATGTCTCTTAGGGCGCAACGGCTCTGACTATTCGGCTGCTATTGTCGCCGCCAGTATCCGCGCTTCAGTGTGTGAGATTTGGACTGACGTTGATGGTGTCTACAGCGCCGATCCGCGCCAGGTGAAAAATGCCAAGTTAATCGACCAGTTATCTTATGACGAAGCGATGGAGTTGTCGTATTTCGGCGCAAAAGTGCTGCATCCAAAAACCATCGGGCCACTGGCACGTTTTCAAATTCCTTGTTACATCAAAAACACTTTAAACCCAGCAGCCCCTGGCACTTGCATTGATGCCAATAGCAATGGCGATAGCTTGGTCAAAGGGATTTCTAGCCTAGAACACTTGGCGCTGATCACTGTCTCAGGCCCCGGCTTAAAAGGCGTAGTAGGCATGGCCTCGCGGGTATTTGCCACCATGGCGCGTGAGCAAGTGTCGGTGAGTTTAATCACCCAATCCTCCAGCGAATTTAGCATCAGTTTCTGCGTGGCGCAGTTAGATTTGACTGTGGCGAAAAAAGCGCTGGAAGCTGAGTTCGAGCTTGAATTACAAGGCAAATTGTTGCGCCCATTGTCTATCCAAACGGATATGGCGATTGTCAGCTTGGTCGGTGATGGCATGCGTCAACATCGCGGTGTTGCTGCGAAATTCTTTGCTTCATTGTCGCAAGCCCGCGTTAACGTGGTGGCGATTGCCCAGGATTCTAGCGAGCGCTCAATCTCAGCGGTTGTAGAACAAAAATCCTGCCAAAACGCAGTGAAAGTGTGTCACGAGAACTTCTTTAGCCATGTGCCAAGTATTGATGTGTTCTTGGTCGGTTGTGGCGTGGTGGGCAGCGAGTTACTGGCACAATTCCAGCGCCAGCAGCAGTTCTTGCAAAACCGCAATGTGCGCTTGACCGTTTACGGCATCGCCAACAGTCGCCAGTTATTGTTATCGCCACAAGGTATTGATTTATCGAAGTGGCAAGCCAGCATCGGCGAAACTAATAATGAACAAGCACAGCACCAGTTTAGTCTGGCGGCCTTGTCGCAGTTTGCACAAGACAACCATCTGACCAACCCAGTGCTGATTGACTGCACCAGCGCGCAAGCGATTGCTGATCAGTATGCAGATTTCTTGGCAGCAGGTTTTCACGTGGTCACGCCGAACAAAAAAGCCAATACCGGCACTTTGGCCTATTACCGCGAACTGCGCCAAGTTGCGCAGAAAAACCGTCGCCGCTTTTTATATGAAACCACTGTTGGCGCCGGTTTGCCGGTAATTGACACACTGCAAGGCTTACTCAATGCCGGTGACGAATTGGTGGCTTTTGAAGGTATTTTATCGGGCAGCCTGTCGTATTTGTTTGGCGAATTAGAACGCGGTAAGCCGCTTTCTGCAGTGACCGCGCAAGCAAAAGCGCTTGGTTTTACTGAACCTGATCCACGCGATGATTTATCCGGCATGGATGTCGCGCGCAAGTTATTGATTATGGCGCGTGAAGCGGGTTTAGAGCTGGATTTGGCAGATGTTAGTGTTGAAGGCGTGCTGCCAGCAGAATTTGCAGAGGGCGCCGATGTGGCAACCTTCATGGCGAAATTGCCGGAATTGGACGCATGGTATGGCGAGAAAGTAGCGGCTGCGGCTGCAGAGGGCAAAGTGCTGCGCTTTATCGGCGAAATTTCGCAAGGGCAATGTAAGGTCGCGGTGAAAGCTCTCGATTTGGATCATCCGCTGGCCAAAGTCAAAGATGGCGAGAACGCCTTGGCGATTTTGACTCGCTATTATCAGCCGATCCCATTTGTGCTGCGCGGTTATGGCGCGGGTGCTGCAGTAACAGCTGCCGGTGTGTTTAGCGATGTGATGCGCACACTTGGTTGGCAACAGGAGATGTAAGTGATGAAGTCGTATTTTGCGCCGGCGTCGACAGGTAATTTTTCGGTAGGGTTTGACTTGCTGGGGGCAGCCTTTGAAACCTTACCGGGCGGCCCATTGCTTGGTGATGAGTTGGTAATTATCGGCGAAGCAGCAGAGCTTAGCCTATCGCTGAGTGGTCGTTATGTGCATCAATTGCCAAGCGACAGCAGCGATAACTTAGTGCTGCAATGCTTTGATGCTTTTGAGAAAAAGGTAGGAAGAACCTTACCTCGTTTGCAACTGCATCTGAAAAAGCATTTGCCAGTCGGCAGCGGTTTAGGCTCAAGCGCTTGTTCTATTGTGGTCGCCTGTTATGCCTTTAATGATTATTTCGGCTCGCCGTTATCAAGTGCTGAACTACTGCAGCTGACCGCCGAGTGCGAAGGGCGGGTCAGTGGCTCGGTGCATTATGACAATGTGGCGCCGTCATTACATGGCGGTTTGCAGTTGATGATGCCTGAGAGCGCCAAGTTATTTCGGCAATTGCCGTGGTTTGAACATTGGCAAGTGGTATTAAGTTACCCTGGCACTGTACTTTCGACCAAAGCGGCGCGGGCAGTATTGCCGCAGCAGCTTAGCTTAAAGCACAGCATTAGTTTTGCCGGAATGCTGGCTCGGTTTGTCTCGGCGTTATATGCAAAGGATGAGGCAGAAGCCTTGTTAGCGCTGCAAGATGTGATTGCCGAGCCTGCACGTACGCCGCTTATTCCCGAGTTACCGGCCATTCGTCAGGCGTTAATGCAGGAAGGCATTGGCCATGTCGGGATCTCTGGTGCTGGGCCAACCTTGTTTGCCGTTTGCACAACTGCAGCACAAGCAGAGTTTGCCGCCAACTATTTGCGCGCGCATTATGAAAAAAACGCGGACGGCATGACGCAGATTTGCCAATTATCGCACCAAGGTGCGCGGGTGTTGTCGTCGAGTTCAGACGACGCAGAAGTCAGTAATCAATTGAATAAATTTCAGGAATAAATCATGTTGTTACGTAATATCAAAGTACCTTCGCAGCAAGTCAGTTTTCTAGATGCAGTGCGAATTGGCCTAGGCGAGCAGCAAGGTTTATTTTTCCCTGACCAGTGGCCAAGCCTCGATGTGGATGCGCTATTGGCCATGCCGTTTGTTGAACGCAGCGCGGCAATTTTAGGTGCGCTGATTGGCGATGAAATTCCACAAGCAGAATTGTTAGCGATGGTGTCGCAGGCATTTGCCTTCGGCGCGCCAGTGGCGAAAGTGACAGAGCAAATCGGCTGTTTGGAACTGTTCCATGGCCCAACTTTGGCTTTTAAAGACTTTGGCGGCCGCTTTATGGCGCAGGCATTATTGGCCTCGCAACGTCGCTCAGGCATCGCCAAAACGACCATTGTCACTGCGACTTCAGGGGACACTGGCGCTGCGGTTGCTCATGCCTTTTTCCGCCAACCTGGCGTAAAAGTGGTGATTTTATTCCCGAAAGGAAAAATCAGTCCGTTACAAGAAAAACTCTTTACGACCTTGGGTGAAAACATCCAGACGCTGGCGGTTGATGGTGACTTTGACCAATGCCAAGCCTTGGTGAAAGAAGTGTTTAACGACCGTGACTTAGTGGCGAAATTGCAAATTAACTCGGCGAACTCAATTAATATTAGCCGGTTGTTTGCGCAAATTTGTTATTACTTTGAAGCAGTTGCGCAATTAACCCCAGAGCAACGGGCAGAGCTTGTTGTGGCGGTGCCAAGTGGTAACTTCGGTAATTTAACCGCAGGGTTAATTGCCAAAGCTTTAGGGTTGCCAATTAAGCGCATGATTGCCGCCACCAATGCCAACGATACTGTGCCGCGTTATTGGCGCAGCGGTGTGTGGCAGGTGAACCCGACTGTGGCCACTTTATCTAATGCCATGGACGTTTCCGCACCTAATAACTGGCCGCGGGTGGAAGATTTATTGGCGCAAGGCGTGATTGCCCGTGAGGCGTTATCGACTCAGGTGGTGGATGAAGAAGACACGCAATTGTCGATGCGACAACTGGCCCAACTTGGGTATTTAAGTGAGCCGCATGCGGCTGTCGCTTATAAGGCGTTAAAGCGCGAACTGAGCCCAACGGAATACGGCTTGTTTTTGGGCACAGCGCATCCGGCGAAATTCAAAGAGCAGGTCGAGAATATTCTAGGCAACCCAATTGCGTTACCACCAGCGCTTGCTGCTGTTGCTGGTGAAGCAAGTTTAGCTGCCGATCTGCCTGCGGATTTTGTAGAATTGCGCAAATACCTATTAGCCTTGGAGTAGTGTGTGTTTAATAGTTGGCAAGATGTGCTTGGGCCTGAGAAACAACAGCCATATTTTCAAAGCATTATGCAGCAGTTGCAGGCGGCGCGGGCCAGTGGCCAAGTGATCTATCCACCGGAAGCGGACGTGTTTAATGCTTTTCGTTATACCGCGTTTGCTGATTTGAAGGTGGTGATTATTGGCCAAGATCCGTATCACGGGCCAAATCAAGCGCATGGGCTGTCGTTTTCCGTCCGTGAAGGCGTCGCTATTCCGCCGTCGCTACGGAATATGTACAAGGAGTTAGCCTTGGAATACCCAGAGTTTCAGCAACCAAAACATGGTTGTTTGGAAAGCTGGGCGCACCAAGGTGTGTTGTTATTAAACACAGTGCTGACTGTGGTTGCCAACGAAGCCAACTCCCATCGCCACTTAGGCTGGGACCAATTCACTGACCGAGTGATAAGTGTCATTAGCGCGCATGCAACACCGGTGGTGTTTTTGTTATGGGGAAGCCATGCCATCAAAAAACAAGCGTTGATTGATGGCAGCAAGCACTTTGTGCTGACCGCGCCGCATCCATCACCGCTTTCTGCCCACCGCGGATTTTTAGGCTGCGGCCATTTTGCCAAAGCCAACGAATTGCTAACACAAGTGGGCAAAACTGCGATTGATTGGCAGGTTTAATGAAAAAAAGCAGGTGTCGCAAAGTTTTGCGATACCTGCTGATGTTCACTGTGATTGCTAGCTTTTCTTCAATAGGCATGCTTTGGTGCTGATTTTCCTGCAAGTTCTTCTAAAAATTTCTTCAACTTCTCGACAATTTTCTCTTCATCAGCAAATTCCACGACGCCCATATCAACACTCGCAGAACCAGTTGTAGAGTGCATGTTTATTTGTACAGTCTTTCTCTTGAGTTTTTTATCCCCCATAAACTGCGGTTTTTGTCGTTTTTGTTTTCTTAAAATTTAAGATTCATTAACAGAAGTGATTGATTTAAGGGAATTACAAGGTTATTTTATTACGAGTAATTTTAACGAAAACGGGCAGAATGAGCCGCATCTCGTGGGTTTTGTGCCGTTGAAAAAGTATTGTTAGGCATCATGAAAACAACCATCAGTGCAATAATATTGGCAACTTTGATCCAACTACCTTTGGGGTATTTTTTTGCTTCACTCGAAGGTTTGGTTTTAGGGCACGGTTTTATCGGTGTTCCAAGCGGGATATTATTTTATATAGCATCCGTATTATTGGTTTCAATTATTGTAATTTCATTGGTCGGTTTGCCAATTTACTTTGCGCTTAAGCGCTTCATGTTAAACACAACTCCTAATATTGTTGCTGTAGGCTTCGTTATTCCAGTTTTAATATTATGTTTCTTAAATTTCGGTATTACTGATTACGAAGGGTTTTCTGCTGGAGAAAACTACTATGGTACTTACAGGTCCACCTTTGAAAGTGGAAGTAGAACCATATGGGGCTGGGTTAAACTAATTGAAGAAATGGTAACTTATGGTATACATGGAATTGTTGGCGCAACTATATTTCATAAAGTATATCTTAAAGGAAATAAAGCCTAACAAAGTGCTGCAACTCGCGCACTGCGTGCGCTGGACAGTTTGTAAGTCGCGGCTTTGTGGTTTTGCTGCGCAAAAGTAATCCACAAAACCACAACTTACAAACTGCCGTTGAGCACGGCGTTAGGCATCGGAATGCATAAAGTCCTTTGGGTTATTATCACTTTAGTCTTCGCTTTGTCGGTGTATAACTGGTTCGAAGAAGGTCACGTTAATAGCTTTGTGTTTTCAAATTTTGGTTTTATTGCTGGTACTTCACTTACGGTATTAACCTCGCATTTGATATCGCGAACTAGAGCTCTTCCGTCTCTGCCTTTCATTGTGGTAGCAGTGTTTTCTGTTGTTTTAAGTTTAATTGCCGCAACTTTTTATGCTCTAAATGGCCAAGCGGAAAATTCAAATACCTCCGCTTCACAAATGCATGTTGTTATTGTGCCGTTGGTACTATTTGCAATAAATCTGTTGGCGTTATTACTGGCTTTTACCGCAAGCATATTAATTAAACTCAAGGGGCGTAAAATTGCCTAACAATCGCAGGCACAGCGACGGCCTTTTCGTTGCGGCTTCGCCTTCACTACAAAGCCGCGCGTGCTGCGGGCGTTATGTTTCTCGAGAGGCCGAGTGAATGAAACTCATCGGAAGTAAAATGGAAAGTAACTTTCGTGAGGAATTGATCCGATCCAGAGAAGCACTTCAAGCCCATGATTCCAAGTTAAAACTGGCATTAGAGTCTGAAGGTCATGACTCCAAAAATTGTTATGTCCTGAAATGGATCCCTGAGCAGCTCGAAGATCTTTACACAGTGTTGGTAGGCGGGTCTTACATAGTTGACGTAGAAATTGATAAGTACGACATTTCTAATAGGCCAATAGTACAGAGAACTGAGCTAAAGCTTTATCTACAAGGGCTAACCAAAATGAGTCAAATTAGGTTAGCGGTTGCGCAGGACTTGGCATGTTCAAAAACATAACAAACAAAGGCAGCATCGCCTTGCGGGCTGGACGCGCTAACGCGCGCCGCTGCTTTTGTCGTTATATTGACTTAGAGAGTTCGGTCTAAATGCATTTGGAAGTTGATTTTTCGAATTTAAAAATCCAAAAGCCCTTATTTTATAATTGGCCAATTGGACTGCGTTTTGAAATTGGGCCTCCAGACATTGGCACTGGCATAGGTTTAAATGATCTGTATTTTCAAGAGGCTCATAAAAGGGCGGTTGCAATCTTTGAAGCTTGTTTCTCTATAGACGATGAAATTGTTGTTCTTTATCAACAATACTCTGATGGTCGGAAAAAAATTAGAAAATCTAACTATGTACTAAAGCAGATTGCACAAAAAGGCATATTTGAACATTTTGATGTACGTAACATATATGAGCCTGAGTATAAATGTACATGCTGGAAAAGAGTTATCGTGCAAAGACTAAAACGCAGCGATATCAACTATTCAAACATATTACTTGCTTTAGTAAATACTGACTTCGCTCGGCAGCCTTCGACAAATGGTGAGTGTTATTTCATTAATGTCACATCTGGTTTGATTCTCAATTTGTATGACGATCGTGGTATGGATGTAATATCTACGACTTCAGAAGTTTTGAAACCAATCTATGAGCGTTTTAACGACTGGTTATTAGATTATGACCGGAAAGAGATGGATGCGGTTTTCTCGTGAATATAACAAACAAATTTTATCGCCAGCCAAAAGCGCTGGCTGCGACGTCAACCCGCTGCGCGTCTTTCCGCGCTAAATTTGGGCGTTAGAAACACATGAAATATCTCTCTAGCCTTAAAGAAAAGACTGACCTAATCCGCCACCAGTTTTCCGCGCTTATTGGCAAGGAAATACTAGGGTACGAATTAGCACAAATATGGTGTGAGGAAACCGCCGTTTGGAGCGAGTGGAATGACCTTCCAGTATTTTTGTCCATTGACTCAGGTGAGCTTTCTATCTCATGGCAAAAATTCGATGAACTCGCTATAGAGGTCGGTCGCGTTCTGCCTTTTTCACTTTGCGGGAGCAGAGTGCGCTGGATAGATAACGGCAATATCCATCTTGACAATGCTATTGGGCGTACCGTTGAGTCAGTTTCATTAGCGCAAGGAGAAATGACAGTAGGCGGCAGCGAAATGGAAATTTGGACGCGCTTACTAATTCATTTCACAGGCGGTGGCAGCTTGGAAATTTTCAATGCGCTTGACGAAAACGGCTTTGAATTGCATACCAAGACTATAGAGGCCGGCATATCGTGCTTCTAACTAGTGGTTCAAATCGCTCACTTCGTTCGCTGGGACGGGCTAAAGCCCGCCCCTTAACCAAACGTTAGTCTTAATATGCGGCCATATAAATCTCTAAGTTTAATTTTTGCTTTTATTATTTCACTTGTTTGTGCTCTCCAATATGGAGCTTGGCTTGAGCGGGAAGACTGGCGTCATGCTCGAAATCTGGTTATTAAAGATTTAATGAGTAAAAAACTTAAGCCAGAATACCTGGGGCCAACGGAAATCATTGAAAATGAGAATCAACCATTACAGTATGGTTTCACATATAACGATCAAAAGACGCGACTCGATTATATCGTCCACTTTGGTGGTCCTCGTGGGGTTGAAATGAGCATTTGGGACCATGAAAGAGATGATAATGACTAACAATACGTTCAAGAACGTTTCGGCCTTTTGGCCTTCATTGGACGCTTGTAGCAAGCTGCAAAACGCCTTTTAACTTTTCGTCGGCAGGTAAACGACGATCGGTACAAATGCTCATTTAGAGTTATGCCGTTAAGTCGCAAGTTCGTTTGGGTTGCCGCGGTTTTAAATGCTAAAACCGACATGTAGGGCAACATCAAGTATTTAATGTGTTGGTAAAACTACCAGCGCAAAGGGCGGTAGCGTGGTTTTTCAATAGCGCTGTCGCAAGTTTTAATTCGCACAACTGGCGCTGCATGTTGGCAAACATGGCTAACAATACGCGGCACTTTGCGGCCTGCGGCCGCAGCGACGTCAAACTGCGATGCAGTTTTCCGCGCGTGCGCTCAGTGTTAGCCATCTCATGGAGAGACCAACCAAATGAAGTATATATTAACCATCATTGTTGCATTATTTGTGGTGGGGTGTTCGTACGAAGATATGAAAGAATCGATAGTTCCAAAAGAAGAGTCATCTTTTGCCAAGGAATATTTAGATCAACTTCGATTAAAAAATTATGAATATATAAAAGCTCAAATGCATCCAGAACTTCTTACCAAGGTAACAGTTGAAGAACTGGATAAATTATCCGGCTTTTTCCCTGAAGGTGAGCCTCTAAAGACCGAATTAATGGGTTCCAATGTTCACACATTCAATGATGTTTGGTCGGCGACTTTTTCGTTTGAATCTAAATTCAAAGTAGATTGGTCAATATCAAGCGTTTCCATGACTAAGCAAGATGGAAAACTTTTGGTAACTGGAATTAATGTTTACCGCACTAAAGAATCACAAAAGGTATTAAATTCATTTGGTAACGCAGAATTAAGTATGCCTAAGGTTTTGGTATTAGTTCTAACAATCGTCACTCCAATATTCATGATCGTGACTTGCGTTTTTGTTTATCGAGCCCCTATAGAGAAAAAGTTGCGCTGGTACTTGTTATCGTTTGTTGGTGTCGGTGCGGTTGCAATGAATTGGACTACTGGCGAAATAGCAACAAAAATCGCAACAATAAAATTTCTAGGTGTTGGTGCTAGTGCCGCAAGTGAATTCGCTCCGTTAATATTTACTTTTACAATACCTATCGGCGCAATAGCATTTTGGGTAAAACGCAACAAAATGATTGAGCAAACGAAGGCTAACAAGGCCAGCCAACAGGACGCAGCATAGCTGCGCCTCTGCTGGCGGCGTTATAGCTCTCAAGGTTAGCATGCGTAATCTTCTCGCTTTTATATTCATCATACTAGTCGCGGCATGTGCAGCGAAAACTCAAAGCATGTCTCATTATTACCCTGAATACGTGGGCGGTTACTTTTATCTAACAGAAGATATGGCCTTGTTTGAGGTCGATGAGCACAATTATAGATTTGTGAAGAACGCGTTGGTAATCCAGTCCGATTGCTGTGCTAGTGGGAAACGAATATCTCTGTTACCGAAAGGCACAAAGATTCAGATTCACGATATTCTCCGGTATGTTCAATTTACCAATGATTGCAACGAGGCAGTGGGAAGTGTACTCATTAATGGAAAACGCTTGGACTTTGAATACTTTATAAATTGTAATTATCAAGGTGTTAAAGTAGCTAAGGATTTACCGTGGAAAAGAGAGCTATAACAAGTTGCTTAATTTCGTTCCTGCCACAAAAAGCGTGGCTTCCACTGGAATGCCTACGCTACGCTGCTGCAGCCAATTAGCAAAGCGTTAGCTGTGATGGATTCTTATGGAATTATTGATTACTGCATTAAGTTCGACATTAATCATGATTTTGGTTGGTTGGGCTAATGAAAAAAATTATTTTGATAAGCCTGAGCTAACTTTCGCAGACGAAGGTGATTTTGTGCGGGTACGAGGAAATTCTTACGCTCGTTTTTACAAAACAACAGGTAAATTGGTCAAAAAAACAGACATTGTCAAAATACAAAAAGCCGGTTGTCTGTCCTTGTTCTACAAGTCTCAAAGTGCGATAGATATTACAGTTCATCCAAAAAGCAAAGTTGAAGTTTTTAATAGGGCTAAAGAGTTGTTTTGTAATGCGGAATCTGTAGACATTGAATAAATCAGCTAACAAACGCAAGCACACCGCGCCTGCGGCGCTGGACTCGCAACAAGTTGCTCGCCTGTGTGGCGGGCGTTATATGCTCTTGGATCCCAATGAAAACTTTAAGTTTCTTGCTATTAATCCTGCTCAGTGATTTTTGCTTTGCTAACGACTGGCTAAACATTAATGAAATGCCTGAAAGTGATTGGGATACAATTACTTGGAAGGATGACAACCACCAATGTGAAATAGTCGCGTCAAAAATTGGTTGGGCTAATCATTACTTAGAAATTGAGCCATTCATTCAGCTTAGCTCGGTGCAGGTAAATGATTACGCTGGTGCCAATTGTATTCTTCCAAAAGATATGATTTATGTTTTAGTTCGTGGTGTGTACTTCGGCGGAAATGGCAGCTTTGGAATTGGTGAGGCTAATAATAATTTGGTGGTTGTTTATTCTGGTTTGAGCAAACAACCAGTTTTTGAACATTCCGCACTTGTTGTTGCTGTTAAAAAATTGCCTACAAAAATTTACGTTGGCACGCATGTTGTGAATTGAGCATGTAAAAAGCCAATATAGTGTGGGACAGCTAAAGCTTGAGTTCGGTTCCGCTTCGCTATTGATGTTTAGCCAAGCATTTACCAGCCCTCATTGGGGCGTATGGTTAGGGGTCACAGTACTTGAGAAACAACCAAATTTTGAGCGTCAGCTAGTTAAATTTTGGTGTATGCAAGTGCCTGTATTTTGGAGTCCAATGGTTGGCTATTTCTTTGCTAGTGGTTTCCATGCTACGGCTTTTTTCAACTTTTCAACTTTGACTTTTACTGGGAATTTTCAACTAGGTAGTGTGTACAATTTTTCACTACTTCGGGCAGGACAACCTTGGCAGCTCGGCGTGAACGTGTTTGCTATTGGAGTGGTTCTGTTTTTAAGCTCGCATATTAAGGGGAAGACTCAGGACTTTGTTTCTAACTCAGTTGACTAATATTCTAACAAGCAAATGTTAATCGCTCACGCTGCGCATGTGCTGCGACGGCACACCGCATGCGCGTTTTCCCATGCTAAATTTGGTAGTTAGCCACACCTCAAACAAGGATGTATAGATGAAATTCCTAAGTAAATATTTAATAGTCACTTCTGTGGTTTTCCACATATTGCTGTTGGCATCACTTTATTGGGTTCTGCCGTATTACAACTATATGCAAGACACCGTTAAAACGAATATGGACTCATATAAACAAGAAAATTACGCAGTAGTAAAAAACGTAACAGAAATGAGCCGCAACGGATTAAAGTACAAAGGTTATTTAGTGAGCATGGATGGTCAAGATTTATATGTACAAGGCACTGGTGATGACAGTATTGCAGTAAACGAAGAAGTGAAAATTTTAATAAATGTTCACCCCTTTAAAGACCTGCAAACATTAACAGTAATTGCTGTTAAGAAATAAACATGGCTAACAAACGGTAGGCTCCGGGACAAATTTTCCGCTGCTCTCCAAATTTGCCCGTTAGCTTAATCGTTAGCCCACCAAGGTAGCTATGAGTAAACGTCCAAAAATAGGTGACATAGTTGAGATCCCGTTACCATATGGTGGAACTGGTTATGCTCAATATACGCATAAGCACAAGCGATACGGTGCATTGTTACGCGTTCTTAAAGTTCGAGACAAAGTAGTTGATATTAAAGAGCTTGCGAATGCGCATCTTCAATTCACAACATTTTTTCCACTAAGCGCAGCGTTGAGTAGAGAAATAGTAAGAATAGTTGGTAACCTGCCAGTCAAAGATGAGCTAATAAAGTTTCCTGTCTTTCGTGCTGGCGTTCCTAACCAGTCGGGCGTGGTCGAAACCTGGTGGCTGTGGGATGGAGAAAGTGAAGAGCGAATTGGAAAACTGTCTCTGGAACAAATGGAGTTCCCGATTCGGGGGGTAATAAACGATACCTTGTTAATTGAGCGTATATGCTCAGGTTGGCAGGGCTAACAAGTGCATGTTAATCGCCCACGCTACTCATGGGCTGCGACGGCAACACGCATGCGCGTTTTCCCGCGCTAAATTTGGTAGTTAAGTGTCATTATGAAAACAAGCATCGGTGTAGCAGTCATAGTTTTCTTAGTAGCCTTGGGTATATGGTTATCAGATATTGCCGAGGATCGAAGTATGTCAGTGAAAGTCACGGAGTCTGTTGTCGCATACGACAATTGGGAATGTGGTAATCATTATCAACTGGATTGCAAAGTTGTATTTGAAACCGTAGTTGGTCAAAGTTATTCCGTTCAACGAATTCGGTATGGTAAAGACTTTATGGCAATTAAGGTTACTCAAACTGGCGTTAGTGGCTGGATATATGCTGGTAAAGGGGTTGAAGTCATTGCAGAACCAAACACTTAACAGGATAAGACAGCATTCGTTGCTGGTGTATTTGCCCCCGCTAAAACGGACAGTACTAACTAGCCATTTTGAGAGCCCGATACTCTCGCGGTGACATCATTTTCAATCCGCTGTGCGGATGGAAACTATTATAATCCTCGAACCAACCAGCAA
>JAFLDV010000024.1 GCA_017302255.1 Gammaproteobacteria bacterium | reverse complement strand
GTTCCATGCTGATTGCGCTTTTTCGCTTTTAGCTGATTCGGCTGCTAGCTCCACTAGCACTAGTGCCACGTCTAGCGAGCAGATTTCCGCAATGTAGAGCGCTTGTTCTTCTGTTAGCTTTCTATCGCCAGATTTTACCTGCGATAAATTTCCTTTCGTCATGTGCGGTATCAGCTCAACAATTTCAGCATCTTTTGTAGCTCTAATTTCTTTTTTTAAAGTTTCGATTAGTGTTGCGCTAAATTTCATCATTCCCCCTCTTGACGTTTTCATTTTTGAAAACTAATCTATGTCTGTTTTCAATTTTGAAAACTTTCTACTTGTTTGTTAAAAAGTATATCAGGAGCGGCTTCTCATGGATATGAACACAATCAAAGCCTTACAGGCTGCCAATGCTGGCATTTTACTCACGTTAACTCGTGAGCCTGTACGCGCAATTTTCGAACAATGGACACTATACGCGAACTTTGAAATCGTTGGCGCTAACGCTAAAAAAATTGTTCCGGCAAAAGTATCTGTTACTCAATCCCGTTATAAATCAACGATAGAAAACCAGCTTAATGAGTTTGGTTTAAATTTTATCGTTGTTGATTTAGTTGACAGCGCCCAGAAAAACGAAGTTAGCCGCTCCGCTGGGCGTTGTCAGCTTCCTTGCCCTGTCTGCGGTAAAACTGATTTAGACCTTAGCGCAGGCTGCGCTAATCCTTCAGTTTTTAGTCCTGCCGTTGGTGATTGGCTTTGTAACCTCATTTCTGTTTCAGAGGTGCGCTCATGAGCAAACAAATTTATGTTTATTTTGGTAAATCCTGTGTTGATATTCATCTTTTAGATAATGGTATCTCTCAAGCTTTGCTTGTTGGTCTTTCATATGATTCTTATAAGTTAGTAACCGATTCTGCTTGGGAAGATATTCAGCGCACTCGTTTAGTTGTTCAGTCAGGTACTGCTTTATTTTCTTATGTACTTGATGACTCCCAAGTTCACTCGTTCCGTGAACAACATCAATTTTACGTCGATGGTAAATCCAATGATTGACATGGTTTCCATCAGCATCCCATTTTTACGTAAGCACTATGTAGATAGTGCTTCAGGTGCTTGTTTTATTGATGACCGGACATTAATGGAGCGCTTCGGCCTTGACTTGTCTGGTTGTGTTTCGTGGGACACTGAAAACCAAAAATTTACGTTCACGCAGTTATTCCACAAGTTCGAATCTCTGCCATCGTCATTCGCTTCATTGGCCTTCAAGATAATCAACGGCACAGATTTCAAGCGAATCCCTTACATTAAAATCGTTGGTAATCCTGCAAAGCTTTTACAGGGCCACAATGTTTATGGCTCTGACAATTTAGAGCTGTGCATTATGTCAGTTGTTCAGGCTTTCACTTATGGTGATCACAACCTTACCGAATTTTTAGACTGGGAACATGCGGTTGTTGATTATCTCGATGTTACTTATACAGCGCACGTTGCCAACCAACAACAGGCGCAACAGTGCTTAGACATGATGCGCAATATTAAGGTTGGTCAAACCCGCCCTTGGTACGATGAAAAGTACAATACAACTATTTATTACAATAAAACCTCTGAGGTTTGCGTCAAAAAAGTTTATCTAAAGCTCGATGAACTAGACGTTCAAATCAATAAATTAACGCGCAAATATTCCCAAACAAAGTACGAACACTTTCGCCGCCAATTGTCAGAAATTACCCGTCCAGAGGTTAGACAGTTTGCTACTGGTGCTATCCGTTTTGAAGCTCGAATTTATCGTGATTGGTTTCACCCGAAAGGCTTGCCCTGCACTCTTGGCCATATCACTGACCCGAAATTACAAATTGAAGATCCGCAAATAATCCCGCGCTTATGGGGTTTAGCATTTAAAGACATTTTTAAGTCTTTTGAAGGTGCCAAAATGAACACTTATGATAAAGAATCAGTTTTAAATTCTCTCAAGGCTAAATTTTACCGCGTATCGGATTCCGGCAAAATTAGCTATCCAAAAGCCACTCGCCTTTATGGTGTTTACCGAAACATCATGACAGACGGTTACGAACGCACGAAAGCAGACTACCCGCGAAATACTTGGGGTCGTTATACCCGCGATTTTATTGATGCTGGTTTATCACTTGCTCAATTGATGAATTTGACTGGCGACCAGTCCAACGTCGTTCCGTTTATCAAAATGATTAACGTCGATTTCTCTAATCAACTCCCTGCTGATTTTGTCGAACCTTTACCGCTAACTCAGCAATACAACCTCAACCCAGCGCTTTTAAAACTGCGCTTAGTTTCATAAGGAAACCATCATGATTGATTCTATTACTGCAACTTTTCAAGGTTTGACACTTACCGGTACTTATTTAGGCACTCGTATAGCTCATGGCAAACCAGACCAAAACGGTCAAAGCCGTCAAACTTTGTTTGCTGGTTTAGAAGTTGCCACCACTGGCCAGTACGGCGAAACCAAAACAGAAGTTCATGAATGTGTCATTTCTGATTCTCTTATTAAACAAGGCATCGCCGCCCACTTAGCTAAATTTGAAGGCCAGCTTTTAACTTTGCCCGTTTGGGGTCGAGTTTGGCATGGTGCTAAATCTTCGGGTGTTACTTATTACCTTGGTAATGACATCACCAAGCTTATTAAGGCTTAACTGTTTTTAGCAACGGGTTTTAGTACTTCTCCAAAAGCCTTTTACCCGTTGCGCTTTTTCTTATAGGTGAAAAATGGAAGTCACACTTTCCGACCTTTATCTACTTATTTTCGCATGTGCTGCATGTTTTGCACTTGTAGACGGTTTTAACTCTGGTTACCAGAGGTAAAAAAATGGACATAAACGACGCCGGAAAAATCATCGGTCTTTTATTGTCTCTTTGGCTGGTTGGATTTGGTGCGGGTATTACCCTGCGCATGTTCAAACAGATAATTGAACGGTCATCTAGACCTTAACTTTGAAAATGGAGTCTTTCACATGAAAGCAAAAATTTTATCTGCTGCCTTAGTTGGCTTATCGTTCGTTGCTTCAACTGCTCATGCTGCTTTAGATGCTGCTGTTGTTACATCTGTAAAAGATGGTGTTATTGCTGATGCTGGTACCGCTGTAACTGCTGGTTTTGGTGTTATGGCTGTTGTTCTTGGTGCATCTGTTGGTATGTCTTTATTAGGTCGTTTTATCTCTAAAGGCGCTAACGGCGGTTAATTAAAATCCTTGTGGCGGCCTGTGGTCATGCCGAGAGCGCGCAGGCTGACCACAGGACGCTACAAGGAGTTTTTTCAATGCGCTTATTTCTATTCCTGTTTGTAATTTTATCTTGTTCTCTATTCGCTGCCGAACCCGCAAAAGTAGTTGGTGTTATTCCTGTAAAATTTAATTCAAAAGGTATGCACGCCCCGCTTCCGTATTCACAACAAATGATGCAGCGCGGTTGGGCTTCAGTTCCTGCTATTGCATCGCCTCTGTCTGGTGGTTCTCCTCGTTATCAACCTGTCAGAATTTCTAAATCTAATTTAGTTCGTAATCTTTCTAAGCTTGGACAACGTTTCGCAAATATGTCTCCAGCTGGTAAAGCTTTGATGGTTGCCTACGGTGCTTACGAGGCTAACTGCACTTCTCAACTATTTACTTCTTTGTGCTTTGATGGTGATGAACTACCAGATGATCCGAGCCAGATTGACTTTACAGATTTCAAACCTGCAAAACGCCATAACTATGTTACTTGTAGTGCGTATTATCCATCTGACAAACTTCTAGGTACTTTTGCTGGTGAATCTTTTTCTGAATGTGCATCTAATGCTTCTGGTGCTATTAGTGCTGCCATTGAACTTCCTCCAGCTTCTAAGACTGTTAACTATGGCGGCGGTATTACTTTGACTATTAGTAATTCTTTTGCGCCAATCAACCAGATTTCTTTATCTAGTGCTTCTATTGGTACTAAGGTGACTAGTTCATCTGTCCAAGAAACTTGTTATGCAAATGCGTCCACAGGTTGGCAACCTACTTGTACTACTAGTCCCCCTTCGGTTTCAGTTACTAATATTGTTGGCGTTGTTAATTTAGGTGAATCTCAAGAAGATTATCGTTGCCCCCCTGAATCTGACCCTTCGTACACTAATGGCCCTATTGTATTAAATGGCTCGCAATCGTGTTTTAAACCGTCAAAGCGTTATCAGGTTAATCCTGCCGATGAGGCGTGGCTTAATGAGCAAATTGAGAAAAATCCTAATTTATTGGCAAATGCTGACATTGGTTTAGATGACTTCGTTGATTGGGAAACTGGTCTTCCTTATCCAGATTTATTTAATAACCCTACTTTTGACCCTGTCAGCCCTTCCTTTGCTGATGCTGCTGAATCCATTGCAAACGGCACTGTTCAGCATTCAAACCCTAACGCCCCCAATTATGTACCATCTGAAATGATGCCTAATTTATTGGTTCAAATAAACAATTGGCATGAGGGTCAAACCTTTGTTGACGTGTATACCAATCAGACAATTACACCTGAAGCACCGCCAAAAGAAGAAACTCCGATTGATTGGTCTAAATTCCCTGGCATAACAAAATCACAATATGAAGCATCGAATAACAGCTGGGGTAATCAGGCTGTACAAGGTCAGAGTGTACAAACTGAAGTTGATAAGCTTACCCAAGAACACCAAAAGCTAACTGATTTTATTGAATCACCTTTACCCAATTTTGCTGGTCAGCCTAAGCTTCTGGATTTCGTTACCCTTCCAACTGGTGGCGGTTGTCGCGGTTTTAATCTCTCTGTATCTATTCGAGGTGAGCCGAAAACTATCACTGTTGACCAACATTGCCCGCCCTACAATGATTGGGGTCAACCTGTTGTCAGTTGGCTTTTGTCTATTTATACGCTGTTACTTTGTTTCCGTATTTTCCACCGCACACTTGAGGTAACTCCATAATGGCCGCTTTTCTTACTTTTATTGTTACTGGTTTAACTTCATTCTTTCGTATTTTTGTAGCCTTCGCCGCGCAGCGGCTAGGGCTTGCCGTAATTTATATTGGTGTTTACGTTGCTGCCGTTACTGCTCTTGCTACTGGTTTCACTGAGTTATTTTCATCGTTGGCAACTAGCGCACCTAGTAACGGTTTTTTGGCTGCGGGTCTTTCGTTAGTTCCGCCAAATGCCTCTGTTTGCATTTCTGCTATTTCTTCAGCCTATGCGCTTTCAGCGCTTTTTACTTTCCATCAACGTGCGTTGAAAATTAAGGTAACTACTAAATAATGGCCATTTTCGTTGAAGGTGTTCGCGGCTCCGGTAAATCAAAAATCGCGGTTAGAGAAATCAGAACCTATTTAGAATTGGGTCTTCGTGTTGCTACTAATTTAGATATTAAATCCGAAGTCTTAGCGCCTAATGCGAAATCTTTTATAACTCGTTTACCAGATATTCCGCGTTCTATTGATTTGGAATTACTAGGTAAGGCTTACCCAGAATTAGACCCAGACAACCCAGATACATACGACGAAAGCCGTTTTGGTCTGATTGTTATTGATGAACTTTTAACTTCTTTTAACTCTCGGTCGTGGAATGATAAAGACCGCTTGGCCGTTGTATCTTGGTTTGTTCAATCTCGTAAGCTTGGTTGGCGTGTTTGGTTGTTATCTCAGGACGTTGATGCCGTTGATAAACAGTTACGCGAAACCCTCTTACAGGAGATTTGGCATTGTCGAAGTGGTAAAAATCTTTTTAGCTCTCCAATCCTTGGAAAGATTTTGAATTTGTTTATCAATCCAATTATTAAGATCACAGCCCCTTTTGGCTTTCATATCTTGAACGTTTACAACGGTAAGAAAAAAGATCGTCACCATTTAGCAAAAACTGAATTTTTTAAATGCTATGAATTGCATCCGGCCTATAAGACAAGCCAGCAATTTATCTTAGACACTTTTATTAATAAGTACGGTAAGCAAATAGACATGCGGGCTTCTTATACGGTATTGCCCGCTA
The DNA here is from genome assembly GCA_017302255.1 of Gammaproteobacteria bacterium. Taxonomy (GTDB): domain Bacteria; phylum Pseudomonadota; class Gammaproteobacteria; order Enterobacterales; family Alteromonadaceae; genus Pararheinheimera. The sequence goes on along the minus strand of JAFLDV010000024.1, from coordinate 60,348 downwards.
ACTATTTCGATAAAAAAGAACCTCAGAAAATTGAGCCAGTAAAACAACCAGTACCAAAGAAATCCAACCCGCTTTTAAAATTTGGCTGGCAACTTCCCGCTGCCGTTTTTTGCTTGTTTGCTTGGCTTTACTTTTCGCAGTCTGAAGAACCTGAACAACAGACTTCGGCCAACGCCATAACGGAACAATTCATTGAAGAAAAACAAGATGACGAGCAACAACCCAAACCTGAACCAAAGCTTTCAGATTTTGAATCAACTCTTGAAAATGTTGTTATTACTTGCGCCGTTGTAACTGGCAAAGCTCATGCTGATCTTTGTTTCGAATCTGATGCAGGCTCTTTTTACCCTACAGATTTAGGCTATAAAATTACTTATATTGCACCTTGTGCAGCAACCATTAGTTTTAAAGATGAATCTAAGCTTGTAAAATGCAGACCTCATTACGTACATTCTGAGTCAACACCATCCATTGCGGCCGTTGCGCCTCTCCCAGAAGACAAAACATAAGGGACTATTTTATGAGTATGATTGATAGAGATTGGTATAAAGACCACCACCAAAAGACTAAATCTAAAACCTATCAAACATTAGATAAAGATCCGCGTGAAATCTCTACCGATGACAAACCCAATCAAACCAACCCCAAACCTTTTCGCTTAAGCCTTTTCAACTTTGTATTAATTTCACTATTTATCATTACTTCGATTATTCGCTATTTTTCAAGCTAACTTCTGGGGATTATTAAGGGGCGTTAGCCCCTTGATGGGAGCGGAGCGTAACTCTTTTGAAGCCCTTGGGCTTCCCTCTGCCAAACTAAAGCCCGAAAGGGCTTTTTTTATAACTTATCTATTTCGCACGTGTTTTTGAGTTACTTGCCGTAGTCCGGCACAGTAATAGCCGGACCTTGTTCCATTTTGGAACACTTTCAAGGGTTGCCGTTTTTTTGCTGTTGTACTATATTTAGCCGATAAGCTTTTGCTAAGTTATTGTTATTTAACGTAATAAATACATTATGGGCTATTATCTATATTGCTATATTTGACTCTTAAACGCGATGTCTACCATGGTTTAATCACCGATTTCGCAGACTGAATCTCAACACGCCTAATTAACAACATCTCTAAAGCAAGCTTCTGCTATCAGTTTGTGTCGTTACTTTGCTGAATTCCAAGATTCAACACATCAGCTTTTAGATTTCGTTGCTTCGTTGCTTCGTTGCTTCGTTGCTTCGTTGCTTCGTTGCTTCGTTGCTTCGTTGCTTCGTTGCTTCGTTGCTTCGTTGCTTCGTTTATTTTGCAATTCTCTAATGAGTTAGAATCAACTCCAAGCCGGTTCGAAATAAAAACGCGCTACATAAGTAGCGCGCTGTGTGCTTGCTTTGAATTAAAGCTGAGCTATGTCACGGTTTATTAAAATTGCACAACCAGATCATTCGAACACTCATTGGTTCCTTGGTGGCAAATTTTGTAAGTTACTGAAGTTGCTTGTGAATTAAACCGATCGCGGAAACTACCTGCGTTGCTAGTTGTAGCGACTTTAGTGCCATTACGATAAACATCAACATTTTGTAATGCGCCGCTGAATCGTAAATCTACGATACTAGAACCAGTCCGGGCACGTTGTGCACGCAACAGTTCTAGAACGATATCTAAATCAACAACTTGTACTGTCGAAGTTTTAACTGAGCTTAATTCTGATTCATCGGTAACTGTTAACGTAACGTTATAGCTACCATCTGCAGCATATTGGTGCTGTGGATTTTGTTCAGACGATGTTTGACCATCACCAAAATCCCAAGCATAACTCAACGCACTGCTATCAGCATCTGACGAAGTATTTGTAAACGACACTAAACGATCGTCTGCAACATAGGTAAAATCAGCAACAGGTGCAATTGGATCTGGTTGTGCATCTGTTAAAGCTCGGATGTTTAAACTCCAGCTATTCAGTGTGCCGGTATCAATACTTGCGGTATCAGATACCAATAATTTCCAGTCGCCATTGATTACTTCGCCGTTGAAATTATCCAAGGTCCAGCTCTTCACTAGATTGTCAGCGCTTCCGCCTTCTTTGTTATGCAGTACGAATTCAGTACCAGTTGGTGATACCAATTTGACCGTCAGGTCGCCAATCCAAGTGTGACTAATGTTTACCCCGACTGTGACCCCAAAAACAGTTCCAGAATCTGGCACATTAATTACACTAGAGATCCCGCCAACATTGTTGTCAGGAATAGCTACAGGCGAGGTATTCTCAAATGGCAGATCTTGTAATCCAGCCGGCAATACTTTGAGCGTCGCAGCAACTGACTTTGTTAATTCTCCAGTTTCATCTGAGCCATTAACGGAAATCTGATAAGTTCCCCATGCTGTTTGTGACGATGTTGGTGCCGTCAGAACAATTGTTTGGCCCGGAACTGCTTGCACTGCAGACAAGGTTAATCCAGGAATCGCTGGCGTCGCAATCGCCGTCAAATTAACTACGCCCTGCCAGTCAGCGATGTCATTTACGCTTAGTGTGTAAGTCGCTACGTCACCAGCTGTAACAGTTTGCAAAGCTGGAGTTAAACCAAGGCTAAATCCTGGTTCTGGATCGGCAGCATCTAATGCATTTTTCACATTCAGGCGCTTACCGCTAACAGTTTTACCTGCAAGTGCAGCTAAACTATCGCCGCTATCCATCAGCAGTGTCTTCATTTCCGCAATAGTAAGTTCTGGATTCAACGACCAAACCAAGGCTGCAGCACCAGCGACATGTGGCGTTGCCATAGAAGTTCCTGAGTAACTGGCGTAGGTATTATTTGGTGTCGTTGACAAAATCGCAGAACCTGGAGCACCCAAATCAACGCTCACAGCACCGTAAGTTGAAAAACTCGAAAGGTTATCAGATCGGTCGGTTGATGCCACCGAGATAATGCCAGGTAAGTTGTAAGAACTTGGGTAGTGTGGAGTTTGATCAGAATTGTCTGCATCATTTCCTGCCGCAGCGATAAATAAAATGCCCGCATCGTTACCAGCCTGAATAGCATCTGACAACGCTTGAGAAAATCCGCCGCCACCCCATGAGTTTGATGTGAGCCGCACATTCACACCATGGTTTTGCTTAAGATTAGTGAAATAGTTAATACAAGCTATTGCACCTGCGGTAGTACCCGAACCATCAGCTCCTAAGAATTGACATGGGATCATCGTCACGTTCCAGTTGACCCCCACTACCCCAGTTGCATTATCGCCAGACGCACCAATTGAACCCGCAACGTGTGTACCATGGCCCTGCCCGTCCATTGGATTGCCGTTGTTATTTACGGCTGAAAAACCGTGAACATCGTCAATAACGCCGTTATTATCGTCATCAATGCCATTTGCCGCGATTTCGTTTGGGTTAGTCCAAATGTTGGCGGCTAAGTCTGGGTGATTATAGTCAGTGCCTGTATCAATAACGCCTACAACGACATCATGACTACCTTTAGTTAGCTCCCAAGCCTCTGGTGCATCAATGTCTGCATCGTTCACTCCACCGCCAGTGCCAGTGTTATGCATACCCCAGAGCTCACTAAAACGTGGGTCATTTGGTATGACAACTTCGGAGTTTTCAATTGCATGGAGCAAATAGTTTGGCTCTGCAACTTCAATTGCCTGATGCCGGCTCAGTTGTTTAATCAAACCGTCACGGCTAACACCTTTGGGGATTGATAGCTCAGCAATTCGGCCGTCCAGTAATTGGCGACTGCGCGCATCAAAACCATCTTTATCGGCGTAACGCAATGATACACCGTACTTTTTCATAATCTGTTGGCGTTCAGTTTTGCCGACGCCTTGTTTAAATACCACGATAATTGAATCGCTTGCCGCTAGAGGCTGATTGTTAGATTGGGCATTCGCGAAACTAGGTGCACTGAGGGCTGCGCAAACCGCCAATGCTAATATCGATTTATTGGTCATAACTCATTCCCTAAAATTTAAATGGATTTCCAATGCCGAAATTCGACACCCATTTAGAAATATCAGGCCTTTGAAATGTTGCCAGCACAATTTACAAATATCATCCTTTAGAACTAGTCCATTACGCTTATTAAATTACTGAAAAACAAAATATCTAATTGATTTAAATGGCTTTTATTAAACGAATGAAAATAATACTTTAACAGCAAATAGACCATTTGACCGATTGCATGCAATTTTGGCAACTGTAGATTAACACTTGGAGATCGTATTTCATGGAGTTATAAATGCGTTTAGTTGCCGTATTAATCTCGGCCTTGATGTTAGTTAATACTGACACTCGAGCGGAAAATCTTGCACTGCAAGCGATGCTAGAGCGCAAAGATATGACAAGCATACTGGCAATTAATCAGCACGGCGTAGCCAATAACGGCACAATTTCCCAAGCGGGTTACGCCAATACACTGTCGTTATTGCAAATAGGGATCGCAAATGATGCCGAAATTGAGCAAAACGGCACCGGAAATAAGATCTCTGTCCAACAGCTCGGTGATGAAAATCGTCTGCAGCTTCTGCAACACGGCACCGATAATCAAATCGACATTACTCAACATGGCAATACCAGTTTTTCGATAGAACAAATCGGTCAAGGCGAAATATTGTCAGTAACCCAATACTAATTTGATATGGAGTATCGTTTATGAAAATTACCCCTAAAAAAAGTGCCATTGCATTAGCGCTGACACTGGCATTCACTAGCGCCTATTCTTTTGCGAATAACGAAACTTTAGTTATTCAAAGTTCAGCCAGCGGAGTACTAGAAGGTCAGACTGCCGCGGTTAGTCAAAACGGTGAATTGAACTTAGCGTTGCTGCAACAAGATGGCGCTGTGAATTTAACCGACGTCGAACAAACTGGTGTATTTAATGAAAGCTACAGTCAAGTTGATGGACAAAACAACACGATAGAAACTGATCAAGCAGATGATTGGCACGTTACAAGCGTTAACACCGTTGGTGATGAAAACAATATCAATGTCGTTCAGTCTGGTTTTTACAACCAAGCTGACCTAACCGTTGTGGGTAATCAAAATAATGTTTCGACAGAACAGTCAGGCGAACAAAATACCGCAACTGTGAGTCTCGGCGGCGATCGAAATGAAGCGCAATCTGTGCAAACTGGTGATGCAAACTGGACCATGACAAGCATCGAAGGCAATAACAACCAAATAACTTCGCTCCAGGTTGGTGATAGTAATGAATCGGGTCTGATTACTTCTGTTGGCGATGGAAACACGCTTTACGTTGAGCAGACTGGCAACCAAAACGTCGGCGGTGTTGTAAATCTTCGCGGTAACGACAACAGCATCGCTGTGCAACAACAAGGCAATTTAAACGCTTTTATCGCCCGTCCGCTCGAAGGTAATGATAATGTCGTCGACGTATTCCAATCCGGCAGTGCTAATGAGTTTATTGCAGAACCAATTAGCGGCAATGCTAATGTTGTCTTTGTGCAACAGGAAGGAAATGCTAACCAACTCGTTGCAGAACAAGGGATTTCGGGTAACAACTTGGTCGTGGATGTACTTCAACAAGGCGACGGCAACTTAGCACAGTTGGGTAGTAGTGGCGACGATCATACTTTAACTCTTAGCCAGCAAGGTGATAACAACATCGCAGCTCTGATGACTGAGGGCTCTGCAAACAATCTGACTATCAATCAAAGTGGTAGCGAAAACTTTGGTTATGTTGAAACCTTGGGAAGCGAAAACGTCGTAACAATCGAACAAGCCGGTAACGCCAATGAAGTTGCGGCAACTAGCGATACCGAATCAAATCAAAACTCGGTGCAAGTGTCACAACAAGGTGATTTAAATTTAGTTGACCTGCTAGTGACCGGCAGTGGCAATGAACTTGATATTCAACAATCAGGCAATGGTAACTGGGTTGCGTCTAGCGACGGCGCTGCAGCTGTCACTGGCAATGACGGTACAATTTCAGTGAATCAACAAGGCAACGACAACCTCGTCAATGTTCAGCAAGGTGGCGAAGGCAGTGTGGTAACTGTGGTGCAAAACGGCGATTTCAACGTTGCAACCATTAATCAGCGCTAAGCAGAAGCCTCTGCGGAAACAACTGTACAGCGCGACGCGCTGTGCAGTTTTATTCCTGAGTTTACTCGGTATGTCCCCGCACTCAACAATTGCTGCTGAAGATGAACTGTTAGTGTCTGGAATGGTACTTGACCGCACCATCAGCGGATTTGGACGAGACTTTAGCTATTACTTCTCGGCATATTGGCGTGATCTACCGGCAACATCAGGCATGACTTTAGTTATTCATGAGCGAGTCTATCCACAAGCTGGAACCTTGTTATGGCTTGAACTAAATCAGCGTCGGATTTACCAGACATACCTTGGCCGTCGACAACAAGACATGCGTGAATTTGCAGAACAAGCAGTGATGGCCACCATCGAAGAAATCGCAAGACTGCAGTCCGCCAACATGCTTGGTGAAGATAGCACTGAACTTGAAAACTACCTGGATTAAAAATGATGAAAACAAAACTAATTTACAGTGTGGTTGCCCTCACCTTTTCACTCCATCTAAGTGCTACCGAGTTGGTGTACACGCCGGTAAACCCGAGCTTCGGCGGCAGTCCCCTTAACGGCAATTTTTTGCTGCAAAAAGCCCAAGCACAAAACGCTCACAGCGAGCCTCTAAACGAAAAGACCTTCGTCGATAAATTTCAAGAAGCATTAGAGCGAAATCTAATCAATTCGCTTACCCGCAGGATCGCCGATGGTGAAATCACCGAGGGCGTTTATGACACTGGTGAATTTCGAGTTGAGGTGAGTCATGACACAGATGGAACAATTATTGTGCACATTACAAGGTTAAGCACTGGCGAAGTCACCATCATTCGTATGCCAGCACTACCAGGAAATTAATAATGAAATCATTTAGATTTATTAGCGCACTATGCGCTTCAATGCTGCTCACCAGCTGTGCGATGTTGGAAAAACCAGAGCTGTTTACTACAGATGCTGCTGTGGATGCACCCAGCGAACTTATGATCTCAATTCAAAACTCTGCCAAGCCACGTTTCGCGATGCCGGTCGGCGTTTACGCTTTTCGTGATCAAACCGGTCAGTATAAACCACAAGAAAACGTTTCAAGTTTTTCGACTGCAGTTACCCAAGGTGCGACAGCGATGCTAACTCAAGTGCTACTTGAGACAGGATGGTTTGCACCACTAGAACGAGAGGGACTACAGAATTTATTGACTGAACGTAAAATTGTGACAAGTAACAAAAAAAACTCTGAACTGCCGTCACTAAAAGAAGCTCGAATTTTGTTTGAAGGTGGCATTATCGGCTATGAATCAAACTTAAGTACCGGCGGCATTGGTGCCGAATATTTTGGTATTGGTGCTTCAGAGATGTACCGTGAAGACCAAATTACTTTGTACTTGCGAGCGGTCGATGTTCACACAGGGCAAGTACTGATGTCTGTCAGCAGTACTAAAAAAGTGTTCTCACAACAACTACGAACTGGGCTATTTCGATATGTTTCTGTCAATCGACTAGCTGAAATGGAAGCAGGTTATAGCACCAATGAGCCGGTGCAATACTGCGTTAGACAGGCAATGGAAAGCGCTGTCCAAGCAATTATCTTACAAGGACAGGCCAAGGGTTTTTGGCAAGCAGACGCTCAATCTAATCGAGCAAAGTCGGTTAACTGACCACCTACGGGGAGTTGCACTAACCTTAGCAACTCCACCCTATTTCTCACCTGAGTCTTTCGAAATATCGCCGCCATATGCGCTTTTACCGTGTGAGCACTAATATGCAATTCCGTTGCGATCTCTTTGTTTCGAGCGCCTTGGGCAACCAACCGAATAATACGTTTTTCTTGCTTAGTTAGTGTCGCGTTAAATAGAGTCGACTGATTGTCTAAAGGCTCGGCACTACTTACCCCCAGTTCATCTAACCTGTTGCTAAGTACTTCGAGACTAAATGCGAGTTGGCCGCACATTAAAGTGCGCAAGGCCAACATCAATTGATCAAGAGGCAAATCTCGGTAAAGTACACCACGCAATCCAAGACGCAGGCAAGCAGCCTCCTCAATCAGATGCCGGTCAACTTGATAAATGAACACGCCACCATGCTGTTGTAGTTGCGCGAGCAACTGTAAGGAACTTCGATCTAATTTTTGGCCGGTAAAATCGACTGCAATTAACAAGTGCTCATCATAAGCTTGCGATGTTAACGCATCAACAGTCTGTTGTTGTACATTCAAGCCAGCAGCTTGCGCCAACAAACATAAATGCGACCATTGCTCCTTTGCTGAAATAACTATGAGTTTCTGATACTTATCCATACGAACCCTTGATCTTAATTCATCCATTGCCAGATCATTTGTCGTTTCCAAGTGAAAGACATCAAGCTCTTCTCTTCGAGTAATCACCTTTAATTTGTAAACGCAATTAAGCTAAAGTGCAAGATATGTTTTATTAAAGTAAATTTAACTTAAGCTTTTTACATCCTTGTATGCTTAAAGGGGAAAAACGAGTCTAACTATTCAATCAATTGATTTATAGCAAAATATAATCATTTTGCTGTTTAGTTTCTCGATATGAACCGCTGACTAGACGCACATATCGGCCGGCAATATAGTCAATAGGAATACAGTCATCGACATCTATAATGTTATCGGTGTGAGGCTTATCCCAAATGTTCATTATTTGCTGTTTACCAAGCGCTTTGGCACCAGCAATATCCTTTGCAACCACCAACAAATAACGGTGTTCTTCGCCGAATAAACCGGTCTGATAACCACCGAGATTGATGAAAAACAATCTTAGTTCATTTGCCGCAGGCGCTTGGTTTGACCACTCAAGTCTATAACCGTCAATGCCATCGACAGCCATCCAGGAATCGATATGTAAGCCATTGGCTTGACCAAACCAGTTCTCTCGCAATTGCGGATAACAATCAGCTAAGGAATCACCGAGCACAAAAACCACATCATGAACTTCAATCTTAGCCGCTGGGTGCTTACCCCCTAACATCACCACGTATAACATGCGGGTTCCTTTATCAACAATCAGCCAGCGCCATTATGCAAAACGTGAATTAAAAAACAAAGCACGGAATATAAATCCGAGCCTTGTCGTAGAACGTGCGAAAATCGAAGTCAGCGCTGAAGACGATTTGACAATTATTAGTTAAATATCAACCACTTACACGTTTGTATTGGCGGTATTCCGGTTTCCAAAAATTGGCATTAATTTTAGCTTTCAGCAAATCATCTTCCATCTCAAGGGCATGGCCCTGAGCCATCGCAACTTTTGCGACGGCAAAGGCAATTCGCTTGGACAGCTCTGCCAAATCAGTGAGTGGCGGCAGAATGCCACCGCTTCCGGTATTTGCCAACGGCGATGCCGCAGCTAAGGTTTCACTGGCGACCCTTAGCATGTCATCGCTAACTCGTTTGGCTCTTGAGGCGATAACACCAAGTCCAATCCCAGGAAATATGTAGCTGTTATTGCATTGGGCAACAGGATAAACATTGCCACGATATTCGATTGGCTTAAACGGACTGCCAGTCGCGATAATGACTTTACCTTCTGTCCATTCAATTATTTTTTCTGGGCGCGCTTCAATCTGCTTAATCGGGTTACTCAAAGGCATGATAATTGGCAATTCACAGTGCTTTTTCATGGCTTTAATTACCGCTTCGGTGAAAAGACCTGCCACCCCGGAAACACCGATTAAGATATCTGGCTTTGCGCAGTTCATCACATCACGTAATGATGCAAACTCACCGCTGTAAGACCAATCAGCCAGCCGAGCTTTAGGTTGTACAAGCACCTGTTGGAAATCGCGTAAATCTTCCATACCTTCAGTGAGGAGACCGTGACGATCGACCATGAAGACTTGGCTTCGCGCCTGTTCATCGCTCAGGCCCTCAGACACCATTTGACTGATCACTTGTTCAGCAATGCCACAACCTGCAGAACCAGCACCGACAAACACAACTTTTTGCGCAGAAAGTTTAACGTTTTTAGAACGACAGGCCGCCAGCAAAGTGCCAACAGTAACTGCTGCAGTTCCTTGAATATCATCATTAAAGCAACAGATCTGATCACGGTAACGCTTTAACAACGGCATAGCATTTGGTTGTGCGAAATCTTCGAATTGCACTAAAGCTTCCGGCCAGCGACGTTTCACTGCCTTTATAAATTTATCAACAAACTCATAATAGTCATCACCAGTAATACGGCGATGACGATTGCCCATATAGAACGGGTCGTTTAACAATTTTTCGTTATTAGTACCGACATCAAGACAGACCGGTAACGTATACGCAGGGCTAATACCGCCGCAAGCGGTATAAAGCGATAACTTACCAATAGAAATACCCATGCCGCCGATACCTTGGTCACCAAGACCTAATACCCGTTCACCATCAGTAACTACAATGACCTTCACTTTCTTTTTAGTGGCACTGCGAAGCACATCATCTAGACAATCGCGATCGGCATAAGAAATAAACAAACCACGAGCGCTGCGATAAATATCAGAAAACCGCTCGCAGGCGTCCCCTACAGTCGGCGTATAGATAATTGGCAACATTTCTTCGAGGTGATTTTGCAACAACCGATGAAATAACGTTTCGTTATTATCCTGCACAACTCGCAGGTAAATATGCTTGTTAATTGGTTCGCCGAATGATGAATATTGCATATAAGCACGAGCAGCTTGCTCTTCGATAGACTCATAACGCGGTGGCAGCAGCCCAGAGAGATTAAAGGCAGCGCGCTCTTCGCGAGTAAAAGCGCTGCCTTTATTTAATAATGGCGTTTCGAGTAATGCCGGACCGGCATAATGGGTGTACAGCGGAGTATTTTCACTTTGGCTCATAAAATTCTCAGAAAATGCGGCCATCTGGCCGGAAAAGTTGTTGAATTCTAGCTGTTTTTGCTACTAGTAGTAAAATTACATCCAACTTGTCAGACCATGTTTAAAATACCAGCAGTATTTTCACGGATCCGCCGTATTTGGTTGCGCTCGACAGACTCTAGCCAGCGAATGTTGAATTATTACGGTCAACGACGGAATTTAGTTTCCAATATCACCGAAGAATTTGTCCGTTCGACACCATCTAAATTGCCAATTTCGTCTAACAGGTGACTTAACTGCTCCGTGCTTTGCGCTTGCACCACAGCAATTAAGTCGTACTCCCCGCTAATTGCATAGAGTTCAGAGATCTGCGAAATCTGCCTAAGTTCAACATTAGTCTTAGTTGTTAACTTTTGCCGAACTTTAATCGACACATGGGCAGAAACTTGGTTCTTGGTAAAGGTTTCGCCAAATTCGACGACATAACCCTTAATAACACCTAGTTGCTCCAAACGAGCAATCCGTGTTTGCACGGTAGAGCGTGATAAATTTAAGCTCCGCGCTAAATCCGATACGCTAGCTCGCGCATTCTGGCGAAGCATAGAAAGTAAGCGTTCGTCTTCTTTGGTTAGCATTTTGCTCAGAAACTCCGTTAATTTGACAAATTTAATAATCAATTTGTGAATAATGATACTGCAGTTTGACAGTGCGCACCAATATAATGACGGCTTACCCATAAAAAACGGAAATTAGACCAAAAGGATAATTTCCACAAAGCCCTTATTGCAAAATCCAGAGGTTTCCCATGCAACTTACAAGAAGTTTATTCGACGACGTAATGGTTCCAAACTACGCTCCGTCTCCAATTATTCCAGTTAAAGGTCTGGGATCTCGCCTCTGGGATCAACAAGGTAAAGAATATATCGACTTCGCTGGCGGTATCGCGGTGAACTGTTTGGGTCACTGCCATCCAGTGCTGGTAAATGCATTAACCGAGCAAGCGAACAAATTGTGGCATTTGTCTAACACTATGACCAACGAACCAGCGTTAGCATTAGCGAAACGTTTAGTTGATCACACCTTCGCAGAGAAAGTCTATTTTGCGAACTCTGGTGCTGAAGCGAACGAAGCGGCATTGAAGTTAGTACGTCGCGTTGCCTTAAACAAATTTGGCGCTGAAAAATCTCAAATCATCGCATTCAAAATGGGTTTTCATGGCCGTACTCTGTTTACCGTTACCGTTGGTGGTCAGCCTGCCTACTCAGACGGCTTTGGACCAAAACCAGCAGATATCGACCACGCTGAATACAACAATCTGGACAGTTTAAAAGCACTGATGTCCGACAAAACTTGTGCTGTTGTATTGGAGCCGCTGCAAGGTGAAGGCGGTATCATCAGCCCAACAGTTGAATTCATTAAAGGCGTACGCGAGCTGTGTGATCAACACAATGCTTTGTTAGTATTTGATGAAGTGCAATCAGGTGTTGGTCGTACTGGTGAACTCTATGCCTATATGGGTCTTGGCGTTACCCCTGACGTATTGACCACTGCGAAAGCTTTAGGCGGCGGTTTCCCAATCGGTGCTATGTTAACTACTACCGAAATTGCTAAACATTTAGTTGTTGGTACCCATGGTAGTACTTACGGTGGTAACCCATTAGCTTGCGCGGTTGCATTAGCAGCCTTCGATACCGTTAACACTGCGGAAGTGTTAGAAGGTGTGAAAGCCCGTGAAGCTTTATTCAAAGAAGCATTGGTAAAGATCAACGCAAAATATGACGTATTTAGCGAAATCCGTGGTAAAGGTCTGTTAGTTGGCGCGGCTCTGAACGCCAAGTGGGCCGGTAAATCTCGTGACTTTATGTTAGCAGCTGCTGCCGAAGGCCTGTTGGTTTTGATGGCTGGCTATAACGTGATTCGTTTCGCGCCGTCATTAGTTATTCCAGAGCAAGATATTGCTGAAGGCATGGTTCGCTTTGAAGCGGCTATCGCCAAGTTGGTAGAGCAACAGGCTTAACCAGCCCAGATCGCCGACGGTGGCGTATAGCCACCGTTTTTGTGCACGATATATTCTGGAATTATCAACATGTTATTGATACGCCCTATTCAGCAGTCCGACTACCCAGCGCTCATGCAAATTGCAGTTGAGTCTGGAGCTGGCTTTACTTCATTGCCGGTCAATGAACAAAAGCTCAAGCAAAAAATTGCGCACTCTGAGCATAGCTTTGCCATTGACGCAGAGCATCCGGGAAACCAAGGTTACTTGTTCGTGCTTGAAGATACCGAAACCAAAGAGATTTTGGGTACTTCTGGTATTGAAGCGTCGGTCGGTTTGAGCACACCGCTCTACCACTTCCATAAAAGCACCGTCGTTCATCATTCAAACGAGCTCAACGTTTACAATCCGGTTGAAGTTCTCACCATGTGTAACGATTACACAGGTGTTACGGAAATTTGTACGCTGTTTTTACGCGAACCATATCGCACCGGCCTAAGCGGACGTTTTCTCTCAAAAGTTCGATTCATGTTTATGGCCGAACATCCAAAACGCTTTGCTAAAATTGTCATCGCAGAAATGCGTGGCGTGGCTGACGATCACGCACTGCCACCATTCTGGCAATGGCTGCAGTCCTATTTCTTTAGCATTGACTTCCCGACCGCCGACCATTTAATTGGCATCGGTAACAAGGGTTTTATCGCCGATTTGATGCCACGTCATCCAATCTACGTCAGCCTGTTACCACCTTCAGCGCAAGCGGTGATTGGTGAAGTGCATGAGAACACTAAACCAGCCTTAAAACTGCTGGAAAACGAAGGGTTCATCCATCGCGGTTATGTCGATTTATTCGACGCTGGCCCAACTGTTGAAGCGCAGCTCAAGCAAATCAAATCAGTTCGTAGTAGCCACAGAATGCAAGTTCGAATTGGCGACGTCGAAGGCTCAGCGCATTTGGCAATTTGTAATCCAAAAGTGCAAAGTTTCCGCGCGGTGATTAGCGATAAAGCACAAATTGATGGTCATGAGTTGATTATCAACCAAGCGACAGCCGATGCACTGCAAGTTCAACAAGGCGACGAAGTCCGCTACCTAAATCTCGACCGAGGTGTTAAATGAGTGCAGTAATTTCAGGCGGTCTGTTTATTAACGGCGAGTGGCAACATGGTCTAGGCGCGACTTTTACTTCTGTAAACCCGGCAAACGGCGCAGTGATTTGGCAAGGCCAAAGCGCTGATGCCAGCCAAGTGCAACATGCAATGACCGCTGCTCGTAACGCGTTTTTGCTGTGGTCACGCCGTTCATTACAAGAACGCATCGCAGTTACTGAAGCATTTGCTGAATTGTTAAAAAGCAATACTGAACAATTCGCTACAGTCATCGCTGAAGAAACTGGTAAAGCGCTTTGGGAAAGTCGGACTGAAGTTGCGGCGATGGTTGGTAAGATTGCCATTTCTATCAAAGCACATGCCGAGAGAACTGGCACAGTCGAGAATCCAATGCCTGGCGCTCGAGCATTTATCCGTCACAAACCCCATGGTGTTGTTGCGGTGTTCGGCCCATACAATTTCCCCGGCCACTTGCCAAATGGTCATATTGTTCCGGCACTGATTGCTGGTAATACTGTGGTGTTCAAACCGTCAGAGTTGACACCGAAAGTTGCTGAATTTTCCGTAGCCTTGTGGCAACAAGCAGGTTTACCTGCAGGTGTAATTAATCTGCTGCAAGGTGAAGTGGTAACTGGCAAAGCTATTGCGGGCCATAAAGGCCTCGATGGCCTGTTCTTCACTGGTAGCTCGAACACCGGCCATCTATTGCATCAGCAATATGCAGGCCATCCTGGCAAAATCCTGGCATTAGAAATGGGTGGTAATAACCCATTGATCGTGAAAGATGTCGCCAATATCAATGCTGCAGTACATGACATTATCCAATCGGCGTTTATCACCAGTGGCCAACGTTGTACTTGTGCCCGTCGTTTGTTCATCGAACGCAGTAGCAATGGCGATGCAGTGTTGGCTGCACTCATTCACGCAGTTAAACAACTGAAAGTTGGCCAACCCTTTGCCGAAGAACAACCATTTTTCGGTTCAATGATCAGTGAAAAAGCTGCACTTGGTATGGTAAAAGCGCAAGCTGACATCGAAGCAATTGGTGGTGTGCCGCTGCTGAAATTGACCCAAATCCAAGCAGGTACCGGTTTTGTCACTCCGGGCATTATTGATGTTACGCACGCCGCGGCATTACCTGACGAAGAACATTTTGGACCTTTGTTAAAAGTGTACCGTTATGATGATTTCGCCAAAGCAATAGAAGAAGCCAATAACACATCATTTGGTTTATCAGCAGGTTTACTTGCTGATGCAGAAGCAGATTATCAACAATTCTTCACCGAAATCCGCGCCGGCATTGTCAATTGGAATAAGCCAATTACCGGCGCGTCCAGTGCGGCGCCTTTTGGTGGAATCGGTGCAAGCGGCAACCATAGAGCGAGTGCGTTTTATGCAGCCGATTACTGCGCCTACCCTGTTGCATCGGTGGAAGCGAACGCAGTTAGTTTGCCAAGTAGTTTAAGTCCTGGCTTAGTTTTGCCTTAGATCAAAACCGGAAAACCGCCCGCGGCGTATAATGCACGGGCTTTATACGTAGTAACAAACCAGAATTAATGTATACACCCAATATCGTTTGAGCGCTGTAAATCGGTACGTCAGCAATACTAAGTAAACATAGAAATTATGCAACTTAGAACATTGTTAGCTATCAGCAACATCAGTTCTTAAAAGATGGAGGGGATAAATCTTTGAACCCTGTAGGAAGTTGTCCATGCACCAAGATGTAAACCAATTATTCAGTGAAATCTGGCAAGATTACCTGTCAGTGACCCCTTCAGCAAAAAAAGTGCACGAGCTGCTCGGTTCTAGCCAACAAGATGACGTGATTAACGATCACGTGGCCTATCGGACCTTTAACATTGAAAAAGTGGGTTTAAACAAACTCGCTGCGCATTTATTAGCGCTTGGCTACAAAGAATGTGGTGAATATCACTTTGAAGCAAAAAAACTGTATGCCAAACATTTTGAGCACACAGATCCAACTGCTCCAAAAGTGTTTATCTCTGAATTGTTATTAGACAAATGCTCACCAGAGTTGCAAGCTATTGTTCACCGCTTAGTTGACCAAGTCAGTCCTGAAGCCGTAAACGCAGAGAACTTCCTGTATTCAGGTCGTCATTGGGATATCGATCAGTCGACTTATCGAACTCTGTTAGCCGAAAGCGAATACGCTGCGTGGTTATCAGTATGGGGCTACCGTGCAAACCACTTCACAGTGTCGGTAAATCACCTGCAAAACTTTGAAACCTTAGCGTCAGTGAACGATACGCTGAAACAAGCTGGCTTCCCATTAAATAGTTCTGGTGGCGAAATCAAAGGTTCTCCTGAAGTTTTTTTAGAGCAGTCGTCGACCTTGGCCGATGCTGCTGAAGTTGAATTTACTGATGGCACGAAAATGATCCCAAGCTGTTTCTACGAATTTGCACTGCGTCATGCAATGTCAAATGGCGAGTTGTACAGTGGTTTTGTTGCTGAATCAGCTGACAAGATTTTTGAAAGCACCAACGCTCGTTAATGGCATTCTGCAGATAAAATCACAGTAAACAAAAAGGACAGCAATCGCTGTCCTTTTCTTTGCAATCAACACCAATAGCAAATTGATAACCGGCCATCATATTTAGAAAACTAACGCACAAGTCTAAGCAACAGAGACCTGTAATCTATCTTGCAGATAGGCCTCAAGTGTCATCCAAAAATCCGCGGCGGCATGGGCAATAAAACCTTTAGATTGTGGATTAATAAAACCATGTTGGTACGGTAACACCGAGGACTCAACCAGAGCTTTATTCTGCATCGCTTGATGGCATTGCCAAACATCAAACTGAGTTTCTAAACTCCAACGTAACACTGTATTTATTTTCGGAAGCAAATCCAATTCATGACGGATTTGGCCGCCATAATACAGCCACGCTTCTAAATCTTGGGCTAGCCCTGCGGCATGGTCGCTGCAGACAAACCGCCATAACGCCGCAGCACCAGCGCTAAAACCGACTATTAGTCTGAAATCATCAACTTTATGCTGCGAAATAGTCTGTAGCAAACGACGATAATAGGCGTCTAATCCACCGGTTGCCAAGAACGCCTGATAGGCTTCAGCTTCGTTGCTGAAAGTCTTACATTCTGAGTATGGGCTAACAACGATCGCGTTAACCCCGATACACGAGAGGGTTTCACGAAGCTGAGTGCTATCACCGAAAATATCTGTGACCAGTAAAATTTTCTGCATTCGTCACCCCCAAATAATGCGTGGGAACTACCAAAGATTATTTTTTACAAAACAAATTAATCGGTAGTTTTAAATAACTAATACCATTGGCATCTGATTGCGGCCAATGCCCTGCCCGCATATTTACCTGAACCGCTGGCAATAAAAGTTTCGGCATGGCCAGTGTCGCATCACGTTGTCTGCGCATCGTGACAAAGTGTTCAGCTGATTGCGCGGCACCAACATGAATATTCCGAGCTTTTTGCTGAGCGACTGTTGTTTCAAAAGCAAAGTCTGCACGACCGGGAGCGCCATAATCGTGGCACATCATCATCCGTGTATTATCAGGCAAACAAAATAATTTTTGGATCGATGCATACAAAGTTTCGGCATCACCGCCAGGGAAATCGCAGCGAGCAGTACCAAAATCTGGCATAAACAGCGTATCACCAACAAACACAGCATCAGCAATCAGATAACTAACACAAGCCGGTGTATGACCGGGAGTGTGTATGACCCTGATCTTTAAGTTTCCAAGCGGCAACTCTGCGCCATCCGCGAGTAACAAATCAAATTGCCGACCGTCACACACAAACTGGTCTTCAGCACCAAACAACTTAGCGAACACAGTTTGAACCTCTGTGATTGCGCTACCAATTGCCGTTTTTCCACCACATTGTGATTGAATAAACGGAGCTGCAGTTAGATGGTCTGCGTGAACGTGAGTCTCAAGAATATACTTTAAAAGCAAACCTTCAGATTTGATCCAACGCACTATTTGTTCCGCTTGTAACGTTGAACTGCAGCCAGACGCAGGATCAAAATCCAAAACTGGATCAATCACGACTGCCTCTTTAGATGCCGAATCAAAAGCGACATAACTGTAGGTATTTGATTGCGCGTCAAAAAAGTGTTGAATATTCAAGGTTGACATAAAACCGCCAGATCCGAATTTACTTGAAGTTAATATAACAAAGCCAATAAAGAACCAAAAGAGATAAGCTTATTCTTCTTTGCTATATAAGACGGAAGTTTGATGTCGATCATCGTTCATATCCAACTCGACCTCTATTCTTACCAAATAAAAAGCCCGTTTTGGCACGGGCTTTAAACTAGTCGCTCTAATCTTACGGGTTTACCCGTACACAAGTATCAGGCTATTGATGGAGCTCATTCTGCAATTGACTAATAATTTCAGTCACTTGCTGACTTGCTTGTTCCATCTTAATCAACGCTTGCGTCATTGCTGCAGCATCACCTTTGCCACCTAGTGCCAAGGCCTCGCGACCACTTTCATGTACTAATCGATGTGGTGCATCGAGTAACTTATAACTGCGCAAGTGGCTGTAATACTTTTTGCCATCGCCCTCGTTATACCATTTCCCTAAACGACACTCTGCGTGCGAATTCACGCTTTCGGCAAAACGACTATGCTGGATTTGCAAATAGACCTGGTGTTTCCACACCGCATGATCAAGTTTCACCGTGTTCAAAAACGCAATAGTTGCCGATTCCGAAATAACTTGCTGCATATGCGCAGAGGTGCCAATAACATCATTCACGACTTGATCTATCTGGGCAGACGAAGCAGCAACATCAGCGGCGCTTTGCTGACTTTGCTCAACCATTGCACGAATTCTGGCGGTCTGCTCAATAACTTGCCGGATCAATTGTTCAATTTGACTACTTGCTTGATGCGCCTTGCCAGCAAGTTGCCGCACTTCGTCGGCAACCACAGCAAAACCGCGACCTGCTTCACCCGCACGAGCCGCTTCAATGGCTGCGTTTAATGCCAGCAAATTCGTTTGATCGGAAATTTCCTGAATACTGGAAATTAGTTGATTGATTGACGAAGCTGTACCATCCAATACCGCTGTGACTTTCGCACTTTGCTCTGCATCTGCAGTAATTTGATTCGCGCGTACATCAAGATTATGAATAGCATCTTTGGTTTGGCCAAACACTGCGTCCAGTTGGCGTAACCTTTGGTGTTCGTTTGCCAAACTTGCCGCATTATTGGCAAGATCTTCTCTAATTTGGCCGAGCATTTGCCCGCCCATAATCATCGCTTGGCATACTGCGTCTTGTTGACTGAACTTGGTAACCTTGTGCGTGATCTCAACAATTTCCGAGTCATAGGCTGACCTTAACTGTTGAAGCTCCTTCTGATGCTCTTCGCGTTGTTGCTGCAGTTCCCTCTGCAAATCAATAATTTGTTGTTTTAAGGCAGAATTGAAAAACATAAAAACTCCGGTAACGAATTTCGGGGATTTGCTAGTGGGAAACAGCTTTACTGCGTTTTATAAAATAAACTGCGAGTGCATTATATCAGCATCGACCTAAAACAAACTTGTGTTAGGTCAATGCTTTGCATCAATTTAACCAGCTAAAACATCTTGTTGCAAGCGTTCAATCGCTTGGGCAACGAGTTGGCCTTGGTCTTCCATGAATGACAATGCTTGAGTCACTTTACCGGTATCTTGCGAACGAGAGGCTGCCAGAGCTTCGCGTGCAGCGGCATGAAATGCCCGATGCGGTCTTTCAATGGATTGAAAGCTAGAAAGTTGACCATAGTGTTTGGCTCCGTATCCACCTGAACCACACCATTGTTGGTATTTCTGCTCAGCAGCAGAGTTCGGCAGATCTCTTCCTTGGCTGATGGCTTGATAGACTGACGCTTTCCACGCAGCGTAATCAAGTTTTAAGCCATTAAGATAGGTCAACGTAGTAGTCGCACGAATGAGCTTTTTCATTAGCTCAGAACGATTAATTACTTCATTTACCACAGTATCGATTTGTTTGGATGACAAAGACACATCGGCAGCACTTTGCTGACTCTGCGATACCATATTTTTAATGTTAGTGGTTTGTTCGATAACTTTTCGGATCAGATTTTCAATTTGTTTACTGGCATCGTTTGCTTTGCCGGCAAGTTGTCTTACTTCGTCGGCTACCACAGCAAAACCACGGCCAGCTTCACCGGCACGCGCCGCTTCTATTGCCGCGTTCAATGCCAACAAATTTGTTTGATCTGATATTTCTTGAATACTTGAAATCAACTGATTAATTGAGCTCGCAGTACCGTCGAGCACCGATGCAGTCGCAGCGCTTTGGTCAGCGTGCTCGGTGATTAACAAGGCTCGGTTTTCCAGAGTTCGGATCGCGGTTTGCGTCTGACCAAAAATATCTTCAAGTCTTGCCAGTGCTGTACGCTCATCAATTAAAGAGTCTGCATGATGAGTAACATTGGCACGTATGGATTCCAACATGGCCGTGCCGTTTTGTTGGACTTGCGCCAATTGCTGCTGAAGTTGCAACTGCGCTTGGGTCTCACCAAGCTCTTGAGTTAACGTCTGAACTTGTTGTTGCAAAGCCGCTACTTCACTCGACTTTTGCTGCTGAGTTTCTTTAATTTGGTCTCTGAGTTGCTGAATTTCTAATTTTAACGCACGGGTAAAAAACATGATCTTCCCTCGGAGCTAACCTGTCTAGTTTCATCCTAAGTCATGGTTATCAGAGAAAAAAGAGTTAATTCAGCAAAAAATGAAAAATGTTGTATTTTGCGTGCCTAATATTGGAAATTTAACAATTTTGTATTGCGCTCATAGCAAAAACGCGCCAGAAGGCGCGTTTTTTAAGCAGGTGGTAAATGCTGATTATTGGTTAGCCAATGCTAATTGCTGAGCCAGATAATCGTCGTAGCTACCGACAAAGTTACGTAAATCATTTTCAGTGATTTCAATAATACGTGTAGCCAAAGATGATACGAACTCACGGTCATGCGAGACGAACAACAAGGTACCTTTGTACATTTCTAGCGCCATGTTCAGCGATTCAATCGATTCCATGTCTAAGTGGTTGGTCGGTTCATCCATAACCAGAATATTTGGACGTTGTAACATCAACTTACCAAACAACATCCGGCCCTTTTCACCACCTGATAACACTTTTACTTTCTTCTTGATGTCGTCTTGGCTAAACAACAAACGGCCAAGAATGCCGCGAATTGCTTGTTCATCATCAGACGGTTGCTTCCATTGGCTCATCCAATCAAACAAGCTGACATCTTTGTCAGCAAACTCGTATTCATGGTCCTGTGCGTAATAACCAATATTCACGTTTTCAGACCATTTGATAAGACCAGAATCCGCTTGCTCTTGACCTACCAAACACTTTAAGAAGGTTGATTTACCAATACCGTTGGCGCCAAGGATCGCAACCTTCTCACCAACTTCGATAGTCATGCCAAGGCCTTTTAATACCGCTAGGTCGCCATAGCTTTTCTTCACTTCATCAACTTCCAACGCTAAACGATATAACTGCTTTTGTTGGTCGAAACGAATGAATGGGTTGACGCGGCTCGACGCTTTAACTTCGTCCAGTTTGATCTTTTCAATTTGTTTCGCACGTGATGTTGCTTGGCGAGCTTTAGAAGCGTTGGCCGAGAAGCGAGCAACGAATTGTTTTAAATCATCAATTTGTGCTTTCTTTTTCGCATTATCAGATAATAAACGTTCACGCGCTTGGGTTGCTGCAAACATGTATTCGTCATAGTTGCCCGGATAAACGCGCAGTTCGCCGTAATCTAAGTCAGCCATATGCGTACAAACGCTGTTTAAAAAGTGACGGTCATGCGAAATGATGATCATGGTTGAATTACGTTCAGCCAATACGTCTTCTAACCAGCGGATAGTGTTAATGTCCAAGTTGTTGGTTGGTTCATCGAGTAACATGATATCTGGATCAGCGAACAATACTTGCGCCAATAACACCCGAAGTTTCCAACCTGGAGCCACTGCTGACATTAGACCGTAATGCAATTCAACAGGAATACCAACGCCGATCAATAATTCACCAGCACGAGATTCTGCTGTGTAACCGTCCATCTCACCGAATGCAACTTCGAGATCCGCGACTTTCATCCCATCTTCTTCTGACATCTCAGCAGAAGCATAAATGCGATCGCGCTCAGCCTTCACCTGCCACAGTTCAGCATGACCCATGATTACTGTGTCGATAACGCTATATTGCTCGAAAGCGAATTGATCTTGATGCAGCTTTGCAACTCGACGGTTCGGCTCAACCATAACGATACCGCCGCTAGGATCTAACTCACGGCTTAAAATTTTCATAAAAGTTGATTTGCCGCAGCCGTTAGCGCCGATTAAGCCATAGCGGTTGCCTTCACCAAATTTAATGGAAATATTTTCAAATAGCGGCTTTGAGCCGAATTGCATCGTAATATTGGCAGTAGAGATCACAGTCAGGGGTTCCTGTTGGCCTTTTGGGCCCGGTTATCAAGTTAGCAAAAAGGCTTGGCGAATGGCCAAGCCAAAAAAAGCGGTATTATACCGACAGACCCAACTTTTTGCTATGGCAGGATGTGTTTAACTGCAGGGATCACAGAAGGTTCATCAACCAAAACGACGTCCAAGCACAATACAGAACACTACAAGTAACGCGATACCAATCTGTATCGCGCTAATTTGCTCGCCGAGGCAGATTGCCGCCCAACCTAACCCCAAAAATGGACTGAGCTGTTGTAGTTGACTTATTTGAGCAACCCCGCCTAAAGACAAACCGCGATACCATGCAAAAAAGCCGAGAAACATAGAAAACACAGATAGATAGGCAAACCCTAGCCACGCCGAAGTCGACACAGCGCTTAGAGTGATATTTGGCAATTGATACAATGTCCATGGCAATAGGATCGGCAGCGCAAGAACCAAGGCCCAACAAATAACTTGCCAACTACCCAGCTCTTTCGCCAGCATTGCTCCTTTGGCATAGGCCAAACCACAAAACAAGCACGCCGCGAACAATAAGGCGTCGGCCAACGCCAAATCAGCGACCTTGTGTTGCGTCATGCTATAAATCGACACAAGCGCAGCACCACAACAGGCAAATAGCCAAAAACCAATTCTCGGCACTTGCTTGCTAAGCCAAGCGCCGAATATCGCAGTAAACAGTGGCATTAAGGTGGTTATCAAGGTTGCGTGACTAGCATCAGTCCATTGCAAAGCAACAGCAGTAAACACTGGAAAAGCAAAAGCAGCGCCAAAAGCAACGATAAATAGTCCTGGCCAATAGCGCCGATTCGGCACAGTTTGTCGCGTTAAAATGAGTAACACTAGACTTAGCAGCCCGGCCACAGCTGCACGGCCGGCACCAACGAAAATCGGCGGAAGTTCAAGCACTGACATCCGTGTAGCGACTATGCCGCCTGAAAACATCAACACCCCAGCGAGTCCAAATAAGTATGCTTCTGCGATAGGTGATACCGCCCGACTTTTTATTTGTAATAACCTTTCAACCCTTTGGTTCATGTATTTACTCACTTCGCATATTTTTTAAAAAGTTACTGCAACAATACTCCTCAATCACCTGTACACTAAGGACAGTTATCTATCATAATTTCAGTCTGTACAGGTTAACTTAACTGTACAGTGGCGTATTTTGTTTTGGGAGCTAGTTATGCAAGTGGCATTGCAGGATTTTCAAATCGATTTGGCTTCGAACCAGAGCCTCACAGCACAACTACTGACACAGGCGCGACTCAAGGTACAGCAAAACAACTGGCCAGCAGGTGCTCGCTTGCCATCAGTTCGGCAATTGGCGGCACATCTAGCAATCAGTAAATTCACCGTAGCTGACGTTTATGAGCGCTTGAATGCTGAAGGCTTGGTACTAAGTCGACCTGGCAGTGGCGTTTTTGTTGCTCGGCGCAACCCTGCCTTGCAATTGCAGGAAAACAATAGCCCAAGCGAACTCGCTGACGAGGTTTCGCTGATGCGGCAAACTCTGCAACGTGAACAACATTGGCTGAAACCTGCAGCTGGCTGGTTGAGTCCAGACTTCCTGCCACAACAAGAAATCAGAGCGGCACTCAAAGAAGTCGCCCGCCAAGAACAAGCCCTCACCGATTACGGGCCAGCGCAAGGCTATCTGCCATTGCGCCAATACTTGGTGAATCGTCTGGCAGAACTTCGAATTCCACTAATGCCACAACAGCTGCTGCTAACCCAAAGTGCAACCCATGCCCTTGATTTGGTTTTACGCTTATTACTTAAACCTGGTGATAAAGTGATTGTTGATGATCCAGGTTTCTATAACTTCCAAGCAATGTTGCGCTTGCACCAATTAGAGCTGTTATATCTACCACGCGAGCATGATGGACCAGATCTGCAGGCATTAGACACGCTGCTAAAAACTCATAAAGTCCGTGCATATTTGACCAATTCGGTACTTTCAAACCCGGTCGGTACCTGTGTCAGCCCGCCTAAAGCTTTGCAAGTTTTATCGCTACTGAAACAACACCAAGTTCTGCTAATTGAAGACGATATCTATGCGGACTTTGAACAACAACCGGCGATCCGCTATTCAAGTCTAACAGGCCTGACCGAAGGCGTTTATCTGGGGAGTTTGTC
Organism: Gammaproteobacteria bacterium; assembly: GCA_017302255.1. Taxonomy (GTDB): domain Bacteria; phylum Pseudomonadota; class Gammaproteobacteria; order Enterobacterales; family Alteromonadaceae; genus Pararheinheimera. The sequence goes on along the minus strand of JAFLDV010000024.1, from coordinate 35,758 downwards.
AAAAACCATTTCTGCGGACATGCGAGTTGGCTATATTGCGGCAACGCCAAGTTTGATAGCGTCTTTGACCGATTTAAAGTTAATCACCAGTACTTCGACCCCGATGACTATTGAACGAGTAGTCTATCAGGTACTCACCAGTGGCAGCTACCGACGGCATTTGAAACAACTTCATCTGCGATTGCATAAACTTCGACAGGAGGTGATTGAGCGATTTGCCGCTCGCGGCATTTATCCGTGGTTTACGCCGGAAGCTGGCTTTGCCCTTTGGTTACGATTGCCAGAAAATGTCAGCAGTCGTGCACTTACCGATCTAGCCGCACAGCATCATGTGGTACTGGCTCCTGGAACCAACTTTAGTCAATGGTCAAACGCAGACCAGTTTATGCGAGTCAACATTACCCAATGTAGTGATGAGAAACTATGGCAAGTGCTCGATAATGCCTTAGCACATCAAGCGGCCTAGTCATAAAACAACAAAACCGGCAAATGCCGGTTTTGTCTGCAAAAAGCCTAATTAGGCTTTGGCTTTAGCGACTGCGTCTTTACACAATTGTGTAATGCGATCCCAATCACCGGCAGCAACGGCATCATCTGGCACAATCCAAGAGCCGCCAACACAACGCACGTTTGGTAACGCCAAATATTCTAGGAAGTTCTTCTCATTGATACCGCCTGTTGGACAGAAGCGGATATCTGAGAATGGACCATGGATAGACTTTAATGTTTTCACACCACCAGCAGCTTCAGCCGGGAAGAATTTGAAATGAGTGTAACCAAGACCAGTACCTTCCATTAATTCAGAAATTGACGCAATCCCCGGAATTAACGGAATTGGAGCCGCCTTACCAGCCACTAATAACTCACGGGTCAGTCCAGGACTAATCGCAAATTTAGCACCCGCTTCAACAACTTTTTCCAGTTGCTCAGCAGTTGTAACCGTACCGGCACCAACGATGGCTTCTGGCACTTCTGCGGCTAGCAGTTTGATAGCGTCAAGGGCAACAGGCGTGCGCAATGTGACTTCTAGAACTTTGATGCCGCCTGCAAGTAACGCTTTTGCCATAGGCACCGCTGTTGCGAGATCTTTAATAACAATGACCGGAACCACAGGACCTTGTGCAAATAAATTTTCTGGTTGTAACTGCCAGTTAGAAAAAGACATAGTGATTAACCCGCCATTTTTTGTTTTAAGTAAACCGCACAGCCCAACAGGCCCGGTTGTTCTGCTGTCACTACATAAGTTGCGATCTGCCGATTGAAAGCGGCAAAACGCCCCTTCGCTTCGAAACGGGCGCGAAACTCACTATCTGCCAGCAATGGAAGTAAACGTGGTGTAATACCACCTGCAACGTAGACACCGCCAAAAGTGCTGAGGGTCAGCGCTAAATCGCCAGCCATACCACCAAGAGATGCTAAAAATTGAGCAACCACAGCCTGGCAAAGCTCACAGCTACCATCAAGCGCCGCCTGACTAATCGCTGCGGCAGTTAATGGTTCAACTTTAAGTTCACGATAAGCGGCAATGGCAAGATACAAACTTTCAAGACCAGGTCCCGACAACAAGCGCTCTGGCGATACATGACCAAAATGGGCAGCTAGATAACGCTGAATAAACCACTCTTGTTCGTTCTGCGCAGTCCAATCGGTATGTCCACCTTCGCCAGGTAACGGAATAAAGCCCTGAGCTGTTGGGATCAAATGGGCAACACCCAAGCCAGTTCCTGCACCAAGCACAGCCATAGGTTTTGAGCTATCACGTTCGCCGACACCAACTTTTACCAATTCATGCGCTTGCAAAGCCGGTAACGACATTGCAACTGCAGTAAAGTCATTGAGGACGACAAACTCACTCAATCCAAGTTCAGCTTTCACTGCACTGATAGAGAATTCCCAGTAAAAGTTGGTCATTTTGACCAAATCACCAGTCACTGGACAGGCGATGGCAATTGCCACCAGATCGATATCCAGCAACTGTTGTTCTGTCCGATAGTAATTTAACGCAAGCGACAAAGTCGCAAAATCAGCACAGGGATAAACCACCACACAATCAAGTTCGTTAGTGGTCAAATCAACACGACTAAAACGAGCATTGGTGCCCCCGATGTCAGCAACAATTGCATAGTTAGCCATGAAGATGCTCCTCAGTGGTAAATAAGCTACAAGCGCCCTGTTCAGCACCAGTCAGCACAGTGCGTAGACCACCAAAAATTTCGCGGCCCATACCGTAGTAACTGTCTGACATATCACGAGTTGCGGCAGTACGCGCAGCAAGTTCTTCGTTTGGAACCATCACGGTTAACTCCCCTGTTTCACCGTTGACTAAAATCATATCGCCATCTTGGATCTTCGCGATATTGCCACCATCAACAGCTTCAGGAGTCACGTGGATGGCCGCAGGCACCTTGCCTGACGCGCCCGACATCCGACCATCAGTGACCAGAGCTACTTTAAAACCTTTATCCTGCAACACACCCAGAGGTGGTGTCAGTTTATGCAGTTCTGGCATACCACAGGCCTTCGGGCCTTGGAAGCGCACAACGACCACACAATCTTTATCGAGTTTGCCAGATTTGAAAGCCGCTTCTAATTCATGCTGGCTTGAAAACACCACAGCTGGAGCTTGCACAATTTCAGTACCAGCACGTAATGCCGATGTTTTAATAACACCACGACCCACATTGCCTGATAACACCTGCAAACCACCGTGATCTTTAAACGGCTTGCTTGCAGAGGTCACGACTGTGTCATCGCCAGAGACTGATGGACCGTCAACCCAAACTAATTTGCCATCCTGAATCACTGGAACCTGGGTATACCGACGCAGACCAAAACCAGCCACTGTATTGACGTCTTCATGCAATAAACCGGCGTCCAACAGTTCTTTAATCAAGTAAGCCATACCACCAGCTTGTTGGAAGTGGTTAATGTCAGCTTGGCCATTCGGGTAAATCTTCGTTAACAGCGGAGTAGCGTTAGATAAATCGGCAAAATCGTCCCAGTTCACAATAAAACCAGCAGAGCGCGCGACAGCGACCAAATGCATAGTGTGATTTGTGGAACCACCAGTTGCTAATAAACCAACAATGCCGTTAACCACAGCCTTGGCATCGACAATCTGACTGATCGGCATGTATTCGGTGCCTAAATCAGTTAAACGTGTGACTTGACGAGCGGCAGCCTTAGTTAATTCATCACGTAACTCTGTGCCTGGATTAACAAATGACGAACCTGGCAAATGCAAACCCATCATTTCAACAACGAGTTGATTCGAGTTCGCGGTGCCGTAGAAAGTACAAGTACCGGCTGAGTGGTACGAGGCAGATTCAGAATCAAGTAGTTCGGCTTTACCAACTTTACCTTCGGCGTACAGCTGACGAACCCGAGCTTTCTCTTTATTCGGAATACCTGAAGGCATTGGCCCTGCTGGCACAAACACAAATGGCAAGTGACCAAAACTTAACGCAGCCATCAATAAACCTGGGACGATTTTATCGCAGATCCCAAGCATCAAACCGCCATCAAACATGTTATGCGACAAGCCTACCGCTGCCGACATTGCAATAATGTCACGGCTTAACAGACTTAACTCCATACCCGGTTGACCTTGAGTCACGCCGTCACACATCGCAGGTACGCCGCCGGCATATTGCGCAACACTACCCACATCAGCAACTGCTTGCTTGATGATGGCTGGGTAAGCTTCATAAGGCTGATGTGCTGACAACATATCGTTGTAGCTAGAAATGATACCGATGTTTGCTTTGGTTAAGCTGCGCAAATCAGCTTTCTCTTGCGCAGAACAAGCAGCAAAACCATGCGCGAGATTACCGCAGGCTAACGCGCCCCGATGCGGTCCCTTCATCCGGGCTTGTTCAACTCGTTTCAGATAAATTGCACGACTAGTTTGGCTGCGCGCAATAATCCGATCTGTAACCTGCTGTATCACCGAATGCATAAAAACCTCTAATTGGCTGCGTACATCACCGACAACTCAGGGTCGGTTTGTTGAATAAAAGCCCGAATGGGCATTTTTGTTACATCATTGTCGCTGGTTGCTTGCTGCAACACTTGCAGTTTGGAAGCCCCCACTAAATGCAAATAGACGGCTCTACTATTCTGCAAACGACGACGACTAAAACTGATCCGCTGATAAGGTGCTGTCGTCGGATTCACTGCAAGCAAATCTGCAGCTCCTTCGGCAAGACCCGCAGCCAACTCAGCACTACAAGGGAACAACGAAGCGGTATGACCATCTTCGCCCATACCTAAGATAACCACATCAAATGTCGGCAAATGCGCAACCCGAGCTAACAGCTCTGGAACTGCATCTTCGGCACGTTGCTGCGGTGCATATAAACTGATAAAGCTTGCTGCGCTTGCTGCATGTTGCAACAAACTCGCCTTGACCAAGCGCTCATTACTATCAGCTGCTGTTTCCGGTAAAAACCGATCATCAGCCAAGGTAATCACTACCTTTGACCAATCAAGCGGCATTTGCGCCAAGGTATTAAACAATTGCTGCGGCGTACGACCGCCAGAGACAACTAAATACGCTTGGCCACGCAGACTGATAGCTTCAGCCAAATGCTGATGAATTTCAGTAGCAAATTGCTGATTTAAAGCGGTGGCATTGTCGAACTGGTGCAACTTCATGTTTATTCGTCCCAGTTCCGGTCATCACGAGCGAGCAAAGAAATCGCTGCAACCGGGCCCCAAGTACCAGCTTGGTATGCTTTTGGCGGTTCATTGTTAACGCGCCAAGCATCTAAAATGCCATCAACCCACTTCCAAGCCTGTTCAACTTCGTCGCGACGTACGAACAAATATTGATTGCCTAACATGGCCTCTAACAACAAACGTTCATAAGCGTCAGCAATGCGTTGTGCTTGGAAGGTTTCGTCGAAACTTAAATCCAGCTTACTTTGCTGCAGCTGCATGGTTTCACCAAGACCAGGAATTTTGTTCATGATCTGGATTTCCACGCCTTCGTCAGGCTGCAAACGGATAATCAGCTTGTTCGCTGGCAATTGCTTGTAAGTTTCATGGAAAATATTGTGAGGTTGTGGTTTGAAGCAAATCACCACTTCACTGACTTTATTTGGCATCCGCTTACCAGTGCGTAAATAAAACGGCACGCCAGCCCAACGCCAGTTGTCGATATCAACTTTGATCGCGACAAAAGTTTCAGTTTTGCTATTTGGACGCGCGTCCTCTTCACCTAAATAACCAGGTACTGGTTTCCCGCCAACAAAACCGGCAGCGTATTGACCACGAACGGTTTTTTCTTGGACGTTTTGCAAATTAATTGGACGCAGTGCTTTAAGTACTTTCAGTTTTTCGTCACGAATACTGTCGGCATCTAACCGCGCTGGCGGCTCCATTGCGATCAATGAAAGTACTTGCAGCAAATGGTTCTGCACCATATCGCGCATTTGGCCAGCATCGTCGTAATAACCCCAACGCCCTTCTACACCAACCTCTTCAGCAACTGAAATTTGCACATGGTCAATGGCATTGTGATCCCAGTTAGACGCGAAAATGGCATTAGCAAAACGCAGTGCTAGCAAGTTAAGTACTGTTTCTTTACCTAAATAGTGGTCGATGCGATAAATTTGCGTCTCTTGGAAGAATTCCGCAACTTGATCGTTAATAACCTTTGATGATTCAAGGCAATGACCGATTGGCTTCTCCAACACAACTCGAGAAGGCACAGCTGAAAGGCCAGCAAGGTGTAAACCTTTTGAGATATTGCCAAATAATGACGGTGCAGTTGCAAAGTAACTCACTGGAATACGTTTGCTGATATCTGTCACAGCTTTCAGCTTCAGATAATCTTGCTCTTTCGATAAATCGATTTGCACGTAATGTAGTTTGGTTTTCATCCGAGCCATGACATCAGCGTCAAGCGGCTCTTTCACAAATTTTTGCAGATTACTTTCAACCAACTCAGAATAACCGTCTAACGACAGTTCATCGCGCGCAACGCCAATAATGCGGGTATCCGCATGTAAAAGGCCGGCACGCTCTAATTGATAAAGCGCAGGAAGTAGCTTACGGCGCGCCAAGTCGCCTTTAGTACCAAACAGAATTAAATCACAAGCTTTGTTAGATTGTGCTGTTATCGTCATGTGCATGACCCTTGATTAGATGTAATTTTACAACACTTAGCCGCATACTAGCTGAGCATTTTCAGCTTGTAAACCCGATTTGATGTAATTAAATTACACCAAAGCCAAAGAATTTGAACTCGCCGGTATCATAAGTCACTCTGAACCATGTATCATCAATATTGTGGTAATTTAATCTCTTTTGTTGTATTAACCTCAGTTGGACTACATAATTAATTACAAAATCGTGCCTGTGATCCAGGCCACCGACGTTAGAGCAGGTAAACCCGGATGAATGTGCTGGAAAAAATCGTCAATAGTGTGAACAGTTTTAGTAAGTCAGAGCGCAAGGTTGCCGATGTAATTCTGGCGAACCCGCAAACGACTATCCATAGCAGTATAGCTGCGTTAGCCAAAATGGCAGACGTATCTGAACCGACGGTCAACCGGTTCTGCCGACGTTTGGACACAAAAGGCTTCCCAGATTTTAAATTGCATTTGGCGCAAAGCCTTGCCAACGGCACACCTTACGTCAACCGTCATGTTGAAGAAGATGACGGTCCAGAAGCCTACACGGCGAAGATTTTTGAATCGACCATGGCCGCGCTTGATGCTGCTCGGCAAAACGTTGATATTCAAACAATTAATCGCGCTGTCGATGTGCTTACACAAGCAAAGAAAATTTCATTCTTTGGTTTGGGTGCGTCAGCATCAGTTGCACACGATGCGCAGAACAAGTTTTTCCGCTTTAACGTGCCAGTTGTATGTTTCGATGACATCGTTATGCAACGCATGAGCGCTATTAATAGCAGTGAAGGTGATGTTGTGGTGTGTATCAGTCATACCGGTCGGACGAAAAACCTTTGTGATATCGCCGCAATAGCACGTGAAAATGATGCAACTGTGATTGGTATTACGGCTTATGACAGCCCACTGGCTAAAGAATGTACCTTGGTATTGTCTTTGGATGTGCCAGAAGATACCGATATGTACATGCCGATGGCTTCACGGGTCGCGCAATTAGTCCTGATTGATATCTTAGCGACAGGCTTTACCTTACGTCGCGGCACAAAATTTAGAGAAAATCTGAAGAAAGTTAAAGACAGTTTGCGCGGCTCGCGCTTCGACAAAAAGGACTTTGCTGGCTGATCGGAGCAGTTACAACGGTCATTTTGTAGTTTTTTTTCATATTCGCGCTGTATTCTGTAATTTAATTACATTAAACTAATCCAGATTAAATCGGGCACCCTGCCCGATTCTGACAAATCAACAGGCAGGAGCAGCCAATGCCAAGAAGAACCAAAATAGTTGCAACTCTCGGTCCAGCCACTAATAGTCAAGCCGCCATTGAGAAGTTAATTCTCGCCGGCGCAACAGTATTTCGTTTTAACTTTTCTCACGGCAGTGCTGATGATCACAAGCAACGTGCAGAGATGGTTCGTGCAGCCGCCGAAGCTACACACGCCCATGTTGCTATCTTAGGTGATTTGCAAGGTCCAAAAATTCGGGTATCAACATTCAAAAACAACAGCGTTGAGCTTATTGAAGGCCAACCTTTTGTGCTGGATGCTGACTTAGCCAAAGGCTTGGGTGATGAAACTCAAGTTGGTATCGACTACAAAGAATTACCGGGTGATGTCCATGCAGGTGATTTACTGTTGCTCGATGATGGCCGAATTCAACTTATCGTTTCTCACGTTGAAGGTGCGCGCATTCACACGCATGTATCTGTTGCCGGCAAACTGAGCAACAACAAAGGGATTAACCGTCAAGGTGGTGGCTTATCTGCACCAGCTTTAACTGACAAAGACAAAGCCGACATTTCCCTCGCCGCTTATATCGATGTTGATTATCTTGCAGTTTCATTCCCTCGTTGTGGCGACGATCTACGCCTTGCTCGCGATTTAGCTCGCGCAGCTGGCTCTGAAGCATTAATTGTTTCAAAAGTTGAACGTGCTGAAGCTGTCGCTGATGACGAAACTTTAGATGACATTATCCGTGCATCAGACGCAGTAATGGTTGCTCGCGGTGACTTAGGCGTTGAAATTGGTGATGCTGAGTTAGTTGGTCAACAAAAACGTATCATTGCCCGCTCACGTCAATTAAATCGGGTAGTTATTACCGCGACACAAATGATGGAAACCATGATCGAAAGCCCAATGCCAACCCGGGCTGAAGTAATGGACGTCGCAAACGCAGTGTTAGATGGTACTGATGCGGTGATGTTGTCTGCAGAAACTGCAGCAGGTAAATACCCGACTGAAACAGTCAAGGCGATGGCTCGCGTTTGTGATGGTGCTGAGAAGCATCCACGAGTGCAAATCTCCAAACATCGCATGGACGTGACCTTTACTGAAATTAGTGAAACTATCGCTTTATCAGCAATGTATGCAGCAAACCATTTGGAAGGGATCAAAGCAATTATCGCCCTGACTGAATCTGGTTACACCGCAAAATTAATGTCACGTATCACCTCGTCGCATGCGATTTATGCGTTGTCTCGTCACCAAAAAACTCTGAACAAAATGGCGCTTTATCGCGGTGTTTACCCAGTGTTTTTTGATAGCCACGGCATCAGCAACGATCATTTAGCCGATGACGCAGTAGAAGCAGTGAAAAAAGCTGCAGGCTTAAAAACTGGTGATTTAGTGATCCTGACTCACGGTGATGTTATGGAAACTGTTGGCGCATCAAACACCTGTAAGATTGTTACAGTGAAATAATCGACCAATCCTCATAACGTAGAAAAGCCCGCGATGCGGGCTTTTCTTTTTTCGGATTAATGCCAAAGTTACGCTTGTTGCCGCGCCCGATACTGCTTCAGCAATGGCGCAAGCGCGGTAACTGCCGAGCCCACCACCACCATGCAAGCTCCAGCAATAGACCAGACGTTTAATGGCTGCGCCGCAGGTGCATCAGGCCAAACCCAGCTGACTAAATTTGCAAACAAAATGGTCAATAAAGGTGTGATCGCCAATACGGCACTCACCTTTGACGCCTCCCAGTGCTGTAAAGCTTCAGCAAAGGCACCATAAGCAACAATAGTGTTCAAGCAACAAAACAGTAATAGCGCCCAATGCAAACCACTCATGGTGGCTAAAGGCGCCCATTCTGCCAAAGGTAAAAAGCTAATTGCGCCAGCGACGTAGATAAACAACATAATTTGCTGTGAATTGTAGGTCATCAACAACTGTTTTTGCGCTAAGGCGTAAGCAGCCCATGTCACCGCAGCAACTATCACCAACAATACGCCATAACTATCTTGACCGAATTGCGTAAGCAGCAGCAGTAATCGGTCATTGAAAAACAATAACAACCCAACCATCAGTAACACAGCACCAATGCGCTGCCACAACAACAGATGCTCGCGGAAAATGAAAATCCCACCAAGCATCATTAAAAATGGCGCTAACTGAATGACGACTTGAGCTGTTTCAGCGGTAAGCAGCGACAGGCCAACTAGATACAAAATGTAATTTAGCAACAAACCAACCACTGCGATAATTAATAGCTTCAGTACTTTGCCGCGCGCTTTGGCTAAACTCGGCAAACTGTTGTGTTTGTATAAAACCACCGCGACAAAGGTGGCTGCCGCTAAAAAACGCACCCAAGTAATAGTGTTTGCCGTGAGATCAGTTAAAACAATTTTGAGCGCGATGGGCAACATTCCCCACAACACCGCGGTAGTTAAAGCGAGGCAGAAACCATAAAGTGCACGACCAGATGCTTGATGCATGAAACTAACCTTTGACGACAAGATGCGAAGTGTCTATTTTCGCTGGTTTTTTCTCGCTTGTCGCCCGCTTTATGTTTTTTTGCGTCAGACCGACAACTAACCGCTGTTATTTGTTGCAGGTCAAGCAACGCTAACTAATTTCTGGCAAGATAACGTCACCACGTTTTGATATGAGCACTGAACATGAAAAGGATCGGCATTTTAACTTCTGGCGGTGACGCTCCAGGCATGAATGCAGCAATTCGCGCTCTGGTATTAACTGCATCCCAACACCAACTTGAAGTTGTAGGTTTTTCGCATGGGTTTAACGGTATTTTTAATCGAGAATATCGGGTGCTTAGTAACATGGATGTTCTTCACATTATTCAGCTTGGCGGCACCATTTTAAAAAGTGCTCGGTGTGCGCAGCTGCAGCAGGCGGATGGCCCGCAAATCGCAGCCGACGTACTGCACGAATTAGAAATTGATGCACTTGTTGTGATTGGTGGTGATGGCAGTTTTCGTGGATGCATGGCACTTAGTCAATTTTATCGCGGTCAGTTAGTCGGCTTACCAGGCACCATCGACAATGACGTTGACGGCACTGATTACACCATTGGTTTTGCCACAGCTCTTGACACCGCACTGGATGCCATAGATAAGATTCGAGATACAGCTGATGCCTTTGAACGGACATTTTTAGTTGAAGTCATGGGGCGTCATACCGGCTACTTGGCTTTGGCCGCAGGGATCGCCAGCGCTGCTGAGCAAATTATTTGTCCTGAATATGGCGCCATTGATATCCAAGATTTGGCGAACGACATCCGGCGTTTTCAGCAAAACTATGGCAAAGGCAGTTACATCATCGTGATGGCTGAAACTATGTACAAGGATGGGGCTACCGCACTGGCTCAGGCATTATCTGAGCAAAGTGGCACCGAATGTCGTGCTGTGGTGCTCGGTCATTTACAGCGTGGTGGAAGTCCGGTCGGTGCCGATAGAATTTTGGCAACAAAATTATCAGCCTACGCGATTGAACAACTGCTAGCTGGCCGTGCACATCTAATGATGGCCGGCGAACAAGCAGGTCATCTCGGACTTTACCCACTTGCTACAACCGGTGAGAAACATAAAAAAGCCGATACTTACCTGCTCGCATGGCAACAGAACACCTTACAACAATAACCAATACTGTTGTGCAATAAAAAAACCACCGGAATTACGGTGGTTTTTGCTAAGTAATCCATTTAGAACTAAGTGTTAGGCACTAAATACGGTTTTTACCCGATCTTTATAGCTCCGACTTACTTTGACCGACTGCCCATTTGTCAGCATCAACTGATGCTCACCGTTCGATAACATCTGTAGTTTGGCAATGGTGTTTACGTTTACGATCGCAGAACGATGGACCCGGACAAACAAACGCGGATCAAGCTCATGTTCTAATTCTTTCATGGTGCGCCGCAAAATGTGTGTCTGACCATCGTTGGTATGGATACACATGTAATCACCTGCTGCATCAACCCAATCAATATTCGCAACCAACACTCGGGTGATCTCACCGCTATCTTTAATAGAGATGGCGTCCGGATACTTGTCGTGCATCACAGGGCTTTCATCATCCAGTCGTTGCAAAATATTGTCGGCGTGTTCACCAGTAAGTTTCGCTACTACTTCAGCTAATTGTCCTTTGTGCTTGTGATCATCACGGGCCTCAAAAGCTTTCATCAACTTATCGACCGCAGCTTGCAGGCGATTTGACTCCACAGGCTTTAGCACGTAATCCACAGCATTCACGTCGAATGCATTTAGCGCATAATGGTCAAAAGCAGTAACGAAAATGATGTATGGCATCGGTAATTGTTGTTGCTGCAGCGATTTTAGCACTCCAAAACCATCCAATACCGGCATTTCAACATCTAAAAACATAACATCAGGCGCAAAATCAATGACAGCTTGCACAGCTTCTGCACCGTTGGCGCACTCAGCAACCACTTCCAGATCTGGAAATTGGCCTAAGCGCATTAACATGCCCTTGCGCGCTAATGGTTCGTCGTCAACGACGACGACTTTCAAATTACTTTTCATCGGAAATTTCCACCTCAAACGGAATACGGATGTTTACCTGTACGCCCTGCGGCTGATTATGGGTTAACACCAGCGAAAAATTTTGGTCGTATAAGGCAGCGAGTCGATCTCTTGTATTGACTAGCCCCAGACCGCCAACATCCTTTGGTAGTCCATCGTCAATAGGCATTCCTGGCCCATTGTCGGCAACTTCGATCAATAAATCATGGCCGAACTTGCGAGATTTGATACTGATAAAACCACCAGCCGATTGTCGCGCCACAGCATATTTGATGGCATTTTCGACTAAAGGTTGCAAAATTAAACTAGGTACTAAAGCATCTTGAGTATTTTCCGCAACGTCATATTCGATAGTTAGACGCTCAGCAAACCGGACTTTTTCGATCTCTAAATACAGGCTCGCAGCGTAGATCTCTTGCTGCAACGGCACTTTCTTGATCGGATCTTTGTAGAGTGAATAGCGCAAAAAGTCGCTTAACCGGGTCAACATTTTATTGGCGGTATCAGCTTCGTTAATCAGTACCAGCGTTGAGATCGCGTTTAAGGTATTAAACAGAAAATGCGGGTTTAGCTGATAACGCAGCATTTTAAGTTGCGCTTCATGGGCCTTATTTGAGGCCGTTAGCGACTTTTGTTTTTCCTGCTGCAGGATTTGGTAATAACGGATACCAAAATACAAACCACACCAACTGAGCATCACATAAAAACCAACGGTCGCTTGGCGGAAATACTGTAACCAGTCATCCGGCGTAAATCCGTGCTTATAAATTTGCCAATAGTTGAAGTTTTTAATGACGGTCCAAATCAATGCGAGGCAAAATGCCGATGCCAGCACTGTCAAAACCATATGGACAGGTTTCCAATTCCAAATCCGCTGGAATAAATAACGAAGAGGTAACGAAAGTAACCAGCCCGCGTACGCATCTAGCGCGACTACAAGCAAGTAAGCATTGCGCATTTCTTGAAACAATGCCCCTAAATAGGCGGCAATAGCAAAGCCTAACCAACCAAGGGTATGTAGGATCCAAAACTGTCGTTGGCGGTCTTCAAAGATTTTTTGCAACGGCAACTCGCTAAACACAAGAAATGTTAAAAATTAGCCACCGATTATACCAAAAGATCTGCGATGACGGCGGGCGTTGAACCTGCACCACGTCCCGTTAGTCGCACTAATAGCGGATCCCAATTTTATTTAGCACAAAGCCAAGGATCCAAGCAGGACCAATTAACAGAAACTGCAGATCTTTAAAAAATGATGGCTTTTTGCCCTCAATCGCATGGCCGATAAATTGTAACACCCACAAAAACGCAAAAAATAGCGCCGACGACAGGGTCAAACTGAATTCCACCTCGCTTTCAAACCAACGGACGAATAACACCACAAAGGCGGTGAAAATAGTCATTCCAACACCAATGGCGCGAGATAAATTGAAATAAAACAACAAAACTGGGATCGCCAACAGCAAGGGCCAAGTAATTTGTTGCTCAGAGAGCGTGGCAAAAGGCATCGGAATATGCCACATCATCCCAAATACGGTCAGATAAATAGCTGGCACCGCGAAAAAATGAATTTTCTTATTAATGGGATTTTGATGACTAACCGAATACTCCGCGAACCATTCTTGAATAGATTTCATTGGTGCTCCTTTGCTTGTACTCGGTTAATCTACCCCTGGCCACAACATTGCTCAAGTGAATTAACCAAGAACCGGCGTTGGTTTGCGATCTGGACCAAGTGCCACAAAGGTGAAAGTGCCAGAAATTGCTTTGTGCTGGTCATCGCTGTACATGTTTTCAACAAAAATATCGACGTTGACTCGAATACTCGTGCGGCCGACATGTTCAATCCGTGCCACTAATTCAATGATAGTTCCAGCCGGAATAGATTCTTTGAAATCTACGCGGTCAGACGATACGGTCACCAAAGGTTTGCGGCAAAAACGCGTCGCTGCGATAAACGCCGCTTCATCCATCCAAGCTAACGCTTCGCCACCGAACAAAGTATTATGATGGTTAGTGCGCCCGGGAAACACGGTTTTAGTGACTCGCGTTACGGCGTACTCAGTGCGAATAGCTTTTAAGGCTTCAAGATCCATAAAGTAACTCCAACGACGTAAAACCGCGGATTCTAGTGACTTTATTGGGAAATGCCAGCATTAATTCGCACTTTTCCAAAGCGAAGTGCAGATGACACAGATCCCCAATCAAGGGTTAGCGCGCCAACATAGCCCCAAGCGCATGGCCACCGACCAGATGCATATGAATATGGTAAACCTCTTGGCCACCATGTTCGTTACAATTCATAATTAAACGATAACCCTTTTCATCAATCCCCGCTTCTTTCGCCAGTTTGCGCGCTACGGTGAACATACGACCTAGCGCAGCTTCATGTTCCGGCTCAACATCGTTCACTGTTGGGATCAATTGATTTGGAACAATCAGAATGTGCGTTGGTGCACGTGGGTTGATATCGCGAAACGCCGTGACAAGTTCGTCTTGATACAGAATGTTAGCAGGAATTTCTCGACGAATAATTTTACTAAAAATGGTTTCCGCGCTCATAGTGTCTCCATTGCGAATATGCCGTTATAATCGAATTTTCAAACACTTCGAGTATAAGTGAAGAATATGGTCAGTTACCACATCCAACTTTTAGATTTATCGGCGCACCTATTAAGGGTGACCATGCAATTTAATAGTCAACAAGATGGCTTACTCAGATTACCGGCCTGGATCCCTGGCTCATATATGGTTCGCGATTTTGCCAAACATATCATTACAATCAACGCCCAAAGCGAAGCCCAACCGCTTACCCTGACACAAATCGATAAACAAACGTGGCAGTATCAGCATCAGGCTAATCAGCAGATTAAGCTCAGCTACGATTTGTATGCTTTTGATTTGTCTGTTCGTGCTAACTATCTATCCAGCGAAATATTGGTATTAAATCCAGCAGCCAGTTGCTTGGAAGTTGTCGGCCTTAGCGAAACCGAACAGCAACTTGTGATTGAACTTCCGCCGCAAGTGGCGAACTGGCGTATGGCCTGTGCCTTGCATCCGTTTGCAGCAGCCCCAGAGCTTACTATAAGTAAATTCACCGCAAAAAATTATCTGCAGTTGATCGATAGTCCATTACTTGCCGGTGCACTAGAATTAGTTTGCTTTGAACTATCCGGTATTCCGCATCACTTAGTGTTTGCAGGTGCCTATCAAGCAGATTTGGCAAGGATAGCTGCAGATTTGGCGCCTATCTGTCAGCAGCAGATTGATGTATTTGGTGGCTTGCCTGCGGAAGTTGAGCAATATTGGTTTTTAAATTGGGCTGTCGATAAAGGCTATGGTGGGCTTGAACATCAGCATTCAACTTTGCTGATGATGAACAAATTTGACTTACCAAATCCACAACTGCCCTCTGTTGTTACTGAGGAATATCAAAATTACCTCGCCTTATGCAGCCATGAGTACTTTCATTTGTGGTGGGTTACGCGTGCCAAGCCAGCGGAACTTATCCCATATCAATTGGACGCTGAGCAATACAGTAATCAGTTGTGGTTGTATGAGGGGTTCACCTCCTACTTTGACGACCTCAGCTTAGTTCGCTGTGGCAAAATTAGCGCTTCACAGTACTTACAGACTTTGAGTCAGACTATTACTCGTGTTGTTCGCTCGCCGTCGAATTTGGTGCAGAGCCTTAGCGATAGTAGTTTCACCGCTTGGACCAAGTTTTATAAACAGGACGAGAATGCCCAAAATGCGGTGGTCAGTTATTACGCCAAAGGCAGCTTGGTTGCACTCTGTTTAGATGCCGCACTGCGTTCGCGCGGTTTTGTTTTACAGGATTTGATGCGACTGTTTTATCGTGAGTTTTCGACAATCGGCAGTACTGAAGAGCGAATTTACGCCCTATTGCTTGAACTTACGCATGACCAAACGCTAGTTGATGAGTTCAAGAAATGGGTGAATAGCCCGCAACAACTGCCGATAGCACAGTCCCTAAGTGCGCTTGGAGTGCAATTGCAATTGCGAGCGCCAAGCTCTACCTCGGATCTCTCTGGGGAGAAGAGCTTTGACTTACCTCCGAGGGATCTAGGTTTTAGTTACGAACAAAAACCGGAGGGCTTGGTCGTGATCAGTGTCCGTCATCATTCACCAGCACAACAGGCTGGTATTGCCAACCAAGATATTATCGTTGCGATAGATGGCTTTAAAGCAAGCGAAAATAACATCCAACAAGTGCTGAATCGATACCCGCTGGGTACCAAGCTACCAGTCCACCTGTTCCGACAACAACGTTTGCTGGTGCTTGATTTTATTGTAACTGCGGCGACAGAAACCACTGCGGTGCTAGCAATAGACGGAGAAACACCACCAAGTTGGTTGGCAGTGCACAGCAATCAAAATCTTGAGCAAGTGAACTAAATCGAGGGACTACCGCCGGAATTAAGCATTAGCGCTTAATTCCGGTCACTTTATGGCAAAGCCTATTAGCTTACCGATTGAAAAGCCACAGCACCCTTACCTACGCCTTCATAAGCCACAACCTTGTAGGCTGCAGGCTCCAGCGTTACCAGCACATCAGCAATGTACTGAGCAAGGCATTCAACTGTGGTGTCGCAAGGCACGATTTCACAGTGACTGGTCGGTAAACTGATTTGGAACTCACCTTGTGCAGCTTGATAGCGGAAATAATATTGTGACTGCGCATCTGGCGTTGCCGAAAGATAAATACATTGCGTTGCAGTGCTCAAATCTTCTGCTGTACCCAAGTAGATATCTTCCCAGCGCTCAGTCCAGAATTTGTTTAAGCGCGGCACTAACATGCCATTTTGAAAGATCTCAATAGTTGAACGATGTCCATGCGCGATGCGCTGGCAATTGCCATCATGCTTTTTCAAGCCATGACTGTAATGGTAGTAAAAACCGTTAGATTTTTCGGTGCGAAGGTTAAACTCAACTTTCTCAACGTTGGCTGGTAGTAACGGCTTTATTTCTGCCGTAAGGAATTGACTCACCGTATTGAAATTAATGGCATCGCCAGGCACTGCAACATGGGCAACCAATGGTGAGGCAACTTCAATCAAACCGCGTGCACTGTTTAAGCTTAACACTTGCATATCAGCCTGCTGACTGACTGTTAATCCAGCCGTTGCAGAGGCATAAGCCAGTTTATGGTCAATTAACTGATCTATCGCGCGCTTAATGACCTTTTTCACATTGCCAAAATCGAACACCATAGAAGTGTTATCTAAATCGCCGTGTAACTCGACATCGACTATATAGCTTTCGCCCAACAAGCCGCGTTGTTGGCACAAATAAGAAAAATCGATAACGGTGAGGTCGCGTACAAAAAGGATCATAGTCAGTCCGGGAAATATCAAATTGGCGGCATTATACGGGAACTAGCGCCGATGGTTAAGCAATCAAATTAACGTTTGTGCTCATTTAGCCAACTATTCAGGAGTCCGACCTGACCGAGCTTGTGTGCAGCATACATCAGACGTATCGCATTACTGAGCATCAGGCTATCAGTCCACTCCGTTTTCGCTTGTAACTCTTCGTAGCAACTTTTTGCTTCTGGGGTTAAATAGCCACGTAATTCCTTACGTCCTGAGTGTTTTTGTTTCTCGCGGTAACGCTGTTGTTTCTCAGCATTGGTAAGTGGTTTCTTCGCTTGCTCATTCATCAATCAGGACCTTCAGCGCCAACTGTCATAGTTTTGTCGTGATTTTGCCGCAATATCAGTCAAATTGTTGATATTTACACTAATCGGACTTGTTTAGCGTACAGCTGTTCGCTAAAGTGACCCGGCATTTTCTATGGACCTAACATACATGACTAAGAATAGCTTTACAAAAGAAGATTTAATTGCGTGTGGCCAGGGCGAATTGTTTGGCCCAGGTAATAGCCAGCTGCCAATCGACAACATGTTGATGATCGACCGGGTTGTCCATATCTCTGAAGAAGGCGGCAAATATGGTAAGGGCCAAATTATTGCCGAGTTCGACATCAATCCAGATCTGTGGTTTTTCGCCTGTCACTTTAAAGGTGATCCAGTAATGCCAGGCTGCCTTGGTTTAGATGCCATGTGGCAATTAGTTGGCTTCTTTTTGGGTTGGGCTGGCGGTCCAGGCAAAGGCCGTGCGTTAGGTGTTGGTGAAGTGAAATTTACCGGTCAAATCTTACCTACCGCCAAAAAAGTCACCTATACCATTGATATGAAGCGTGTAATCAAACGCAAATTATTCATGGGGATTGGTGATGGTGTGGTTAGTGTTGATGGACGCGATATCTATAGCGCAGAAGAACTGAAAGTTGGTTTATTCCAAGATACTTCTAGTTTCTAATCCTCGCCAGAATTTCCAAGCGCTAGAAACAACAAACCTCACTTAAGTGAGGTTTGTGCCCTTTAGCTACTCTGGTTTAGTTTGAAGGCTTTTACTAAAACACTAAACGCAGTTATTGACCTTTGCTAAATAATCCACCACCACGGTCTTCCATCGCTTCTCGATAACCACCAAGCCACTGAGAGCGGGCGTCGAGATTTTGATAGGGACAAATTTCTTTTGAACGGCCTGTAACACCAGCACGATAACCTTGGGCATGAGCACGCTCTAGACGATCACGTTTTTGTCTTTTCATACGGCAGTCTTCCTCAACTCTAGGATAATAAAACGACCCCACAACACGACAAGTGCTGCAAGTCGTACTTAATAGATAGTCTCTTCGTGAAAAAGGTTCAACCTTGAAAAAACAACTTTATTGATTGACTTTCCCTAAAGTTCTGAGTTTTATTGCAATTTGTCGACAAAATAAATTAAATTTTTTTTACGGAACTTTTTTCTCATTTAGGTATCTGGCTTTGTCTTGGTATGGTTGCACTCGAAAGACAGATTTTCGCGCTAAGCTAAGCCCACTGCGTAAGCCTAATACTTAAGCCAGATACTTAAACCCTATAAGCCAAGAGCTATGCCGCATGCTGACGCCGTTATTGTAATTGTGACGGCAATCTTAGTATTCGACCTTTCCGATGCCATTCTAATGGCTCAGCATTAACGACTACCTATCCAGCTCTAAATCCAGCTCTAAATCCGACTATAGCGCCGCGTGGGCGAAACGCTAGGCATAAAAAAAGCCCCTACTCGGGGCTTTTTGACTTTAAATACGAAATTATTTACGACGGAAGAAGCCAAGCATCAGCAATAACGACATCCAACCGAAATGGACTGCACCGCCTTGACGCTCATAACCCTCAGAGAGTTCTGTACTGCAGTTGTCGATAGTGCCATTGGCGATTGGGTTCAACTGAACTGAAATCGCTACCGGCTCTTTAATGACGTTACCAGCGCTATCCAATACAAGCTCGCCTTTAACATCACGCTTTTCAACTTGCTTTACCGCTGTTGCCAGAATCACGTTATTTTCGTTGATATCGTCTGCTGAAACGATGTTATAACCTGAGTTACATTGCAGCAGTGAATTCAAATCTTTGAAAGTATTGGTTGGTAAGTCATAGACGAAACCAACGTTACTACGAGCACTGGTACCAGGCGTAAACACTTCAGTTATACCAACGATTTTATTGTTATCATTGATTTTCTTTGGTGTTGTCGTTGCAGTTTCAAACAAATCCGCAGGGAAAGTTAAACGGTCAGTATTGTAGTCATAGATAAAAAACTTACTGCGAATGGCGCTAGTAATAATTTTATTGGCATAACCAACGACTAAACCTTTGTTATTGATACTTGTCGCTGAACTACCCAGCCACTCTTGGTCATCAATAAAGTGTTTAATTTCATCGCCGTCAAAAACAGCAGCATGGATCGCAGAATAAACCTCGTCACGCCCCGTATTGCCGTTATAGCGAATATCCGCACTGTCTGACCAAGTTGAATGACCAACAACGAGGCCCGCATCATTTAAATCATTTGGCGTACTTGTATAAGTAATCCCTGTGTATTGATTTAAAGTGTGAGGCTGACCGGTGTAACGATCACCAAATACTTTCAACACACGAGGTACACCTGGCTTGCCGAAGCTGTCTAACTGCCAAACTAAACCGTTGCTTTGGTATGGATCCGCAAGGGCAGTCTGATAAAAACAAAGTAGCTCAGGGGTCTGACCGCCGTCACAGTTTGCTTTAATCACGGCTTCTGATTCTGCAGACATCGCCGTACTACCAAAACCAATGATAGTGCCAGTGTTATTCAAACCGCGAGAGATGGCAAAACCACCACCGACATCATTGTAAAAAGGCTCTAAGGTGAACGAACCTTTATCTGTGGTTAAAATCGCTTTTAAATGCGATTTTTCCGGCACCCATAAATTTTGCTCAACAGGGTTTGGTTGGTTCTGTGTGGCAGCAGGAGTAAAACGCTGCTGTTTGAACGGCGCAGTTGCGTGACCAACAGTATGATTTAAATCATTGATATCAATCAAATATTCGTTGTTTGTCTGAACTGTAGACGTTTCACGAATACGAACCATTTGCTTGGTATCTAAACGAACTGGGTAGGTGCGAGCGTAACGTTGAACTGTGTAGTTTGTAGACTGCTCAGACAAATATTGCAGTAACACAGACAGTGCTCTCGCTGAAACGTTACCCTTTTTTGTATCTTCAATTTCTACCGCAGATAAATTACTGGTAATAATCGGTGCATCGAAATTAATTTCATCCAAATCAACTGGATAGTTGTATAGATCCGACGCATTTCCGATAGATTGGTTGTTATTGTTGATCGCTTGCGAAAAAGTCGATTTATGCGTCGAAAGCGGTCCCAGTTCAACAACCTGATAAGTGGCAGCCTGACTCGCAAATACCGTAAGCGCTGGTAATAATGCGACAAACATCGGCGTAAATTTCATTCAAATCCCCTGCTACTGCTGGTTTAATGCTTCTAATTGTTCCCATCGCTCATAAGCGTGTGCCAGCTTCGACTCAGTCTGCTGTAATTGGTTCAATATAGCGGTTGTAGTTTCGGCGCTTTTCCGGAAAAAATCCGGATCATTCACTTGCAGTTGTAATGCATTAAGCGCGGCATCTAGTTGTTCTATTTCAGCTGGTAACAGTTCCAGCTCGCGTTTCTCTTTGTATGATAACTTCTTCGCGCTCTGAGCTAAAGCCTGTACAGCGATTTGTGGCTCAGCTTTTGTATTTATTTGTTCGCTTTGGGCTTTTTTCGGCTCAGAATTGCTGTTTTGCATTTTTTGGAAGGCAATAACATCGTCATAACCTCCTGCGATTTCAACAATCTGCCCGTTTCCTTTAAACCACAACGAACTAGTTACCGTGTTATTGACAAATTCACGGTCATGGCTAACCAAGATTACTGTACCTTGGTACTGCTCTAAAATGTCTTCAAGCAACTCCAAAGTTTCAACATCTAAGTCGTTAGTTGGTTCGTCGAGGATCAGTAAGTTGCTTGGTTTTGCAAACAAACGTGCTAACAACAACCTGTTTTTCTCACCACCAGAAAGTGCACGCACAGGTGTGCGCGCCCGAGCCGGGGCAAATAAGAAATCCTGCAGGTAACTCAACACATGTCTCGTTTGACCGTTTTGGGTGATTTCCTGACGGCCGTCGGCAACGTTATCCTGCACAGTAGCATCGAGATTCAACGCCATACGATGTTGGTCAAAGTAAGCCACTTCAAGGTTGGTACCGCGTTTAACATCGCCTGATGCTGGCGCGTATTCGTCGAGTAAGATCTTGATTAAACTAGTTTTACCGACGCCATTTGGCCCAACTAACGCCACACGGTCGCCGCGCATCAACAAGAAATTGAAGTTTTTCAAAATTGGTTTGTTGCCAAACGACAGCTCAAGGTTCTTGCCTTCAAACACCAATTTGCCAGATTTCGCCGCTTGCTCAATTGCAAAATCGACTTTGCCAAGCTGCTCAACCCGAGCCGCACGTTCTTTGCGCAGCTCTTTTAACGCCCGCACCCGACCTTCGTTACGAGTACGCCGCGCTTTAATTCCCTGACGGATCCAGACTTCTTCGTCGGCTAATTTCTTATCAAACAGTGCATTATGCTGCTGCTCAACTTCCAGCATTTTCGCTTTGCGCTCTAAATAGGCCGCATAATCGCCTGGATGCGAAGTGAGTTCACCACGATCAAGGTCGATAATGCGAGTTGCAACATTACGAATAAAAGCACGGTCATGCGATACGAAAATGATGGCACCGCTAAAGTTAATCACAAACTGTTCAAGCCATTGAATAGCTGCAACGTCCAAATGGTTGGTTGGTTCGTCGAGTAGCAGAATGTTCGGCTTGGCAATTAACGCCCGCGCCAAAGCAGCTTTACGTAACCAACCGCCGGATAAACTGGCAAGTGTGGCTTGTGGATCCATTTCGAATTGTTCGCATAACGCTTGAATTCTCGCCTCGAGCTGCCAACCATCACGAGCATCGAGTTCAGCCTGCAAATCGCCAAATTCGCGTAATTGCGCGTCGGTCGCTTCATGCAACTCATCAGCTAAGCGGTAAAAACGCGCTTGTTTTTCAGCTAAATCGCCGGCGCCTTCACGGATGAAATCACCAATTTGCACATCAATGCGCGCTGGCGGATCTTGTTCTAAACGAGCCAGCACCACATTACTTTCTTTAACAACCTGACCATCGTCCAACACTTGTTGACCGGTCAACACTTTGAGCATTGACGATTTGCCTGCGCCGTTACGGCCGACCAAACAAACACGCTCACCTGCAAACAAACTGAAATCCACATGATCAAGCACCGGGTGAGTACCAAATGCTAAACATGCTTGCTGAAAACGTAATAATTCCACGACTAATTTCCTTCGCTTGCCATCGACAAATCGTTGATAAACTCTGCCAAGCGATGTTGATCAAAAGGCCAAAATAAGCGCTGTAAAGCAGCATCTGCAGCAGTATCAGCGCTAACGACTACAGGGATTGCAGTCCGATACAATTCAAAAGCTTGTGGGTCATCGACAATGTCTACCACGCGAAAAGTTGCACATGACTCTACTAGCAACTTTTCGGCATCTTCACAGAGATGACAACCCCATGTGCTGTATAAAATCAGCATCTTAGCCTCTAGTTAACTCAAAACACACATGAATATGCGGGTTACGTTTGAAATCTTCCGGCAAACTTTGTGCACTCACATCTTTAATGCTCCAACCTTGCTCGGTAAGCGCCCCCGCATCTAACTTAAAGCGGCGTTTGTTGTTAGAGAAAATCACCTTACCGCCAGGAGCGACCAACTTACCAATGAGCCCTAACAATTTCAGATGGTCTCGTTGCACATCCCAAGTATCTTCCATGCGTTTGGAATTAGAGAAGGTCGGTGGATCAACGAATATCAAGTCAAACTGGTTATGACAGCTTTGCAGCCAATCCAACACGTTCGCTTGCACAAACTGATATTGCTTGCCGGCTAAGCCGTTGAGGTCAAAATTGCGTTTTGCCCAGTCAAGATAAGTGTTTGACATATCAACAGTAGTAACAGTCTTAGCACCACCAACAGCTGCATGCACTGATGCTGTGCCGGTGTAAGCAAACAGGTTTAATACCGATTTGCCAGCGGCTTGTTGCTGGATAGAACGACGAGTCAGGCGGTGATCTAAAAATAAACCAGTATCTAAATAGTCCCGAAGATTAACTAAGAATTTCGCACCATATTCAGCAACTTGCTTGTACTGACCAGCTTTGGCTAGCGCTTGGTACTGCTCTTTGCCTTTTTGTTTCTCGCGAACCTTAAGCACCATCGCATCACTGGAAATACCAAGCACTTGCGGCACTAAGTTGACGATATCAAACAAACGCTTTTGCGCAATTTGCTCGTCGACATTAGAAGGCGCAGCGTATTCGTGGATCACAACTTCGCCGTCGTACCAATCAACTGCAACGTTGTATTCTGGAATATCCGCATCGTACAGGCGGTAGCAGCTAATGCCTTCGCGTTTTGCCCATTTCTCCAGTTGTTTCACGTTCTTTTTCAAACGATTAGCGAAAGATGAGCTTTCAGTAAAGAAAATGGATGGCGCGGCGGTGCTGATTTGCACTTGCTTTTCAGTCAGGTCAAATAAGGTGAATTCACACTCAAGCGGACCGTTGTTGAACTTGTATGACTTTAAGCGTGACAATTTGAGCGCGCGCAGCAAATCAGAATTTGAAGTAATAATCGCCAAACGCCAATTAGCAAAATGCTGTTTCAGCGCTAATGAAAAGGCTGCGTAAATTGGGATTAATGTCGGTAAGTCGCCCAGCCGTTCGCCGTATGGCGGGTTGGTCACAATAACCCCAGGAATTTCAGTCGCCAGCGATTCAAGCGCCGTTGCATCACCAAGTTTAAATTCAATAAACTCGCCAATACCGGCACGGTTTGCGTTTTGTTTGGCTTTTTCAAGCTGACGTGGATCTAAATCAGAACCCACAAAACGCACGCCTTCAGCAATAGCTTTGCGCTCACCAAGGGCCTTGGCACGCATTGAACTCCATAAAGACATGTCAAAATTTGCATATTTTTCAAAAGCAAAAGCAACACGTTTTAAACCAGGCGCTAAATTGCGAGCCATCAACACTGCTTCAATTAATAAAGTACCGCTACCACAGAATGGGTCGAATAGCGGTTGTGTTGGTTGCCAGCCAGAACGAATTAATAAGGCCGCGGCTAAATGCTCTTTTAACGGCGCTTCGCCTTGCTCTTTGCGATAGCCACGTTGGTGCATTGATGGGCCAGAAAAATCCTGCAAGAAATAAAAGCTCTGGCGCTCCATGCGTAATTGAAAGCGAACGTCTGGCTCTAAACGATCGACGTTTGGACGCTCACCGGTTGCTTCACGGAACTGATCGACGATAGCGTCTTTGACGCGCATAGCGCCGAATTGGGTGTTATCTATAGTGGGATGTTTGCCGACGCACTCAACAGCCAAGCTTTGCGACAATGACATATAGTCGGACCAGCGAATTTCGCTCGCCAAAGTGTAAACGTCCGATTGCTCATCGACATTGACCTGATGAATTTGCTGCATAATGCGAGTCGCCAAACGCGACCATAAACACAAATACATCGCCTGCTCAATAGTCGCGTCAAAGCGAACTGCGCCAAGCCCTAGTTTCGTTACTTGTGCGCCAGACTGATTAATTTCAGTCGCTAACACTTCTTCGACCCCTTTCGAGGTTAAAGCCCAAAATTGCAACATACCCACTACCCTTCAACAAAATGGCGCACAGTATAGCAGAAGCAGTAGCGTTATCGCCGGGCGATTTTTAGCAAGGATCCGATTAATTTGCTGATAAAAAGCGCAAAACACTCCCAATTGCTGAATAAAGCGGCAATCAAACCAGAAATGATGAAATAGCCAAAATGAATGCTTGCTATCCATTCTTAAAAACCATAAGATGCGCCCCGCAATGACGGACGCGGGATGGAGCAGCCTGGTAGCTCGTCGGGCTCATAACCCGAAGGTCGTCGGTTCAAATCCGGCTCCCGCAACCAATTGTGACTGATTTTTCCGAAGGTCATCAATTAACGTCATGCACATCAACAAGTTATCTCATCTGCTCAGGGATAACTCATGGACGCGGGATGGAGCAGCCTGGTAGCTCGTCGGGCTCATAACCCGAAGGTCGTCGGTTCAAATCCGGCTCCCGCAACCAAATTTACCAGTTTATAACTCACTGATTTACATAGACTTCCCTTTTTAAGGGATTTTCTTGTTTCTAAAACCGAAAACCTGTGACGTGGTTGTGACGAAAATTTTCGTCGACTCGAAATTTTCACAATTTTTTTGTTCCTAAAAAATCAAATTTTTGACCTTCAGACATTTCTCCCCTGCCCAAAAGTTTGTCACAAAATTCTGTGACAATAATTGCTATTAATTGACCTTAAATGCTTTTAACTTAGCTTTTGCTTTGATTTATTTTTATCAATGAACTGAATTAGTTAGCGCTTGGGGAAATTAAAAATCTGCGGGTTCGGGTTTTGGCTTGCTGTGACAAAAGCTGGAAAATTATTGCGTAAAAATTTGATTAGCTTTTAAGTCAATTTACCCCCCTTTTCAACACAAGATGCTTGCCAACGATGTATTTCCAAGCTGCGAACTATCAGCATTGCCAGCGTTAAATTTCACTGAGTGCACACCGACCAAACACCTTCTTCGATGAAACGCGCTTTAGTCAATTTAGCGTGAACTGAACGTCGATGAAAAGATCGACGCGAAACTCCTTAAAGTCGACTGGACAACCAAATGTCAGATTGAGCAGCATATTGGCTAATTTCATTTACGCTCTAAAATTTAAATCTGTGAAATTTTCCTGCCTGGATGGCATCATGCCAAAGACACTTAGCAATAAAAATTACGATAAGCGAAACGCAGTTTTTTCAGTAACTAAACGCTTTAAACGCCGATCGTTCATATGCGGTGAACATCATGGTTTCAACTACGAATAAACCAATTCATAATGTTTCAATTTGGCACCAATCGCTTCAAGTTGATGGAAAGCGGTTGCTTGCCAAGAATGTTACTTTGTGTTTTCAGTTGAGCAGAGAATCGAAAACTGATGCAATTAGGTTTTAAGGTTCATGCTTGAACGTGTCAAAAAGCAAAGGGAGTTATGTATCGAATGAAAAATTCATTTTTACTTTTTACAGTATTGTTTTTGGGTGGATGCGCGACATCACCAGAACCGGATTTAATTCCTTTTGTGAAGATCACTGCTGGTCAGTTGGACTATGCATGTCCTCCTATCGCTGTTCCCTGTGGTACCACTATTGAGAAAAAATTCCAAGCGACAATATCTGAATTTGAAATCGCTCAGCATGAAACAACAGTTGCGATGTTCCGCAAATTTATTGCAGAGACTGGTTATGTGACGCTAGCGGAACGAGCTTCAGAAGGGCAAAAGGCTTGTCGGCCTTACGATGGTGTGTGGGTAAACTCGAAAAGCTGGCAAAATCCGGGGTTTCTGCAAACTGATTATGAACCTGTGGTTTGTCTAGCTTTGGTCGATATTCAGGCTTACATCGAATGGCTAAATAACAAAGGTGCAGGTAAATATCGACTTCCTACAGCGGATGAATGGCGATATGCATCCCTGCTAGCAAACCCTAAAATTTATAGCGAAGAGAGCGATGTTAACGTGGATAATCCGAAACACACCAGACCTGTATCCAGCCAACAATCAGATGTGTCTGGATTAAATGGAATGCAATCAAACGTTTCGGAATTCACATCAAGTTGTGCAGATGATTCATGTGATGAAGTTTTTGCATTAGGCGCTTCATTTTTTCATGATAACCCCTACATCTGCGAGGACTATTCTTTACCTGCAAATAAAAGGTTACCTTTCATCGGATTTAGGTTAGTAAAAATCAAATAGCTACAAATCTGAGCCATTTATAAGACATACTTTGCACAGTCAAATGTAGACTAAATTTTTTAGCAAGTAGGCACTGAATAGCTTTCAAATGGCATTTTATATTCTTTTCTTAGTTTCAACTTGCCGTTTTTAAATTGATACTGCCGAATCAACAAAATACCACTCGCTGGAATACCTACTCGATCTTCTACTCCATAAGCAACTTACAGTTGTTCATCCATTTTTTCACCGAAATTCAAAACATAAAATTCAGGGGCAAAAAATCCGCTTTATCTAAATCCACTGAAATTAGTATCAAAAATTAATGAACAAATTACAGCAAAATAATCAATTCATCAGGGCTCTAATCAGGGCACTATTACCAACTCTACACGGTTATTTTGTGCGGCAATTTGGTTCCACGCCTTTAGCTCTTCAGAATTTTTCGGTTTTAATGTCGGATATGCAGCTCGCGGCACCTCACTTCCATATGACACCACATCGACCTGAGCTTTAGGAACTAAGCTTTTAACCATATCAGCCATCAGCTGTGCATAGGTATGGCCAATCGCAATTTGATATTCCAAGCTAGCACCGCAAACAAGATCAGCTGCTTGCTCGGGTTTGAAGTCCGTAGGTAATTGAACATCCCCATCCAGCCGACAAAATGAACCCGTATGCCCATGAATGTCAAACTTAAGTGGCTGTTTTAGTTTATTAATATCCACCAAGATATTGATAATTGCGGCGTAGTTTATTTTAGATAAGTGAAATTGATAATCGTATTCCATCAATGCATGCTTATTAAACTGTTCGGCATAATGCTGCAAGGATTCTGAATTCGGCTCAGCTCGAGCATGAACAACGAAAAAAAACATCAGTGTGTAAGCAATATTTTTCATAAGTATTTGCCTTGTGAGTCGACAAAATATGTTTAAATTTCAAATCAGAGGTTACTGAATTTAGTAAAAATTTGATTGACATGCTGGCGTTAACACCACCCATGCTAGAAATTTCAGATGTTTCCCGCAACCATATCTCGTGAAATATTCACATAATTTATTCAGAAAACACTTAAATTTTTGCGACTCTCCTTCACCAGTTCGTTTCAGGCTGATACATTAAACAGTCATTGGCCATGTCACATTTACCGCAACCTTAGGATGGTTCATTATGGCAACAAATAACGTAAACCAACTCAACGCCGAAGCCGAGCAACAACTTGCACGGGCTCGTCAGGAAGCGGAAAACGCGCAACAAGCAGCACAGCAAGCTGGGATGGAGCAGCAGCGCTCGCAAGCCGAAGCTGGCATGGCTCAAAACCAAGCAGGTCAATCCCAACAGGCCTCCAATCTTTCACAGCAGCACAGTGCTAATAGCGCGGAAGCTATGCAACAAAGCCAACACACTGCAGGTCAAGCGGGTGCAGCCGCGAATGAAGCGCAGCAGCAAGCGATCGCTTCAGCGCAATCAGCGCAGGAAGCCCAGCGGTTAGCAGAACAAGCAAATCAGGCAGCA
Source organism: Gammaproteobacteria bacterium (assembly GCA_017302255.1). Taxonomy (GTDB): domain Bacteria; phylum Pseudomonadota; class Gammaproteobacteria; order Enterobacterales; family Alteromonadaceae; genus Pararheinheimera. The sequence goes on along the minus strand of JAFLDV010000024.1, from coordinate 6,996 downwards.
AATAGTTCGGAGCAGAACGCTACCCAAAGCCAGAATTTTGCTAGCACTACTGAAGGTGCCGCCAGTCAAGCCAGTCAAGCTGCAGCAAGTGTTAATCAATCAGCCAGCCAAGCTGAACAAGGCGCAACAGCAGCGGCAAGTGCCGCGGCCGAAGCACAGCAACAAGCCAATACGGCGGCAAGTGCAGCCGCACAAGCTGGGAATTACTCAGCAAGCGCAAGCCAAGCGGCAAGCACCGCTGAACAACAAGCAAACCAAGCAACAACAGCGGCACATGATGCCAGTGGTCAAGCGAGAGCAGCAGAAATAGCGGCAAGGGAAGCGCAGCAAGATGCGCAAGCCGCCCAAACCGCGGGCGAACAAGCGCGCCAGGCTTCACTAGAGGCTGAAGCTGCTGCTAATACAGCTAGATCTGAAAGTGAAGAAGCAATCACTGCAGCAGACCAAGCGAATGCGAGTGCAACCAATTCTAGTATCGCTGCTGAGAGTGCAACTAAAGACGCTGCGCTAGCGAATAATGCTGCGACGTTTGCGCAAGGACAATCAGAACAGGCGCAGTTTGTTGCTCAAGCCGTGAAAGCGGAACAAGTGGAAGCCGAACAGGCGTCAGAGCAAGCGCAAGCGCAACAACAAGCGGCAACCAAGGCCGCTGAAGATGCAGCAGAACAAGCTAAACAAGCGCAAACCGAAGCAGAAAAAGCCCAACAAGCCAGTGAAAAAGCAACCCAAGAAGCCCAGCAGACCGCGGCAGCACATGCCAATGCCAGTAGTTCTGCCGCTGAGAGCTTAGCCGCTGCACAACAAGCCACCAGCCAAGCAAGCCAAGCGGCTGGCGCAGCATCGCAAGCCAATAGCGCAGCCAATCAGGCGCAGGGGGAAGCAAATCAAAGCGCCCAAGCAGCAGCGCAAGCAGCAGCCCAAGTCGCACTCGCGACAAGTGCCGCAAGTTCCGCAACCGAAGCAGCATCCAAAGCTGACAAAAATGCCGATGAGGTTAACCAAGTCCTTTCCGATGCGCGCGGCTTCTTAGCTAAAGCCGAAGAGTATCTCCGGCAAGCACAATCAGCGCGAAATGCCGCAGAAAAATTAAAAAACGATGCGCTGGAAAAAAGTAAAGAACTCGCCTCATTACTGAACAAAATGCAGACAAAAGCCGCAGAGGCCGCAAGCAATGCTGAAAGTTATGCGGTTGAAGCAAAAAAAGCAGCTGAGGGTGCTTGGAAAGAAAATCAAACAGCAGTCGATTTACGCACAAAAACCATTGATGTTTGTGAGATGGCTAAAACCGCTGCTGATGACGCGCAGGCGGGTTCGAATGAAGTGGTGAAACTAGTCGATCAAGCCAGGCTCTTGCTTGAGGATATGCACAGCGTTGAAAATGAAGCGAACGAAGCCATGCAAAATATCGCGAAAATTTGCGTTTAACGGAGGCATCAATGACCAAGGCGCCAATCCATGACACATCGTTTGCCCAAAGCGCACAGTTCGCGGCGACTCAGGCTCAACAAGCGGCGAGCCTGAGCGCAAACGAACATCAAGCTGCGCTATTGGCTGCACAACATGCAGCCACAACGGCCGCACAGGCAAATCAAGCCCTAGAACAAACACAGCAACAAGCGCATAGCGCGACGTTAGCACTACAGCAAGCATTACAAGCAGTCCAACTGGCTGGAGGCGCCAATCAGCAAGCAACGGCTCAGCTGCAACAAGCCTTTCAAAGTGCCAACCAGGCAAATGTCGCGGCACGGCAAGCAGAAACTTTCGCCAACCAAGCACAGCAGAATAGCCAAGTAGCACAACAACGTGCACAGCAAATCGCAGAATTGTTAGCTAGCAGCCAAGCAGCCCTTGAACAAACCACTGCCACTGCGGCATCGGCAGAACACGCCGCCCAAGGCTCACGTACTGCGAACCAGCAGAGCGCCGAAGAGGCACAGCATGCGGCGCAGGCAAATCAGAGCTCCAACGAACAGGCTCAACATGCCAGTCATAGTGCAAATACCAGCACTTACCAGCAACAACAGGCAACCAACGTTGCTGGTGAAGCCTTTGCATATGCCAATTCGGCTGAACAAGCTGCGAATGTCGCATCGAATCAATCACTTTACAGCACACAACAACTCCAGCATGCACTGCAAGCACAAGGGAATGCTAAAGTGTTAGCAGGCATTGCAGGTCAGGCTGCAGAAAAAGCTGCTGATGCAGCCGCGACTGCAGCAGCCGATTTGCAGCAAGTACAAACTGCTGTCGAACAGGCCAAAGCCAGTGCTGAAGCTGCAGAACAAGCCAGTGAGCAAGCCACTGTAAGCCAAGAATCAGCCAAACAAGCCGCCGCAGGGGCCAAACAAGCTGAGGGCAACGCAACTACCGCCGCAAAACAAGCGGATGCCGCCGAACAACAAGCCTTGCAACACACCGAAAAAAGCCACCAAAGCGCAGAGCAAGCCACGCATGCCGAACAACAAAGCGCTGCCGCACTTGCTAAAGCAGAAGAGGATAAAGCAGCGGCGACCCAAGCTACTGCGCGTTCACAACAAACTGCAGCACAAACTGCGCAAGCGCTTGGTCAAGCCAATCAAGAGTTAACCCACGCCAATCAAGCTGCAACTCAGGCCACAGCAGCTGCCAACTCAGCCCAAACAGAACTTTTAAATGCGGTAAGTGCAGTCACTCAGGCAAACGAAAAGCAAACTGCAGCAACCAACCAACTAAAAGCCAGTACAGATGCAATTAGTCAGGCGCAGGGGGATTTAAACAACCTTAAAAATATCCTTACTCTGCTATCAGGCCGCACCACTAGCGCCGATGAAGCCAAAGAGCAGCTTGAAACAAAAAGCAGCGAAATTGCCACCCTACTTGGCGACGCGCAAGCTGCCGCAAAAACAGCCGAAAATGAATTTACGAACCTGCTGCAGCGCGCTGAAAAAGCTGTCACCCAAGCCAAGGACTACAAATTAGATGCTTATAACGCACAAGTCACTTGCGGGAGCCAGTTAAAGGCGGCGATTGAACTTCGCGGGCAATGCGAAACAGCGCAATCCAATGTGCGAACAAGTCGCGGTGATGCCACCAATGGCGTGCGGCAATTGGAAGGCATGCTTCGCTCAGTAAAGCGATTGAATACTCGCATCCAAGGAATTGAAGCTAAAGCCAAAGACATTGCCGAGGCGTGTAAGCAGAAAAAATCACAGAATCCAAGTTGCGGCCCCGATTAAATGCAGCGAAGGTCGCCACAAGTGGGCATGCTATAGCGCTCACAATGATGCTCACAATGATGCTCACAATGATGCTCACAATGACGCTCACAATGACGCTCACAATGATGGCGCTCACAATGCACTAAATAAGCTCAATAGAGTATAAATTTATAACGAAGGTGCAGACCCGCTGCCCGGGCCTGCACCAAAAGCAACAAGCGAATGCCCGCAAGCGGGCAGAAAGGGCCTTCGGCCCAGACCGCGCTTTGCAAGCGCAGGAACGCTCGCTGCGCTCCCTTAAAGGTCCTGGGCCAATCGAAAGCCGTAGTTGAAGTTCCGGTCCGAAGCAGAGTACCCGTTCCGGTCAGACACGCGCACGAGCCGAGGACCATTGAGCCACGAGCCGCCGCGCAACACGAGCCTCTCGCAATCACCACTTTGCCAAGCACTCCCATTGCTTGGAGCGCCTTGGTAATTGTCATTCCAGCAATCAGCAGCCCACTCCCACACATTGCCATGCATATCGTAAAGCCCAAAAGCATTGGCGGAAAAGGATTTCACTGGCAAGGTGCTCCTTGCATTACCGCAATCACCATCGGACTGACCATATCGAGCTTGGCTGCAGCTGATGCTATTCCCCCAACTATATTTGGTTGAACTGCCCGCTCGGGCGGCATATTCCCACTCAGCTTCAGTGGGTAAGCGAAAGCGCTGGCCACTGGCTTGATTGAGCCATGGGATAAATTGCTGGGTAATGTCTTCGTAACTGACATATATCACCGGGCGATTGCTGCGCCCCCATCCTTTATCTTCAGGTTGATAACTGCACCCCCCTGCAGCAACGCAGGCATCCCACATGGCGAAGGTTACTTCGATGCTCATCAGTTTAAAGCTTTGGATATGGACGCTGTGTTGCGGTTTTTCATCATCAAAACATTCGCTATCACCCTCGCTACAACCCATCATAAAACTGCCGGCGGGGATGATGACTAATTGGCCAACATATTCCTCTACAAGTGCAGCCTCTCGAATTTCAGCTTCCCTAACCTTCACCTGAGCTTGCTCCTTTGCCTCCGCCTCCGCCTTAGCTTTTGCCTTCGCTAACGCCGCTAAGCGCGAACGCTCTTGCGCCTCAGCTTTAGCGCGCGTTTGCGCATCAAGTTCATTTTGCCGCCACTGCGCTTTCACTGCAGCGATATCCTCACCTCGCTCGTTTGGCGCTTGTTGCCAGCTATTTTGGGCTTGTTGCCAAGCGTTTAATGCTTCAGTAAACACCCCTTTGTTGGTGGCATCCTCTGCTTGTTGCTCTTGCTTGAGGGCCTGTTGAACTGCTGCTGGGTCGGTTAAGCTGTATTCGCTTTTTACTTCAAACCATTGGTTTTTTGCATTGGCGGTTTGTTGACTTGCACCGTAAAGCTGTCCTGCAGCGTTAAATTCAGTCAATTGCTGGTTATAGCCTTTCAGCACCTTTTGGTAACTTTGGTTCGCCTGGTTAAATTCACCATCTCGATTAAAGGTTTCTGCCATCGCAAGCTCACCTTCAAGCTCACTGATTTGATTGCCGTTAAATAGGTGTTGCTCGGTCAGTGCTTGCCATGATTTTAATGCCTTGCTATTACCCTGCTCTCGCTCTGCATCTCTTAAGTCTTGTGCAAGTTTGCTGCGGCTTTCTTCAAGGCGTTTTTTGGTCACATTGATTTGGCCTACCAATTTAGCCAGCTGCGCTTTTTGCTGACTTAGCTCCGCTTGGCTTTGGGGTAATAGCTGCTTTAAACCCTCACTTGACCAATTGCCTTGGCTTACCCATACGCCAGTGGCAATGACGGCAATAATGCCTGCAGCTAAACCTAAGGTTTTTGGGCTGATGCTGGGGAGTGTAGGTAATACACTGCTATTGGCAGATAGGGCGGTAATAAATTCATCTAAAGTGGCAAAGCGGTTTTCAGCTTTAGTTGCGAGCGCTTTATGCACCGCTGCGGCAAAACTTTTACTCACATCTTTGCGATGCTGAGGCAGTGGTTCAATCATCCCCGCTGGCACTTCACCACTGAGTAATTCATAGAGCATCACCGCCAATGCGTATTGGTCAGCACGGCCATCAATGTCTTTTGAGCCCTTCAGCTGCTCTGGCGCCATGTAGTACGCAGTGCCCATCGCAGCACCTGTTTTGGTGCGCTGACTGGTGCTTTGCACTTGAGCAATCCCAAAGTCCATAATTTTGATATCACCATCAGCACTCACCCAGATATTCTCTGGTTTGATATCGCGATGAATGGTGAATTTGTGTGCGTAAGTCAAGGCTGCGCCAACCGCCTTTGCGATATCTAAAGCTTCTTCAATGGAAAACAACTGCCTTGCTAATTTGCGCTGCTGCATCGCTTGGCGTAAGTCTTGGCCTTCGAGTAATTCCATCGTTAAAAAGAACAGCTCACCATCTTGTTGCACATCAAACACATTAACGATATTGGGGTGACTTAGTTTTTGCGAAATGCGCGCCTCATTTAAAAAGCGCTCTCTCGCACGCTCGTTATTCAGCAAACTTGGCTGCATCACCTTCACTGCAATATCTTCATTGGTGTTTTTATCAAAGGCTTGGTAAACAGCCCCCATACCGCCTTGGCCAATTTGGCCTTTGATTTCATAGCGCGAGGCTAAGAGAGTACCAGGCTGCAAGCGCACTGTACTCAAGGCGGCATCGTCAAATTGACTCGCCGTTTGCGGCATATCATCAAATAAAGAAGCGGAGATATCTCGATGGGTTGGCGTTAACAAGGCTGCCTCACTTGCAGCTAAGCTCGTCAATGCGGCTTGATATTTCGCTTGCAACGCTTCGGTCGGGGCTGTAGCTAGGCGCTGCTGTAATTGTTCACGTTTTTGCGCAATTGCGGCTTCTATGTCGGCATTATTTGCATTACTCGCTAAGCCTAATTGTTCAAGGTGTTGTTCGCGTTGCATAAAATATCTCTGGTTAATTAATTTATCGCCACGTTATTTGCCGCTAAAGCTTGAGTCGCGGTGAATACTTGCTTTACTGTCAAAGTTTGGTTCACTGGCGCTGTACGGCATTTCGCATAAGCTCTGCTACTTTTTTTCCAAATTGCTCACTTTCGGTCGTTAATTTTTGCACCTGAAAGCGATACCCCTCCCAATCACGAACCTGTTTTGCAATGCCCTGCAAACGCGCCCGCGCCTTACTCTTTTCTAGCTCCGATTGTTGCGTATTGCGCTGCTGATGTTCTCGTAACAACTGTTCCACTTGCTGTTGCCATTGTTTTTTTAAACGGTCGAGGTGCAGAGTAATATGCTGTAATTTCAGCCTGTTAAGCTCAGTCATTAAGCGCTTGGTGCTGGACTGCAGCTCGTCCTTCACTTTACCTAGCTCTTTTTCAAATCGATGTTGATCTTCTTGCTGCCATGAATAATAGGTATAAATCACCGAGCCAATAAACATCGGTAGCAGCACAAAACCGAGCCATTTAGAATTACGCAGCTCACTACTGCCAAGCATGGTCCCCAGCAACGACACGACCATCAACACCATAAATACGCTTTTGCGGCCTTCGGAAAGACGGTCCACAATGCCGCGCTTGGGCATTTCACCTTGATAGCGCATATCAACACGGACAAGTTCCAACAAATCTTTCATTAGTTGCTTTTCATCGATAGTCGGTGCATTAAATTGCACTGGCAACCCAATTTCTTTACTAAGTTGTTGCGACAGCAATTTGGCGAAGGTTTCGGTTTTTTGCTGCACAGCTTGCACATCTTCTTTTAAACTCAGTTGTGTAAGGCTAGTGAT